>CAZQUE010000207.1:0-1577 GCA_964596185.1 uncultured bacterium | reverse complement strand
CGGACTGGATTCAGGATGGGCCTTGATTCGTGACGCATAGCGCATAACCCAGCCGATGGTAACCAGAGTGAAACCAAGCCAGAGAGCGAATCTGAAACTTAGGCCTGAGAATGGTTTAACTTCGGCGATCCCCTGGGCAATGCCGACGGTGAACGGGTTGAGAAAGGCAGTGGCGAAGCCGACCATTGCGCCCAGATAGACCATGGCAGCACCGGTGATCGAATCGTAACCAAGTTTCAGAGCGAGCGGCACGGCCATGGCCACGAACGGAATCGTTTCTTCGCACATGCCGAAAGTTGCGCCTCCCAAAGAGAAAACCAGCATTACTACCGGAATAATCAATTTGTCATTTTTGCCGAGAAACCCCACCAGACCAGACAGCGAGGCCTCAACTGCCTTCGTTTCGGTAATGATGCCGAAAGCTCCGCCAATCAAAAGAATGAAGAATATTATGTCGACCGCTGAATGATGGCGCATGCCTTTCATGATCGCTCCCAGCATCATCCATGGATTTTGTGGTTTAGCCGGAACTTCTTTGAATGAGCCGGGCACGACGATTTCGCGAGTGCTTAGGCTTTCGCCCATTTGAACCTGCTTCTCGATGCGTTCGAATTTCCCGCCTGGAATCAAATACGTCACCAGAGATGCGAGCAAAATCAATGAAAAGATGATTACCAGAGTGTGCGGAACTTTGAAAGCCGGTTTGGTTTCGGTCATGTTTTTTCCTTCCAGAATAAGCAGAGCTGCCAGAAATTATATTTTTTTCGCATTTTTGAAGCAACAAAGATTTAAAGTCGATTAACTCTGGGAAGTCAAAAATGTCTGTGATAAAATGATTTCAGAATATATTTCCGAGTGGAAAGGCGAACAATGAAACTTACCTGCAAAACATTTTTGATCGGCGTTTTCGTTTGTTTTCTATTGTCTTCTGTTTCGCTATTTGCCCAGATTCGCGTCGATACTGATCGCAGTCTGCAGGCAGATGTGCATGTTCAGGTGCCAAAGCTTGGCAAAGTCGATTTTTCGGTTGGCGGAAACGATTATACCGGCCTGTACATGCAACACGCCAGTTTGCTTGTCAGCAAAGGCGACCCGGCTTTGCCGACCATGACCGGTCTGGTGATGATTTCTGAAGATGGTCGCCCCAGACTCGAAATCCTTGAAAGCAAATACACCGAAGTAGCCCTTGAAAGATCGATAATTCCTTCCCGCGGCGCGATCAACCGCAATGTCAATCCTCTTAAGGTGCCTTTTACCAAAGGCCCAAGCTATGAAAAAGACAGATGGTTCCCGGCGACCAGTCAGATTGCCCGTATTTCTGATCCCTTCATTTTCAGAGAAGTTCGCGGCGTTCGCCTGCAGGTTTTTCCGGTTCAATACAACCCGGTGCGTAACAAGCTTCGCGTCTATTCCTATATTCGTGCGCGGATAAAATACGAAGGCACCGGGGGAGCAAACGTCTTTCGCGGCCGCAAAGAACTGAGTCGCGCCTATGCGCCCATTTATCGCAAAGCATTTCTTAACTTCGCCACCATGCCCTCACGCCTTGCGCCTCTCGATGAAAGCGGGCGCCTGAT
>CAZQUE010000206.1:0-1749 GCA_964596185.1 uncultured bacterium | reverse complement strand
CTCTGGCTTTGGCAGGAAGAGATTGGGCAGACCAGACTCGGCGGCTACTTTGAGAATCGCTGGAATTTTTTCCGGTTCAATTGTATAAAGAACCACGAGAATTTCGCCCTTCTTCTCGTCAGGAACGCCGGTAACTGCAAAAACGCGTGCTTCTTCCTGAGAAAGATTTTGCAACAAATCTTCAATCACCCCGTGGGGAACCATTTCTCCGCCAATTTTCGAAAACCTTGCCAGGCGGTCGGTGATTGTTATAAAGCCTTCTTGATTAAGAACGACAATGTCACCGGTGTTGTACCAACCATCTTCGATTGCCTCGGCAGTCGCTTCTGGAAGATTGAGGTAGCCCTGCATGACATTCGGCCCCTTAACCAAAAGCAGGCCAGGCTTATCGAAACCAAGGGGTTTGAAGGTTTCAGGGTCGACAACTTTAACGGCAATTCCCGGAACGGGCTGCCCAACAGAGCCTTGGAGCGAACCAATTTGCCATAGACCTGAATCGCGGTAATTGTTCACATTTATGCATAAAACTGGAGAGCATTCTGTGGTTCCATATCCCTCAACAGGGGTGATGCCAAAGTTTTTATGATAGGCTTCAACGACTTTTAGAGATAGCTTTTCGGCACCGGTAATCAAATTTCTGATTGAACCGAATTGCTCGGGTCGACATTTGCGCAAATAAAGCTGAGCAAAAGTTGGAGTTGCAAAAAAGAAGGTTATCCGGCATTTTTCGCAAATTTCGCCGATGGCCTGAGCATCGAGAGGGTTCGGGTGAAAAATGGCCGGCAATCCAACGGCAACGGCCATCCACATGCCAAGATAGCCAAATGAATGGAACATTGGCAAAATTTCAAGAACCATGTCTTTATAGCCCAGCTTGAGATATTGGTCCGTCTGTCGCACATTGCACAATAAGTTAAAGTGGCTGAGAACGACTCCTTTCGGGTCACCGGTGCTACCGCTGCTGAAAATTATGGTAAGAGGGTCATCGAGAGAGATTTCATGATCCTTGCCGCAAATCTTTTCAATAAATGAAATTGGCGCAAAAACGGCCATAAAAGACGCGAAAATGCGATCATAAAAACCAATATCTCTGGCCAGATCTTCAATGAAGATTTTATTGACCGAATCTGGCAAAAGCCCTGGAAATCTCTCTTCGATCGGCCGGGCAGTAATAACGCTTTTAATTTGAGCCTGCCGGATTGCTGAACGCACTGAATTGCGGCCTGCGGTGAAATTAAGATTTACGCTGGTTTTTCCGGCAATCGCCGCGCCAATATTCAGCATGGCTGCAGCAGGAGTCGTCGGAATCATGATTCCAACGTTTTGCTGATTTTCCCACACTTTGCTGGCAGCACGAGTGATCGCGATGGTTTTGACAAGAAATTTCAGTCTCGATACAAAAGGTTCCTTAATGTCACCAAATGAATGATGCAAAGGTTTGCTGCGCATCGTTCGAATAAACAGTCGGTGTATCGGTTGCTCATAGTTTTTTCGTAAATCCCATGCCTTTGGCCCCAAATCGACAACAGCTTTACGCAATTCTGCACTTGAAATAGAAGCAGGGCAGGGTTCTCCGAAAATCAGTCCGACGTTCCGACGCCATGAAGGAGGAATACGAGTAATGAAGCGTCCGCCACAAAAGCTAAATATGCTACCCCAGAGATTATCGATGTAGGCTGGAATAATCGGGGCATTCGTACTGTTGAGAATAACCTTTAAACCGCGGCGAAAAGGAAGAATCGTCGCGGT
>CAZQUE010000205.1:0-1757 GCA_964596185.1 uncultured bacterium | reverse complement strand
TCTTGAGAATGGTACTTTTACCAGCGCCATTCGCGCCGACGATGCCGATTTTAGCGCCGGGAAAAAAACAAAGGTTGATGTCTTTCAAAACCTGGCGGGTTCCGTAAAACTTGTTCAAACCAAGCATGGTAAAAATATATTTATCAGCCACGATTATACCTCGTTGTTTTATTTGTGCTGATTTTAAACCATTTCGGCCGGGAACTCAACGTCGCAAAAAAATAGACTAATTCCTGCTTTTCTCAATGCTTAACAGGCTGGCCCGCATGCCCTTGGTTTGAATAACCCTGAAAAGAAGATTTTCGTATCTGATTTCTTCTCTTTCTTTGGGAAAATCGTCTTTGAGCATGGTTACCAGTCCGTTTATCGTGTCGACTTTACGCTTGATTTCTTCGGCAAATTCAATGTCCAGAGCCACTTCAACCTCTTCTAGTGATGCCCGCCCCCTCACTTCAAAATGGTTCTCATCAATTTTTCTGATCGTCTGCGTTGCTTCTTCATCATATTCATCATGAATCAAGCCAAAAACCCTTTCAACAATGTCTTCCAGGGTGATGATTCCGGCAGTCGCCCCAAATTCATCAACAATAACGCAAATATGCATTTTTCGACTCTTCATCTGATCGAGTAGTTGACCTATCTTCACCTTTTCTGGCGCAAAAAACGGCTCGTGACAGTGCCTCTGGATATCGAAATTGCGCTGTTGTTCATCAGTTAAGGTAAGCAACTCCTTGATGTTGAAGATTCCAACAATATTATCTTCACTTTCACTGAAAATTGGAATTCTCGAAAATAAATGCTCGCGAAAAATCTCGCGAAGCCCGGCATAACTGGTAGTCGCCGGCACGCTGACCACCTGGCGACGAGGTATCATAACATCTTTCGCTTCTAAATCATTGAATCGCGTGGCCTTTGCGACCAACTTTCGCTCGATTTCATCTATGTGGCCGGCTTTTGCGCTAAATCTGGCCATCATCAACAGCTCCTGTATGCTGGGAGAATTGCCATCCTCACCAGAAATTGGCAAAAGGCTTATCAGCATTCGGCCAAACGCATCCATTGCTGCCGTAACCGGCTTCAGCAACTTTACCACGGTCCATAAAGGCCAGGAAAAAATTTTCATCCAGAAACGGCTAAAGGTAACGGCAATATGCTTGGGGATGACTTCGCCAAAAATCAACAGAAAAAGAATCGTAACTATCGAAGCGACCAAAGGGCCCGTACTTTCAGAAAGAACCCCGGAACTAACCAGAACATCGTCGAAAAAAGCACCGGCATAAACCGCCAAAACCGTATTTACAATGTTATTGCCGACAAGAATTGCCGCGATTACGCTGCTTTTTTGCCGCAGCATTTCAAGCAGTCTCTTAGATCCCGAGCCCTCTTTTTCATTCATCACCTTTAATTCATTCAATGAAGTAAAAGCAGTCTCAGTGCCAGAAAAGACGGCTGAGCCAATTAACAGTAAAACAAAAAATAAAATTGTTTCGATCAAGATTTATCCCTTTTTTGCATGGTTTTCGTCTGGTTTTGCTCACAAATATTACCATATTTTAATAAAATCACACTATGGTAAAGCTAATTGATTTTCACAATTTGTTCTTTTTCAATGAGCTTTTGTATGGCATTGAAAACAGCAACTTTTTTCCCGGCCAGATGTCCCGGCGAAAACCCTGGAAAAATTTCAGGCGTTTTGCCAAAATTTTAAACCGCACTGACAAAATTACAAATTATTTTTTAAATTTAACTTTTCAAAA
>CAZQUE010000204.1:0-1803 GCA_964596185.1 uncultured bacterium | reverse complement strand
ATGGAAGAATTCTGGAAGGACAATGTAGATGGTGTCATACATAAAAATCTTGCCGACTTTCTGCTTATGCCATCATATTCATATTGATCAAAAAAAGAAGCCTTAAGTCTTATTTTAAAGCCGCTGCTTCCCAGGGCAAGGAATAATGCAAACAGCAAAACCATGGAGGGGAAAGAATGTGTGAGAGTATAATCAATCGTATGTATACCGTTTCACCGGGGAAATTTTACGCGGGGCCGATCCCGTCTTCACCGGAGCCGTCTGAAATTTCCAAAGTGCTCGAGCATCCGATTAAGAATTGGGGTGTGCGTTGCTTTATCAACTTGATGGAAGCAAATGAAACCAACCAGCTGGGCCAGCCGTTCAACAGTTACATCGAAGCGGCAAAAGCCATCAATGCCGAAGTTGAAATGCAGCGCCTGGCGATTCGCGATTTTACCGCGCCGACCCCAGAGTTTATGAAAAAAATACTTGATGTTATTGATGCAGAAATCGCCAATGACAGACCTGTTTATGTTCATTGCTGGGGTGGGTTGGGCCGCACCGGCGCAGTTGTTGGCTGCTGGCTGCGCCGCCATGGTGAAGAAGACCCGCTGAAAAAACTGCAGGAATTGCGAGTCGGGGCAAGCAACAGTCACCGCGCCTCGCCGCAAAGCCAAGACCAGTATTCCCTCGTCAGAAATTGGCCGCCAGGGGCCTGAAATGGGTTTATGTTTTTTGGGACGAAGACTCAATCATTAGACCAGTTTTCAAGGATACAAAACCACCAGATCGCCAATTTTTTTTATTAAAATCTCGGAATCTTTGAAGCGACAGTCTTTTGGCAACCTTACTGCCTGGCTCTGTCCATTCATAAAAATCTTGGCAGTTCTTGTCATCTGAACCTCCCGAACAAAAATATATACTTAAATATATTCTTTTGGTCAGAGACTGTAAAGTAGCTATTTGCAGTCCAGTTCCAGAATTTAGAAATTTTCAAAAATACCGAAATTTTCCGAGAATTTCCGGAACATAATTTACAGGGACATCTAAGGACTAGATAAAAATTCGTTGAACAAGAATTCACAAACCCAGGCACAAAATTATATGGGCCTGTAAACCCGAGGAGGTAGCGAATATGAGGCCAGTAAAAATGATTCTGGCGCTGGCGGTTATCTTTTTTTTCGCGACCAATCAAAATTTGTCGGCCGCAAGCGAGTCGTTTATCGAAAGCATTTACGAAGCGGGCCAAGAGGCGGCAAACAGCAGCAGTTTTAACGAAATTAAACCTGAAGAGGGTAGGGGTGAGGCAGAAAAAAACGTCGTTGAAGTCTATCAGCCCGACATCGAAAACCGGCTGATGGAAGATATTTTCAAGCTGCTCAAGCAGGTTAAGTCCGCGAAAATTATCGATCTGCGTATAAATGTAAGAATAGTTGCCGCAAAATTTGCGAAAAACCTCGGCAGATCTGCTGGCAGCATTACTGTCAGAACTCTCAAGGTCGGCAGCAACAAGGCGACGGCACCATCCAGTCAGGAAAAAAAGCCAGAAAAGAAGAGCATTGTCGTCAGAACAAAGCCGACCCCGACAAGCAAACCAGTTGCGAAACCAGTAGCAAAGCCATCGACAAAACCAGTTGTAAAACCTGTCAGCAAACCTGTAAATGCGGTCGCCAGAATAACCGACAGCCCAGCCAGTCTAATTGCGAGACTCAAAAAGATGGGTTTCGAGATTGAGGGAGGGATCAAAAGCAATGGCGGGCGCTGGGATTCTGAGCAACTTTACTATCTGGTAAAGCTTCTTGAAGTTCTACCGGCACATTT
>CAZQUE010000203.1:0-1880 GCA_964596185.1 uncultured bacterium | reverse complement strand
AGATCGCTTCTTGCGCCTGGAAAAGTAAAAACAGGTTCTTCGAATACATCGTTTGGAAAATCTTTATGCTCTTGCTTAAAAAGGTTTTTTGCATCAGCTAACCGAAGGGTTGTCGTTGCCAAAACCGTCGCGGCACCAGGCTTGCTGAAATTTAGCTCTTTTTGCAGGTCTAGAGTATTTAAATCAGCAGAAACGCAAGCATCTGGCTCTTTAAAGAAAGCCCATTCAACCGAATCAACGATTGCCTGCTGGCCTGATTTGTGCCATAAGAATGGCTCTTTGACAGTCTTTGCCTCAAAATCGCCTGCCTTTACCATAAGCTTTAATGGCACACCATTATTTTGCTTGAATTTAACTACTTTTTTTGCAGGATCAAAAGCTATTGTGAGGGGCTGAACCACTATTTTAGCCAGACTGCTTAAGGGTATGTCCAACCCGGTTATCGGATGCGCAATGTTCAACTGGGCTTCAATAAGAAATTCGCCTTCATGATCTAGTTTAATTTCAAATGGCGGTTCCTGAAGGCCATGCTCGTACGGTTTGCCATTGAGCGTCCATTTGATCTGCCGCCAAAGATCGGCATTCTTATCCATTGTTGTTGTTACTTTAACCGAAACACCCAGAGGGTAAACAAGCTTATTGATTGGTGATAAAATACGAAGATCCGGTAAGGCCTCTACCGGCACACCGGTTTCCGGCAACGCCGGACAAGAGTCGTCAGTTATCGACTCTTTGAGTTTAAAATCGAATCTGCAGCGCATGGTATAGCTGCCAATACCTTTTACCGGATTGAAAATGTGAGAATATTTCCCTTTGGCGCGAATTCTCCCCGAGCCCCAGTCATCATCGCTTAACCAGGCAGCATCTTCAAGCCATTCTACACCCTTGAATTCTGATATTTTGTAGCCATCAAGAACATCAATTTTCGCAACATCCGAAAATGCATCAGACAGCACTCCTTCGCCAAGGCCTGGCCGAGGCGTCATTGCCGCTTTGAATTCAACTACCATACCATCGGGAATCTTTTGTGGTTGTGATGGTTCAAGTTTCAACTCAAGAACGTTTTCTGCCTTAAAAACCGGCATCGGCGGTAACGGTGAAATGAAAGATATACCATAATCAGATTCTATTGATTTTTCAGAATCATTCGGAAGTTCCCATGGCAAAAACATTGCATAGCATGAAAGCTGTTTTAGGCATGGCTCAGGCCATGGCCTGGTATAAAAATTGAATCTGCTTATATACTCAAGAATCGGGCTGTTGATATCATCCCCATCGTCGTCATCATCGTCTTCGCCATCATCCGAATCATCATCTTTAACAGGGTTTTCAGTCGCAATGATCGGAAGCACCGACTTGATTTCAAGCGGTGATGATGCTGGCCACAAGACAGATTCACAGAGTATGACCGGGTTTTCCAGATTGCAGCCGGCTTCATTCTGAATGATTCTTTGCTGACCTTTAATCTTAAACTCTATTCTTTTAAAGGTCAGTGATCTTCTGGTATTTACCAACTGACCGGGATAAACTTTTTCAAGTTCGGCGCGGCCTTCGACCGGGTAAAATGCGTAAAGAGCCGAAGTTTCGGGCTTAAATGAAGACATTTGAACTTCACCGCGTTCAGACAAAATGAACTCGATATCCTTGGTGACCTCAGCACAACCATAGCCTGAGAAAATCAGGCCAGTATTGGAAGCTACTGGCTTTTCAATCTCTACAGGGCCTTCTGAAGATACAATTTTCCAGCGCAATTTTATGACTTTAAGCATGGCGTCAGCATTTACAACACCGGAATTTGCTTCGTTCAGCTGAAATGACTCGCCTTCCGCCAACTCGATATCCATCGCAGTCGGGATGATTGTTTTACTTTTCAGATCGAA
>CAZQUE010000202.1:0-1927 GCA_964596185.1 uncultured bacterium | reverse complement strand
TGCTGCACGAACTTGCTGTTGCCTGTGATATAGTCGTTCCGGAAGCCCGTCTAATAAAAATTGGCAATGGCTATCACACATTTATGGTTAAACGATTCGATCGAGTCGGCAGCAGCAGACGTTTTTTCGCCTCGGCAATGACGATGACCGGCAGTCAGGATACAGAAGATGCAAGCTATCTTGAATTGGCTGAATTTATTTCCACCTGGGGAGACCCGGATTTTATCGCTGACGATCTTGCTGCTCTTTTTGCCAGAGTCGTTTTCAATGTCGCCACTGCCAATCGTGACGATCATCTGCGCAATCATGGCTTTATAAGAACCCCAGGTGGTTGGCGGCTGGCACCTGCTTTCGACCTTAATCCCTCATTTAAAAAGACTGAGCATGTTCTTGCGCTGGGTCTGTATACTCGCCAGCCGAACATGGCGGTTTTGCTTGAAACGGCAAAATTTTATCGTCTCGGTGTCGAGCAGGCACAGGCTATTATTAAACGAACTGAAAAATTGGTTGCCGGCTGGAAGACTCGTGCCAGAAAACTCGGATTGTCGGCTCAAGAAATCGCTGAGGCTGAGCATCTGTTTCAGAAGATCGCCAGGAATTCCGGGGCATGACCCGAACGAGAAATTCCGGATCACAGAATTCCGGGACATGTGGTGAACTCGTTAGAGTTCAGTGACGTGTCCCACGGAATTCTGGTGAAAAATTCGGGATCCTGTCTGTAGGGAATTCCGGGACATGACCTGAATTCGCAGAATTCAGGATCGTGTCCCGCGGAATTCCTTTTCGAAGCAGTATCACTTCGAGGGTATCGATTCCCATGTTATGAAATAATTATTCAGACATCGACGCTGAAAACCCGTTATGCTATTATTTTAAAAGATGAAATTTCAAGGGCATTTCGACCGGGGGTGACAAATTTCAATGAATAAACTGTTTTCAGCAGCAAAAGAAGTTTGCGATTACCTCGCTTCCATGAACTTCCAATATTGTATCATTGGTGGACTTGCCGTGATCAGATGGGGCGAGGTTCGTTTCACTCAGGATGCAGACATTGCCGTTCTTGTTGATTTCGGAAAAGAAGCCATATTTGCAGAGGGCATATTGAAGCGTTTTGAAAGTCGTATTTCTGATGCCCTTGACTTTGCTGTTGCAAACCGGGTGCTTCTTTTAAAAAGCAGCAACGGAGTTGCAATAGACATTACATTTGCTGCGCTGCCGTTTGAACATGAAATGATGGAAAATGCTTCGCCCTGTTCCTTTGCTGATGGATTGTCGTTGCCCGTCTGCAGTGCCGATGATCTTTTCATCATGAAGGCTTTTGCTGCTCGACCAAAAGACTGGATCGATGCCGAATCAATTGCTTTGAGACAGCAGAGCCGCCTTGGCATTGAACGCATTATGGCACGCATTACCGAGTTGGCTGAACTAAAGAATGAGCCGGAAATAATTGAGAGAGTCAAAAAGATATTGGAGAAAGCCCGATGACTGATGAAAAAATAATTTCTGATGACGAGCAAAAGAAAATCAATGAGAAAATTGTCGGGCAATGGAAGCGCACGGGCGTTCTGCTTGCTGAAATTCGAGCCAAAGAATTGCAAGAATTTGTTTATGATTACGAATTAGTCGATGCCATGCTTGAACTTGGACTCCGCCACGCCAGTCCCCGCACTACTTCTGGCCTGGTAGATATGCAAAGATACTTTCGCAAATGGCGCGAGCAAAATGCAGCCTGACTCAGCTTTTTAAAGAGAAAGGGTCGATAAGATATTACATAAAGCCGGGCTGGGAAACGCTCGTTCGTGTAGATTTATAGTATTCTTTGATTATTGAGGCCACTCATGAGCCCGACTTTTTTGGGTTTTAAGAATCATTATCCAGAATCAACCGACTACCAAAGTTGCCTGAAAAAAACTTTACAACCGCCAAT
>CAZQUE010000201.1:0-2016 GCA_964596185.1 uncultured bacterium | reverse complement strand
TATATAAGGCAAAATGGGGAATGATCGAGCATGTGAAGCTGCTGCGCGAAGCCGGGTTACCCGTGCCGACAGAAGCAGCTAACCCAAGAATTGTAATCCAGAATCAACCGACTACCAAAGTTGCCTGAAAAAAACTTTACAACCGCCAATACCGCAACTTAACGGTCACTGAGCCTGCCACGGCAGGTCGAAGTGAGCGGTTAAAACTAAAGTCTCCAATACCTCAACCCGGCCTTCTGCGCTGCTTCAGGCTCAAAGAACCCTTTAACATCAATAAGTATCGGCTCTTCGCTCTTCTTACAAAACGCCCCCAGGCGTTCTAGAAGTAATTCCGGGGCATGACCCGAACGAGAAATTCCGGGACATGACCCGAATTCGCAGAATTCGGGATCGTGCCTGTAGGGAATTCCGGGACATAACCTGAATTCGTAGAATTCAGGATTGTGTCCCGCGGAATTCCCTTACCAGAAAGTATCTCCCCAAACTTCTTATGCGGCACCGCCAATATCACAGCATCCACACTACCATCTTCCGGCAGCTCTGACAAAATTTCCAGCCCATATTCATGGCGCACTTCTTCAGCGTTGGCATAAGGATCATAAATACAGGTCTCAACCTGGTAATCACTTAATTCAGCAACGATATCAACGACTTTGGTATTTCTGATATCGCCGACGTCTTCTTTAAAGGTCAGGCCCAGCAGCAGCACCTTCGCGCCCTTGACCCGATTATGGGAAAAAGCTATACTGGCATGGTTCGCATTCCAGATTTGGAGTCTCGTCGATGCCCCAGCCAGCTAAATATCTGAATCCATTCACCGATTTTGGCTTTAAAAAGCTATTTGGTGAAGAATACAACAAAGATCTGCTGATTGATTTTCTTAATCAGCTTCTCAAAGCTGAACAGGGAAAAATCAAGAAGCTCACTTATTTGAAAAACGAGCATTTGGGGCGCAGTGAAGAAGATCGTCGGGCTGTTTTCGATCTGTATTGCGAGAATGAGCGTGGCGAGAAGTTTATTGTTGAGATTCAAAAGACAAAACAGAAGTTTTTCAAAGACCGGGCATTATATTATTCTACTTTCCCGATCAGTGAGCAGGCTCAGGCAGGCGATTGGAACTTCGAACTGAAGGCTGTTTACACCGTTGCTATTCTTGATTTTATCTTCGACGCTGATGAGGCTGAACCTGAAAAGATGCGCTACGATGTTAAGCTTTCTGATATTGCCACCAATAAGGTTTTTTATGACAAGCTGACTTTTATTTATCTCGAAATGCCGAAGTTCAATAAAGCGCTTGAAGAGCTTGAGAACAGGTTCGACAAATGGCTTTATGTTTTAAAGAACCTTGAGCGTTTGCATAAAATTCCGGCCAAATTTCAGGATCGACTATTTAAAAAGCTTTTTGCTGCAGCTGAGATCGCTAAACTTTCACCCGAAGAGGCTCGCAGTTACGAAGACAGTCTCAAAGTCTATCGTGACATGAAAAACTCTCTCGACACAGCAAGAGAAGAAGGTTTTGAAGAAGGCCTCGAAAAAGGCCTCGAAAAAGGCCTCGAAAAAGGCCTCGAAAAAAAGTCGATTGAAACTGCAATTTTAATGATCACCGACAATGAACCGATTGAGAAAATAGTCAAATATACCGGATTGTCGGTCGAAGCGATCGAGAGTCTGAGAAAAAATCAGCAGCAGGTAAAAGAGCCCGCCGCAAAATACCGCGCCGGCAAAAAGAAACCATTTCGCAAAAAATCCTGAATTCCAAATTTGCGACGAAGAGACTTAAATGATGGGAAATTCAAAAATTTCTGCATTCAAAGCTATAAATGCAGTAATCGCGGTGTTTCGTTCGGAGAATTAATTTTTGCATGGGCAATGCATACTCAGCTTCGGTTATAAATGTAAGGGCAGGAGATTCGCAAATTGGAAATTGACAGAAAAGCTAAACTGGTAAACCTTGGCCCTGAAGTATTGGCTGATGCTCTGCTTGAGCTTGAACAGCAATCGAAACTGGCAGTTGAT
>CAZQUE010000200.1:0-2136 GCA_964596185.1 uncultured bacterium | reverse complement strand
CGCTACAGGAAGTATCGAGCTTGCAGACAGCTTTTCCGTCAACAAATTCAACCGGACCCAGCCATTTCGGGCCAGAAGTAGTGACCCGATAGACGCCGGCCTTGTCTATTTTCGGCAGATTACTCAAAGGAATCTCAAGCTCAACTGGAATATCGGTTTTCTCAACCGGCAAACCAACGTCGAAGTTGGCAGAGAGCCTGTTGATGCCTTCGTATGAAGCAGGATTCTCCGGGGCAGCGACCAGAACCGTGCCACCTTGTCGCAAACTTCCGGAAGGAACGCGCAGACTGGCGAAAGAAGCCTTCAAAAGCCCTTCGCTGCCCGGGGGATAGTAAACCGCCGAAAATTTAAGCGAATTTGAAAGAATCACTCCATTGGCATTGGTGCCGTTGGCTTCAATAACCCCTTCGCCGGATTGCTTGACGGTATAGTTTGAAATATAGGTCGAATCATTTACCGGCACCATGGTGAGATATCCCTGTTCACCTTCATAAGTCATCTGCAGTCTCGGCACAGCGGCAAATTTTTCGTCAGTGCGAACGATGATATGCAAGAAGTTCTCAAAAGTCGGATTCGGAAAAATCGCAACTTTCAGATCGTCAAAGCTCATCGAATAGACATAGTTCATCTTGGTGTAATTGCCGTTGGTAGTAACCATTGGCACAAACACCAGGTTTTCGTAGGTTCCGCCGGAACCGTAATTCTGAATGATCAGATTTCCCGCCTGCTTATCGTTGAGATAAATGAACTCAACCGCGGTATCGACACTGGGACCCCGCTTAATGATTGCAGCTTTGAACTGACTGCGGTCATCACCATCGAAACCCAGATTGAGATTTCCGGTATTGCCTGAAATCTCAACGTAATCAGCAGCCCATGGATTGACGTTCGAGGAGCGGGCGGTAACCGGACTTGTCAAAATGACCTTTTCTGAGAATTTAACTGGCAGACGTTCATTTACACCAAGATCGTTGGTGGTGTTGAAATCGTTGTCGACGTTGTAGCCCCATTTTCCGTCATTGAGCATACTGCCATCATTTTTCCTCGTTTTGTCAAGGTAGTTGGCAATGGCCCAGTCGGCAAAAACGCTGGTCGAATCCGTTCCAAAAGGAGTAAGAACTGCATCGATCGCCTTCATGCCTCCTTCGCGGTTACGAATAATGTTGCGAAGAAAGTTCGAAGTGTTTGAGCCGCCGTATTTTTCGACCAGGTAAAACATCCATAAGAATGATGCACCATAGTTGGCAAAAGGATTTGGCCCAAGCCATACTTCAGAGATTCTGTTTTCAGCCAGAATCGTATCTGGAAATTTGATGAATTCATCAACATTGCTTGTATACTTACCGTTGAAGAGATACTGCCCATACTGCGTCAGAGCTTCTTCCAGCCATCTTTCCATGCCATAAAGCTGGCCATCTTCGACCCAGTAACCTTCGTTGAAGATGATCATATGCACGAATTCGTGAGCAACCGTACCCAGAGTGTCGGAAGTCGCCATCGAGAAGCTTGGAAACATATCGATGTTCAACAGTTCCTTTTCATTACTCATTGACTGTGAAGTTCTTGGAAACTGGTTTCCAGCCCAGAAATAGCCTCTGAAGCTGCCTGAGCCGTCGCGAATGTCATCGAGCAGAATAAAAATCTTCGGATCACCATCGATATCAGGTTCAATTCCGAATGTTTCGCGCATTTTCGGATAGATTTCACCATCGAAGGTGTCGGCAAGCTCTTTCAATTTCAGACGTGCAAGGTTTTTGTCCGCACCGAGAATGAATCTGGGTTCAAGAACCGAGCCATTTGCATCGGGCGCATAATAGTAAGGCCCGTTGGAAAAAGATACCGAATCCGGCCAATAAAGCCCCCAGGCTGCCTGCGCCGCCGGTGTCTGGTCTTCGGTTGAGGAAATACCTCTTGGCAGGGTCGGAAAATACATTACCGGAACGAAAATGTAACAATGAGTGCCGATATAACGCAACACAGCACTTGGATAGTGATTGTTGCCGTCGATGTCGTAAATTTCACCGGCCCAGTCATTGCCAAAGCTTGAAACGCCGTCGTCAGCGTCAGGATTACCATTTGTCCCCGGCCATTGTCCGCTGTCGTGATAAAGATTGCTCAACCCATAGCCATTGGAAG
>CAZQUE010000199.1:0-2201 GCA_964596185.1 uncultured bacterium | reverse complement strand
GACGGAAATAAAAAAATTGACATGATTTTTCAGGAAATCTGTGATATAATCGATAGACTGAATTCGCCTTGATTTCCTTAAAATCACGTCAGGAAATTGATTTGATGCAGGAAAATGGCCGAATTCTTTCGGTCATTCTTACTAAGGTTAAACATCAGGCCAAACCCGGTGTTTCTACCAAAGAACTGGCAGACTATGCTCTGGAGCTAATGACCCAGGAAAAATGCCGACCGGCATTTCTTGGTTATCGAGGCTTTCCAGGTGTTATCTGTGTCAGCGTAAATGATGAAGTCGTTCATGGAATCCCCAGTGAAAACCGGGTGTTACAACAGGGCGACCTGGTGAAAATCGACATCGGTATCCGTAAATTCGGTTATTACGCAGACATGGCAGAGACCGTCTATCTTGGCCGGGATATCCCGTCCGAAATAGAAACCCTCATAAAGACTACAAAGGACGCCTTAGCGGCAGGAATTTGTAACGCCATTGCTGGCAATACTTTGGGAAAAATTTCACAAGGAATTCAAAAAGCAGTGGAGACGCAGGGTTTGTCAGTTGTTAGAAGATTTGTAGGCCATGGGATCGGCAGATCATTGCATGAGAAACCACCAGTGCCCAACTTCGGTCCTGAAACACAGGGGCCGCGGCTCGAAGTAGGCATGGTACTCGCAATCGAACCCATTGCTACGAATGGGGACCCGGAAGTCCTGATAAAAGAGGACGGCTGGACGGCAGTCACCAGGAGTGGAAAACTGTCGGCACACTTTGAACACATGGTTGCTGTGACTGAGAGTGGTCCGAAAATACTTACCTCAACCTGCCAGGCGGGTTAAAAAGAAAGGGCAAAAGTCGAAAAATGAGCAAAGGTGATACCATTCAGGTTAACGGAAAGGTTCTCGAGCCTCTTCCAAACGCCATGTTCAAGGTAGAACTTGAAAATGGTCACATGGTTCTCGCTCACATCTCTGGTAAGATGAGAATGCATTACATTCGCATTCTTCCTGGAGACAAGGTCACAGTTGAGTTGACACCCTATGATTTGACCCGTGGGCGAATTGTTTACCGCTTCAAGTGATCCCTGGATGCGGTAAAAATTTTCCAGGAGGAAAGAAAATGCGTGTAAGGGCATCAGTAAAAAAGATTTGTGAAAAGTGTAAAATCATCAAGCGTCGTGGAATTATTCGCATAATCTGCGACAATCCCCGTCACAAGCAGAGACAGGGCTAAGATTCAGGAGGAAAAGTATGGCTCGTATAGCAGGCGTCGATCTACCTCGCAACAAGAGGGTAGAAGCAGCTCTTCCGTATATTTACGGTATTGGCTGGACAACTTCACGCCAGATTCTTGAAAAAACCAAAATCAATCCCGACACTCGCGTAAAAGATCTTACCGAAGACGAAATTTCAATGATCAAAAAGATCCTTGAATCCGAATTTCGTGTAGAAGGCGATCTTCGTCGTGAAGTTTCCATGAACATCAAACGTCTTATGGAAATCGGTTGCTACCGCGGTCTCAGACATAGAAAAGGTCTGCCACTTCGCGGTCAGAGAACTAAAACTAACGCTCGCACCCGCAAAGGTCCGAGAAAAGCCATTAGAAAAGGCAAATAAGCCGTTTCTAAGGATGTAAACTGATTTAAAGGAGCATAACATGGCTAAATCAGGAAGTAAGTCCAAAGTGCGGACCAAAAAACGCGAAAAGAAAATAGTAGCGAAAGGTCAAGCACACATTCAGGCAACTTTCAATAACGTAATCGTTACCATTACCGACATGAACGGTAATGTACTGTGCTGGTCTTCATCAGGATCCAACAGTTTCCGTGGATCCAGAAAATCTACCCCGTATGCCGCCCAGGTTTCTGCCGAAGTCACTGCCAAACGCGCACTTGAATTCGGAATGAAAGAAATCGAAGTATTTGTCGCTGGCCCCGGAATGAGCCGTGAATCAGCAATTCGCGCCCTGCAGAACAATGGTTTGCAGGTAACTGGCATCAAAGATGTTTCCGGGATTCCGCACAATGGTTGTCGCCCACCAAAGCGACGCCGCGTTTGATGGAGGTATACCATGGCTAGATATACAGGTTCAGTTTGTAGACTTTGTCGCCGTGAAGGCGATCAGCTTTTCCTCAAAGGTGCCCGCTGCTACACCGAAAAATGTGCCTTCAAACGCCGCGCAACCATTCCTGGCGTTCATGGCGCAGA
>CAZQUE010000198.1:0-2205 GCA_964596185.1 uncultured bacterium | reverse complement strand
GTCTTTAAATCAGGAGCCGACAGATGATAGTGATGAAATTTGGTGGAACTTCGGTAGCCAATGCCGAAAGAATAAGGCAGTTAACCGATATCTGCCGATCATTTCTTGAAGAAAAACCTGTCCTGGTAGCCTCGGCAATGGGCAGTACCACCGACAACCTTTTAACAGCAGCAGAGAACGCGTTGCTTGGCAAAGTATCGATCAAAGCGATCAGAAAGCTTCATTTCGATACAGCTGCCGAACTCGACCTGCCCACCGACGAAATAAAACCCCTGCTAACTGAACTTGAAAGTCTGCTGCGCGGAATTGCGCTGATTCGAGAGTTCTCGCCACGCACCCGAGATTACCTCGTTTCATTTGGCGAGAGATTATCAGTAAGAATCATCGCCGCGCATTTCAATCGTCAAGGTCTTCCCGCCAAATTCTTCGATGCCTGGGATCTGGGATTCACCAGCACTTCAACTTTCAACGACGCTGAAGTGCTCGATGAAAGTTATGAAAAAATTTGTGAAAATATCAGCCATCTCGATGAGGATTATCGCTTTTCGCCGGTTGTAACCGGGTTCATCGCAAAAGATCGTAACGGCAGCATAACCACACTCGGAAGAGGCGGCAGCGATCTTACTGCTTCAGTAATCGGCACAGCGATCAAGGCCAAAGAAATTCAGGTCTGGAAAGATGTCGACGGCATTCTGACCACTGACCCCCGCATGGTTAAATGTGCGCGACCAGTGCGGAATATCTCGTTCGAAGAAGCAAGTGAATTGGCCTATTTTGGTGCAAAGGTTCTGCATCCCCGCTCAATCCTACCGGCCATGAAAAACAATGTTCCAGTCCGGGTCAAAAATTCCTATAACCCGCAGCATCCTGGATCGCTTATATTGAGTCGACTTGAAGATGAAAACGAGCTGGTTCGGGTAATTACCTTCAAGAAAAATGTCACCGTCGTTGACATTGTGTCCACGCGCATGCTCGGGCAACACGGCTTTCTTGCCAAGGTTTTTCAAATTTTCGCCGATGAAAAGATCTCGGTCGATATGCTGGCAACAAGCGAAGTTAGTATTTCCATGACTCTCGACCACAAGGCTCAATCAATTGAAGGTTTGAAACATGAACTTGAAAAAATTGCCAATGTTCATTTCAAAACTGGAAAAACCATGGTTACCATGATTGGGAATGTAAAAAGATCTTCCGAAATCCTCGAAAAAACCTTTGATGTATTGAATCACCATGGCATAAACGTGCAGATGATTTCTCAAGGTGCGTCAAAAGTGAACATCAGTTTTATCATCGATGACTCACAGGCCGAATTGTGTATCAAAGAGCTACATCGGACTTTCTTCGAAACCGCAATCAGTTCAGCAAGTTTTTCATAAAGGCTTGAAAGGCAGAATAATATGAAAAAGATCAAAGTTGGAGTATTGGGCGCTACTGGTATGGTTGGCCAACAATATGTCGCCCTGCTGCAAAACCACCCATGGTTTGAAGTCAGTTATCTGGCCGCTTCACCCAACAGCGCCGGAAAAACGTATGCTGAGGCGGTCTCAGGACGCTGGCATATGCAAAGTGAAATCCCCGAACAGCTTAAAAATTTGCAGGTTGAAGACGCAAATCAACCCGAACTGGCAGCAGGAAAATGCAAATTCGTGTTTTCGGCCCTGGAAATGAGCAAGCAGGCGATTCTTAACCTCGAAGAAGCCTATGCGGCTAATGATATCCCCGTAGTCAGCAATGCTTCCGCCAATCGTAGCACTGCTGACGTGCCAATGCTCATTCCTGAAATAAATCATCAACACATTGAAATTATCGCCAGGCAACAGAAAAGTCGCGGCTGGAGCAAGGGCTTCATCGTGGTAAAACCCAACTGTTCACTGCAAAGTTACATGACCCCGGTTTACGCCTTGATCGCTGCAGGTTATCCGGTTAAAAGGCTGATAATTTCTACGATGCAGGCGGTTTCAGGGGCAGGATACCCCGGAGTTTCTTCTCTCGACATGCTCGACAATTTAGTGCCTTTCATCGGCGGCGAAGAAGACAAGTCAGAAATTGAACCAATGAAGATTATGGGGAAAATATCTGGCAACAAGATCATTAATGACGAAACAATCAGGATTTCAGCCCATTGTAATCGCGTCGGCGTGATTGATGGGCACACAGCCTGTGTCAGCCTTGAATTTGCCGAAAAAAAACCGGGACTTGATCGAA
>CAZQUE010000197.1:0-2574 GCA_964596185.1 uncultured bacterium | reverse complement strand
CCCTCCAGGGTAAAACAGTAGGCCTGCATCCCTATCGGCTCAAGCACGCTTTTTCTGGATGATAACGAATTAAAATTTTCCGAAACGATTCGGTAAAGCGATAGATCTTATCTGTGAAAAAGGTATCAGAATCGTCTGCCCTGAAAGGTCAATCTTTACGAAAGGATTGGAACCAGTTTTGTCGGCATACATGATTGCACAGATATATTCAGCATTTTCGGTGGTTATCTTAACCTTCTGCTTCGAAGATATCAGTTCGCTTATTGTCTGCTCAGAAGATTTTAGATCTATTCCAGAGTTTACTGCTCTAAATTTCTGGGTAATCTCTTTCATGATCGCCTTCAGCAGCTTCATACCAATTACTGGACTCTGATTTTGAATAACGTCAAAATGCTCATAATTGAATTTGGCTACCACCGCTTCATCCAGAGCGTTGGCACTGGCCGAACGCGCCTGCTGATCTGCAAATGAAACCTCGCCAAAAATGTCATTCTTCTCAAGAATAGTCAGAAAGTTGGCATGCCCCATCAGCGATCGATAAATTGAAATTCTCCCGTGCAAAATGAAATAAACCGCTGTCGTCGGTGACTGCTCATTAAAAATCACTTCACCTTCGGCAAAGCTTTCTTCTTCGGTAAAATCAGCGAGAATCCTCAATTCATCATCGCTGAACTCTTGAAAGAACTGATTTTCACGGAATTTTTCGTATACGGACATACCTGTCTCCTCATTTTTGATCTGCTACTTTGTCTGACAAATTATCTGAAAATCATACTAATACTAATTGAGCAAGCATTCAACCGAATTCACTCAGGATTTCCCCATAGGTGCGTTTTCAACCAGGAATTTTCTCAACGACGGGCAATGAAAATTGCCCGAACCGGAGCCGGATAACCCTCAACGGTCAGACGATCATCATCCGGATTCAAACACTCTCTTAAAGACTCTCCAGGCATCCAGGATGTCGTCCGCTGCTCCTCAACACTGGTCGGGCAGATATCCACAAGTTCCGGCGCGGAAAAACCCGCCTTTCGAAGCCAATGCAGCATGGCCTGACAAGAAGGCAGAAACCACACATTCTTCATTCTCGCATAACGATCCGTGGGCACCAGAACCGAAGTTTCATCGCCCTCAACGACCAAAGTTTCCAGGACAAGTATTCCACCTGCCCGAAGCTGCATTTTTAGCTGACGTAAAAAATCGAAGGGCGATCGGCGATGATAAAAAACCCCCATCGAGAACACCATGTCAAATGCCTGCGCTTCAGGCAATTCTTCTATTCCCAATGGTAAAAGATAACAGGAAGCACTCGGAGCATACTTCTTCACACTTCCGAACTGGGCAAGAAACAACATCGATGGGTCGGCGCCGAGAACCATTGCTGCACCAGCCCCAAGCATTCTAAACATATGATAACCGTTCCCGCAACCGACGTCGAGGATACGTTGGCCCATGAGAGGTGGCAAATGAGGCAATAACCGCTGCCACTTGAAATCTGAGCGCCATTCAGAATCCACATGCAAACCAAAAAAAGAAAAAGGCCCCTTACGCCAGGGACATAAATGCCGCAAAGAGTTTTCCAGAATCTGCAGCTGCCTGGCATCAACTTTTGACGAACTGCCAACCCTGACCAGATCTGAATCAAAATCAACTTCACCGGTTTCTAGATCAGGTAATGCTTCGTAAGCTGCCTGCCAACGCGGCAGATTTCCGTCTTTTTCTTCAAGCACTTTTCTTAACGCCAATTCATAAGACTGGTAAAGATTTGCCAGTCCGTTGATTTCAAGAGCAGCAAAGAAAGAAGAAAAATCTAAAAAACTCATTTTATCGCCAACATTGACATGAAATTAAAACACTGGAACCATTGTTCGGCACTTGAAAACCCGGCGCGTATCAAGCGGTCTCGGTGCGTTTTTACCGTTTCCGGTATCAGCACATTCTCTAAAGCACTTCGTTTCTGGCTAATTTCAAGCTCAGAGTAACCATTGGCCTTCTTGAACGCGTGGTAAATATCTATGAGCAACTCATCGACCTGCTGGTTTTCAAACCTGACCTTTTCAGACAGCACCAGCACCCCGCCCGGCAACATTCCATCACAAATCTTCTTCAAAAGACCGCAACGCTTTTCTGGAGCGATAAACTGCAATGTAAAATTCAAAACCACAACCGATGCATTTTCAATATTAACCGCATCGATATCGGCACAAATAAAATCAACCGGCACCTTGGTTGTCAGTTTAGCGGCGTTTTCCAGACAACGGTCGATCATCGCCGCAGAATTGTCAATCGCTATAATTCGGCAATCATCAACCTGCAACCCTTGCAACATCGACAAAGCGCTGGCTCCCAGCGAACAACCAAGATCGTATAGATTGCTGCCAGACTGGGCAAACCGGCTGGTCAGGGTTTCGATCATGCTTATAATCGCATTGTATCCCGGGATCGATCGTTGCAACATATCAGGAAAAACTGCAGCCACCTTCTCATCAAATCTGAAGCTGGTCAATTCCTGCAACTTTTCTGCAAAAATCCTGTCGCGACCCGAAAATTTTTCTGACATTTTTTCTCCCGAAT
>CAZQUE010000196.1:0-2680 GCA_964596185.1 uncultured bacterium | reverse complement strand
CCGCGAAAAAAAGGTCGAAGAGCCAACAGCTGAATACCACCGCCTGTAAAATCAGCTTCCCAAAAATGTCCTCAGCGAGTCTGGTATTCTTAATCACAATCGTTTTCGATGTCATTTTTCGATTACGCGCACGAGCACGAGAAATTCCGGGTCATGACCTGAAGCAAGAATTCCGGGACATGTGCTGAACTCGCAGAGTTCAGTGACGTGTCCCACGGAATTCTGGTAAAAAATTCAGGATCGTGTCCCACGAAATTCTGGTAAAAAATTCAGGATCGTGTCCCACGAAATTCTGGTTTAGCCCCCCCCAGACTCTGTTGAACCAATTCATAAAAGCTGTTAAAATTGTTTTGCAATTCAATTTAAGAAAGTCTTAAATGCCGACAGTATTACGTATAGGAGCATTCCGATTTCATTTCTATTCAGACGAAGGTCTTGAGCCACCGCACATTCATGTCGCAACCCCTGACGGAGAGTGTAAATTCTGGCTCCATCCGGTCAGATTGGCTCGCAACATCGGGTTGGCGCCGCACAATGTCAGAGAGATTGAAAAGCTGGTGTTCATGCACCAGAAAATGTTAGTTGAGAAATACAATGAGTTTCAGAAAATCAAAAATAGCTGAGCAAACCCCAGAGGCGCTTGCGATAAGAGCCTGGGTTGAAGGGCGTATGATCTTTATTGAGCTTACCGATGGTCGAATAATCGGCTTTCCCGCCGATCGTTTCAAACTTCTAAAAGGTGCTTCCGACAAAGATCTTGCCGAGGTTGAGCTACGTCTAAACGGCTACGCCCTACGCTGGGAAAATCTCGACGAAGATCTCACCGTTGCCGGAATAATTGCCGGAAATTTCCAGCTGCCGCTACCCGACCTGAAAAAAGTCGCCGAGCCTCCCGCAGCTTACAAACCTCGCAAAACCCGAAAAACAAACGACAGCAGCAAATGATTTGTCGGCCCGTAAAAAAATCCCGGGAAATCTAGTTTCGATTACGCGCACGAGCACCGTTCGGCCTTCGGCCTCACTGAGCACGAGAGAGCAGGAATTCCGGGACATGTGCTGAACTCGCAGAGTTCAGTGACCTGTCCCACGGAATTTCGAGATATTCGAAACAAAGCCAGAATTCCGGGACATGACCTGAATTCGAAGAATTCAGGATCGTGTCCCGCGGAATTCTGGTTAAAAACTCAGTATCGTATCCCCAAAATTTCTTTGTGACTTTGTGTCATGTTGAGAGGTAAAATAAATAAAAAAGCACGGAGAAATTCAAATGGCGGCACCAACGCGAAAAGCTAAAAAGAAAGTCTATACCTACGCCGATTATTTGAAAATCGATGATGGCAAGCGTTACGAGATTATCGACGGCGAGCTTTACGACATGGGCCCGGCACCGACGCCAATCCATCAGGAAATATCCGGCGCTCTGTCTTTTCAGCTCTTTGATTTTTTTCAAGACAAGCCCTGTAAAGTCATTGCCGCCCCTTTTGACGTCAGACTATACCGAAAATCAAAAAAAGATAGTAACATAACCAGAGTTGTTCAGCCGGACATTTCAGTTATATGCGATCTCGACAAGATTGATGAGCGCGGCTGCCTCGGCGCTCCTGATTTCGTCGTCGAAATCATATCGCCTTCAACTGCAAGTCATGACCATATTTTAAAACGAAAATACTACGAAGAAAACGGCGTGCGCGAATACTGGCTCGTCGACCCGACGAATCGCATCATCACCGTATACAGTCTCGGCAAAAATGGCAAATATGCCGCGCCGGAAGTTTACGACGCCGGGTCAGAAATTGTCTCAACTGCTTTTCCCGAAATGAAAACCAAATGCAAAAAAGTTTTCCCCCCTAACAGCAAGAATTCCGGAACATGACCCGAATTCGCAGAATTCGGGATCGTGTCCCGCGGAATTCTGGTTTAGCACCCCCAGACTCTGTTGAACCAATTTGCAAAAGCTGTTAAAATTGTTTTGCAATTCAATTGAAGAAAGCCCTAAATGCCAACAGTATTACGTATTGGAGCATTCCGATTTCATTTCTATTCAGACGAAGGTCTTGAGCCAGCACACATTCATGTAGCAACACCCGACGGTGAGTGTAAGTTCTGGCTCCTCCCGGTCAGACTGGCTCGCAACATCGGGTTGGCACCGCACAGCGTCAGAGAGATTGAAAAGTTGGTATTCCAGCACCAGAAAATGTTAGTTGAGAAATACAATGAGTTTCAGAAGATCAGAAAAAGCTGAGCAAATTCCTGAAGCGTTGGCAATCAGCGCCTGGGTTGAGGGTCGGATGGTTTTTATAGAACTTACCGACGGGCGCATCATCGGTTTCCCCGCCGACCGTTTCAAGCTGCTGAAAAACGCCTCAGAAAAAGATCTTGCCGAGGTTGAGCTGCGCCTGAACGGCTACGCCCTACGCTGGGAAAAACTGGACGAAGATCTCACCGTTGCCGGAATAATTGCCGGAAATTTCCAGCTACCGCTACCAGACCTGAAGAAAGTCGCCGAGCCTCCCGCAGCTTACAAACCTCGCAAAACCAGGCATACCAAAAGAAATTCGGTTACTTAAGCAAGGCGTCCCTTAATTTTCAAAACTGTCCATTAATTTGCATATTTTTTTGACAAATATACATCATGGCTCTATAATGTATATAGAGGTGATTATGAAAAGAACGCAAATTT
>CAZQUE010000195.1:0-2734 GCA_964596185.1 uncultured bacterium | reverse complement strand
CATTCCGATTTACTTTCTAAATGCGGTTTTACCACTTCTGACTGCCTCTCTTGCTAATGAAACTTTGAGCAAAAAAATCGTGGATTATTGTTGGAGGTTTCTACTCGCGATCTCAGTTCCGATCTTCTTCGGAGGGCTAGCATTGGCTCCTCAGATCATCGGCATTATCGTGAAAAATCCAGGAGAAGGTTACTTCGCTTATTCTCCTTTGGCGCTCAATATTCTCCTACTCTCACTCATTTTCATTTTCCTGAATTCTGTTTTCGGATTCACATTAATCGCTCAAAAACGCCAGAATGAATTGCTAAAAATCAATGCAATCTGTCTTACTTTCAACGTAATTGCAAATTATTTCGCCATCACGACTTGGGGGTTTCTTGGAGCGGCTGGTACGACAGTATTATCCGAAATTCTTGTACTCACACTCAGCATGCTCTCCGTCCACAAGGAATTAAAATTCCAAATCTCCATTTCCGCCACACTAAAAATCCTGCTCTCCGGCGCAGGCATGTTTGCTTTACTCTGGATTATCCGCGATTATTCTATCAAATACACGATTCCTCTCGGGGCAATAATTTATTTTATATTGCTCTGGAGTCTACGCGGAATTCCTGTAGAAGCCTGGTCGGTTATTCACCGCAAACCAATCTCCGAATCCGAAAATAGTGAAAAAGTGATTGATGTCTAGAATTTTTGGTTTATAATGCGAAAGTAATTCGGGCCCTTAGCTCAGTGGTTAGAGCAGCGGACTCATAATCTGTTGGTCCTGGGTTCAAGTCCCAGAGGGCCCACCATAAAGAACTTCTCCCGATTTGGAGGAGTTTTTTAATTTTCCAGATATCACTTTATCCGCTGTAGGAAAGGCTTTTTTGATGGGGTCACCACCATTTGGTTCGTGGTTCAAGAGCAGTTTTTGACCTTGAATCAAATAATTCGCAGCTTTCAGTTTTTCTATCGCAGGAATGGCTTGAATTAGGGCAAATTGACCTTTGAGCTCGCGGTTCGAACTTAAAACATTCAAAACCTTTCTTTTGACCAAAGGATTCAATTCTCGGTAGCGATAAGGAAGGAAATCGAAGATTTGGATCAGCTCTAAAGTGAGTGCCCAAAGAACATCCTCCTTCATATCCTCCTTTTCGCCGATTTGAGCGCGCAACGTGTGACGTTGATCAATAAGCTCGTTCTTGCGAGCAAGCCCCTCCTCCGAAGTGAAATAGCCGTCCAGAACAGCCTTGTTGAGTTTTTCAAGCTGTTGATCGATTTGATTGAGCTTCAAGTCCAAAGCCTTGCGTTTCGCCGCATTGTCAACGCGGATATTCGATGAGAGGCGCTCGATGGCTTCCTTGGCGTAAGGAATAAACTCATCAGCCAGCTCATACTTGGCAAGAAACGCAACAATTTGGTCTTCAAGACGATCCTCACGGATTGTTTGGCGGCAATCAGGATTATGACATTCAAGATAAATATGAGTCTTGTGATAAGAAGAGACCATGTAACGACCGCACTCGCACTTAAACATCTTTGAGTAAGTGAAGTCGTGCTGCATTTTGTTTTTCTGGGTGCGACCGTCCAGAATCTCCTGAACCTGATCAAAAAGCTTCTTCGTGATAAGAGGCTCGTGATTACCCTCGTAGAATAGTGGCTCATCAGAACCCTTCTTTCTCCACATCATCAGGCCGTGATAAAACGGATTTCTGAGCATTTTATAAAACATGCTTTTGCGGATCGGATTACCACTTCCATTAGTCATGCCGCGTTTTCGCATGTACTCACAAAGCGTCATGGCCGAATAATTGCCAGACGCGAACAATTTGAAACTTTCCTTCACAAACGGGGCGACTTTCGGGTCGACCTGTTTCTTTTTATGATCGTCATCGACACCCTTGATGCCACTGCGGTAACCAATTGGCGGCGGCGCTGGGAAATAACCCTTCAAGAGAACTTCCTCCATCTTGGTGCTCACCTCTTCCGAGAGGTTTTCTGAGTACCAGACGGCCATGTTACAAAAATTGCGGAATGCCAAACGGCCAGCCGCGCGACTAGTATCGAATTCACCCTCAATGACGACCATTTTCTTTTTATGCTGAGTGACCAGCTGGTCGAGCAAAGCAAAATCTGCGACGTTACGGGAACTGCGATCTAATTTATGAAAAACAACCCCTTCGATTTCAGGGGATGTTAAACGTTGCAACATTTTGTGAAACTCCGTGCGCTTTCCCTTGAAGCCAGACTTGGCTTCGGAAAACCAATCGACTATTTCAAACTCCTTGCGCTGAGCGTACTCAGTGATGATGCGTTTTTGAGCAGGCAGCGAATTGTCCATGTCGGCCTGCGCTTTTGTTGATACACGGCAATAAGCTACATACTTTTTCATAGGCTTTATTCTGATTTAGAAGGTGGCAACTTTTTCTTACCCTTTGAAGAATCCTCGTCTTCATCGTATTTCTTGCCCTTATTGATAACCGAGTACAACTCAAGGAGCTTTTCCTTTTCGTCCTTTTCAAGCTCAAGGATTCGGAGAATCATTTCGCGCTCCTCTTTGTCTTTTTGCATGATTTCCTCGATCAGACGCTTCGTATCGGGATTTACCACGATGTGGTTCTGGTGACCATTGACGACTACGTTGGAATCACCGCCACCCGCCAAAATCCCGCTGGCCTGAATAAGAGAGGAAAGCTCGTCGAACTTCTTTGCCTTCTCGGCGTACTCGGTCAATTCAGGATTGTCTTCGCCG
>CAZQUE010000194.1:0-2938 GCA_964596185.1 uncultured bacterium | reverse complement strand
CTTAATATACTAGAGT
This sequence comes from uncultured bacterium, assembly GCA_964596185.1. GTDB lineage: Bacteria > Muiribacteriota > Ozemobacteria > Ozemobacterales > Ozemobacteraceae > DYKG01. Next base: position 2,922 of record CAZQUE010000194.1, on the reverse strand, counting down.
TGCTGGAAGATGGTGAAATTTCTTTCACCAAAGCCCGGCAAAAAATCGACCAATTAAAATCAAAGACCCCCAATGCCGGTTTCTGGCGGGAAATTTATGAGTCTTTGGCAAAATTTAATCCTGATCAATCCCGGGTAAAAGAACCCGCCGCAAAATACCGCGCCGGCAAAAAGAAGCCAAAAGCTCTGCCAGGCACGAAGAAAAAAGTGCTGCCATCCCGCAAAAAAGCCTGAATTTCAAAATTTTTACACCAGGCAGCTTGGCCGCAAAGCAGGAAATTCCCTGCAAGTATCGCAATTGTAGGGGGGGCGGGCCAATGTGCCCCGCCCGCGCTCTTGATGAATACCTGTGTGTCATCTGCGGCTTTGCGACGACCCCGAGCGTTATTTTACCGGAGCTTTTATTAAAATCGGTTACTTTGAAAACAATTCTGATCTTCGTTATCAGGATGAAATTCACGAAATCTTTTCCTGCAAGTTGAAAGGGTTGGTATTGAACACATTATAGTATTGCAATACCATTGAAAAAAGACTATTATAGTAATGCAATACTATTTTTTTGAAAGAGTTTTATGGAAGAAATTTTGCAGTTGTCGCGTTATTTTGTGCGCATGTTAAAGCGTGATTATCGAAGATCCTGCCTCGAAAAATCAATGCTTTCCGGCAGGTTGAGCATTATCACCGGTCAGCGCGGAGCAGGCAAAACGGTGTTTCTGGTCCAGTATCTTCTTGATTTCTGTGAAGGTGATTTTTTGACGGAAAAGGCTTTATATCTGCCGGTCGATCACTTTTCCTTTGCTGGTAAATCCTTGTTTGAGACGGCTCGACACTTTTCGCAGCTTGGTTGTCGGCTGTTATGTGTTGACGAAATACATAAATACGCGACCTGGTCAAAAGAGCTCAAAAGCATTTATGATACTTTTCCCGGGCTACAGGTCGTTGCCACCGGCAGTTCTGCTCTTGAGATCCGCAAAGGCAGTCATGATCTTTCGCGACGTGCCGGTTTGTTTTCTTTGCCGGGGCTGTCTTTTCGGGAATTTGTGGGAATTCGCCTGGCACTTGATTTGCCGGTTTATTCGCTGGCGGAAATTATGAATGGCCATGAGAAAATCGCAGCAGGTATTATCGAGATCATTGAGAGCAGGCAGCACAAGATTCTCGCGCTGTTTCGTGATTATCTCGTTTACGGTTGTTTTCCCTATTTTCAGGAGTTTCCTGACGTAAGGCTCTATCATCTGTCGTTGGAGCAGAACATGCACTATGTGATTGAATCAGATCTTCCTGCCATTTATCCGAATCTTACCGGTGCCAGTATCCAGAAAATCAAGCGATTGCTGGCTTTTATTGCCGGCTGTGTTCCTTTTACGCCAGATCTCAAGAGTTTGAAGCAGCTATTAGAAATCGGCGATGAGCGAACTCTCAAGACCTATCTCAAGTATCTTGAAGACTGTCAGGTTATCAGAACGGTTTCTCGCAGTGGTCATGGCATGCGTGAGCTTGCGAAGCCCGAGAAGATTTATCTCGATAATCCCAACCAGCTTCATGCAATCGCCGGAGGCAATAAACCGAATATTGGCAATCTTCGTGAAACTTTCTTTCTCAATGCGGTTGCACAGCATCATACCATTACAATCCCTGCTCGCGGTGACTTTCTCATAGATCGTGATGCCGTTATCGAAGTTGGCGGGAAAAACAAGGGCTTTTCTCAGATCAGTTCAGCCAGGAACTCATTTCTGGCTATAGACGATATTGAAATTGGAGTCGGCAACAAAATTCCCTTGTGGCTTTTCGGGCTGTTGCACTGATTTTTTTCGTCACCATAATTTACGGCAAAAAGAAACCTAAAATTTATTAGTATCGTGCCTGAGAGGAATTCCGAAACATGAAAAATTCAAATATCGACACTGCAAATCCGGTTTGCTTGAAGCGATTTATCCCCGGATTTACACTGACAAATCTTATTACACAACTGTTCTGGATAAACTTCGTAATTCAGAGCCATCTGATTGGATTAAAATGGCTGAGTATAAGTGCTCAGAAGCTTTCCAGAAAGATTCGTATGCTATGGGAGAACATTTCAGAAAAGGAGAAATCAAGTTCTGTCTCAATACCAGGTGCATATTGCTTTCCATGGAAGGTAAAGTCTTTATGGAAGAATACGGAAAACAGTTCAGATTTATGAAATACACAATGGTTCAAACATTTAAAAAATATTCTCTGGCCTCGGCCCTGAGAATATACATTACTGGATGACTATACCTGAAATTAGATTGTATTCTAATTATCTTGCAATATAATACGAGCGCAGTCTAATGATGGATGTTTTTATTGCCGCGCATAATCGCCTTTTAAATGCGGTTGATTTCCGGACGCACCGGTATCTCTTTCATAAATTCGATAGAAGGTTTTAAATAGGGCTGAAAAGCATGAAAGAGATTATTTTTCTGATAAAAGAGTCCCCTGAAGGTGGGTTCGAGGCCGAAGCGCTGGGTCAGGCCATTTTTACCGAAGCCGATACCGTTGATGAACTGCGCCGGCAAATTAAAGATGCAGTCAGTTGTCATTTCGAAACGAGCGACAAGCCGGCCATAATCAGATTGAATTTTGTCAGGGAAGAAGTGATCGCCGCATGAAACTGCCTCGCAATATTTCCGGCGAGGAGCTTATAAGAGCTTTAAAAAGGCTGAGTTATGAAGTAACCAGGCATCAGGAAGTCATATTTGTCCCACAAGAAACTGCACAAATGGAGATTTACATCTTTCCGTCCCAAATCACTCGCCGTTAAGAGTTGGGACTTTACACGGGATTCTTACTCAGGTTGCAGAGCAGGCAGAGATTTCTTTTGAAAAGTTGCTGAAGTTATTGAAATAATCTAACCCTCGACCTCAAGCACATATTCATGTCTGACTTCTTCAGCGTTCGC
>CAZQUE010000193.1:0-2953 GCA_964596185.1 uncultured bacterium | reverse complement strand
TGTAGTTTAGCGTTTTATAGTGTTTAAAAAGTGCCTTTTTTCTCAGGCATTTTTGAACAAAATGTGAAATTCTCAGATTGAATTAACCGAAAAGTGAAAGGGGTGCTGTTAGCGCAGCACCCCAATCTTTCCTATTCGGAAATTCATAATTGTTAATTTATTTATCGGTTGACCTGAACGAGTTATTTAGCCTTGGAAAAGAATATCCATGGCCTCGCCCTGAGCGCTGTCCATCCTGTTTTGGAAATCGACTCTGGAGTCATGGTTATGCCTCAAGAAATTTTGACGGCTTCGAAAAAGCTCTTTGGGTTAAAAAATACCGATGCCCAGACTGTAGAAGCGTTCATACTATTCGCCCCACAGGCTATACGCCATTTGTTCAGGCTTCTGCTTTAAAGATTTATTTCTCGCTTGCCACCAAAATCGTCTTCGATTTCTGGTTTCTTGATTTTTGCTCAAGACGGCAACGATACTGGCTTTTCACTTTTAAGCGCAAGATCTGCCGTCCCGGGAATGTTGATTTCGATGATCCTGTTACAATGTTTAATGCCTTGACCAGTGCCTTTATTCCGTTCGAGCAATCATTGCCATTCTGGTTGGTTTATTTTTTGACGAATTACTTTTCTGAAGCTCTCCACCTGCCTTTCCCGGTGACAGATTGCGGGCCTTCGCCTTAATTTAAAACCATCAAAATGGAGGTTTTTTATGGACGAAGATCGAAGAAAAAAAATTGCTCTGTTCAGATTCGGCGTAATTACCCCGCTTCTTGGTGTTAAAAATCAAGGATGGGGCCACCGAAGCAGACTGTTACGGGAAATTTGCGCCAAGCAATGGGAAATTCCATACTCGGGGCGAAGCAGTCTTTCAAAAGCAACAGTTCTCAACTGGCTGTCTCGCTATGAAAAAAGCGGCAATTCTCTGGATTCTCTGATGCCCATATCTCGAAAAGATCGTGGCACTTCAAGAAAGCTTCCCAGAGAAGTTGAGCTGGCACTGGTAAATATGAAACGAGATAACCCGGAGGCCTCTTTACCCGTGCTGATAGATATCGCCAGAGCCAAAAAGGTCATTTCACCCGATCTGAAAATATCTAATGCATCAATTTACCGAATTATCAAAAAGCACATTGCAATCGACACCACTACTGCCAAAGACAGGCGCAAATTCGAGGCTGAACTGCCAAACGATCTGTGGCAGGGTGATTGCATGCATGGCCCGACTGTTGTCGATTCAGGAAGAAATCGCAAAACCTTTTTATTCGCCCTCATCGACGATCATTCAAGGCTTATAACACATGCCCAGTTTTATCTGTCAGAAAACCTTCACTGCTTCATCGAGTGCTTGAAAACAGCACTTGCCAAACGAGGCCTGCCAAAGAAGATTTATGTAGACAATGGCCCGTATTTTAAGGCTCATAAACTGGAATATTCTCTGGCATCGCTTGGCACAGCTCTGTTGCATGCAAAGCCATACACGCCAGAGGGGAAAGGTAAAATCGAAAGATGGTTCAGAACTGTCAGAATGTGCTTTCTGCCGAAACTTACACCCGGCCTTACGATCAATGAGCTAAATCTCAGGCTGGAAGAATGGGTGGAAGAATATCATGACAAGAAGCATAGTTCTACAGGTAAAGCGCCTTTAGCAAGGTATCTTGACGGCATTCATCTGATCAGAAAAGCTCCGCCAGATATGGAATCATTTTTCAGAACCAGAGTGTGGCGCAAAGTAAACAAAGACAGAAGCGTATCGTTGAACTCACACCTGTTCGAAGCGCCGACAGGTCTCATAGGCAAGAAAGTAGAGCTTGTATACAGTGAAACCGATCCGCTTAATGTTGAGGCTATTTTTAACGATCAATCATGGGGAAAGCTGACTATTCTCGACAAGCAGATTAATTCAGAGGTTCATCGAAGTGATCATAAGCCCGAGCCTAAAAGTCTGCAGAATCAAGCTTCGGAGTCTGCAAAAATTACAGCAATTCAAGGCGGCAAGCTCTTTGAATCAGGAGCAGAGAAATGATCAACTACATTAATTTTTTCGGTTTTCAGAAAGAGCCTTTTCCTCAGATTATAGACGTAAAGAAGATTTTTCTTTTTCCCGGCATTGAAGAAATGAACGCCAGGTTTAATTTCGCCGTAGATTCAGGAATGGTCCTGGTGATTACCGGGGCTATAGGAGCGGGGAAATCAACATTTCTTCGATATGCGTGCTCAAATTTTCACCCGTCGAAATACAAGGTGATTCCAGTCATAGCGAATTCGGGAGGTATGCTTGAAATCCTCAGACAAATTGCTTGTGCATTCGATATAGAAGCCTACAGCAACTCAATATCAAGAATTACCAAATCAATTAAACAGGTGATGTCGGACATATTCTCAAAGAAAACAACCCCGGTGCTTGTTATCGATGAGGCGCATCTCATGAGGGAAGCAATTTTCAGAGAAATTCACACCTTGCTGCAGCCGGGGATGAATTCAGAAAAAATAATGCCTATGATTCTGTCGGGCCAGATGGTTCTACTGGACAAACTGAGATACCACAGTGCCAACGCCTTGGCATCCAGAGTCATGGGTAAAGCGCATATCGAAGGTCTTGATCTGCAAAGAATGTCAGAATATCTGCTGCATCACCTGAAGATCGCAGGAATAAAAGAAATGCTTTACGATGAAGCATCTGTTCTTGCTATACATCAAGGATCAGGTGGGATCCTCAGAAAAGCCAACTTGCTGGCAAGAGGCGCTTTAATCGCGGCAGCGTTGAAAAACTCAAAAATCGTATCCGCTGAGCACGTAAGACTGGCGGCAACAGAACTGCTTTAAGCCGCTAAATCCGCAAAAAAGGCTGGGAGATTCCCAGCCTTTTTTTAGTTCAAAATATTTTTTTAAAATGATCAAAATAAAGTTCAATCTAAATTAATCTGCAAAATTAGGCTAATTTAAAGTGCAAAACAACA
>CAZQUE010000192.1:0-3025 GCA_964596185.1 uncultured bacterium | reverse complement strand
GGCGAGCAGGCCAGGCCAACGCTGAGTGCCCGGCGATTTTTACCGAGAGCTCCGTACAGGGCCGGAGTTTCCGGGCCAAAGAGAGTTACCACCGCCAGGTCGGTAATCGAAGCAAAATGTGAAGGACCACTATCGTTGGTAACCATCAGATCACAAAGCGTATAGAGCACCAGCAACTGACGCAGGCTGGTTTTTCCTACCATGTTGATGACTTTTGCTTCACCCAGAGCAGCAGCAACTCGCTCAGATTCTTCCCGTTCAGAGGGGACTCCGGTTAAAACAATGCTACAATCATGATTTTGCAGGATCTGGCGGCCAAGTTCGATGAAGTTTTCAAGGGGCCAGCGCCGAAGCGGCACGAGTTCACTGGAATTGGCATTAATAATCACCAGCTTTTTGGCAAACGCGGCCTGCGGGTTGATTTGGGCCATGAGATTTCGCACAGCGTTTTGCTCGACTTGATCCGGCTGCAGCCGTGGCAGTTCCATTTCTTCAAGGGGCGGAATGACGGCCTTGACCAGGGGCGTCTGGCCGGCGGGCTGGCGCAGAGCTTCAATCATGCTATAGAAGGTTTGGGCGGTATGAATATGCGGATTATACTGTACCGGATGTGAGAGAAAGCTTCCCTTATAAAGTCCTTCCATGGTAAAGCGATCAAAGCCGCAGGTCGATTTTGCGCCGCTCAATTCGGTCAAAATCGCTGAAGCCCTTGAGAAAAACTCAAGATCGATAGCGACGTCGAATTTCAGCCGGCGCAGTTCAAAAAGTTTAGCGAGACAATCTACGGCAAAGGTTTTGAAATTGGTTGTCTGCAGGCAGTGAACGTTTTCGGGGGGCACTAGCCCGAGCATTTCAACCGCTGCAGTATTTTCGGCAAAAACGAGAAAGTGAAATTCGACACCTGGCCAGAGTTCACGGGCACGTTTGAGCATTGAAAACATCAGCACGGTGCTGCCCATTTCGGCGGGCTTCACGAACAGTATTCGCCTGACCTCGTTTAGTGGGCCATGGCGACGCGGCATGATTTTTTCAAGAAGAGCGCGGCGCAGAGAAAGAATAAAACAGATCGGCGGTCCGGCAAGAGCATCGATTTTTCGCATCAGATCTGGGTGCATTTAGTTTACCTGTTCATTTGAATTTTAAGTTTTTCTGCAGATTTTTCATGGTCGTCAGATTGATATTACGGATGTGGCGGCCGGCAAAACTAATCGGTACGGTCATCGAAGCAGATTCGGCAAAATTGGCGGCAAAGTGCATTGCTTCAGAATATTTGTCATCATCGACATAAACCACTTCGCTTCCCGCCGGCAGTTCGCGGTTTTTCCACCAGATCTGGAAATTGCCGCCGGCATGAACCTCGGCGACACGCGCCGCGGGAATATCGCCATAAAATCCGATCAATGCTGCAAGAGGCGGGCCCTGCCCGACGAACACCGCTTTTCTTCCGGTATCGGCATCGGCGCGTTTAATCAATTCACCCATTTTGCGCCATCCATGCATACGGGTCGAAATGTCCGAACGCGGTGGCACGGGTATTATCAGCGTCAGGCTTTGAACGACAACCAAAGCGGCGAGCAATGCTGACGGCACAATTACCCAATTGCGGCGGCGGGTATCGGGACTGGTGTTGAGCCATTCGGCTACCAGCAACATTGCCGAGAGGTAGGCGATCTGTGGCCAATTAGCCTCAACCTTAGACTTGACGCCGGTATAAACGAAGAAAGTCATCGTTGGCAAGGCAAGCCAGGCCAGGAAAAACCTGTTCTCGTCAAGGCGTCGCCAGGCGTGGGATGCTGCTTTTACCGTGGCATACCAGATCGCAGGGAAAAGTGTCAGACCGATAGTACCGAGCTGGCCGCCGAGAAAATCACCGACATTCTTTAACAGACTGCGATTGCTGGGTTTTAGGCCATGATGAAATTGAAATTTGAGTGATATCCAATCGTTGAGATGGTTCCAGTAAAGAACGGGAATGGTGCCCAGTGCGGCCAGGCCAACCATAAGCCAGTATCTTCGCGTTGTCACCAGATGGCGATATTTTTTGAAAGCAAGGATCGTGATTGCGACGCCGGGAACGAAAAAAATCATATTGTATTTGCTTAAGGCGCCGAGGCCAAGGCAAAGGCCGGTAACGACCCACCAAAAGTCTTTTTCGTCATTGAGTGCTTTAAGAAAGGCATACATGCCGAGGCACCAGAAGAAAGCCAGTGGGGTATCGGGAGTCGTGATGAAGGCAAGCGCCATGCCTGCAGGAGTCAGGTTGAAAAGAATTACCGCAAAAAAACCGGTGCGGGCAGAACCAAGGAACTCACGAGCAGTCTGAAAAAGCAGCCAGCTGCAGGCCAGGCTTCCCATTACAGAGGGTAACCGGATTGCAAGGTGGGTTTCGCCCAGAAAAAGTCGGAACAGGGCAATTACATAGGCGACCATCGGCGGATGATCGTAATACGACCAGTCGAGGCGGCGGGATAGTTCCCAGTAATAGGCTTCGTCCGGGGTAAGATCGAGATACATCGACATGAACAGGCGCAACAAAACAAGAACCGACAAGAGCCTTATCGTTGCAGAAGAATAGTAATCGCGGCTTTCCATCTCAACATCCTGCATTGAAGTTCGGCGGCATTATAACATAATAAAGATTCTTAAACATCCGGGCACTTCAGACTAACGATTAAAAATGGGAACATTGATTTATTGCAAAAAAAGTTGGGGAATTGCAAAATGTGACCAAGTTCATGAGGGTTATGCAACTTTTCTTTAACAAATCCTCAAAAAAATTCGCCTTACGGCGGATTTGAGAGTCTCGTTTAAACGTTATAGAAAAACTATTCTGGATGTATCTGGCTTCTTCAAACATTTTTACGTCCCTGATTAAAATTTGTGCTCACACAAGTTGATTGCTCAACATCTTTTAGCGTAACAGACCATTATTTGTAATTTTTGTTTTTAATGTGGTTTATACGTTTTTCCAGATATTCCCTTGTCTGGGGGGAAAGATTCGGTTGTTGAAGTGTTTCCAGGGCGT
>CAZQUE010000191.1:0-3027 GCA_964596185.1 uncultured bacterium | reverse complement strand
CAGCCCAGTCTTTCGAACAATCAAACGTGCATCGTGACCTGCTCAAGGGCTATTTCAAATTCACCTACGTCGACGATGAAAAGGATTTCGACGAGCTCGTCTGCAAAAGCAGTAAGGGTGACTTCAATCTGACTCTCAACGGTGATGAATCGGCAAAAACCGCCTCGGATGTTACCATCATGAAGGCTGGTCACCCCGCCAAACTGTTCATCACCATGCCCGACGGCAGAGGTGCTGGCATACTTGTAAACGACGAATCAAGGCTCAACAAAGCTTATTCAGCAGTTTATCTTGGCTTCAGATTCGAAGCAGTGGGCGATACTGAAGCTCGCAATAAACTCATGAGTGAAATCCTCGACAAACTTTTGCCCGACCGTCATCAACTAAGCCTGTTCTAAGTTGGTTTAAAAAAGGCTGCCTTCGGGCAGCCTTTTTTTTATTATTGTCATAAGAGAAGTTTTCAGTTAAGATACCCCTAAGAATCGTACAGGAGGGAATAGTATTGAGTAACACACAACTTGAAATCGATTCTTCCGGTTCGGTACCAGTTTTCAAATTCATCGGTTATTGCAGTGTTGAAGGACTCGAAAAGCTTCAGGATGAACTGACGGTTTTAAATAACAACGGTCACACCAAATTCGTTTTTGACTTTTCAGCATGTCGTCTGCTTAACAGTCCAGCCATGGGAGAACTGCTCGATGCAATACTCATGGTAGACAGGGACTTCGAAGGACATATTGTCGTTTCTGGCCTTGATAAACTAAAAGAAACCCTGTTCACCATCTCGGGAATCATTCCAATAGCTCAGGAAACTAAAACTTTTGAAGAGGGTATTCAGCTTTTAAACAATCTGCAAAAATAGTCGCCTGCAAAATTTGTTACCCAGTGCAATGCCCGAACGTATTAGTTTCAGATTTGAAATTATTCTGAATTATCAGGGGGAACGCTCATGAAAACCTTCAAAAAGTTATCAGTTCTGATGCTTCTGGTTTCATCGATATTTATGGTCGGTTGCGATGCTTCCAAAATCATGGAAACGATCACCAATGTTGCAAATGGCATTCAGCAGGCCATTCCCAAAATCAAAGAAGTTGTCGACACGGTCTCAAACGTCGTTAACACAGTTCAGGGTGCTACAAATACCGCGAATAACAACACCGGCGAACAGACCAATAACAATGCAGCCGGAACCACAGTCGCACCTGCAAATGACCAGGAAGACATAAACACCGGAACTGCCGCTACAAACAACGGCACTTTGACCGCTCAGCAGGCTGCCATTGGTCGAGCAATCAGAGGTCTTCTCGGCAGCACCAGATTTAGAGGCCCCGAAGTCGATGGCGGCAACCTTGCCTGCGCCCAGGTCGTTTCTACCGCTTTGGTTCAAGCCGGCGCCCTGCCAAGAGTTCAGCTTAACTGTGACTCAGTAGTCGCAGACCTGCGAGCTCAGGGCTGGCAGAGAGTCAATGTTCCACCGTATCAGGAAGGCGATGTCGTTACCTGGACCACCAGTCGCGGCCCTGGTCGCCACATAGGCATCATCGTTAAAGAAGGCAGTTCTTATGTCGCAATCTCTAACAGCTCTTCGCAAAGAACTCCCCGCAAACATTCAATCAACTATATGCCCATTACACAGGTATTGCGCAAGGTATGATTTTGAGGAGCGAAATGATGAAAAACACTGTATTGCTGATTCTACTCGCAATAACCGTTACTCTACCGGCCTTTGCCAACTGGGAAATCAAATTCGGCAAAGCGCAAAGCGAAGTCGGATACGTAAATCCGCCACCCGGCCCAGAAGACTTCCCCCTTGGTCCCCATTCGTTTCGCATCATCAACGGAAAACTCTGGCTCGCCGATTCGGTTCGTGGGCGTATAATCAGCTTTTCTGATGGCAAAACCGTAGCCAGTGAAATAAAGATACCTGGACTAACCGAACCATTTTTTATCGATGACTTCGCCGTACAGATGGTCAAAGATACTCCGGTTTCGATTTGGGTTGCCGAACGCTTTAGCGGTCAACTGATAAGAGTTGCTCCCGATGGCAAAGAACTTGCCAGAATCAAAAACCCAGGCCTTGCACAGTTAGATGATCTCGGGGTAGACAGCTCGGGCCAACTCTATGTCGGCGATTTCGGCAAATCTATTCTTGCAGTTTTCTCAAGTGATGGAAAAAAACTCCGGCAGATCCCCTGGCAAATGTCTGGTCTTGCAGTCGATAAATCTGATTGCCTTCACACAATCAACTTCAACGAAGGCACAGGCCATCAGCATGTTGTTTACGACGCTGCCGGCAAAGAGCTTACCCGCATTGAGATTGGTTTCGAAGACATGCAGAATCCAAGACTGTGGCAGGTTAATGAACTGGGCGAGATCTTCGTTTCCTTTATTCCACAATCTGGCGATCCGACAAAGAATATTCTGGTAACCATCACCGACAAAGGCATAATTACTAACAAGATAAGCTTTACAAACCCCTACTATATCGGTAGATACCTTATGGTAAGCGAAAAGGACTGCTATCTGGTGAAAGCTGATTACCTGAATGCCCCCGCTAGAAGCATCAGCATTGCTAAAGTAGGATCGGTAAAGTAAGAGCGATTTTCCCCTAAATTTTTCTAAATGACCGAGGCTGTTTCTTGATTTAGAAAGCAGCCTCGTTTTTTTATGTTTAATAACCACTTTTCTGTTAGACTTTTACGATAAAGTTGTTAAGAAAAAATTTCAGGAGAAAGTAGTATTTCAGATGCGAAACAGAAAAATTGAAAGGGTCGCCAGAGAATTAAACAGCAAAGAAACCCATGCCGCGATTGATTCGGCAAATTTTGGCATTGGTTTGGTAACTTCCTCTTTAAAGGAATTGTTCAGATCCAAAAAGGATGATGAAGATTGGAACGAATTTTTACTGGTAAAAGCCGGCCTGATATTGATGATTATGATTGGCCTGGGAATATTTGTCGCAATTCTTTTCTATGTATTTGTTGCATAATTGAATTACCGGGAATTGCAAAATCGGTATCCTCAAAA
>CAZQUE010000190.1:0-3069 GCA_964596185.1 uncultured bacterium | reverse complement strand
ATGCTGTTCAACTCGATAGAATTCGCGATTTTTCTGCCGATCGTTTTTCTGGTTTACTGGTATCTGCTGGGACACAGTGTCAGAAAGCAAAATCTGTTTCTGCTGGCGGCCAGCTACGTTTTTTACGGCTGGTGGGACTGGCGCTTTCTCGGACTGATCGTCTTCAGCTCGGTGCTCGACTTTTTCATCGGCCGCAAACTCTCGCAGCCGGCGGCGGGAACCGATGAAAAAAGGCGCAAACTGCTGCTTTTCACCAGTTTGTTTTTCAATCTCGGCCTGCTCGGCGTTTTTAAATATTACAACTTTTTCGCGGAAAATCTGGTCGCCGCCTTCAGTCTGTTCGGTCAGCAACTGCAGCTGCAGAGTCTCAAAGTGATTTTACCGGTTGGCATCAGCTTTTACACCTTTCAGACGCTGAGTTATTCGATCGACGTCTATCGCCGCAAAATCGAGCACACCGACGACTGGGTCGAATTTTTCGCCTTCGTCAGCTTTTTCCCGCAGCTGGTGGCCGGGCCGATCGAACGAGCACGTGACCTTTTGCCGCAATTTGCAAGAGAACGGCATTTCGACTATGACCAGGCGGTCGACGGCATGCGCCAGATGCTCTGGGGCTTTTTCAAAAAAATCGTCATCGCCGATCAATGCGGCATTTTCGTCAACGACATCTTCAGTAACTACGAGGTTTACAAAGGCAGCACCATTCTCGTCGGCAGCATGTTTTTCGCTTTTCAGATTTACGGTGACTTCAGCGGCTATTCGGATATCGCGATCGGCACCTCGCGGCTGTTCGGCTTCAATCTGACCCGCAATTTCGCATTTCCGTATTTTTCGCGGGATATCGCCGAGTTCTGGCGGCGCTGGCACATTTCACTGACCACCTGGTTTCGCGATTACGTCTACATTCCTCTTGGCGGTAGTCGGGTCAGCAATCTGCGCAAAATCTTCAACACCTTCGTCGTTTTTATCGTCAGCGGCTTCTGGCACGGAGCCAACTGGACCTTTATCGCCTGGGGAGCGCTGAACGCCGCTTATTTCATGCCGCTGCTGCTGAGTGAAAACAATCGCAAAAATCTCGACACCGTCGCCGAGGGGCGCCTGTTGCCAAGTGTTAAAGAGGCTCTGCAAATGGCTTTCAACTTTTTTCTCGTCTGCATTGCCTGGATCTTTTTTCGCTCGCAAAACCTGCATCAGGCTTTAGTCTGCGTGCAGAAAGTCTTTTCCGCTGAACTCTTCACCAGTTCGGAAGTATGGCCGCTACGCCCGTTGCGCGCTATTGCCTTTCTGCTGCTGGTCGAGTGGCTGCAGCGCCATAAACAGCACGGCCTGGCCGAACCGGGAATCAAAGTGCACTGGCGCTGGGTGCTTTATCCGACCCTGATAGTCATGTGCCTCGCCTTTTTCAGTCTCAATGCCGAATTCATTTACTTTCAATTCTAGGTAACCGCCATGCAAAAAACCCGGGAAAATTTAAAAGCATTTTTGAAGAGACTGGCTGTGTTTGCCATTATCATGCTCGCAATTCTCAGCCTCGGCCTGATGTATCAGGATGCCGCCCCAGCCCTGCTCAACGCCCTAAACGACAAGCACCAGCTACTCGAAAAGGCCGGCTCACCCAAGATTATTCTGCTCGGCGGCTCTAACGCCAGCTTCGGCATCAACAGCAAGCTGATTCACGAGCATTTCAACATGCCGGTAGTCAACATGGGCATTTATGCAGAAATTGGATTGAAATACATGCTCAGCGATATCCGACCGTTCGTCGGCGAAGGCGATGTCGTCGTGCTGCTGCCGGAATATGCCAACTACATTTCCGATTTTTATTTCGGATCGCGCGGACTGGTAGCAGTGCTGTTCGATGTCTATCCCGAAGGGCGCAAATACGTAACCTGGGCGCAATGGCGCCATCTTTTCCCTTACCTGGTCAACTACACCGCCGTCAAGGTTAAACGCCTGCCCGATTATCTGACCAAAAGAATTGTCGGCGAGAAGCCGAAAAAGAATATCGGTGTCTATGACCGGCGCTCGTTCAATGAGTTCGGCGATGCCCACATCCATTGGAGCATGGGTCCTCGACCTATCCCGCCCGGCGGCAAAATCGCGCCCGGGTCGGTCAGTATCCGCAAGGATATTCTCGAAGACATCGGCGAATTCAAAAGCTTTCTTGAAAGCAAAAAGGCCAGGCTGGCCATTTTTCCACCCTGCCTGAATGAAAGAACTTATCAGGGTCAGAAATGGGCCATCGATGAAATTGCCAAAGCCATGTCTGCCTGGAACTTCAAGCCTGAACGCTATATTTTCCCCGACAGTCAGTGTTTCGATTCGCCCTACCACCTGGTCAAGGAAGGGGTCGACATTCGCACCAACCGGCTGATCGAAGATCTCGACGCCTGGCTGAAAAATGCTGCGCCCGGCAAGTGACGCCGGCATTTTTTTCGAAAAGCCAGATCATGAAAACAGCCTAAGCCCATGCAGATCGCTCATCAGTTGAAAATGACGATCTGAGCTGTATAATTTAACCCGCTGCTGCAATGCATTTTGAGCAATAATCAAATCAACCACACCAATCTTGTTTATGCCTTTTTTAAGATTGATTGTCTGCATCTGAACCAGCTCTTCCCAGTTTATTTCCAACGGCAATCTGGTTATTGCCTGCAATAAACCAGCCAGGACAAGCTCTTTTTTGTGCTGTATGGCTGGAAGCAATTCGGCAAGAATGGCATCGTTAATACAGACCTGATTTGTATCAATCAATTCATTGAGTTTTTCAACCCTTGTATCACCCTTAAAATAGTCTATCCATATCGATGAGTCTACTAGAACCATTATTCGCGATTCCTGGTGACATCAAGGTCAATCTCAAGATCAACCTTGCCAAAATATTTTTTTAAAGACTTGAGCTTTTCTTGCTGTATCAAATTCTGTAAAGCCTTTTTAATCAAATCGGTTTTAGTTTTGATACTGGTTAAGTCCATTGCCTCTTTAATCAAGGCCTCGGGCAAATCGAGGGTAGTTCGCATAAGAACCTCCTATGCATAAAATATAACAAAATTATATGCATAAATCAAG
>CAZQUE010000189.1:0-3175 GCA_964596185.1 uncultured bacterium | reverse complement strand
GAAAAAGCGTGCTTGAGCCGATAGGGATGCAGGCCTACTGTTTTACCCTGGAGGGATTGTATGCTGCAAGACTTAACAACACTGGAAGAAACCGCTGAAAGATTTTACAAAACGCCGGAGTTTATCTGGAATCTTTCGCTGAGTTATCCTGATCATCTCAGGCCCGAGCTGGGAGAAACCGGCAAAGTGGTTTTTTCTTCGGAGCAGCGTCAGATAATTGGCAAGATCATCAAACTGCGCGAGGATGGGCTGATTCAGTCAGAAATCTTCGAGAAACTCGATGAACCGAAGCGATTATCTGCGCCGGCGGCTTTTTCGGATTGCATTAGCTGTACAAATACAGAAAAATGCAAAAATAATTTTAAAATTCTCTCAGATCAGATAAAATTTATGTACAGGCAGATCTGCCTTCTGCAAAGCGAACTCGAGGCCATGCAGCGGCTCGGGGACGGTAATGTAGAAAGCTTTGAAAGGATATTTCCTGCTGCCTGACTATTGATGGCGAAAGACGCAGCGTATGAAACTTCATGAAATAAAGCAGGAGCCGGCAAAAGTTCTTTGTCTGGCGGTTCAGCAACAAGATCAGACCGATTTAGAAACAGAGCACTCTCTGGCCGAACTGGCAGAATTGCTCAAAACGTTGGGTGCGTGCTCGGTAGGCTATATGATTCAAAAGCGCGAGCGTCCCTCGCGGTCTGAATATTTTGGCAAGGGCAAGTTGGAAGAAGCAAGGTTGAGGGCTGAAGAGCTCGAAGCAGAATATATCGCCGTCGACGATGAATTAAGTGCTTTGCAGATCAAAAATCTCGAGGCAAAGATCGGTTTGCGGGTCAAAGATCGCACCTCGATAATACTCGATATTTTTGCCGCGCATGCTTCGACCAAAGAAGGGAAGCTGCAGGTTGAGCTGGCACGCCATCAGTACCAGCTGCCAAGGCTTTTGCGCATGTGGACACATCTTGAAAGACAAAGAGGCGGTATCGGTTTGAAGGGGCCGGGTGAGACTCAGCTCGAAACAGACCGACGGATATTGAATATTCGCATTAAGAAGTTGCACGAAGAGCTGGAAAAGGTTGCCAAGACCCGTGAGCAGCAGGGAAAGCAGCGAAATGAGCGTTTTGCCCCTCTATTTTCGCTGGTGGGTTATACCAATGCCGGCAAGTCGACTTTGCTCAATGCTCTATCGGGCAGCGAGGTCGAAATGTGCAACGGTCTTTTCACCACCCTGGACCCGACAGCGCGGCGTATTGACCTGCCCAACAGCCACTGGTGCATAATGACCGATACGGTAGGTTTTATTCGAAAGTTGCCGCATGGTCTGGTTAAGGCTTTCAAGGCAACTCTAGAATGTGTGGTTCAGGCAGAAGTTCTGGTTATCGTCAGTGATGTATCAGATCCGCAGTTTCGTGAACACCTCGAAGCGGTTGACGATGTTCTTGCACAGATCGGAGCTTCGCGGCATGAAAAAATCTATGTTTTCAACAAAATCGACCGGGGTCCGGCGATTTCAGAAGAATTGCTGCGTTCGGCTTATCCTGACTGCATCATGCTTTCTGCTATCGAGAAAATAAATCTTGATCTTTTGAAAAAGCGTATGGAAGCGATTATGTGTAGAAATCGACGTACGGTCGCGCTGGCATTACCTGCAAACTCGGCTTATGTCGGTGAAGCAATGAAGATCGGGCGGATTTTTTCCCAGGAATGGGAATCGGGAAAGGTCAAGATTGTCGCTGAACTGCCAAAACGTTTTTTGGCGATGGTTCAAGAATTCATAACCGAGGAAAATCCTGAGATCTGAGTAGCGAATTTGTGATTGGCGTTTTGCCATCAATCGTGGTTTATTGAAAAGCAGGTCTTAAATTGGACCGGGCTTGTTTAAAGAATTTGAGGGGAGCTGTTGCCGATGCAGGAAAAGTATGATTTCGGGCCGATTGCCAATTTATTGAGAACGCAATTTTTCGGGGCGTTCAATGACAATGCCTGGAAAATGATCGTTGCTTTTCTGGCGATAAAATCGGCTACTGCCGGTATTCCCAGCGATAGCAGCCAGTATGAAGCAATCTCTCAACTGCAAACCACCTGGACATTCGTGATCTTTTCTTTACCTCTTGTTCTTTTTTCATTGCCTGCAGGACTTCTGGCAGATCGGATAAGCAAGAGCCAGGTGATTGTCTATTTAAAAGGGCTTGAGCTGGTGCTGATGATTCTGGCAACCCTCAGTCTTATTTATCCTGAAGTGTTGCCGCCGCTGTTGATTCTTGGACTCATGGGAATGCAGTCGGCCTTGTTCAGCCCTGCCAAATACGGGATTATTCCGGAGCTTTTACCTCATGAAATGCTGTCCAAAGGCAATGGTCGCCTTGAGATGTGGACTTTCATCGCGATTATTTCCGGCACTGCTTTGGGGGGCTTTTTTCTTGATTTTGCTGGAGCTGAGGTCTGGAAATCAGGGGCGGCACTGGCTTTAATCGCTTTCTTTGGCTTTATTACAGCATTGAAGGTGCCGAAGGTTGCGCCGGCGCGTGCTGATGGTGGCTTTGTCGATACGCTTAAAGGCTCATGGCAAACGATAATCAGTGATCGGGTCGTATGGTTGGCGGTGTTGGGTTCATGTCTTTTCTGGGCTATCGCCAGTCTTCTGGGTCAGGATATTCTCGTATATGCCAAGGCACTGACTCGAGATATGCCGAATTCGGACACATACAGCGGTTTGCCGCTGGCTTTTTACGGAATCGGTGTTGGTTTGGGAAGTGTCATTGCCGGGCGAATTTCCGGCAGACTGGTTGAATACGGGTTGATTCCGCTTGGAGCGATTGGTGTTGGTCTCTTTACCTTGATATTTGGCTTGACCGCACCTGGCTACCGAATGACTCTGGCGATCATGGCAATTCTCGGTTTTTCAAGCGGCTTCATTGTCGTGCCTCTGAATGCAATTCTTCAGTGGCGTTCGCCGGCAGAACGACGCGGCGGAGTTATTGCACTTGCCAATGTTTTCATTTTTGCTGCAATAATGCTTGGTTCTCTGGGTGCAGGAGGATTGGCCCTGGCAGGACTTTCGCCTTTGGGCATATTGATCTTTGCTTCATTTATTACAACTGCAGGTATGCTTTGGGCGATCTATCTTTTGCCTGATTTTCTCATTCGTCTTATTTTCGTAATTGTAACTCACACGTTT
>CAZQUE010000188.1:0-3177 GCA_964596185.1 uncultured bacterium | reverse complement strand
TGAAATTCTAGGAGGAAAACCGATGAACGAAACTGGCAATCCTCGTTTTCGCCGTGGCGGTCGCCAACGTGACCAGGTCGTAGAAAACGAATATACCGAAAAAATTATTTCTGTTAACCGTGTCAGCAAAACCGTTAAGGGTGGACGTCACTTTGGCTTCTCAGTTCTGGTTTGCGTAGGCGACCAGAAGGGTAATGTCGGTATTGCTATCGGCAAAGCCAAAGCCGTACCTGATGCAGTCCGCAAAGGTCTTGAAAAAGCTCGCAAAGCCATGATCAATGTTCCCATGAACAAAGATACCATTTGCCATCCTTACATCGGCAAATTCGGCTCAGCCCAGGTTATTCTCAAGCCCGCCGCCCCCGGTACCGGCGTTATCGCCGGTGGTGCCGTCAGAGCAATCTTTGAAGCCCTTGGTATAAAGGATGTTCTTGCTAAACGCGTTGGTACCAAAAACCCGGTTAATATGGCCAAAGCAACTATGAATGCGCTTCGCGAAATGCGCGGTGTTGATTATGTTGCCAAACAGAGGGGTATCACTCCTTCTCAGGTCATCAAAGGCTAAGGAGAACACCAATGGCAGATAAAGAAATTACAATCAAATTGATTAAAAGCTCCATTGGCGCTTCAGAGCGTCAGAAAAACACCCTCAAAGCGCTCGGTCTGCGCAAGATGCAGCAGGTTGTGACCCATAAAGCCACACCGCAGATTCTTGGCATGGTCGAAAAAATTCAGCGCTGGGTCGAAGTACAGTAAGGAGACCTGGAAATGTTGAACCTCGGTAATCTCAAAAAGGCCAAAGGGTCTGTAAAAGACAAAAGAAGAGTAGGGCGAGGCAAAGGTTCAGGCATGGGTAACCAGGCTACAACCGGCCATGATGGACAGAAGTCCCGCTCCGGCAAGCCTCATCCATACGCAGGGTTTGAAGGCGGTCAGATGCGTCTCGTGCGCATTCTGCCGAAACGTGGCTTCACCCCCCCACATCGGGTTGAATACAACGTGGTAAATCTTGCCGATCTGGAAAAAGCCTTTGAAGCCAACTCAGAAGTAACACTCGAGCTGATGGTTGAAAAAGGTCTGGTAAAGAATCTGAAAAAACCGGTCAAAATTCTGGCCCGTGGTGAAATCAGCAAAGCCATGACTGTTAAAGCCAATCAGTTTTCCAATTCCGCCAAAGATAAAATTGAAAAAGCTGGTGGAAAAGCGGAGGTGATCTAATTGCTGCAGAGCCTGTCGAACTCCATGAAGATTCCGGAACTCCGGAATCGAATCCTTTTCACCCTTGGCATGATTCTGGTTTTCAGAATCGGAACGCACATTCCAACCCCCGGGGTTGATGCCAAGCTTCTAACCCAGAACCTGCCATCTTCTGAACTGTTCAGTTTTCTGAACATGTTCTCCGGTGGTGCATTGAGAAGATTCTCAGTATTCGCACTCGGAATTGCCCCTTACATCAACGCATCAATTATCATGCAGTTGCTTGTATATGTCATTCCCTATTTCGAACACCTTGCCAAAGAAGAGGGCGAAGAGGGCCGAAAACTGATCAGTCAGTACACTCGGTATGGAACAGTTCTCATTGGTGCTTTGCAGGCACTTGGTATCAGCTTTATGCTTGAACGCTATCAGGTCGTACCTAACCCCGGCCTCGCTTTCAAGTTAATGGCAGTTATCACTCTTACCGCTGGAACCGCGTTTATCATGTGGCTCGGTGAGCAAATGACCGCGCGCGGCATAGGAAACGGTATTTCAATTCTGATCACTGCAGGTATTCTGGCAGCTCTGCCGGAAGCAGTAGTGCAACAGATTGCCCTGTTCTCAGGCGACGCTCATGATGTAGTAAAGACCATCTTCCTGGTAATCTTTGCAGTAGTAACCATCATGGCTATCGTTTACGTTCAGGACGGCGTTCGCAAAATTCCGGTTCAGTATGCCAAGCGTGTAGTTGGCCGCCGCGTCTATGGTGGGCAGAATACCTACATCCCTCTGCGGGTTAATCAGGCAGGCGTTATCCCCGTGATTTTCGCCAGTTCAATTCTGATGTTTCCGGCAATGGTGCTGAACTGGGTTCAGACTCTTGAATTCATGCAGCCGCATCTTGGCAAATGGTGGGTTAACTGGTTGTTGAACATTTTCAACTACAATACCGCAACCTACATTATCATTTATGTGGCTCTGATCATTTTCTTTACCTATTTCTACACCGCAATCACTTTCAACGTCCAGGATCTTGCCGACAATATGAAGAAATACGGCGGATTCATTCCCGGAATCAGAGCCGGGCAGAAAACCGTTGAATTTCTTGAAAGAACCGTATCGAGAGTTACTCTCGCCGGTGGTGTTTTCCTGGCTGTTGTATCAGTAATTCCAAACTTTCTGATCAGTTTCATGAACGTGACGTTCTACTTCGGTGGAACAGCGCTCCTGATCGTGGTCGGTGTTGCCATGGATACCATGCGTCAGCTTGAGTCTCATTTGGTAACTCGCCATTACGAAGGATTCATGAAGAAGAAAGGTCTGCGATGACCGATCGGAACCTGAATCTGATTTTCCTGGGCCCCCCGGGTGCCGGCAAAGGCACCCAGGCCAAACAGGTTGTAGACAAGTATTCAATTCCGCAGATTTCAACTGGAGACCTGATGAGAGCCGCTGTCTCATCAGGTTCTTCTCTTGGAGAAG
The DNA here is from genome assembly GCA_964596185.1 of uncultured bacterium. Lineage (GTDB taxonomy): Bacteria > Muiribacteriota > Ozemobacteria > Ozemobacterales > Ozemobacteraceae > DYKG01. The sequence continues at coordinate 498 of CAZQUE010000188.1, read as the reverse complement.
AGTTGAAATCTTTTATGCAGGCAGGGGCTTTGGTTCCCGATAATCTGGTCCTCGAGATCCTTTTGGAACGAATAGGGCATGAAGATTGCGCCCGTGGCTTTCTGCTCGATGGCTTCCCCAGAACAGTCGCCCAGGCCGAGGAACTGGAGAAGGCCCTTCAAAAAAGAAATGCGCCGCTTTCGGGTGTTATTTCGATTGATGTTCCTGACGAAGTTCTTACCGGCAGACTTACTGCCCGCAGAATCTGCAGCAAATGCAGCGCCAGCTATCATCTTGAATTTTTGAAGCCAAAACAGGCCGGGATCTGTGATCGTTGCGGTGGTGAACTATACCAGCGCAAAGATGATTCTGAAGAAGTCATCAAAAATCGCCTGAAAGTTTATCATGATCAAACCGCGCCACTGGTAGATTTTTACCAGAAGAAAAAAATTCTTTATCCGGTCGACGGAAATAAAAAAATTGACATGATTTTTCAGGAAATCTGTGATATAATCGATA
>CAZQUE010000187.1:0-3206 GCA_964596185.1 uncultured bacterium | reverse complement strand
AAATTTCAGAAGTTAAATATTTCGGGCTGACAAATGACCTGCTGTTTAAGATTGTATTTGGCAGCAAAGGTAATGAAAAGCTCCTGACTTTGATGCTGAACGCCCTGCTCAACCTTAAGGGCAATCAGCAGATCGAAGAGCTTGAAATTCTCAATCCTATAAATCTACCTGAGTGGAAAAACGGCAAACAGTCTGTCATTGATGTTAAAGCCCGTGACATCAGTGGTGAAGTCTATTGCGTAGAAATTCAGGTTAAAGCCCATGCTGAGATATTAAAGCGGGTATTATTCTATTCTGCAGCAAGCTATACCAGGCAAATCGTCCGTGGCACAAAATATGGGGAACTTAATAAAACCATCTGTTTATGGATAATGTGTGAAACGATACTGTCTGAGCCAGAGATTTACAATAAGTATCTGATCAAGCACGAAAAAAATAACCATATCCTCACGGATCTTATGGAATACCACTTCGTTGAGTTGTCAAAATTTGACAAGAGCAAGCCGGCAGAATTGCAAAACCGATTTGAAAAATGGCTTCATATTTTAAAATTTGGCGATTATTACCGCAGTGATTCTGAATTGCCAGGTGAGCTCAAGAAAGAGAAAGGAATATGCGAGGTGATTAAACAAATGAGCACAGCCAACACTGACGAGCATATGAGGTACGAACTTCTCGCCAGGGAAATGTTTTTAAGTGACTTGGCCACCGACCTTGAAGCTGCCGAAAAAAAGGGCATGGAAAAAGGCATCGAAAAAGTTGCCCTAAAGATGCTTGCCAAAGGCAAATCTTTCGAAGAAATCTCTGAAGCAACCGACCTCTCAATTGATCAAATAAAAGCCCTTGCCGGCACTAATCAACTCCGCGAAACCGCCACAGCATACAAAACCCGCAAAACCAGGCGCACCACCGGCAAATAAGGCTGAAATGACCCGCCCGTTCCAGAATTCCGGGACATGTGCTGAACTCGCATAGTTCAGTAACGTGTCCCACGGAATTCTGGTGAAAAATTCAGGATCGTGTCCCGCGGAATTCTGGTTTAGCACCCCCCAGACTCTGTTGAACCATTCAGCAAAAGCTGTTATGATTTATAGTAAAATCGCTTAAACAGGAAATCAGAGAAAAACTTCATGAAAAAAGCCAAAAAGTTTAGCGTATATATTGAAACATCGATACCAAGTTACTTAGGATCGAGGCCTTCAAACGATATTCGCGTCTGCGCGAATCAAAACATTACCCATGACTGGTGGCAAAACAAGAAAGATTTTTTTGATTTGTATGTTTCTCAGCTGGTTTTACAGGAAGCAGAAGCTGGTGACCCTTCTGCCGCTGAAAGAAGATTAGCCTATATTGTTAACCTTCCATTATTGGAAATTAATACCAAAGTTGAGATGGAGGTCTGATATGTGGAAAGATCCGATTGTTGAAGAAACTCGAGAACAAAGACGTAAAATTGCGGAACAATATGATTTTAACCTGAGCAAAATTTGTTTCGAGTTAGAAAACAAACAGAAGAACAACCCCAAAACAACATCAAGAAAGCCTCGGCCACCGATTTCAACAACAAAAGTCGCCTGAACGAGAAATTCCGGGACATGTGCTGAACTCGCAGAGTTCAGTGACCTGTCCCGCGGAATTTCGAGTCTATCCTGTACCCAAAATTTCTTTGTGGCTTTGTGCCTTGGTGAGAGGTAAAATAAAAAAAACCACGGAGAATTAAAGATGGCAGCACCAACGCGAAAATCAAAAAAGAAAGTTTATACCTACGCCGATTATTTGAAAATCGATGATGGCAAGCGTTACGAGATTATCGATGGCGAGCTTTACGACATGGGTCCGGCTCCGGGCTTTACTCACCAGGACATTTCCGGACAACTTTTTTTCAAGATTTTTTCTTTTTTTGAAGGCAAGCCTTGCAAAGTTCTTGCCGCTCCGTTCGATGTCAGACTGTATCGAAAATCAAAAAAAGACAACGACATTACCAGGGTCGTTCAGCCAGATATCTCAATCATCTGTGATCTCAACAAGCTGGACGAGCGCGGCTGTCTCGGCGCTCCCGATTTCGTCGTCGAAATCATATCCCCTTCAAGTGCCAGTCACGACCATATTTTAAAACGAAAATACTATGAAGAAAATGGCGTGCGCGAATACTGGCTGGTCGACCCTACCAACCGCATCATCACCGTTTACAGTCTCGGCAAAAATGGCAAATTTGCGGCTTCACAGGTTTATGACGCTGAAACAGAAATCGCTTCGACTGCGTTTCCAGAGATGAAGATCGACTTCAAAAAAGTCTTCCCACCGCTAAAGAAATAGCAAGAAATTATGGCTAAGTCTGCTAACAGGAGACCATCAAAATGCCAACGATCTCAATGTTTTATGGAAACTTGTTCAAGCCTGGATAGAAATTCATCGGGAAGATCTCCTGGCTGACTGGAAACTTGCCGTTGCCGGAGAACCGGTTTTCAAGATTGATCCTTTGAAATAGGAGCTAAAAAGATGGACAAAATAGTAAAAGTAACCCCTCTTGAGGATTTCAAGCTGGAAATCATTACCAGCAGCGGAATTTCGAGTCTATCGTATCCCAAGCAAGAATTCCGGGGGATTATTGACAGTTTCATTCTGTAGAAATTTCAGAGTGGATGAAGTATACTGGTTGCATGGGCGACAAAGATAAAAGTTACAAACTTCTGTTTTCGCATGCGCAGATGGTAGGGGAGAATGGCTTAAATCACCTGAGCAACAAAGCATCAGACGAGCCTTTACCGTCTGGCTAGGCAGAGTTTTATTGCCCAGCCGATATCCGGGCGAGTCAATACCAGAATTTCACGACCTGCAGGAGGTACACGCTATGTTATCCGAAACCGTAAAATCCTGGCCGGCACAATGGATGGCCAAAGGCGTCGAGCAAGGCATCGAAAAAGTTGCTCTAAATATGCTCGCCAAAGGCAAGTCTTTCGAAGAAATCTCTGAAGCAACCGACCTCACAATTGATCAAATAAAAGCCCTTGCCGGCAATAACCGCCTCTGCGAAACCGCCACAGCATACAAAACCCGCAAAACCAGGCACACCAAAAGAAATTCGGTTACTTAAGTAAGGCGTCCCTTAATTTTCAAAACTGTCCATTAATTTGCATATTTTTTGACAAACATACATCATGGCTCTATAATGTATATAGAGGTGATTATGAAAAGAACGCAAATTT
>CAZQUE010000186.1:0-3381 GCA_964596185.1 uncultured bacterium | reverse complement strand
AAGCCTGATCGACAAAAAATACTCAACGATCTCTATCGATCGGACAATCAACAGCATTATCTTGGAAATTTTTCAAAGATTCTGACCAAGGCCTTTGATGGTGGAGATAAAAGGGCAATAGAATTGGTAGAAAAATCAATATTTGCTTTAATCAATCAATTAAAATATTTGCTAACTCACAACAAAGCAACTTTTCCAGTAGTAGTTTCCGGCATTGGCGGTCTATGGGAAAACTGGCCAACTTTCAGCAAATTAATAGGGCAAGCATTAAGCAAAGCCCAGTTACCGGTTGTTTTAAAGCGTCCGGTTTATCGCCCGGTTTTTGGCCCCCTGCTTTTGCAAGGAAAAAAACAACGAGAAGAAACAGGTTTCTCAAAGATATTGCAAACCATATCAGATAAGGAAATGCGTTATGAGTGAATCAGAAAACAATTCTCAGACAAAACTGCCGTTAACCGAAACCCGCAACCCGAGAACCATGTATATCGACCGCGTCTCAACCAGGCAGGCGGTAAAGATGTTCATCGAAGAGGACAAGGCAATAACCAAAGCTCTGGAAGCGGCATCAGAAAGCATTGCACGCGCAGTAGATCTGGCAACAATGGCCTTGAAAAAGGGCGGGCGAATAATCTACATGGGAGCGGGAACCTCCGGACGCCTGGGAATTCTCGATGCCTCCGAATGTCCACCTACTTTCGGCGTTTCGCCCGATCGTGTCATAGCCTTGATTGCCGGCGGAGAAAAAGCGGTTACCAAGGCAGTTGAAGGCGCTGAAGACAGTCAGGACTTCGGGCGACAGGATCTCGAAAAAACCGGCCTGCGCGAAGAAGATCTGGTTATCGGCATAACCGCATCAGGCACGACTCCTTACGTTGTCGGCGGCCTTGAGTTTGCAAAAAATAGGCATTGCAAAACGGTTCTGGTTTGCTGCAACCCTTACGGCAATCTTCCTGAGGTTGATGTTCTGATTAATCCGGCAGTAGGCCCAGAGGTGATTACCGGTTCAACAAGGTTAAAAAGCGGAACGGTCTGCAAAATGGTTTTGAACATGATTTCGACTTTAAGCATGGTAAAAATAGGCAAGGTCTACGAAAATCTGATGATCGACCTTATGGCAACCAACAATAAATTGCGCAAACGAGCTCTACGCATAGTTATGGAGGGAGGTCGTGTTCCAAATTATATCGCTGAAGCTAAGCTGGCCGAGGCTGAAGGCAGCGTCAAGCTCGCCATTCTTCTTGCGCGAACCGACCTGAACGTCGACCAGGCCAGAAAAAAATTAGAGGAGGCAGAGGGAGTTTTATACAGGGCCCTCGGAGATACTGATCATGAATAAGAACTTAGGCATCATCACCGCATTGCTGATTTCGTTGTTTTTTACTTTGTCCGCCGAAGCGCAACAGATGGGTGCGCCAAGAGTCCGCATCAGGGTTGCCCAGTATGCAGATTCGCTCGAATTTGTTTTGCCTGAGGGCGGGCGCTGGCTGTCGAACAATCGCAGCGGCCATATTCCCGCCGGCAAAAAATGCCGTATTACCGGCAAACTTTCGCGTGAAGCGATAAAGAAGCATCATGTCATGGTCGGCTCAGCGCCTGCCGATGACAAAGAAAAGCTGGCCGAAACCATTGATAAATTTGTTAAGATGGGTTTCAAAACCCATGGATTCACGGTTGGACAAGCCCCCAGGCCAGGTTTTCCCGACAATCGCCTGGTTTTTGTCGGCGTCGGCATTTTTGAAAACGAAGCAGACGCGCAAAAGCTGCACGAGCAGCTTTCTGCCCGCAACATTTCGAGCTGGGTTTTTGCCGAAACGATTGAACCGGCCAAAGGCCAGTTGCAGTTAACGGTTGCCGGAAAGGCGATTGCATTCAGATTCGCCAAGATCAGTCTTGAAGGGCGAAAAGGCGTCACCCTGCTGAAGGCTGAATATGCAAAGGGTTTCAGCTGGCATGGTCATGCTGACAGAACCTATAAATCAAGCATCGAGATCCGCTATGGCTCGGACAATTGTCTGGATTGTATCGAACACACCGACCTGGAGTCATTACTGGTCGGAATCGTGCCGTCGGAGATTTCTGCAAAAGCGGCTCCCGCAGCCCTTCAAGCCCAGGCTACCGCTGCGCGTGGCGAAATGTTGTCGAAAATGGGCACCCGCCATTTCAACGAAGGTTATGAATTTTGTTCTGAGCAGCATTGCCAGGTTTACAAAGGCATGCAGAGCTGCGATGAATACATTTACAATTCAATTCGAGAAACCTGGGGAATGTTGCTGTTCGACCATGAAAACAAAGCTCTCGATGCGGTTTACAGTGCCAACTGCGGTGGTCACAGCTCTGCGAACCAGAATATCTGGACATCGAACGCAAATCCTCATCTTCAGGGAATTGCAGACACTGTTAGCGAATTCAGGGCTGATCTGACCGATGAAAAACAGGTTGAAGAATTCATTCGCAATCCACCCCAGTGCTGGTGTTCATTAGCAGGCGTCGAAGGGGCAGATAAATTTCGCTGGTCTAAAGAAATCAGTGGAAAAGATTGGCAGAAGGTTGAAGAATCAGTAGGTCTCGGCCGGATAAAAAGCATAGGAAGTTTTGTTCGCGATGTTTCCGGCCGCATAATCAGCCTCAAGATAACCTGTGAGAATGGCGAAAAGACGATAATGAAGGAACTGGCAATACGCAAGCTCTTCGGAATGTTGCGCAGCTCATGTTTTGTAGCGATCTGGAAAACCGACCCCAAAGGTTTCATCTTCGGCGCAGAGTTTAATGGAGCAGGCTGGGGTCATGGCGTCGGCATGTGCCAGACAGGCGCACAGAGCATGGCTCGTCAAGGAAAAACCTACAAGGAAATACTATTGCACTATTTTCCCGGGGCCAGGCTCAAAAGTCTTTATTAGCAGCGATTTTTATCCTTCAGGCAAAAAAAGTTAAAAAAATTGCTACCTTTGTCGATAAGCAGGGAAATGCTTTAGCGCAAAGGAGTGAGATTGTGAACGTAAAAAGATTAGTTTGGCTTCTGGCTGCAGGCGCCCTGATGCTACTGCCCTTCATGTCTACGGGATGCGGAACCGATGACACTGAAGCAGATCAGGCTACCGGTATATATACTATTGGACCTGGCAATATTGAAACAGCAGAACAGCTGATGACAAAAGGCAACATCAAATAACAATTAACAGCCATTCAGTCATGAAAAATAATCATATTGATCAAAAACAAGACCGACAAAGACTCGAAAAGGCACTGGCCAATACCTTTGCTGCAATGGCTGAGCTGAGCGATTTTTTCAACAGATTGCGCGATAGTTAAAAAGAATTTCCCCAAACATCGAGTAGGAAATGGGTGATTATTTCACCCATTGTCCTCTCACACCACCGTACG
>CAZQUE010000185.1:0-3505 GCA_964596185.1 uncultured bacterium | reverse complement strand
TCAGAGTGCGTCAGGCGATCCAGGAAGAACTCGATAAACGCGGAGAAAACCTGCAATTCGATATCGTCAGTAACCCAGAATTCCTTAAAGAAGGAAACGCCATCGAAGATTTCATGAAGCCTGACCGCGTCGTTATCGGCTGCGAAGACGTGCGCACCGGCGAAATTATGAAGGAGCTTTATTCTCCCTTTGTAAGAACTGGAAAACCAATTCTGGTAATGGACGTGCCTTCTGCAGAAATGACAAAATACGCAGCTAACGCTATGCTTGCCACCAAGATCTCGTTCATGAACGATATCGCCAACCTCTGCGAAAAACTCGGCGTCGATATTGGCCAGGTGCGACAGGGAATCGGCTCAGACAGCCGTATCGGCTATTCGTTCATCTTCCCCGGTGCCGGTTACGGCGGATCTTGCTTTCCCAAAGACGTGCAGGCCCTGGTCAGAACCGCCGGCGCCAACGGCTATAAACTCGAAATCCTCGAAGCAGTTGAAGCGGTCAACTACCGTCAGAAACAAGTGCTGTTCAAAAAACTGCAAAAGCGTTTTGCCGACGGATTTAAAGGTAAGACCATCGCTGTGTGGGGACTGGCGTTCAAACCCAATACCGATGATATGCGTGAAGCTCCGGCAATTGTGCTGATTGAAGCTCTGCTCGAAGCCGGCGCAAAAGTCGTTGCCTATGATCCGGAAGCAATGAAAGAAGCTCATAAACACTTTGGTGATCGCATCAGCTATGGTAAGAAGGCTTATGATGTGGTTGAAGGGGCGGATGCCCTGGCAATCGTCACCGAATGGAACGAGTTCCGGCGCCCGGATCTCGAAAGAATAAAAGGGCTGCTGAAGAATCCGATAATCATCGACGGGAGAAACCTGTTCGAGCCTAAAAAGATGAAGGCTTTAGGCTTTGATTATGAGGGGATTGGTAGGATTTAGTGCTTAAATCAGAATTCCGCGGGACACGATCCTGAATTCTGCGAATTCGGGTCATGTCCCGGAATTCTGGCTTGCGACACGATCCTGAATTCTGCGAATTCGGGTCATGTCCCGGAATTCTGGCTTGCGACACGATCCCGAATTCTTCGAATTCGGGTCATGTCCCGGAATTCTGGCTTGGGACAGGTCACTGAACTCTGCGAGTTCAGGTCATGTCCCGGAATTCTGGCTTGCGACACGTCACTGAACTCTGCGAATTCAGGTCATGTCCCGGAATTCTTTTTTCTCAGTAAGGCAAATGACTTATTTCGAAATCACATACTTCGGCGGTCGGTATGAGTCCATTGTTGGCGAGAATTGAAACCACTGTGGTCGGGCTGACCTCATAATGGTTGGCCGCATCCTCGATGGCGGATTCAGAAAAATCATTGTTGAGGAATTCAATAAGTCCATCCATTGGGCAAAGTAGTTCTGCCGCGTAGGCACGTTGGAATTTTTGCCTGCAGGTTCTGAGATCGGTGCAGGCAATGTTGGCACCATGATCATTTTGCTTTGAAAGCATGTAATCGCCGACAAATCTTGCAAGCTCAAATCTTTTCGCAGTTGGGTGCTTTTTTCTTGGGTAAAATTCGTAACAATTTTGATCCTGCCGAATCGCAAAAGAAATCTGCTGGCGTGAAAAAGGTTGCCAGTTATTGATATCGTCATGATTCAGGCCGAGTAATTCGCATAGAGTATCAGTCTGAAACTTTTCCGTCGGATTCCCAAGCATTTTTCTGGTTTGTCGAGCGCTTTCGTTGGCATGACGCCAGGGCTGGAAACTTCCTGGTGGCTCCGCAACGCAAAAGCTTCCGGAGAAAAGATCCGGCTTGCCTTTAATTCCCTTTTCAGCGAGAAGTTCGCGTATTTCCCCTAACGGCCCTTTAGCAGATGTTTTTCCACAGACCGGAGCTAACTCTGAAAGATTATTTTCGCCAAGTCTTTCTGCAATCTCAAGAGAATCAGCAACAATCTCTTCAGGACACTCATCGGGTTCAAATCCCATTTCTGCTTCTATTCTTCGATATTTTGCCGCATCATGATCGGCGCGTTCATCTAGAACTTCATGCCAGAGGTGAAAAAGATCGGTTTCCTTGTTACCGGTTGCAGTAAGCCGAGACAGAGTATTATTAATAAAAATATCGATTATCTTTATGAAATCCGCAACATCGATGCTGAAGGGTGTAGTCAGCCCATTGAGATATTTTATCGCCTGGGTGTTTTCCGGTCTGGAAGGTTTTGCCCAGATTTGCATTTTTTCAGAATCCGTGGCCAGAATTATCTGCGGCCAGAGAAAACCATGGCCGGCTGCCGGCATTTCATGGGCCATGCGCCAGGCTTCTGTTGGTTTGAAATTCTGAGGAGGCAAGGGCTCATACATCAAACGCCACCAGTTTCCTGCCATCCAGATAGCAAGGGGGTATGCAGAGACCAGGACCTTTTCCTTGATGGTTTTTGCCCAAAGGTCGACATTTCTGGTAAGGCATATATCACCGGCGCTAAAGAGAAACATCCCCGTCGTCTGTTCGATTTCTGGGCGATCCGGGCCGGCACCTTCCCAGTCGAAGGTCAAATCAAGCTTTTTCACGGCGCTCGTTCCATTCTTTGATTACTATTTCGCTGAAAGGGTCTTCATCTGGCAGCGGGTAACCATGATAAGTTCCGTTAGCCTGATTTTCGAGCTGGGCTTCCAATGGCTGATTATTTTTTGTCATCGACCAGATATTTCTTGGCCATTTCCCTTCAAATCGTTCGCTTATCAGACCCTTTTTAACACCTTTTCTCAGTAATTTCAAGGCTTCCTTGCGGCTGAAAATTTCTGCGGCATCACAGAGTGACTTTCCTTTTCTGGGATAAGACTGTGGGCTAAGATTAAAATCGCCGGGATTGAACTTGTGTTCTGGATTTCCGCCGTATTTAACCAAATCTGCCATTTTTTCAAGACGTGAAAAATCGCACTCTGACAGACTTAAAATTTTTCTCTTGGGGTTGAATCCAGTTTTGCGCTTTTTCAAGTGAAAATTCCTTCATAGCTTTTAATTTTGAACTCAATTCTAGCAGCTTTCAGCCTTTGATTCAATTCATAACCAGAATTCCGCGGGACAGGATCCTGAATTCTTCGAATTCAGGTCATGCCCCGGAATTCTTGCTTGCGACAGGTCACTGAACTCTGCGAGTTCAGCACATGTCCCGGAATTCTGGAACGGGCGGGTCATTTCAGCCTTATTTGCCGGTGGTGCGCCTGGTTTTGCGGGTTTTGTATGCTGTGGCGGTTTCGCAGAGTTGATTAGTCCTGGCAAGGGCTTTTATTTGATCAATTGTGAGGTCAGTCGCTTCGGAAATTTCTTCGAAAGACTTGCCTTTGGCGAGCATATTTAGAGCAACTTTTTCGATGCCTTTTTCCATGCCTTGCGCAAGGAAATTGTCTGCCCAGTTTTTCATGGTTGTTTCAAGCATATTATTAACCTCCTGTGGCGCACTTATTTCATCCCAGTTGGTTTCATCCGCATTACCGGAATTACTTCCTGAGC
>CAZQUE010000184.1:0-3528 GCA_964596185.1 uncultured bacterium | reverse complement strand
TCGCATAAGAACCTCCTATGCATAAAATATAACAAAATTATATGCATAAATCAAGGCGGAAGCTACATAAAACAAATCGCTTTCTGGCAAAAAATTTGATAGAAGCTCGTAAATTTGTGGCTTAGTGGCTTAGTGACTTTGTGTGAGGGTTTCTGTCTTTTTAGTCTGCCCCGGCAAGAGCTTGCAGCACCAGGCGCAGCTCGTTCTGCCAGGGCAGCGGGTCAACGCGGGTAGCGGCAGCGAGTTTAGCCTGACTCATTACCGAATAGGCAGGTCGTTGCGCTTTGGCAGGAAAATCAGCGGTTCTGATCGGCCGGATTTCTTTTTCTTCAGCCAGAAGCCCAAGTTCGAGGGCCTGCGCCTGGATTTCGCAGGCAAACTCATACCAGCTGCAGCTGCCGGCATCACACCAGTGATATAAACCTTCGAGATCGAGGTCAATGGCGTGGTAGATAACCTGGGCCAGGCTGCGGGTGCTGGTAGGCACTCCGGTTTGATCGGAAATGATCGTCAGGAAAGGCTTTTCTTTGAGCAGGCGCAAAATGGTTTTGACAAAATTCTTGCCACGCGGGCTGTAAAGCCAGGAAGTCCTGATGATTACCGCGCGTTCGTAAAGATGGCGCAGCATTTCCTGCTCGCCGGCCAGTTTGCTTTGCCCATACAGATTTAGAGGCCCGGTTGGAGCCGATTCATCAAGCGGCTCGCGAAAGCTGCCATCAAAAACGAAGTCGGTGGAAACATGCACCATGCCGGCCCCGCAACTGCGTGCAGCCATGGCAAGGTTTGCCGTGCCGTCGCGATTCACTTTGAAAGCCAGTTCGGCATCTACTTCGGCTTTTTCAACATCGGTATAGGCGGCGGCATTGATGATCCAGTCAGGCTGCAGAGTTTCAACTTCAGCCAGACAGGCGGCGGCGTCGGTAATATCGAGCATGCTTTCGTCGTAAGCCTGAATTTGTGCCCATTCTGGCATGGCAGCCTGCAACTGCAGACCAAGCTGGCCGCCGGCACCGGTTAAAAGAATTTTTTTCTTCATGGGAAAACCTCGGCTTCGGCAAAGCTGCCGGCTTTTCGATCTTTTGAGGAAATGGTCAAAGCCTCTTCTTCCCAATCGGCCCAGTCGATCGCCAGATCAGGGTCGTTCCAGGCAATCGCATGCTGATCTTCCGGATCATAAATTTCACTACAGCTATATTGAATCACGGCCTGCTCGCAATTTACGAGATAGCCGTGAGCAAAGCCGGCCGGGATCCAGAGCATGCGCCGGTTCTCATCGCTCAGGACTTCGGCATGCCATTTTCCGAAAGTTTGCGAACTACGGCGCAAATCGACCGCAACATCGTAAATTTGCCCGACAACGACTCTTACCAGCTTTACCTGAGGGGTTTTCAGCTGGTAATGAAGGCCACGTAGAACTCCCAAATATGAAAGACAATGATTCTGCTGCTTGAACACCTCTTTTAAACCGGCTTTAACAAAATCATCATGGTTCCAGGTCTCGATAAAATCGCCGCGCAGGTCGGTAAAGATGTCAGGTTCCACCAGAACCAGCCCGGATAAAGGTAAAGGCGTAAATTTCATCAGAGCATCTCCCGGAACTGCTCTTGCATGGTTGCCGGCGGCTGCCAGTTCAATTCACGCTCAAATGCCGAAGAATCGACGGCGAGTGAACCGCTCAGGCGGCGGACTCTGGCGGCGACGAGGGGCATTTTCCCCATTAATTGCCAGAATACTCCGGGCAAGGCGACATTGCGACAGCCTGGAGCAAAAACTTCGATCATGCGATCTATCAATTCTGAGGTTGAAATCGCTTCACCGTCGCTGAGCATGTAAGTGCCGGCGTTAACCCGTTCGGATTCAAGCACGGCCAGCACCGCAGAAGAAAAATTGTGCAGCCCGAGAAAACTGCGGCGATTTTTTAAACCACCGAGCGGCAAAACAGGCATTTTTTTGACCAGTTTGATCAGACTCGCCATATTGCCTTTGACATTTGGGCCGTACATCAAAGGTGGCCGCAAAATGACCACCGGCAGGCTTTTTTGCCCGGCAATTTTTTCGAGTTCTATTTCAGCTTTGAATTTTGAACGGCCGTGGGCGTCTTCGGGCTGGCAAATTGTGTTTTCATCGTATATCAGATCGTCACCGCCCTCGCCCATCGCTTTAACCGAACTGGCAAAGACGAATTTGGTGACGCCGGCCTCAGCAGCCTGATTTGCCAGATTGATCGTTGCATCGACGTTGGTTTCAAAATACAGATGGGTGTTTTCAGGCTTGTCGCGCATCTGATGAACGCGACCGGCAAGATGCACGACAAAATCAGCCTTGCTCAGGGCTGATTTCCAGTCGGTATATGCATCGAGATTGCTGATCGGAAAATACTCAATTTTTTCGTTTAGTGGTCGCTGCCTGGCAGCGCCAATAACGTGCCAGCCTCGCTCGAGCAGATAGTCGGCGAGATAGCGTCCGGCAAAACCGGTGACGCCTGTGATTAGAACGGTTGCTGGTGTTTGCTTCATCCTTGCCTGCAATCGGGAAAATTCGTTCAACAAATCTATCAGATTTGCCCGGCAAAAGCAAAGCAGCAAATTAACGACGCTTGTTTAGGATTATTTGAGAGTTCGGCGTAACTGGAAAAGCCGGCAGGTTCTCACCAGGGGTCTTTTGGCAAGCTTTTGGCAAGCATAGATCAGGGATCGACGGATCGCAATGCCAGTGTCAGCACTTTGCCGATACGTCTTGCGTTCTCGCTGTCATCGGAATTGCGGGCAACCCTGACCGCGGCACTTTTATGCACCGGAACTAACTTGTTCTCGTAGCGGAAAAACGAAAGACAAACGGGAATCTGCGATTCTTCGAGAGGATCGAGCAGTTCAATGAAAACGATTTTTGCGCCGGGAACTGGTTGTTCGTGCTTAAATTCCTCAAAAACCAGCTTTTTACCCGAATCATCGAGACTACCATCAGAAAGATGGATATTGAGCCTGTCAGCCAATTCACGCTCGTTTCCCGGTTCGATTTGGTAAAACAGCCTGTTCTGCCTGGATTCAGGTGAAATAGCTGCCAGAACCCGTTCATATAATAATTCCGGCAAAAAGAGGTTGGCCAGTGCCAACATTAGAAAAACCAGGACAAAAAATTTAACCAGTCTCTCACTCATTTTTCGCCTCTGTCTGGCTATTGCAAGCTACCCGGCACGACATATGTGCATCCGGCAGACGATCTTTTTCACTTTTTCATGAGCTTTTTTAGCTTTCTCTCATTCCATTATAATTATTTCGACAAGAGTTTCTAACCCAGCGGCAAAATTTAATTGGCCGTCTTGCTAATGCCCTGAAGCGACCAAGAGCATGAACGAAGCATCACCCTACCGAAGCTGATTCAGCAAAAAACCTCACCAGGACACAAAGTCACTAAGGTTTAGAATCACTACAAATTCCTGGTGGCTTCGTGTGAGAAATTCTGGCAATGCGGACCTGAAGATAATAGTTGTTGAAGGCCGCGGCGGGCAGGAATTTCAGCTTCATGCAT
>CAZQUE010000183.1:0-3537 GCA_964596185.1 uncultured bacterium | reverse complement strand
TTCGCGGTTCAGGCTGCCAGGTTGACCGTCGATGCGATCAAATACAATGTTTATGATGGCCCAAAAGCCAAAAAAGCCGCCGTCGAAGCTCTCTATCGTGAGAAAAACCCTGAATGGCAAAAAGCCAATTCTTTACAGAAAAAATACGAGGATCTAAAGGCAAACGCACCCAACCCCCTTAAATACCGGAGTCCGGTTAGTTTTGCCAGAGCCGTTGCCAGTCACAAAAAAATCGTCGATCAGGCAAGAAGCGAATGGCTCAAACAGGCTGAAATAGCTGGTCACTCTGATTCAAGTTCGGCAAATGTCGCCCTTAAAGCTGAAGTAAAAAGCACCTACGAACGCGATGTAAAACTCAACCAGATGCTTGAACTTGGACGTCTCAGAGGTGGCGAGGCTCATCTTAAAGCTATGAAAGAAGTGTTGAAAGCCAGAAACCCCGAACTGGCAGATGCTTCCGATGAAAAATTAAATGCGGTCGCTGCACTTGCCATAAAACAGACTTATATCGATAAGTTCGAAAGCAGTAGTAAAAAAAGCGCAAACTATCAGGAACTTCTTGAAAAGAAGCGCCAGTATAAGGCCGGAAAACTTGAGTTGTCACCTGAAGAGGCAAAAATTCTCACCGGCAAAGCTGCTGCCATCAGCCCATCCCAGTATAAAGCCGCCCTGGTTGAAAAACGGGTTTACGAACTGAAATCGCAGAATGTCCGCTGGAGCGATGTTGAACGCAAGATGCCTTCTATTCTTGCCGATGCTGAAAAACAGATGCTGTCTGAATACGGCAACAACTGGGCCAACGTTTTGGTTGCCGAAGCCTACGCCAATGGCCTGGCAAAATACAAATACGACCCCGAGGGTCGCGTGAACTTTTCCGGCGAAATGAAAAAGGTGGTAAAAAGTATTCCGCAGATGATCAAGAAAAACGTTCTCGGTGAATACACCAGTCAGGTTAACAAGGCCATTATCAGCAATGTTTTGCCACAGGACACCTCGAGCGATATGCTCAATTACGTTAATACCTTTGGCAAGACTGCTATCAGCGACGCGACAAGCAAGACGATCAATACTGTCTACGATGTTTCCAGCGAAAAACTGACCTCAAGCTTTTTCTATTGAGGAAAAATAGTTTTCTGACGCTGTCGATTCATTTTTTTTACTGAAATCTTGCATTCAGAGTTTTTGCTACATGACCATTTTGAAATATTGAGAGGAACGCAATGAGAAGTGCTGCCGACAAATTCGGTCTTATTATCGGTCTGCTAGCCGGGCTGGCC
This sequence comes from uncultured bacterium, assembly GCA_964596185.1. Lineage (GTDB taxonomy): Bacteria > Muiribacteriota > Ozemobacteria > Ozemobacterales > Ozemobacteraceae > DYKG01. The sequence continues at coordinate 2,260 of CAZQUE010000183.1, read as the reverse complement.
GGCTTGACCATCGGAGTATGGAGCTGGATGAACACTGTCGGCTTCGCTGATGCCAGAGAACCCCTGAAGAGCTCTTTTGTTTTCGACGCCCCGATTGTCTTTCTGGCAACCACCAAAGCTCATGAAAACTACGCTGAAGCAATCGGCATGCTCAAAGGTATTCATTCTGATGCCCGTGAATTGTTATTTCAGAGTTGCGCATTGAAATATCTCCGGAAAATCTGCAATTGAAAGCGGCTTTTACCAATACCTTCGCCGCCGACCTCTCAAATGGTAATCCTTTCAATGATCGCGTCCATGTGAAAGTTGCACTGCCCGAAACCTGGCAGAAAGTTTCCGAAGTTAAACTCGAAAAAGTTAGCGCGGCTGGCAAAGAAATCAATGGCCGCCTGGTTGGTTATGCCGCCGAGCAGGATCGGGGAAATCTTTTTCTGCACCTGCAGATTGATTTGCCCGCCAGCGGCTATATGACTGGTGATTTTCGTCGGCCAGACTCCAATATAACCCTTACGATCAGGTAATGATTCAGAATAAGGAATCTATGGAAAAAAATCTTTGCAGGATGATTTTACTGCGAAATTTTGTTATGATTATATTGCAAAAAAAAAAATAAAAGTTACAGCTTGCCATTAAAAGATATGAGAGAGGTGCCTGGAGATCGATGCCCGGTACAGCTGTTCCCGATAAAAGGTTGAAAAACTGCGCATTTTTCAAGGACTTCACCGAAGACTCCCTGAAAAGCATTGCGGCTATTACCTCAGAAAGAACTTTTCCCGCCCATACCGCGGTGTTCCAGGAGGGGGACTTTGGCGACTCACTTTACATTGTAAAAAAAGGGCGGGTCGCCATTCAGAAAAAAGATCGCTATGGTATTCCGGTCAACATTGCCGTTTACGGTGAAGGCGAAGTTATCGGCGATATGGCTCTAATCGATGAGCAACCCCGCTCGGCCACTCTAATGACTCTCGAAAAAACTACTTTTTATGTAATCCAGGGGAGTCATTTTCAACTTTTTCTCTACGGTCAGCGTGAGGTAACAAGAAGCACTCTTTATCTGCTTTCGCAGCGCATCAGAAATGCCAATGAAAAATTGATCTTCAATGCCCTCGACGACCATCCGGATATGGTTTTGCTTGTCGACAAGAACTTTCGCATTACACATATCAACAAAGAAGCTCAGAACAAGCTCGGAATTTCGCCTGAGCACACAGGTAACGGTCATGTAATTTCCAGCCTGAAGGTTTTGCTGGGCAAACTTCAGTCTCATGGCTCAGCTTTTCAGCGACTTACCTGGATTCTCTTCAAGCCGGATCGCCTCTATTTAAGTGTTCATTTTAGCCCAATGGAAACTGAGAGTGGCGATGTCTTCGGTTATCTGATCGAATTGCGTGATATCACAGTCGATCGCAATCGTGCCCGCCGCCATCTTGAAGTTGCAAGTTTTATCAGTCATAAAATTGCCAGTCTGATTTCGGAAATAAAGCTTAAGCCAGGAAACGGCGAAGCAATGTCGCATGAGCCAGAATTGAAACGGGCTTTGACCGTAGAAACCCTGCTGCGGCAAATCGACAAACTGGTTGCCTTCACTGATCTGGAAGCCGGGCCCTTGCGTATTGACCCGGAACCAATAGATCCGGAATCCATTCTGCGAAAAGTGCTTGCCGAGCTAAGAGTTCTGTGCGACATGAAACAGCAGAATTTCAATCTTCAGTTTGAATTCGGTGGAGCGAAAATCAGTGCTGATGAAGAATGGCTTGAAAAACTTTTTTCCTTTTTGATAGACAACGCGATCAGGTATTCTGAACCGGGTGAAACGATCAAGATCGGGACTTTTCAGTCTCCTAGCGGTAGTTTCGTATGTCGCATCGAAAACCCGACCACCGGGATTCTTAAAGAGAGTGAATGCGGAAAATTCTTTGATTTAAGCGTACAACTCGATGAGTTCGAAAAGCAGAAGATTTCCGAGTTCGGGCTCGACCTGCCACTGGCGCGTCATATAGTCGAGGCACATCATGGCAAGATTCAGGTAGAACCAAATCTGGCTAACCGCTTTTGTGTCTTGCTGGAGATTCCATGAATACGATCAAACCAGAAAATTTTTCAAGTCGCATGGTTCTTAAAGCTGAAACTGCCAGCGTTTCAATAGCCAGGTCACAGGTTGAAGAATTTTTGCGCAGCCATGAATTGCCGGGCGATTTCATTTTCAATATGGCTCTCGTCGTCAGCGAAGCAATTGCCAATGCCGTTTCGCACGGCAGTT
>CAZQUE010000182.1:0-3560 GCA_964596185.1 uncultured bacterium | reverse complement strand
ATAGCTGAACTCAATGCTGAGGAACTAAATTACAGAAAAAAGGTTGCATAACCTTACTGGCAAACCCGAAATGAAACACCCGATATTCTTGCCGGAAGTTTTACTTATGATGGCCGGAATCTGGTTCTGGTTATTGGTGCTGATACCTCTCAGCATCTGATAACAATTGAGAGCGATCGTTTAACTCAGGTAAACCAGTTCAACGAAAAATTCGTCTGGCAGAAAATCTGATAATTCTTCTTTAATCGTCGCCTGGTGCGTAAAACCCATTTTTGAAGCATGCTGTGAGATAGGAGGGTACTATGTCGCGAAGAGAAAACCCCGCCGATTTCCTTGAACTGTTTTTGGGTATGTTTCTATTTTCGGTTGAAGCAATTTCTAACTTGGCTCTAATTGCATTTTACTTTTTAAAAATTTACATTGCACTGTACGTAATGATAAAAGTTTTACAATTCTTGCCAATCTTCATATTTCTATGTTTTTTCGGCGCCGGTTTTGCTGGCGCTTTTGCAGGCATGATGAAAACTTTGCTTACCCCCAGATAAGCAGCAATCGCAGAAGCTATTTTAAGTCTGGGGCGGTTGACCACTGAAAAGTTCAAACGCAAGTTCTGACCAGATTTCAAAATTGAAGTGGTCGCTCTGCTTGAGCAATTCGGCTTCTGACCATTGCAGGGTTTTGAGTTCTTCACCGATTACTAAGTTCTCTGAATCGACATTTTTGATCATGAAAACCAGGCCGAGATGCGAGTGCCCGACTTTGGTTATTTCTTCATTTATCAGCCCGAGAAAATCAGGAGGGCTTTCCAGGAGAAAACCGGGAAGCTCTTCTTCTAACTCTCTTTTCAGGGCATGGAATCGCAATTCCGGCCAGGAAAATGTTGAATCGGTGAAATCCGCGTCGCGAATGTGCCCGCCAATGCCCACCGAATAGCAGCCAAGCAGACGCTTTTCACTGCCGGTGCGCTGATAAAAGGCAAGCTTTTTCTGCTTGTCGCTCAGCAGAATATAAGGAATCAATTGCTTGAAACTGGGGTCGTTTTCGATCTGGCTTCTTGGTTGAAACTCGGCTGTCAGACCGACTGCCGCCGAGGTAAAATTTTCCCAGGTAATTGGCAGGCTCAGTCTTGTTTGAAGCCAGTTTTTCGGCAGATTGTTTCTTTTTATGCAGAGAACCTGTTCTTCAATCATTTTCTTGCTCAATCAGTTTAAGAATAGCTTTTTCAGCCTGCAGTAAAATCTCGCGGCGTTTGTTGAAGGAGATGAAAGCCGAACTGAAACCGTTTTTTATTAGCTGCAGGATATCCCAGCGGCTGAGGCCGTCAGGGGTCAGCCGGGCAGCGCGATGCAGTTCAAGACTCGCATTCGTTCGGGAGATGCCGGGATTGTCAGTGTTTACGCAGACTTTCAGACCCATGTTCAGATAATCTTTTAGGGGATAGGTTTCAAATTCTTGTGAAGCTTTAACAAAATGATCATTGAAGCCAACGATCTGGAAATTGCTTGACGGGCACATCTCGATGCCTATTCCGCGGTCGAGAAAATGTTCGACCAGTTTTGGCATGCTTGCAAGCTTGAGGCCGTGACCTATGCGCTCGGCGTTAAGTGTGTAAACGGCTTTCCAGATGCTGGCGACAGACTGGGTTTCACCCGCATGAACCGTTATGTGGAGGCACTTTTCAAATAAAGGTCTGAAAATGGGCGCAAACTTTTCCGGGTCGAATGCTTCATCACCTGCCAGATCGAAGCCGACGATCGGAACCCTCGCATCATACCAGCTTTCACTCAGAATTTCGGTTGCCAGTTCGACGTGGCGGCAGCAATCGCTGAATTTCCGATGTCTTGAACCGATAATAATCAGGCTTGAATGTAGCTTCGGCAGAGCTTTTGCCAGTTCCGACTGAATTATCTGCACTACCTGGGTCTCGCTCAGGCCGTTTTTAGTGTAATTCACCGGTGAGCAGCGCACTTCAATGTAACTGATGTTTTCTTTTCGACACTTTTCAATCAGAACCCTGCACATTTCGCGAATGGCATTCTCGGTTTGCAGAAGGCTTGAGCCCTGCATGTCGCCAAGTGCCTCATACTTTAGTATGTCGATTTTTACGAAGTTTTCAGGGTTCAGGTATTCACCGAAAATGAACTCTTCGAGTAGAGCGGGCTGATCGGAAAAGATGCTGATTAGAGCGGTGTTGACCGCCCATGCCTGGGTTTTTGTCTCATGGGCTATTCTTTTCAGTTCAGCCTTGTAGACGTCTGCACTTTTGTGAATCTTTTCTTTCAGCGCTGCCGGCCCATGATTCAGGAGAATGGTTCGCCATTCTTTCTGTCGTTGCATAAGTTCTGGAGTTGCGGCTTTTTCAAGGTCTTCGCGCATCGCTTCGGCTACTCTGACAAGTTCGGTCGCGTCGGCAACCCCGCCGAGGTGACAATGCAGATCGGTTTTCGGAAGTTGTTTGAGCCAGTTAAGCTCATCCTTTTCAGCGCAGGGATCGACGCCGATTCGGGCTGCCTGCAAATTTGTGATAATCGCCGGCGGCAACACATAAAGGGCCTGAAAGGGTTGCCCAGCCGTGCTTTGGGTCAATGTTCCGGCATAGTGGTAAAGCAGGTTTCTGGCGCGTTTGCGGCGTTCTTCGATAGTGTGCTGCAGGTCATTTTCAAGCAGCACTTGAAATGCCATGCCATCTGTCGGGGCCATGGCAATGGGAAATCGCGTTGAGTTTATCGACTGGCCGTCATTTTCGCCTTTTAGTTCGATGATTTCTGCTTTGGGGAGATTGCGATCAAGTATTACCGGCTTGAAGAGCATGGCATCTTCTTTGGCCAGCTTATTGGCAAAGGTTTTCGGTTCTGCTGTGTGAAGATGTTGCGGTAGTTTTCCTGAATCGATAAGGTGTAAAAGCATGCCGGCGCCAAAAAGTGTAGCCGCCGTCTGCAGGTCAGCGCTCATGGTTTTGCGCCCGCCGGCGAGACAGAAACATACGTTTTCGCTGCCGCGCTCATCGCAGGCCCGCAGCGCCAGTCGCCAGATCATTTCCCGCATCGAATCAGCTTCTTTTTGCGAGGTCAGGTCATCGACATTTTCAGGTGCCCATATTCTGACCGTTGGTGATGCATTGCCAACAAGCTTTTGCCAGGCTCTAAGGTTGACGCTCGCTGATCTGGAAATCTCACCATTCGTCGTTGCCAGCCATATCTCATCGATTTGCGGCAGATTTTCTGAAATTTCACCGAGATCTTCCCTTCGGGCAAAGAGCTTTATTTGCTCGGGGTTGGTAAAACCCAGCACCTCGGGAATGATCGCCCAGGAGCCGCCAAGCGTGCCAAGTAACAGTGCTTTTTTTCGCATCGGGTTCCTTTTCAATCGCTTGAAAGTTTCGACTATTAACGAAACTTTTTGAGAGTTGCACTTTCTATTTTTCTATTTATCGATTTCGTATATTTCACCTATTACAAAAGGATTCTTTCTTTGTTCGAGACTGTCTCGACGATCGATAAAAGCGACTCTTTTCACATTGAAATTCTCAGTTTTAAGAGTTTCATAGATTGCCTGCATAA
>CAZQUE010000181.1:0-3689 GCA_964596185.1 uncultured bacterium | reverse complement strand
CTCCCATAAGAGCGATCGAAGCGCGTGGACTTGGCCCCAGCACCAAGCTTTCATGTTGTCGCAAGCCTTCGGCAAGTGAAAGAATATAATCGAGTATTTCAGTGGAAATCTTGACCTGTCCACGAATAAAAGCCTGAACTTTCATAAAATCACGCCGACTGACTACAGATTTCAGGCTGCCTATCGGGTTGCCGCCGAGATGGTTGGACAACATATCTTTTTCATTGCTCCGATCAGGATAGCCCATGCTCAGCTTAAGCAAAAAGCGGTCCAACTGTGCCTCTGGCAACGGGTAAGTGCCATGCTGTTCAATCGGGTTCTGCGTAGCGAGCACAAAGAAGACTCTGGGCAAAGGAAAAGCCGCACCATCTACTGAAACCTGGCGTTCTTCCATTACCTCGAGAAGGCTTGACTGAGTTCTGGGCGTAGCCCGGTTGATTTCATCGGCAAGAAAAATATTGGTGAAAACCGGTCCCCGCTTGAATGAGAAAGTAGAACTGTTAGGGTTGAAAATCATCGAACCGGTTACATCCATTGGCAGAAGATCTGGAGTGAACTGCACTCTCTTGAAAGTGCAATCGATGGAAGCTGCCAAAGCTCTTGCAAGCATAGTTTTTCCAGTTCCTGGCACATCTTCGAGAAGAACGTGAGCATTGGCCAGGGCAGCAGCCAATATGTGGCGAATTACCTCGGTTTTGCCAACGATAACCTTTTCCACGTTTTCCATTATCGATGAAATAACTGGAGCAGGATCAAAGGCCTGCAAATCTACTTCCTCTTCAACCACATCTTCGAGTCCATCTTCCGGACTATTACATCGATTGGCGATCGCCTGCATCTTCTCTCGATACCAGTCATCCTGAATATTTAGCACTTCTTTCAAACTAAAAAGATGATTTTTTTCATCTTCGGTCAGAACGCCATCGGCAATAGCCACCTCACAAGCGCTTAGAAAAAGGGCATTTGCGTCAAACTGTCGAGGTTGTTCGCCAGTTGCCGCACTATGCTCAATTGACTGTCGATAATACTCTTCGAGTTGGTTGCGATCGAACCCAAGCTTGCCGGCCAAAGCAATGATCTTCTGCTTATCCTGCTCATCAATTCTTCGATCACGCAAAGCCTCATCGAGCAAAAGCTTCATTGTGCCAGCAGAATCAAGTATGGGTTTGTTCATGTTTTCTCCAAAATTTGGCAGCTTTGCCGGATTTCATTCGTCTTTCATTTTCTCATCTATGAAAACCGCTGTCAAAATTGAAATTTAAAAATTATTTTCAGTTTGCCGGTACGTACCCCGGAGTGAAGATGACAAAGTATGTTTATTCTTGTCTGTTGTTGTTGGCCAACGTTTAATTCATTTTAGTAAACAAAATTCAACTTTTGTTCGAAAAGGTTTTTGGATTTGTTTGCCTCCTTATTTTTCAGTCCGGGATAGCTCCCGGATTTTTTTTTGTCATCATTTATCAACGCATGAACAGGATGATATTTTTTAATCTGTTGATCAGGCGATTAAAGCAAAATATACTGATGAAGATGTCAGCGATTCCCCCAAAAATGGAAAAACTTGCCTTCTGGTTCAAGCAACAGAGATTTTTACTGTTAAACTCTCTGGTTGTATTTTTGTGTTTTTTTCTTTTACCCGGGATAATGATTTTCAAGGGCATCGAAGCAATCGCTGACCGACAGTTTGAAAGAGTCCAAAACGAAAGAAAACAAGCATTGCAAAACCGTCTTGCTGAATTGGCAACATTTTCAGCAAACGAACGCTTCTCACATTATCTGCTTTTTTCAACTTGCCGCAAACTTGATGGAAGCCCAAAAAGATATGACGAAGCGGTTTCAACGATAAATCGCTTAAAAAAATTTTTTCCGGAAACCTTTTCATTCGTAATTGCAGATAAAAAAGGCAAAATTATACCAGAAGCATCTGATGAAAAAAGTTTTCTCTATTTGTTCAGCAAGGCCTTTTCGTTGATAAAGGAGCTCGAAATCGTCGCAGCAAAACAGTTGCCTGCGTCTTCCATACCAGACATCGACAACAAACTTAAACGATTGCGCCCGTTTCTCGGCAATCTCTTGCGCGAAGAAGACTTGCTGCTGCCATTTAAGAAACGTGAATCCGGAAGTTCGCTCCTAATCTCCGGCGCAGAGAAAAAGTTCCACCTCTGGTATGGAACCGGCGAAAACTTTATGATCATGGCTTTCATAAATAGAAACTTCATCCGCGGATCCAGGGGAATGGAGTATGGGGCAAAGTTGCTACAAAAGAAATTTCCTTCAATGGTTATCGGCTATTCTTCTTATCCACCTCTTGAGAGTGAATTGAGAAGAGATTTTAATTCTGCAGACTCAGCCAGAATTATCAGAGCAATTGCTGAAAGTGAAGACATAAGATTTGAAACCTTTGAAAATAGTGACAAATATGTGGCAACAAGAATGCTTGATATAAACATGCGAGGTTTTGCCTTTTTTCGTGAAAGCGGCTTAAAAAGCGACTTTACTCGAAAAATTAGCTCAGCAGCGTTCAGATTTTTATTATCTTTATCGCTGCTAGGCTACGTTTACCATAAGAGAAAGCCAATAAATATTTCGGTAAAGCTGAAAATTATCGCTTTTTTCTCCTACGCCGTTATTCTGCCTCTCCTGGTAATGGGCTCATTAACAGACCAATATATCAAGCAGTATGAAATCGAGCTGATCGAAAAAGTTAAAAAAGATTCCCAACGAACGGTTGAAAAAATCGATGCGGCTTACAACTGGTATAAGAAAGATCTCGAAGGCCGAATTGTAAAATCTCTTGATGAATTTGGCCAATTTGGCTTAAAAAACGCGTTGAAGAGCGAGTCGGTTCTTGAACTTCATAGAACGATAAAAGGAATCGCCGGCCATGATGAATTTATTCTGGTTGACAACAACAACATCGATTATATGAAAGACATTTCTTCCCGGGTAATGGCGAATAGTTATTTGGTAAAACAACTTTGCGCCGGAACGGTCGAAGCAATGCTCGAGTCTTCTGCAATGGCACTTCATCGAAAAAGGCAATACTTCACCATGATCGCCAACGCCTATATCCTTGACGGTCAAATCACCTATCTTGGAGCAAGCGAACTTGATCTTAATATTATGTTCAAAATGTTGATCGACAAGAATTTACAACAGGGTCTATTTCCGCTGATAGTCTGGAGAGAGGAAACTCTGAACAAGAGATTCATCGAATCCAGAATAAAAGATTTTACCCAGAAAGATTTGAAGTTGTTGGTATTCTGCAAAGAATCGGAGACCTTTTGTTTTTCTGAAAAAGATCGTCCTACCGACCTTAAGCCTTTCATACAAAGAGCTTCCGATCGCAAAAAACTCCAGAATTCCGAAATCACGATCGACGGTCGTAGATTCCTGACAACGGCAATGCCGGGACAGAACCTTAGAAAACTCGTTTTTGCAGCACTTTTCCCGACAGAAATCGTTGAAGAAAAGATTGCATCAACCAGAAGGTTGGCCTTGTTAGCAACTTCGTTGATGATTTTTTTGGCAATGGCGACATTTTTTCTGTTAAGTCACCTGATTTTCAAGCCTTTGAATGAATTAAAATCCGGAATCGATTCGTTTTCAACAAAATGCTTTCATAATCGCCTTGAAATTGTCTGTAACAACGAACTTGGCAAATTGTCACAAGCATTCAATGAATCATT
>CAZQUE010000180.1:0-3729 GCA_964596185.1 uncultured bacterium | reverse complement strand
TTTTTATTTTTTCGGAGGTATGAGTATCAAAGGTAACGTTCGTGTTAACAGAAGGATAAGGGTTCCGCAGGTTCGTCTGGTTGATGAAGAAGGCGCGATGGTCGGAGTTGTTGCGACGAGTGACGCGATTCAGATGGCAGAAGAAAGAGGTTATGATCTCGTTGAGGTTGCGCCTAATGCAAACCCACCGGTCTGTAGATTGATGGATTTTGGTCAGTATAAGTACGAGCTGGCTAAAAAGGCCAAAGAAGCCAAGAAAAAGCAGAAAGTCATCAAGCTCAAAGAAGTTAAGGTTCGACCGAAAACCGATGAAGGCGATCTGCAAACCAAATGTAACCACATCAGAAAATTTCTGGAAGAAGGTGACAAGGTTAAGGTTTCTGTATTCTTCAGAGGACGCGAAAGAGCTCACCTTGAGGTTGGCTTCAAAGTCATCGAAAGAATGAAAGAAATTCTTGGTGATGAGGCTGATATTGAAAAAGACGCAGCCCAGGAAGGCAGCTCGATCTCGATGATTCTCTACCGAACCAAGAAAAAGTAGTAATAAACAGGAGGGCTAGTTATGCCAAAAATGAAAACTCATCGCGGTGCCGCTAAACGCATCAAAAGAACAGGTTCTGGTGCATTTCGCCGCTACAAAGCATATGGCAGCCATATTTTGACTAAAAAGTCAAGCAAGCGCAAAAGAGGCTATCGCCAGTCACAGAACTGCGAAAAGGCCAATGAAAATGCTTTGAAGGTAATGCTGCCCTACTCCTGACCCGGGGTCGCGAGTAACTGGGTTAATCAATCAACAGGAGGAATTAAGAAATGCCAAGATCAAAAAGTGCCAGCAATTCAAGACGCAAGGAACAGAAACTTTTCAAACGCGCCAAAGGTTTTTGGGGCAAACATAAAAATGTTAAAAAGGTAGCCAAAGAAGCGGTTATTCACGCTCTTGATCATTCTTATCATGATCGCAGAGCCAGAGCCAGAGAATTCAGAACCCTCTGGATCGCCAGAATCAACGCTGCCTGCCGCCTCAATGAAATCAGCTACAGCGTATTCATGCATGGCCTGAAAAAAGCCGGCATCGAATTGAACCGCAAGGCCCTGGCCGACATCGCCGTTCGTGATCCTCAGGCGTTCACAGGCATCGTCGATATGGCTAAGCAGCAGCTTGCATAAAGCATTCAAAAGAACACCCGGGGCCAAACCCGGGTGTTTTTTGCTTTTCAAGAGCTTAGCATGAAAAAAATTGAATCTCGCCAGAATCCACTTTTCAAGCAGGCACTCAAGCTATCGCACGATACGCGCAGTAATCCGGATCTGATAATCGTCGAGGGTGCCAAGCTGATTAGCGAGGCTATCGAAGCCGGTGCGGTTGCGCAGACACTTTTTTTAACTGCAGGCACCAAGCTGCCAGAATTTGATGTCAACTGCATTGAATTGCCGACCGCACTGTTCAAAGAGTTGTCAACGGTCACCAGCCCGGCCGATGCAATCTGCATTTTTTCACAAAAAGAGCCCCAGCCACTGGCAAAACTTTGCCAAAAAGCAAAAATGCTCGTTGTTCTTGATCGACTACAGGATCCCGGCAATATCGGCACCATCATTAGAACCAGCGAAGCCATGGGCGCTGACGCCGTAATTCTTCTCAGCGGCTGCTGCAGTTCGAACAACACCAAGGTCATTAGGGCTGCCATGGGCTCATCGTTTCGCTTACCAGTATACAACAGGATTGAAGCCCAAGAATTATTTCAGCTGCTTACAAAGCACCTGTTTACATGCATCTGCACCGACATGCAGGGACAATCGGTTCATTCATTTTCCTTTCCAGAAAAAAGCGCACTCTTTCTAGGTCAGGAAGGAAGCGGAACCGCAGAAAAAGTTGAAAAAGAATGCGCAATGAAACTTGCCATTCCTATGCAGGGACGAGTAGAATCATTGAACGTTGCAACCTCTGCAGCAATTTGTTTATATGAATGGTCGAAGCAGCAAGCTCATCGACCGGAAAAATCATAATTCGCATTTCTTTAAAGGAGATCCAATGTCAGAATCTCATTCCGGCCTGTTACAGCAATATCAAACTGAAAGAGGATCTGCAAAAACCACCGCAGAACTTGAAGCCCTCAGGGTTAAATACCTTGGCAAAAAGGGCGAAATCACCGAGCGCCTCAAGGGACTGGGCAAACTCCCACCCGATCAACGTAAAGCGGTTGGCGCAGAAATCAACCAAATCAAGAATGAAATTCAAAGCTCGCTTGAAAATGCCATGCGTGAGCTGGCACTTAAAGAACAGGAATCACGCCTGCAGGCAGAGCGCCCCGACCATTCACTGCCCGGCTTGTTCAACCGACCCGGCTCTTTACATCCAGTCGATCAGGTCGCCCGCGAAATTGCCGACATTTTCATGTCAATGGGCTTTTTCATGGCAGAAGGCCCGGAAATTGAAGACGAGTATTATAATTTCGAGGCATTGAACGTTCCCAGCCATCACCCGGCAAGAGAAATGCAGGACACATTCTACCTCGAATCAGGTCAGGTTTTGAGAACGCAAACCTCACCCGTGCAGATTCGCACCATGGAAGTCCTGCAACCACCTTTGAAAATGATCGGACTCGGCAAGGTTTTTCGCCGCGACAGCGACATTACCCACTCGCCGATGTTCCATCAAATGGAAGGACTCGTAGTTGGCGAGCATATCAGCATGAGCGATCTCAAAGGCACGCTGATCATGTTTGCCGAAAACATGTTTGGACGTCGCCCCTACCGCTTTCGCCCCAGCTACTTTCCCTTCACCGAACCTTCTGCGGAAATGGATATTCAGTGCATCTTCTGCGAAGGCAAAGGTTGCAAGGTCTGCAAAGGAACCGGCTGGATGGAGATTCTCGGCTGCGGCATGGTAAACCCGAAAGTTTTCGAGGCAGTCAAATACGACACCGAAAAATATACCGGCTTTGCCTTTGGCATGGGCATCGAGCGCATTGCCATGCTTCGCTACGGAATAAACGACATCCGACTTCTTTTCAACTCTGACATTCGCTTTTTGAGACAATTCTGAGGTAGCAACCGTGAAAATACTTTTAAGCTGGCTTAAAGATTATATCGATATCAATGAAACTCCGGAAAAGATCGCCGACGCCCTCAATATGACCGGGCTTGAAGTCGAAGCAATCATTCAACCGGGCAAAGACCTTAAAAACGTAGTCGTTGGCAAAATTATCAGCCGCGACCCTCATCCAGACGCTGACAAGCTTTCGCTTTGCCAGGTCGATGTCAACCGAGGGACCCCGCTGCAAATCGTTTGTGGCGCAAACAACATGAAGGCCGGCGACAAGGTGCCGGTAGCCATGCTCGGCGCTCGACTTCCCTCAGGCTTCGAAATCAGCAAGGCCAAGATTCGCGGTATTGAATCTTCAGGCATGATGTGCAGTAAAAAAGAGCTGGGGATATCTGACGAACACGGCGGGCTCTACATTCTTCCAGAAGCAACTCCGCTGGGCGAGGATATCGTCAAAGCCCTGGGAATGGATGAAGTCATTTTTGAAATCAGCATTACTCCAAATCGCGGCGACGCCCTGTCGCATTTGGGCATTGCCCGTGAACTCAGTGCTATTTTCAACCTGCCCCTGCATCGTGAGCCACTCGGCGACGATGACGGCTCGGGCAAAGTTGCCGATGAGATTCAGGTCGAGATTGCTGACGAAAGCCTGTGCCCCCGCTATGGTGCCCGAGTGGTTAAAAACG
>CAZQUE010000179.1:0-3733 GCA_964596185.1 uncultured bacterium | reverse complement strand
CATCTACGCTTGCTCGCTTTTCTTGACAAAAACAACGCGCGCGCGATCGACACGCGAACTCGAAGCCTCATCCTGAGGCCTCGTTCGCGGCTCAGCATCCGGCTTCGCCGGTCGATCTCTGCGGCTTTTGTTTTTGAGAAAACCGGCAAGCTCCGACAGCATTGCGCTGAAAAACCCTGCCCTGCCCGCTGCGCTATCATCGTCAGTTGCTTAATTTAAGAAGCCGCGCAGGGGCGGCTTTGCAAAAGCGAAGGTGTCGTAGTCTGCTGATTTTCTCTGAAAGCGAAACCCTGAATTTCGAGTCGGCAAACAGGAAGTTTGCCGACCTTCAAGATCGCCATGGAAGGCGATTCTTGAAGGTTTCTCGAATATCAGGAGTTGAGCTTGAAGCTAGAAAATCAAGCAGACGAAGATGCGTAGCGTTGCAATGCCGCCCCGCAGCGAGCGTGAACGAAGCATCACCCGACCGCAGCCGGCTTCAAGGTTTACATAATTTTCAGGTTTCCCGTGAAACAAAAAAGCTTTGCAATTTGCCAGACTTATCCTTTTCCGTCATAATTCTTGATTATTCCCATAAAATTCTGATATACTCCAGCGTAACTATAAACAACGGGGACTAAAGAGAGTGGCCTTTCTCACCAAAAAAGTTCTTTCAACCTTTTTCATATTTGTGGCGCTGATGTTTACAATGCCCTGCTCGTGCGCCGCCGAAATGGCTCATAGAATACGTTTGAAAGACAACAACGGGAATGAATACGTAGTTCTCAACCCACAATTCAGCAACGGTATGAAGGTCTGCTCGAACGGATTGCGCTTTCAAAAGGGTCAGACGTCTTTCGTATTCAAGTGGAAAGACATTAAAAAGGCCAGAAATAATGGTAAAACCTGGGAGATAATTTTCCAAAACGACATGACCGACAATTTTGAAATTGGGATTTCAATGGACATCCTGCTTGGCGAAATTGAACAGTATGGCAGTCTGGGCGAATTTCAGATCTTCACCCGCAATGTAAGTGAAATTTTGGTGGAAAAAATCCAGAACCTTCCCATATCTGAAAAGAATGGCGATGACTCTCGCAAAATTGTTGAAATTCTAATGACCAACGGCGAACTTATCACCGGTGATTTTTCCCAGAAATATATTTATCTTGAATCCGGCAAAGGGTTAGTCAAGGTAGACACCAACAAAATCGCTGAAATCAAGATATTTAACAATAGAGAGAACTGAGAAGTCAGGATACTGATTATTTCAATCCAGTTTTCGCAAAAATTCCCTCACTCGAAAAATCAAATTAGTTGCGTGATTGCGCCCCAAGCAATATCTTTAGATTAGGGAACTGCGACAAAAGGGGGCAAAAATGCAGGAATTTCTAATGCGACCAATGTCAATTCTGCCTTGCCTGCGACGCATTTCATTTGTACGCGCCGACAACTGCCACCTTTTCGACCACGAAGACCGCAACTATCTCGATACTTTTGCCGCCAACGGCAATGTTTTGTGTGGTCACGCCGAACCGACCGTCGTCGCCGCTTATGCCTCGCCGCCTGAAAATGCCGATCGGCTCCTGCTTGATTTCCTCAGCGACCTTTTGCCAGGCTACCTTGAAATAAGTGCCCTGACCAGATCCGGTTCAGATGCCATTAAAGCTGCCTGCCAGGTCTCGCGGCAGTTTCGCGGCAAACCCATCGTGCTCGCAATTTCCGAAGACATCATTACCAATTCTTTTCTGGTGCTTTCCGCTTCCGACGATGAGCATTTCACACCGGTCTTTTCGATCGACACTCATTTTGAGCTGATCAACCACAATTTGCACCATCCGCCGGTAGTCGGTGAACAATTGTCTACCCTGGGCAAAACCTGCAAAGGTGCCTGTTTGTGCTCGCTTGAATCATTTTTTGCCGAGCTCGCCGACCAGACTGCGGCGATCATAATCGAACCATCGGTTGGGGTTGGTGGTTCAATCGAGCCCTGCCGCCATTTTTTCACCAAACTTCGTCATTTTTGCGATGTTCATGGCATCGACCTGATCGCCAACGAAACCCAGTGCGGATTAGGACGCACAGGCAGTCGCATGTTCGGCTTTCAACTGCTGAATATCGCTCCCGACATCGTTTGCCTGGGCTCAAGTCTCGGCAATGGCTACCCTATCGGTGCGGCTTTTTTCTGCGATCGTTTTTACGGGATCGTGGAGACTTCGAACAACGCCAATCTTTCTTCATGTGCCGCAGCGCTGGCAACCCTCAAGCTTATCGTCGAAGGAAAACTGATGCGCCGGGCCGAGCAACTCGGCGAATATATCAGGCGTACCCTTCTGGAAATGGTAGGCGATCATTTCAGCGTTAAACAGATTCGCGGTCTGGGTTTGATGATCGAAATCGAACTCAACAGCGACGAAATTGCCGCCGATGTTCATAATCGCGCCAGTGAGCGGGGGCTTATTACAGGCACTGGCGGAGTGAGAAAAAACATCATCCGGCTCACGCCGCCGCTGGTTTTTTCCGGCGATATGGCCGAGCTGGCCTGCCGAATCCTGGCGGAAACGATTCTGGCCCTTTAATTCTGAGCGCTTACCCCCAAGCTAAGCATCGAGGAAGGCTTCGATTGCGTCCCAGATATCAATCAGCGATACCTCACCGCTAAAAACAAGAAAATACCAATAAGTGCCCAATAAAAAGGCGATGGGCTTGCCGATACAACCCCAGTTCTGGAGCTGACCCTCGTCGCTGGTATGCTCGAATTTGCCGAGCATCACCGAGGTATAGGCAAGGTGCGCCAACCAGAGCATGATCGTGCGACCGATCAGGTTGCTGATTTCAAAAGAGGCCAGCCAAAGAAAGACGCCTCCGACAAGCAGATCATGAACGACGGTGAGGTGAAACAGGTTTCTTCTGCCGGTGCCAACCGAACGAAAAAGCCAGCCTGTACGCTGATCGGCGCTGATCGACTGCACCCCCAGAAAAAGATACAGTAAGCCGAACAAGGCTGCCAGGAATTTGCCTAAAACCATTTATCATTTCACCTCGAAAGCTATTTTAATCCTTATTCAAAGGCAAATCAAGCAGACGAAGATGCGTAGCGTTACAATGCTGACCTGAAGGTGATAGTTGTTGATGGCCGCGGCGGGCAGGAATTTCAGCTTCATGCATCTACGCTTGCTCGCTTTTCTTGACAAAAACAACGCGCGCGCGATCGACACGCGAACTCGAAGCCTCATCCTGAGGCCTCGTTCGCGGCTCAGCATCCGGCTTCGCCGGTCGATCTCTGCGGCTTTTGTTTTTGAGAATACCGGCAAGCTCCGACAGCATTGCGCTGAAAAACCCTGCCCTGCACGCTGCGCTATCATCGCTAGTTGCTTAATTTAAGAAGCCGCGCAGGGGCGGCTTTGCAAAAGCGGAGGAGCAAGACCAAGGCCGGCGAAGGTCGGGTGCTTGCGCAGTGAATGCTGACGGAGACGGCCCTGACTCTCTGTTCGGCTAAAGTTGTAGCGCAGGGGCGGCTTTGCACAAGCAAAGGTGTCGTAGTCTGCAGATTTTCTCTGAAAGCGAAACCCTGAATTTCGAGTCGGCAAACAGGAAGTTTGCCGACCTTCAAGATCGCCATGGAAGGCGATTCTTGAAGGTTTCTCGAATATCAGGAGTTGAGCTTGAAGCTAGAAAATCAAGCAGACGAAGATGCGTAGCGTTGCAATGCCGCCCCGAAGCGATTACGCCGCACAGGATGTGCAAGTGCCAG
>CAZQUE010000178.1:0-3746 GCA_964596185.1 uncultured bacterium | reverse complement strand
AATTCCGCCAAGTCCAGTGCTGACTCCGACATCTGCAAGATTGATACTACCTTTGATGGTAAGGTTTGTCGGCATGGGAAAAGAATACACCAGAGTTGGGCCAGATTCCCCTGAGCAGCCAACGATGAAAACACAAATTGCCAGGATCGCTGCAAAGACAGCGCCTGGCAATTTGAAAAAAGCCATTTTCACTCAGTTTTCCGGTTCGAGGTGAGTTGCCCCACCCATATAGGGTCTTAGAGGCTCAGGAATGAATATTCGTCCTTTTTCATCCTGAAAGTTTTCGATTATTGCCAGCCAGGTTCGACCGACTGCCAGTCCAGAACCGTTAAGGGTATGAACCAGAGCTGGTTTGGCTTTTGGTTCATTGCCCTTGAATCTGATTGCAGCCCTGCGGGCTTGAAAATCTTCAAAGTTGCTGCAGGAACTGATTTCTCTGTAACAATTCTGTGAAGGCAACCAAACTTCAATATCGTAGGTTTTTGCTGCAGAAAAGCCCAAATCGCCGGTAGAAAGAGCGACAGTTCTGAAAGGAAGGTCGAGCAGCTTGAGAATTGTTTCAGCATCAGCCAGAAGTTTTTCAAGCTCGTTATAAGAATCTTCAGGTTTGCAGAATTTTACCAGTTCGACTTTATCGAACTGATGCTGTCTGATCAGGCCTCGCGTGTCACGGCCATAGCTGCCGGCTTCACTTCTGAAACATGGCGTATATGCGGTTAAGCTCAGGGTCAGATCTGATTCTTTTAGAATTTCGCCGGCATAAAGGTTGGTCACAGGAACTTCTGCGGTGGGGATCAGATAATAATCGAATCCCTGCAGCTTGAAAAGATCCTGTTCAAATTTAGGTAGCTGGCCGGTGCCGCGCAAAGAATTTGAATTTACCATGAATGGGGGTAAAACTTCTTTGTAACCATGCTTTTGCGTGTGCGTATCGAGCATGAAATTTATCAGTGCCCGTTCAAGACGAGCCCCCTGCCCCATCAAAACTGAAAATCTTGATCCTGTTAGTTTAGTGGCCCTGTCAAAATCGAGAATTCCCAGATTTGCGCCGAGATCGACATGGTCCTTCACTGCAAAGCCATAATCACGAGGGTTGCCAAACTTTCTGACTTCAAGGTTAGCGCTTTCGTCGTGTCCAATCGGGGTGGTTTCAGACGGCACATTGGGAATGGTCATCAGCAGGTCATTCATCGTCTGGTCAATTTCTTCAAGATCTTTTTCAAGGGCCTTGATTTTGTCAGAAACGTCTTTCATGCCGGCCAGTAAGTCATCGGCGGGTTCCTTGTTCGCTTTTCTTCGGCCAACTTCTTTGCTGACAGCATTTCTTTCAGCCTTGAGGCTTTCGACTGAAAAAATAGCCTGGCGTCTTTTTTCATCGAGCTCTTCAAGAGGCTGGGTTTTTTCAATTACAACAGAGGAAAAATTGTTTAAAAATGCCTGTAAGATCGCGGCACGATTTTCTTTGTCAATTGCGGCCTGTTCAAGGATTTGTGCGTTGGCTGGGTGCTGCGGAGAGGCCTCACCCCTTTTAATCATGGCCTTTTTGAAATCTTCAGGATTTGAGCGAATCCATTTTATGTCGAGCATAGCATGCCTCCAGTTGTAATTGCCTTCAGGGGTGTAAGAATACTACTTCATGGCTCAGGTTGCAAGCCTCAGTGTTGACATCATTAAACGCTTAAAAAAGTTCGGGTTGAATGATTGTCGGACGTTGCAGACATTCTGGCGAATCGAACTTCGGGTTATTCACTTGGCGATCAACTTGCCAGGCCTTCATTGCTGATGCGGGGAATCCAACCAGCATTTTTCTCAATTCCCCGGGGTCTGTTGCCGGATCAAGCCATTGCAAAAGACATTCTTCAGATAAAATAACCG
This sequence comes from uncultured bacterium, assembly GCA_964596185.1. Taxonomy (GTDB): domain Bacteria; phylum Muiribacteriota; class Ozemobacteria; order Ozemobacterales; family Ozemobacteraceae; genus DYKG01. Next base: position 1,871 of record CAZQUE010000178.1, on the reverse strand, counting down.
GCATTCGCGGGTGAATTTTATTAACGAGCTGATTGGCGGCAGTGGTAATGATTGCGAAAGAGTTGACCTGCTCACCATCAGGACCGTGCCAGATATCCCATATTCCTGCAAAGTAAAAGTTCTTTTCCGGGTCGCTATGACAGAAATACCAAGGTTGTTTACCATCTTTAACTTTCTGCCATTCGTAAAATCCAGAAGCAGGTATTACGCAGCGCCGGTACTGAAACGCTTTTTTAAATGAAGGCTTTTCGCCCAAGGTCTCAGCCCTTGCATTGATCAAGGGTTTATAAGCTTTTGGATCTTTGTTGAACGAAGGAATCAGCCCCCAAAGTTGGTAATCATGGGTTATTTGATTTGAATCCGGGTTATGCAAAAAAACCAACACCGGTTGGCCCGGCGCAATGTTATAACGCGGGGTCAGATTGGCAATGGGCGACAAACTCAGCAGCTTGAAAAGCCAGATCAAGCTGCCGGTTAGAGTGAAACGCCCACACATCAAAGACTCGGCTTGGTCTGATTGCCTTTGAACACTTTATAGGCTTTGAGGGCCTCGGACATGATGCGAATACTTTTGCGCATTTTCTCAGGAGTAACAACCAGTGCAATTCTAATTTCATTTTTGCCACGATTGGGGTCGAGGTAAAAGGCATGGGCAGGCGTGACGGCAACAGTTTCACCGCCAAGATTGAATTTTTCCAGCATGAAATAGCAAAATTCATTGATATCGTCAAACTGAGGAAATTTAATCATCACGTAAAAGGCTCCGGAAGGCCTGGGTGCAACTACATCGGGCATGAATTCCTCGATAGCTTTCATTGTCGCATCGAGTCTTTCCCGATAAGTATTGCGAAGGTTTTCAAGATAGTCGGGCCGCGAAAGAATGGCGTCATAAGCACCAGCAACGCCGAACTGGGCAAGGTCAGACACGCAGGCAACCGAATGCGCGTTAACCAGAGCAATCTTCTCAAGAATCGATGGCTTGGCGACAACGAAACCAATGCGAACACCACATAATGAAAATGATTTGCTGGATGAATCGATAACGATCAAAGAATCCTTGTATTTATCATTTTCTTCCTCACTGGGAAACTCAATCTGCAAAAGGCTTACCGCTTCGGTATCGCCAAGGATCATTTCCCGGTAAACCTCGTCACCTATGATGAAAAGGTCGTTGCGAATCGCAAGCCTGGCAAGTCTTTCGACTTCTTCCCGGTTGAAGATTTTGCCAGAAGGATTGTTTGGGCTATTAAAAAGAATTGCCCGGGTTTTGGGCGTGATATGCTTTTCGATCTCGGCATCGCTGGGAAGGGCAAAGTCGTCTTCGGCCCGTGTCGGCACTGAACGCAAAACACCTCCTGCCAGCGCCAGAAAGCCGATATAAGGCGAGAAAAATGGTTCGATGACAAGTATTTCGTCACCAGGGTTGCAAAGAGCCAGAAAAGTATTGCTCAAGGCGTGTGAAGCGCCTACAGTCACGAGAATGTTTTCCGTATCAACAACCAGGTGTGAGACCGATCGCCGGTCAAAATAATGGTTGAGATATCTGGCAAAGGTTTCTCGCAGGTATTTTTCGCCAATATATGGAGAATAGTTAATTTGTCCGGTTTGGGCTTTTTTGTTGATGGCGCGGGCAAATTCTGGAATACATTCAACGTCGGGTTGTCCGATATTGAGTTCATAGACGGTTTTGCCTTCAGCCACGAGCTCTTTGGCGATTGCCATCATTTTTCTGATTGGGCTGGGTGCAAGATACTCAACTCTTTTTGCATAATTTCTCTCGCTCATTTCCTATTCCTCGCTTTAATATTTTTTTTGAAGTCTAACCCAATTCAATTACAAGTTCAATCTTTCTTAAACTTATTTGAGTTAAC
>CAZQUE010000177.1:0-3767 GCA_964596185.1 uncultured bacterium | reverse complement strand
TGGCCAAAAAGTACAAGACCCAGTTAAACTTTAACCACGTGAACAGTTACAAAAAATTAAACTTTAACAAAACCTTCTCTTAGCGCTTACTTTTCAATAAAAGTTTCCCTCTTGGATTTTTAGCTTACTTTGAAGAAGCAAGAGTTTCATCGAATGTAAAAGGTTCGGTTTGGCAAAAATCAGCTGAGGTCTTTAAATCTTTTTTTGAACATTCCAGACAATTGAGCTCTGGATTTCTCAGTAATCGGAACTTGATTTAAAAGACTAAAGTGATCTTTTAGTTTAAATAACAGCTTATCGAGCATCTTGTTGCAAGCCACTTCAGGAATACCGAAGCGCAATCCAAACTCGATGAAGTTTTTCCGTTTCAGATTGTCATCTCTGCCATCAAGTTTGCTTGCCATTTTGTGGTCGCCATAAATGTAGGTGCAGATAAGGTCATAAGCTGGTGAAAGCTCAGGGAATTGTCTATCGGATTTGACCAGTAAGCTGATATTTTTGGCATGAAGATCACCATTTCCAATCAGGTATGAGAACGCATAAAGCTGTAATAGCTTTAATATTGCCACTTTAGCTGCTGAAACATGCTTTTCTATGCCCTTAACAATCTCATTGATGGAAATTCTATATTTTTCAGCCGGGTATTTATTCAGAAACTGGCAGGCATCTTCCTGATGGTGCATCAGAAACTTGTCTTCCTTTGAATTCCAGGTTCTATCGAATCTGGTGACAAGCAAGCCGTAGTTGCTGTCTTTATCTTTGACCAGTTTTGTTTTTGCTGTTTCAATGCCGCATTTTCGCGCTAACTCCATGCAGTAGTGTTCGTTCTCTACCAGATTGGGTTTATCTGCAGGATTCAGTTTAAGAATGTATTTAGCGTATTGTTTCGCTATATTTACAGGAAAGCTGATCATCGAAGCGGAAATTTTTTCCTGAACGCCCGCGATCGACTCATCTTTGCGAATCTCGTTGCTTGCTAAAAATTTATGAAAATACTCGTAGAAGTTTATTTGACTCAGTTTTGGTGTCTCTTTTTCTAAAGCCTGCTCAACTGGCTCAGCATATACATCTCCGATAACATGGCTGCCAATGGCTGCAAAAATGCTGAACAAATCATCCGCAGAGGTTTTCAGATTTTTTGTCAGGGCCTTTAAGCGTAAACCTTCTGGTAGCAGGCCGGCAAAAAATGGAAAAAGATTCACCCCGTTGTTGGCAAGAACTTTTCTGGTTTTGGGCATGTGAAATGAAATGCCAGCGGAATCAGCCTGTTGAAAAAAAGCTTCATCATATCTAAACTCGCAGCCATTATCGGTTCGTCTCAAAAATCCTGCCAAAATGCCGCTTTTGAAAATTTTGAGCTCGTTTATATTCTTCGGTTCTGTCATTCAGATCTTAGCCCTTTGCCAATTACCAATCTGGAGTTGCCGGGTTTGACTTCAAGTTCTAGCCCGAGAACGCCAAGAACATCGAGTAATTTGTCGAGTTGAATTTTGGGTTTTCCTTTCTCAAGTTGGGAAATATAATTCAGGCTCACGTCTGCCAGATCAGCGAGTTCAGTCTGAGATAGGCGCAGGTTTTTGCGGCATTTTTTTATTGTAGAACCCAGTTTCTTTGAAATTTCAAGATGTGTTTTTTGCATAATTTCCCATGAACGAGTGAATTTTAATGATTTTCAATTACAATTATAATAAATTTTAGAAAATTTACAACGATCATGTGAAAATCGCGGAAAAACAATTCTTAAAAATGGTTTTCAAGCAAAATTCCTATTATCGTGGTAAAAATAGATCCTATACTAACCCGACAATCGATCTGAGCAACAGCTCCAGGTTGGAACTGCCTTTACCTGTCTTGGCATGGAAACTACCCAGATACGCCTCAAGGTAATTGTGCAAGGGGTGCTTGAACAAAATCTTTGTGGCGTGAAGAATTGTAAATTTGTGCTGCGGGCCGCTGCGCTAGCTTTGAATTTTAAACCACTCGAATTCGATGGGTTTAAAAATCAAACGCCCTTTTATGCAGGAATTCCTGCAGTTCTGCTCTTCCATGCAATAATAACTGTCAGGCAAAGATTTGTCAGCAATTCTTTACTGAACGCCGCACAGCCAGGTGAAACGAAAGATAAAACCTGTTGGCGAGCCAAAATTTGAGCGCGACGCACTGATGGCGGAACCGGATATCTTGAAACAGGCATCTGCAAGACATCTTTTGACGTTTCGAAGAAATCTCTGGAAATAAAAGCGAATTTCGTGTAAAATCCGCAAAATCAGACTCTATTATTCGAGACATCACCGAGAAGGACAGAATTTATATGCTGATGCAGTTTACGTTTGACAACTTCAGATCAATCAAAGATTCGGTAACTTTCAGCATGGTTTCGGGCCTGAACAACCGGCATTCAGTTCTTCCGGCCAGGCATTACAAGCTGTTGCCATCAGCTGTGATCTATGGCGCAAATGCCAGCGGCAAGAGCAATGTTGTGCGAGCTTTGGACTACATGAAAGCAATGGTTTTAAATGTTCGCAAGGTTTTTCAATCTACTGATACCCTGAACCACGAACCTTTCAGGCTTTCGACTGAAACAATGAACGCTTCAAGCTCATTCGAAGTTATCTTTTTCAATAATCAGATTAAATACCGCTATGGCTTTGAAGCCGATACTACAAACGTTTACTCTGAGTGGCTGTTTGCAGACGAAAAAGGCAAAGAGGCCAGGCTTTTCTTTCGCGACAGCGACATGGGTGAATTCTACGTTAACCCTGAAAAATTCAAAGAGGGCAAAGGCCTGAAAGTCCTTCCCAATAGCCTGTTTATCTGGAAATGCGACCAGGAAGGCGGACAGGTCGCGCACTCAATTCTCGACTGGTTCAAGAAAGTCAACCTGCTTAACGGCATGAGACCATCTGATTATCTCTTTTACACCCTTAATCAAATGAAAAACCCTGAGTTTTACGAAGAGATAAGGCGGCTGGTAAAAAGTGCTGACCTTGGCATCGATGATTTGAAACATCATGAAGACGAAATTCCGGCAAATGAAATTGAAAACCTGCCCGTGCCCAAAGAGATCAGAGATTCGGTGCTGGCGAACGCTTCACCGTTAGTGAAGTTAGGTGCGCGAACCATACACGTGAAATATAACGAAGCTGGCACCCCGGAAGGCTTTGAAGAGTTTGACCTTGCCAGCGACGAATCCGAAGGTACAAAAAAGTATTTCTGTCTGTCCGCTCCGTTCATCGATACTCTTCGCAACGGAAAAATCCTGCTGGTTGACGAGTTGGATGCAAGCCTGCACCCTCTGCTAACCATGGCGCTGATTTCACTTTTTAACAACCCTGAAATCAACACCAGAAATGCGCAGCTGATTTTTGTAAGCCACGACACCAATCTGTTGAATCAGAAACTGTTTCATAAATCGCAGATCTGGCTTACCGAAAAAGACCTTTTCGGGGCAACTCATCTGCATTCTCTCGTCGAGTATAAAAATGTCAGAGCTACCGACAACCTTGAAAAGCACTATATTCAGGGGAAATACGGTGCAATCCCTTATGTTGGTCGTTTCCCAGGCGGTAAATAATCATGGCGCGCCGAAAGAATTACAACGCGAGAGCAACAAACAGGCAAACCGCACCGAGACTGAAGCGGAGCGAAAACCGCTATAATCAAAGATTACTGGTGCTACTTGCCTGCGAAGGCAAAAAAACTGAAAGACTGTATTTTGAAGCATTTTTTGCCATCCTGAAAGACCGAAAAACAATCTCCTCTGCTTC
>CAZQUE010000176.1:0-3815 GCA_964596185.1 uncultured bacterium | reverse complement strand
CCAGGACTATTCGTAACGCAAAGCCTTGACCGGGTCGAGCTGGGAAGCTTTGGCGGCAGGAAAACTGCCAAATACGATGCCTACGGTTATTGAGACAAAAAAGGCAATGAAAACCGAAGTGATAGGGATGACAGTAACCCAGCCGGTATAGACGGATATGCCGTATGAAAGCAAAGCTCCGGCAAAAATCCCGATGATGCCACCTGAAACACTTATCAGACTTGCTTCTACCAGAAACTGCACGACAATATCTTTCTTTGAGGCTCCCAGAGCACGACGAACCCCAATTTCGCGAGTTCGCTCATTTACCGAAGCCAGCATAATGTTCATGATACCAATACCGCCGACCAATAGTGAAATTCCAGCAATCAGTGCCATAACCAGATTGAACAGATTCTGGGTTTTTTGACTCTGCTGCAATATTTCAAGCGGAACCTGACTTTCAAGATCCTCAACGCCCTGATGACGCCTTTTCAAAATTGCCATCACGGCATCACGAGCTTTGAGAAGGTCACTGCCCGGCTGAACCTCTAACCACAGGCTGGAAATCTGATGATAAAGTTCCTTGTCTTCGGCAGGCCATTTTTCAAGACGCTCGATACTGGCCTTGATCGGAATATAGACGTCACGGTCATGATCGCGACGCTTGATCGCCAGTTTGCCACCGCCTTTGCCCTGTTCTTTCATGACACCAATGATTTTAAAGCGCATTCTTTCAATCTGAATGAACTGGCCAACCGGCTCGACACCGGCAAAGGTTTCGCTGGCGATACCAGCACCCAGAACGGCTACCAGGCCAGCGTTTTCCATTTCCCCGGGATGAAAAAACCTGCCGCGTGCCAGCTCGAACCGCGAAGCATCGAGAAATCCCTCGCCGACCCCGACAATTTTGGCCAACGGCTTTTTATTCAAGCAATAAACCCGGTAATCATCGAGTTTTTCCGGAACAACCAGACGCAAAAAAGGACAGGCGGCCCGCAAAAAATCGGCATCGTCAATGGACAGACCCATTGCCTGCTTCTTAAGAGCTTCTGTCAATCTTTCACCCTGTATCTCGATGGCGCTGACACGGATACTGGCATCACCAAATTTTTTGAGTTCTTCCAGAGCCTCCCGCTCTGCTCCCGCACCAATAGAGACCATCGCGATGACTGCACCAACTCCGAAAATAATGCCGAGCATGGTCAGAAATGTTCTGAACGGATGGTCGAAAAGCCCAACTGCACCAGTTTTTATCTGCTCAGAGAGTTTCATTTAAAACCTCCTGCAGCGACTGCTCAACTTCGACGGGCAAAGCAGAACGCAAAGGCTGCCCAACTTTTTCAACCGTTTCGATTACTCCGTCTTTCATGCGAATGATTCTTTTTGCATGCTGAGCCATGCGATTGTCATGGGTTACCATGATAACTGTCATTCCCGCACGATTGAGAGCCTGGAAAAGCGCGATTATCTCTTCGCCGGTCTTTGAGTCAAGATTACCGGTCGGCTCATCGGCCAGCAGAATCAATGGTCGATTGACCAGCGCCCTGGCAATTGCCGCCCGCTGGCATTGTCCGCCAGAAAGCTCGGTCGGGCGACGGTCGAGGCGGTCACCAAGGCCGACAGCCCGTAAAAGCATCTCTGCGCGACTCTTACGCAATTCTGGGTCGATGCCGGCATAAATCATCGGCATTTCGGCATTGCGCACCAGATTAAGCCGTGGCAAAAGGTGAAACGACTGAAAAACGAAACCAAGCGAACGATTGCGAAATTCAGATCTTTCGATATCATTCATCTTGTCCAGGCGGCGGCCATCGATGCTGATACTACCACCGGTTGGCTGATCCATCGCTCCAAGCACATACAGCAACGTCGATTTTCCAGAACCGGAAGGACCCATGACCGCGATGAATTCGCCCTTCTCGATGTTGAGATTTACATTATCAACGGCCTTCACGCAGTTATCGCCGATATCGAACCAGCGCTGCAGATTTTCAGCTTTAATCATTCAGCGCCTCCATGAGTATTATCTCATCTCCTTCAGTCAACCCGCTTTGGACAACATAGCCTTGCAGACCATCAGAAAAGAGCAGTTCAACCGGTGCAGGAACCAGATCTTCTTTGATGACGCATGGCCCGGTAGCAAAAGGAACAACCGCATCAAAGGGTAAAACCAGGGCATCTTGAACATCATACAACTGGAATTCAACTTCACACGACTGACCGGGTCTAAATGCCGGGTCGATTTTCGTCACCCCATGTTCAGGCGATACCAGGTCGATAACGACGCGAACCACAGCATCCTGGCGGGCTTTGAAATCTGTACGGGCAATGTAGGAAATAGATGAAACCCAGCCAGGAAAAGAGCTTACCGAATTTCCTTTAAGAATTACCTTAACCTGATCGCCAGGCTTAACAAACTTCACATCCATTTCCGATACTTCGGTATGAATTTGCAGATTAGCCATTTCAGCAACCTGCATGAAGGGCACGCGGGCGTAGACTTCATCGCCGACTTTGGCTTTGCCGAGACCGCCACTTGATCGATGCGTCTCACTGTGAATGACCACTCCTGGTGCCGGGGCCTTGATTTCAGCCATTTCAATCAAACGTTGGTATTCTTTCATTCTGATTTCAAGCTTTCTAATTTCGAGCTCTTTGATTTTCACATTCATGGCATTGGTAATCTGCCCCTGTTCGACTTCACGCCTGGTCTTTTCAAGCTCAACACGGGCCTTTTCGACTTCAAGCTGGGAAAGAGCAACCGAGCGGCGGGTCGGCCCACCCTCTTCGAGCTCGAGTTTATAGGCATTGATCGCCCGATCTTTCTGCAAAGCTGCCGCTTCAGTTTCAGCCTGCATCAATTCAAGATCAGATCGCAATCCCTTGCGCTTCAGTTCGCTGGTATGGCGAATTTTCTCATTGGCAAGGTCGATTTTTGCATCGATAAGCTCAAGACTTCTTTTGAGATCAATTATCTTGTCTTCATCACGATTTTTGAGCAGTGCAGCATGTTTCAATCTGGCTACTTCAAGAGCGCCCTCTTTTACTTCCAACTGTCTTTTGAGCTGCTCGTTTTCGACCTGATTTTTTTCGATGAGCAGCTGCAGTTCTTCGCGAAATTTGCGCAACTCGATTTCAGTATCGGAAAGATTCTGACTGACTTCAGCATTGTCGATCCGGGCAACGACACTACCCTCCTCCACCGATTTGCCTTCATCTTCAAGAAAACTGAGTTTGCTGTTCGACATACTGACGATATAAGAGAAGCTTGCCGGCTTAACATCTCCAGTGGTGCTGGTTTTGCGGAAAAAATTGCGCCGAGAAACTTTATGGCGGCGATTGCCAGAGAATGCTTTTTTCCAGATTTCTATCACCTCTGGGTTGAAAACAGTTCCAGAATAGCCAAGTTTGACCGCAGCGTATTTTTCCTTAACCGAGGCTTCAACGTTGACCATGGTTCGGCCATCTGGACGTCCGCCGCTTATTTCCAGGGCAATGGGCGAGGTTTGGGCAACCTCGCAGGGAATAAGCAATTCGGGATAAGGGTCTGGCCTGAAAAAAAGCTGATTGCCGACAGAAGCCAAGGAAGTTTCTTTCGGGTCGAGAGCGAAAGTTACGCCGAATTTGTCAGGATCAACCACTCGCAACATGCTGATACCCGGGTAAACCTGTGAACCTGGGCGCACTTTGACAAATTCCGATCCGGTGTAGGTATTGCCATATAATAGCAAACCATTACCTGGAGCGATTACGGTCAAAGATGCGATCTCCCCTTCAATGCTTTTCACCTGCAATTTTTTCTCTTCATAGTTTCTTTTTTCTTCATTGCAATC
>CAZQUE010000175.1:0-3884 GCA_964596185.1 uncultured bacterium | reverse complement strand
CATAGGCCTGATGCTTGGTGAGGGCTGCAACCGCGCTAATCATAAGTATACCTCATTTGCGTTCTGTTAGTTTATTGAATGAGATTCTACCATATATGATGAAAGGTTTTGTGTGATGTTTTGACTTATTGCCCGTTAATGAATATCTTGTGGAAAGGTAAAAGAAAAAATGAGGAGACAAGCGTATGAAAAATTTTACTTTTTATAATCCGACCAAGATAATTTTTGGCAAAGGCACGATCGGTGCCCTTAAAAACGAAGTTCCAGCCGGCAAGAAGATCATGCTTGTTTTTGGCGGCGGCAGCATAAAGAAAAATGGCGTTTATGAAGAAATAATGAAAGCTCTTGAAGGCCGCGAGGTTTATGAATTTTCAGGGGTTGAAGCGAATCCAACCTATGAAACCTTAATGAAATGTGTCGAGCAGGTCAGAGAAAAGAAGGTGGATTTTCTCATTGCGGCTGGTGGTGGATCAGTTATCGATGGTACCAAATTTGTCGCAGCGGCAGCTCCTTTCAACGACGACCCATGGAAAATTTTGCAGACTTTTGGAGCCTGCGTTAAAGAAGCATTGCCATTTGCGACAGTTCTTACCCTCCCGGCCACCGGATCAGAAATGAATAATGGTTCAGTTATTACCCGCGCAGAAATAAAAGCCAAGCTTCCTTTTAAAAGCCCTCTCGTTTATCCGGTATTTTCAGTGCTGGATCCGTTGAAGACCTTTACTTTGCCTGCTCGACAAATCGCCAACGGAGTCGTTGACGCTTTTGTACATATCGTTGAACAGTATTTAACCCAGCCAGCCCACGCCAAGGTTCAGGATCGTTTTGCTGAGGGGCTGCTGCACACGTTGATCGAAGACGGGCCGTTGGCTTTGAAGGAACCGGAAAATTACGATGTCAGAGCCAATCTGATGTTTGCGGCGACAATGGCCTTGAATGGCCTTATCGGTTGCGGTGTTCCGCAAGACTGGTCTACGCACATGATTGGGCATGAGTTGACTGCTTTGTATGGTCTCGACCATGCCGTAACCCTGGCGATTGTGCTTCCCGGCAACCTGCATTTGCGTAAGAATCTCAAGCATGACAAGCTGTTGCAGTATGCAATTCGGGTATGGGAAATCAAATCTGGTAATGATGAGCATAAAATCAGTGAGGCAATTAGAAAAACAGTCGAGTTCTTCGAAAAGATGGGTGTTAAGACCAGACTAAGCGACTATGGCCTGGGAGTAGAAGCCATTGACAAGGTTTTGGCTCAACTGAAGTCTCATCAGATGATCAAGCTTGGTGAAAACGGTGACGTCGATCTCGAAGTCAGTCGTCAGATACTCGATTTATGTCTGTAGAAGACGTTAAGCAGAATTAGAAGAGCTATGGGGAATCTATTCTTGATAATTTCAGAATTTGATTTTCAAATTAAAGTTTTGATTGAAATTTAACAGGATGTAAATGATGAAAATAATGGCCATTATGGGAAGCCCGCGAAAAAAGGGTAATAGTAGTTTTCTGACCGAACGTTTTCTGGCGAAGGCCCGCGAAAAAGGCGGCGAAATCAGTTCTTATTTTCTTGAAGAAATGAATTATAAGGGTTGCAAAGCTTGCGGTGCCTGCAAGAAAACTCATGACCGGTGTGTGATAAGTGATGATCTGACTGCAGTTCTGGATGAAATGCGACTGGCTGATATTATCATTTATGCTGCACCAAACTATTTTGCCGATGTTTCAGGACAGTTCAAGCTCTTTCTCGATCGCACCTATTCATTACTGACGCCTGAATTTATGACCGGCGCTAACAGATCAAGGTTACCGACCGGAAAACATCTGGTTTTCATATTTACCCAGGGTGCTCCCGAAAAGTTTTTCAAAGAAATTCCCGATAAATATTCTCATTTAAAAGAATATTTTAATTTTTCCGGTTTTCATATAATTCATGGCGGAAATCTTTTTGCACCAGAAGATGCCCAAAAATGCCCGGAATTAATTGAAAAGATCGATCAGCTGGCAAATGAGCTCTTGAACTGAATGAAGATTATTGACCTGGAAAACTGGAAGCGTCGCGAACACTTCAACTATTTCTGTTCTCTCGATGATCCATACTGGAGTATGGTCACCGAACTCGATTGTACCAGAACCCGCATGCAGGCCAAGGAGAAAGGCTATTCATTCTTTTTGAGTTATCTTCACAAGGCTTTGCAAGCGGTTCTGGAAGTTGAAGAACTGCGTCTACGCCTGGTCAACGGACAAATAGTCTGTTATGATGAAATACACGCTTCTGCAACAATTTTGCGTGGCGATGAGACTTTCGGTTGCTGTTTCATTGAATTCAAGCATGATTTTGCCGAGTTTTGCAAAAATGCAATTGAGATGATCGATCAGGTTCGTAATCGTGGCGGAATGTGTCTTGAAAAGGATTATCAGCTGGACCAGATTCATTTTTCGAGCATTCCCTGGAACTGTTTTTCGGGTTTGACTTACGCCAGATCGCTAAAACCGCAAGACACTGTGCCAAAAATGACTTTTGGGGCGATTTCCGAAAAAGAGGGTAAAGTGACTTTCCCGTTGGCGATTCAAGTGCATCATGGTCTGGTCGACGGTTTGCACGTCGCCAGGTTTCTCGAAAATTTTCAGAAATTGCTCTAGCTTTGAGACTGCCATTTCCACAAAATGGTTGTCAGGCATTGAAATTCTGATCGAGTCGGGAAACTCTTTTCATTAAAACTCTGTCGGAGAAATTTCGTTTACCTCTTGAAACTGGGTCACCATAATGCATTTTGGGACCTTAATTTCCTCAAGTGCGCAGGTTCGGTTTCTGAAAAACTCGCTGGTTGAAAGCAAACATTCGTTCAGCAAGATCGATGATTTCTTCGAAATTTTCTACTTTGGCATAGGTTTCATGTGGCAGGCTTTTCAGACCTCGATATGCGCCCCATATCGCCCCGGCCATTGCGCCTATGGTGTCGACATCTCCACCTAGCTTCTTTGTCTTTTGCAAGAGATTTTCAAAAGATTGTTCAATATTTGCCAGAGCCAGGTAAATCGCTGTGACACATGATTTTGTCGCGGCAATGCCATTGCCCAGAGACTTGATTATCTCGGCATCAGATGGGCAATAATCATTTTCCAGCCAGGAAAAAATCTGATCTAAACGATTCTTGAACCTGTCGATGCGGCAATGCTCGTTCAGGCAGGTCTGCACCTCGTTTAAAGGCAGATCGGCAAGGCCACATTGAACGGCAAAAGCAATAAGCATCGCCCCTTCAATGGCTTCGGGATGAGCGTGGGTAATTTCTGAAGATTTTATCACTGCTTCTTTTGTCGCTTCAGCATTGCCATTGAAGAGAAGGCCTGCGATTGGGGCGCGCATTGCCGCACCATTTCCGAATGAGCCATCGGAAAATCGGGCACGGTTAGCTTTTTCCCATGGTTGCCCTTTTTTAATAAGATAAAGGGTGTGAGCCGCACCTGGCCCATAACCACGAGTCCAGCAATAGTTGCCGGCGAAATGAAGGGCGAGACTGGCTTGATCGATTTCATTGTTTTGCAATACGGATTTGGCCAAATCAATTGACATCTGTGTGTCGTCAGTAAAGCGCATTCGTCCGTTCGGGGCTTTGCCGATAAACCTCCAGAGAAGTCTTTCGAAAAAGCCCCCTTCAAAAGGCGCACCATAAGAGTCGCCACAGGCTAGCCCGATAAAGCAGCCGGAAAATTTTTCAACATTGGCCATTAAAATTTTTCCCACAATTACTCTTGAATGTCAAAATTGCGTTTAATTTTTATCGTTTATTGAAAGCTGGCATCGATCTCGGTCATCTGCAGGACAGACTGAATTTCTATGCCAAACTTTTCTTTCACCTGACCTATGAATTCAATTATTCGCTGATTGT
>CAZQUE010000174.1:0-4020 GCA_964596185.1 uncultured bacterium | reverse complement strand
TGATCATCTTCCGAAAAATCGTCTTCCTCAGCGTAGTAATCTTCTGAATCTTCTTCATTAAATTCAGGAGACTGATGCTCATAGTCTTCATACTTTGCGAAATCAATTTGCTGGTGAGCGCTGCTTCCATCAGCCTCCATGGCGGCCTCGAGGTTTTCTTTGTAAGTTGCAATGATCCAGGCGAGAAAAATTGCGATTATTGCCAGAGTTATGCCAGTGATTCCCCAAAATGCCCCGTAAGAAGGTTGCATGACATCGCCAAAAATCATTGAACCATGACGGAACCATCCTTCAGCACCGAGTTCACGGCCCATTTCAACGGCCTTGTTGTCATAACAAATTATTACTTCATGGGTAATAAAAAAAGCAGAAAAAATAGCAATAAAAAAGCTGGCAAAGAAATTTTTGCGAAAAACCAGTGCAATGGCAATAATGCAGAAGAATAATACCGGAAAACCAACCCCTATCTCTCGCCAGGTTCTTTCTTCGATTGGCGCGAAGCTGAGAAAATTGGAAGTGACCATTGCCATAAATCCCATTGCTGCGGTACTTTCAAAGAACCTCAAGCTAATACCCAGGCCTGTAAAAGTTTCTTTTTTTAACCCCTGCATTTCGTCTGCTGTCATCTTGTTCTCCAATTAGAAATCCTTTTTATCTGCTTCAAGAAAGCGGCGCAGACAATTGTTTTCTAGAGCCTTGCCGGGAGCGCCCTTGATGCCGCCTTTTTCAAAGCTTATGTCAAAAACCATTTTCGGGGTTTTTAAAGGCGTAATTACCGTTATCGTTGCATTTTTTCGCCGGTTGAGCTGAAAATTTATCAGGTTGGCATTAGCCAGATCACCAAGAACTTTTTTTACCGTTTCGGCTGAATAGCCAACTCTTTCTGCTATTTCATCGAGTTCAATTGAAATTTCACGATCATCAGGCTTGCCTTGTTCAAAATCTAATTCAATTATTTTTTTGAAAACAGGCCAGCTTTCCGGGCCATATTTTCCGTTGAGCAATGAAGGGAGGCCCGAAAATTCAAGCCACTTGGGAAATCGAAAGCACATTTTTGGCTGGTTGCTTTCATTGGTAGTCTGTTCACTTACGGGGGTAACAAAAGGCTCCAGATCCTTTTCGTTGACTCTCCAGTCACTTCCAACCTTTATTCCAGGCAGCTTTTTACTTCTTAGCCATCGCCTGAGAACCTCAGGGTTTATATTAAGAATCCTTGAAACCTCTTTTAACGTCAGTAAACGAGAACTGGTCATTTATTCCATGTCCTTGATGAATTTGTTTTACAATAGCATGCACGCAAAGTAGCATCAAGCAAATTTGCAAAAATTAATTTGCAAAATTTGTTTCGTCGGATTAGTTTAATACTTAATACTACTAAGCGTTAAAGGGGAGAGAGAATATGTCCCTGATTTTGAATGCCGTCAAAACTACTATTCCAGAAGAAGTTTTTGCTCTGCCACTGACAAACGTTGCTTCTTTTGCCTTCGTTACTACCGCAAAAACCCGTAGACTCGGCCTGAGCATGACACTTAGCGACGATCGGGTCTTTGAATTCAAAGTAAAATCTTCGGTTAGAAATATGGGAGACGTTGAAAGCCTTGGTTTAGCCGAAATTGTTAAATGGACGGAATCTCTCAATGGCATAGAAAGATCTATTGCTATTGCAGGGATTAACAGCGCCATAGATCTCAGAGGACAGAGATATTTTACCGGCAACGCTTTGGAGCTAACTGCCCGACTTGCTAAAAACAAAAGGGTTGCTGTAGTTGGTCATTTTCCCAATATGGATCACATAAAAAACGTCGCGGCAAACTTTACCATCCTTGAAAAACGACCACAAGAAGGAGATCGAAAAGCAGAAGATGCCGTAGAAGTTATTCCCCAGGCAGATATTGTAACGGTTACCGGAGTTACCTGCCTTAATGACACTCTTGAAGGGCTTCTAGCTTTAAAAAGACCAGACGCAATCTTTATTGTTCTTGGTCCATCCATACCTTTGAGCCCCGTGCTTTTTGACTTTGGAGTTGATGTAATCGGTGGTGCTTGGGTAGAAGATGAAGAAGAGGTTATGAAGAAAATGGCCCAGGGTGGCACTGCCAGACATGTAAATGGTTTGCGTTCTGTGCTTATGCCGAAAAATGCTGAATTGCTCGATGGTTTTGTCGAAGTTTCGCCACCAGAAGGAATTTTGTAAGGCTGAAAATGACTACCGACTGGAAAAATGAACCCGGCGATCATTTTGAAGCTCATGCTGAAAAACTTTTGCAACCTATTTATCCATGGCTGCTTGAGGATTTGAAAGCTTCCTTTTCCAGACAGCTAACTGGTAGAAGCATTTTAGAAATTGGTTGCGGGCCAGGCTTCATGATGCCTGTTTTTGCAACTGCCGGCCTGATAGAAATAATCGGAGTTGATTTGTCTTTGCCAATGCTTACTAAAGCCCGAAGTCGTTCTGATCTGCAGAAAACCTCGCTGGTACAGGCAAATGTCTCGGCCCTACCCTTTGTCGACGAGAATTTTGATCTGGTATACAGTCGTGGCTCAGTTTTTTTCTGGCATGATCTTTCAGATTGTTTCAAAGAAATTTATCGAGTTCTCAAGCCTGGCGGCATGGCTTTCATCGGTGGTGGTTACGGCCTTTCGACACCGTCAGAGTTGATCGGGCCAATTAAAGAGCATTCAAAGAACAGCTCTAAAAAAAGTTCTATTCCAAGAATAGAAATTGCAACTCTTCTAGATGAAGCTAGAATCTGCTTCCCCAATCCCGAGATTTTATCTGCTCCTAACCGCGGATTCTGGTTAAAATGTTTGAAATAGCTGGAGGCTAAATTGCAGGAAGTTCTATTTTTTTTCGATAAAGGCGGGATTCTCTTTTATCCATTGACTTTTCTCGGGATTCTTATCTTTTCCCTTGGATTTTACCAGATCTATTTTTGTTTAAAATGCGATTTTAAAAAGCCAAGAAAAAAACCTGACTGCAATTTTATCTGGGCAAATAAGGCCTTTCTGATGTCCGAAACCGGCAAAGGCTTCAGAGGCGCAACCCTGATAGAGTCGCTCGAAATCTGTTTTGTAAAAGTGGAAGAGCAGATGAGCAGAAAAGTCTCTTCAATGCGATTTTGCGGGCAAATAAGCACGCTGATGGGCTTTCTCGGCACGGTTACCGGAATGGTTAAAACCTTTCAGGCAGTCGCAGATAAGGGGGTTGCCACCCCTTCCCTCTTGGCAGGTGGAATTTATGAAGCCTTGTTCACGACCATTTATGGGCTCATTCTCGCCATTATTGCCGCTGGATTTGCCCATTTAATAGAATCTATAACCAGGCATCGCATACGAAAACTTGAATCGGAAATCCTTCACAAGCTTGAAATCGAGGAAACTTCAGCATGAGTTTGCGCAAGTATCGCCGCTCTCAGCACGCCCCCATGCTTGATTTGACCGGGGCTTCCGATATCATCTTCACACTTTTGCTGTTTTACATTCTCTCACAGAATTTTTTGCCGGCTCTCGAAGTAAATCTTCCTGAGTTGCACGAATCGAAACAGCATGATATTCAGCAGGAACAGTTCATTTCAATAAGTAAAACTGGAATTATAAAGATTAAAGATTATGCAGTTACTTTGGAACAGCTGAAAAGTGATTCGGCAAAATTCTTTGCCAACCTTGATTCAAGCTTACCTGTGGTTGTTAAGACAGATGCCAGGGCCCCCGCAGAATGCCTCATTGGTCTCATGGAACTTATGACCAATTCGGGTTTAAAAAGTGTCAATTTTCTTGGAATACCGGATGTTGGCTCTGACTAAAAAATTAAATAGATCATTCATTCCTTTTTACAGCCTGATATTGGCCATTTTTTTCCAGGGGTTGATTCTTTTTTTTCTCGGAACATGGTTTGCGAAGCCCCACCAGGTTTCAAAACCAACATTATTGGTAAAAATGTTGAAACCCCGCTCAAAGGCTCCTTCTCCCCCCAAAGCCGTTATCAAAGCCAGGCCAAGGGTCGATAAGATTCTTAAAAAT
>CAZQUE010000173.1:0-4116 GCA_964596185.1 uncultured bacterium | reverse complement strand
TCTTTTGCCTGATTTTCTCATTCGTCTTATTTTCGTAATTGTAACTCACACGTTTTATCGTCTGACCATTGTTGGTCATGAAAATGTACCCCAAGAGGGCGGCGCATTGTTGGTGCCGAACCATGTTTCGTTCATCGACGGCTTTTTGATCATGGCTAGCACCGATAGGCAGGTGCGTTTCATCGTCGACGAAATTTATTACAACAACCGTTTTCTACACCCATTGATGAAAGCTATGCACGCTATTCCGGTTTCAGCAACCGGTGGACTGAAGATGATTTTGCGTGCTTTACGTGATGCGGGAAATTTTCTCGATGCCGGTGATCTGGTTTGTATCTTTGCCGAGGGGCAGGTTACTCGAATTGGTATGATGCTGCCATTCAGGCGCGGCCTTGAAAAGATCGTTAAGGGTCGCACAGCGCCTATCATCCCAATGAATCTTGACCGGGTTTGGGGCAGTGTTTACAGTCGTTCGGGCGGTCGTTTTTTGACCAAGCTGCCAGAAACCTGGCCGTATCCGATTACCGTGACTTTTGGCGCTCCCATGCCTTCTGACACCCCGGCGCATCAAATTCGCAATGCCGTTCAGGAACTGGCCACTGCCGCCTGGCAGCATCGTCGGCCTGATACCAGGCCTTTGCATCATTATTTCATTCGACGTATGCGAACCAATTTCTGGCGCATGGCTTTTGCCGATTCATCTGGAAAAAGCCTGAGCCGTTTGAAGTCGCTGATTTCGGTTGTTGCTATGGCAAGAGTTCTTCAGCCAATCTGGCATGATCAGAAATATATCGGAGTTCTTTTGCCGCCATCGATTGCAGGAGCTTTTGCCAATCTGGCAGCTGCTCTTGCCGGAAAAACCACGGTGAATCTCAATTTCACTGCCGGAAAATCTGGAATGCATTCAGCAATCAAGCAGGCTGGCCTCGAAAATATTTTGACCAGTCGTCAATTCATTGAAAAAGCCGGTCTTGAGGTGCCTGACAACGCAAAATTGCATTATCTTGAAGACATTGTCGCCGAGATTCCTATTTTTACTAGAATTTCTGCGTTTTTCGCTTCATTAACCATGCCGATTCGCTGGTTGGAATGGTTTTGCGGGGCGAACAAACCGGTAAATCTGGATTCTGAGGCAACGGTAATTTTTTCAAGCGGCAGCACTGGTGAGCCTAAAGGCGTTGTTTTATCTCATTTCAACGTCGTTTCCAATGTCGAAGGGGTGGGCCAGGTATTAACCGTTAATGATAATGACCGCCTGTTAGGTGTTCTGCCGCTGTTTCACTCATTTGGCTACATGTCGCTGTGGTATGCGGTTCGTTTCGGTATGAGTATCGTTTTTCACCCAAATCCGCTTGACGCAGCGGTTATCGGCGATTTATGCGAGCATCAGGGGATAACTTTTCTGATTGCTACTCCGACCTTTCTGCAGATTTACATGCGTCGATGCAGTCCCGGCCAGTTGGGGAGTTTGCGCATCGTTTTCACCGGCGCAGAAAAACTGACCGACCGGCTTGCGCTTGCTTTCGAAGAAAAATTTGGAATCAGGCCGATCGAGGGCTACGGGGCAACCGAATGTGCCCCTGCCATCAGCGTAAGCACTCTGGACTATCGTGGCCAGGGAATCTATCAATCGGGTTCCCGACGTGGTTTCGTCGGGCACCCGGTTCCAGGGGTTTCGGTAAGAGTAGTTGATCCTGAAACTCGCGAATTGTTGCCTCCAAGCAAGCCCGGCATGCTTCTGGTCAAAGGGCCTAATATCATGCAGGGTTATCTAGGTCGCGAGGATTTGACCAAGAAGGCGATGAGTGACGGCTGGTATGTTACTGGAGATATCGCAATAATGGATGAAAGCGGATTTTTGAAAATTACCGATCGACTGTCGCGTTTTTCGAAAATCGGTGGAGAAATGGTGCCGCATGGCAAGGTTGAAGATGCTTTGCATGAAGCATACGGTTCTGAAATCCGTGTATTTGCCGTGACTTCGGTTCCTGATGAGAGAAAAGGCGAGACGCTTGCAGTTCTGCATACCATCGACGAAGAAAAGATACCGGAAATCCTGGATAAAATGGCGACGATGGAGTTGCCGAACCTTTTCATTCCAAAAAAGGACAAATTTGTTAAGGTTGAAAAGATACCTGTCCTGGGAACCGGCAAGGTTGACCTGAGAGGGCTTAAAGAAGCGGCGATGACTGCTCTTTGCTCTTCCTGAGTCGCAGTAATAAAAATAGCGCTACTATTATCAGCAGGCAGACCAGGCCTAAGCCTGGCCACAGCCAGAGGGACTGACCTTTAACTTTGATAATTCTGGAGCCAGTGCTGCGATAGTATTCTGGAAGCAAGCCCGGTTGACCTTCTGCGTTGTCCGTTGAAAAGCCGGCAACGTATCTGAGGGTCGCTTCCCAGAGTTTAAACTCGCGATTATCTATTTTAATTATGGTCTGGTCAAGATCTACCGGCTTTCCCTCTGCATTCTTGAGGATGATGTTGAGTCTGGGCAGCTTTTCACCAACCATGGGTAGATAACTTGCCATATAATGCGTGGTCACTACGTGGCAAAGGCCGGTGCCTTCAGGATCTATTTGGCGAAAACTTTCCTGGTTCTGTATGCCCGGGCCGGTGTACAACTCGGCGGCAAGAATCGAACGATAGGCGGGTAAAGGCTTGTCAATAATCGGCAGCCAAAGCCAATAGGCGCGTTGCGGGTCGACCTGATAACGCAACCCACTGAATTGAAGAAAATAAATGTCGTTCCACAAAATTGGCAGCAATGTGCTGATTTCAAGCAAATTTATGACTTCTTTTTCGGTCAGGAAAAATGATACCAGGCCGTAGCCAGGTTGTCCGTCCTTGCCGCTACCAAGGCTTGATACTGTTATCAAATCATAAAGGCTGAGATTGCCTCTGACATTGGCTGAGGTTGCCGGATGCAGGCCGCCTCTGATAATGCCGTTGGCATGCATGGCAATATCGACTCGGCGGCCGGTGATTTTTTCAACTTCAATGCGCATGGCATCGGTGATGAAATTACCTATGGAAGTTTCCGACCCGGCTTGATAGCGATCCAGAGAAAAATCAGAAACGGCAACGGTACAGGCAATATCATTGAAGCTGTTTCCTGAAAATTTGGCAATAGTCTGATTAAGGCTTTCTACTGACGTCTTGACCATTCCGGCAGTGGCAGCTTCCTGGGCAAAGTTCTTATCCAATCGGTAAGTATAGGGAATTTTTTCTGAATGATTTCGCAGACTGATTCTATCTGAACTGCGGTCGTAGGATAATTCAAGTCGGCCGGCAGACTGCAGATAAGCGCCACTGTGCATTATTATAGTCTTCTCGATTATGGCCGGCGGATCGGTGATTATATGGTTGTGACCGCCGAGTATTAGATCGATGCCTGAAACAGCCTGTGCCAGCGCTATATCTTCATAATAACCAGAATGGGTCATGGCGATGATTACTTCGGCCCCGGCCGCTTCAAGCTCAGCGATGGCAAGTTTTGCCGCCTGATGTTGATCAGAAAACGTCAGCGGTTTTGCGGCCGGTGCGAGTCGGTTCGCATCTTTGCCGAGTAAAGCGAAAATGCCGACTTTCAGACCGTTGTCGAGGGTTTTCAGGCAATGCGTCTTGACTTTGGCTTTTTCGAAGGCGTGCCCCGCAGGAATCTGCAGGTTGGCGCACAGAACCTCCATTTTGCCAGAATTCCGGCGAGCGGAAGCAAAATAATCTGCCAGAATCTCTGGGCCATAATCGAATTCGTGATTGCCGATACTGACCGCATCGTATCCCATCTGTTGCATGATATCCAGTTCGGGCGTCTGACTCGCCAAAGTCAGCCATGAAAACGGGGTTCCGCCGAGAAAATCTCCGGATGAAAGCAAGAGCACCGGACTTGTTTTTTGGTTTTGTCGAACTTCTTTCACCAGAGTTGCCAGACGGGCGAAGCCACCCAGTGCAGAATTGTTTTCGCCGCTCAAATACTCTGCATAAGGAACTGGAATCAGACTGGAATGTTCATCGCTGCTGTGAACGATGGTAAAGTGAAGATTCTCCTTGCCTGTAAGCGGCGACAGGCAAAGAATAAAAGTAAAAAAGGCAAATGCAAATTTAAAGAATGTT
>CAZQUE010000172.1:0-4224 GCA_964596185.1 uncultured bacterium | reverse complement strand
AGTATTGGCTGATGCTCTGCTTGAGCTTGAACAGCAATCGAAACTGGCAGTTGATATGACCGATCGCCTTTTAGCCACGCCAAAGGAAAATTTACAGCGGTTTCGCGCGAAAATGGCTGGAATTAAGCGCATGAAGCGCTTTGTTACCTACAGAGAGACTGCTGTTTTTGCTCAACGACTTGAAATGCTTTTAGGTGATCTGCGTGCCGCAGTTACAGATCCTTTGAAAGGCTTAGAATTGCTGATTTCTTTTTATGAAGCCGACGGGGATATACTGGGCAATTGTGATGACTCTTCCGGCAATATTGGCGATGTGTTTCGCTATGATGCCGCTGAATTGTTCATCGAACTTGCATCGCAATGTGAGGACAAGAACAGAGTTGCCGATCTTGTTTTGAATGCTTGCCTCGTCGATGATTACGGAGTCAGAGATTGTTTGATCGACAATGCCGGAAAATGCCTTCCAGAGTCTGCAATGCGTCGAATGGTTGATGAATTGCAAAAGCTGGTCACCGGGAATGATCACAGGTTAAGCCATTTCCTTATTCTCATCGAGTCGCTGGCCAGACAGCTGAAAGATCCGAAATTGTTCGAGAAGACCCGCATGGCCCGCTGGAACGAGATAACCCCGGCGATGGTAAATGATATCGCCAAAGTCTATCTTGAAGCTCAAGACATCGACTCGGCCTGGGAATGGTTGCAAAAATACCCCGAAGGTGCAACATTTCAATCTTATGAACGCGATCAGCTTTTGCAGCAGATTTATCGCCTTCGCGGTGAAACTGAAAAATTGGCGGCATTGCTGCTGTTTAAATTGCAAGAGTCCAGATCTGTTTCAGCCTTGAATGAATTGCTCGATGTCGTCGGGCATGATAAGTATAGTTCGGTTGTTGATAAAGAGGCTCGGGCGATAGTCTCAAATGCTGACTTTTGTGAGACCAGTGCCGAATTTCTCGTCGACGTCGGAAAGATAGAAGAAGCAGAGGCTTACGTTCTGGCCCGAGTTGACAAAATCAAAGGTGATTATTACGGCTCATTGCTTTCTCTGGCTGAAAAGCTTGAACCACATAATTGTAATCTGGCGGTTTCGATCGTTTATCGCAGTTTGTTGATGTCAATTTTAAAAAGATCATACGCCAAGGCTTATCATCATGCCGTGAAATATTTAAAAAAGCTTGACGATCTAAGCGACAAAATTTCTGATTGGCGCAACCTGACTGACCATGCTGAGTTCAAGGCCAATCTATTTTCAAATCATTCCCGGAAATGGAAATTCTGGTCAGAATACGAATCTGCCCGAAATAAATCCTGAATTAACATAAACCTAACAATCTGTCAGGCTCAGCGGCAGAACTTTATGAAAGAATTATTCAAATACCGACGCTGCAAATCCGGTATGCTATAATTTCTTAACTTGAGAAATGGAGTTTTTATGGGAAGAATAACTTCAAATCCTTAGATTCTGGGCGGCAAGCCCATAATTAGTGGAACACGTATCTCGGTTGAATTCATCCTTGAGCTTCTGGCTTCAGGAGTGGCCCCACAGCAAATCATTGAGGATTATCCTCAGGTCAGCTCAGATGATATTCAAGCTTGTTTAAGGTATGCCGCAGGTTTTATAAAGAACGATGTCATAATTGATATCGAGGCGGCTTGATGTCGTTTTTCCGTATTTTGGCTGATGAAAACATTTCACCGGGTCTAGCGAATTTTTTAAGGCAATCCGGCACAATTTATTCGAACCCACCGCAAAATACCGCGCCGGCAAAAAGAAGTCACCGCGCAAAAAATCCTGAAATAGAATTCTCACACCAAGTACTTGAGGAAGTTCCATTTGGTTCCGGCAGCGCGCAGCACTTCGAGGGTATCGATCCCCATTTTATGGAAAATAATTGACAGTTCGTTCATCAGGGCGATATTGACGTCGCAGGGTCATTAGTTCAGCCATTCTTGACCCGTTTCAGGGAAAAAGCTATACTGGGCTTGAGTAAATCCGGTTTATGCTTTAAATATCGAGGTTAAAAATGGCTTCAGCCCGTAAACTTGTCAGCTTTGATTGGGCGATGAAAAGACTTTTGCGCAGCAAAGCCAATTTTGATATTCTCGAAGGCTTTTTATCCGAGCTTCTTCATGATTCCATCAAAATTGTCGAGATTCTCGACAGTGAAAGCAACAAAGAAACACCTCGCGACAAATTCAACCGCCTTGATTTAAAGTGCAAAAATCATCAGGGCGAAATAATTCTTATCGAGGTTCAATACCAGAACGAAATTGACTTTCTGCAGCGGGTTTTGTTCGGTGTCGCCAAAGCATTGACCGAGCATTTCCGTGAGGGGCAGAAGTATGCTGATATAATCAAGGTATATTCAATTGCCATCGTTTATTTCGATCTTGGCCAGGGCAGTGATTATATTTACCATGGCACTACCGTCTTCAAAGGAATGCATAAAAACGAAGAACTGGAGTTGAGCCCGCTGCAGCGAGAATTTTTCAAGAAGGATCACCTGTCTGAGATTTACCCGGAGATATATGTCATCAAGGTCAAAAACTTTGACGACATCGCGAAGAATACCCTTGATGAATGGATATACTTTCTCAAAAACGAGGAGATCAAGGATGGTTTCCGGGCAAAAGGTCTGAAAAAGGCTAAAGAGAAACTCGATGTCATGAAAATGAGCGAAAAAGAGCGGCAGCAATACGAGGCTTATCTTGCCGATCTGAGTTATCAGGCAAGTATGGTCGATTCTTCTTACGGTGTCGGAAGATTTGAGGGCAGGAAAGAAGGTCGTGAAGAAGGTCGCCAAGAAGGCCGCGAAGAAGGTCGCCAGGAAGGATTATTGCTTGCTGCCGGGAATATGCTTGAAATGGGATTGGCAATCGGTGAAATTGCCAAAGCTACCGGTTTATCGGTTGAGGTTATCGAGAAGTTGAAAAAAAGCGAATACCAGGTCAAAGAACCCGCCGCAAAATACCGCGCCGGCAAAAAGAAACCATTTCGCAAAAAATCCTGAATAAAAAATTTTCACACAAAGCCACCAAGGCGCAAAAAAACCTTTAAATAAATCAAAACATTCAATTTATGGACAATATCGACGCTGCAAATCCGGTATGGCAGTATATGCTTCTTAGTATGCGAATGATAATTAAAATTGACAAATTAGCGGTTTTGTGTCAATTTTAATTGCTGTTATGAGCAAAAAAAACGTAGTCATATTTCCATCTTCAGCCAGAGAACTCCATGCTCTTGGGCAACGCCTCAGGGATGCCCGATTGCGCCGACGCTTTTCCATGGAAACGGTTTGCGCAAGAGCCGACATATCACGTCCGACCCTGTATAAAGTTGAAAATGGCGACCCTTCAGTAGCCATGGGAATTTATGTTCAGGTCTTGCGTGTCCTCGGCTTGGTAGCTGATCTTGCGTTGGTTGCCAAAGAAGATGAACTTGGCCGGCGTCTTCAGGATGAAGAATTGCCCCGACGAAAGCGTGCCCCCAGAAGAATTGTTGCGCCTGGTGACGGTGATGGCCAAAAACAGGGGTGAACATATCTGGGTTTGGCTCGATGACCCTTCTTTTGGGCCTTTGCGGCGAATAGGCACTTTGTCGCGCGGTGATCGTGGGAGTGTTCGCTTTGCTTACGACCCCGCCTGGCTGAAAACGGCGCATGCATTTCCTCTCGACCCGGAATTGGATTTGACCGCCGGCGAGTTTTATCCGGGCAGGCAGAATTTCGGTGTTTTTATGGATTCCTGCCCTGACCGCTGGGGCCAGATACTTATGAAACGCCGGGAAGTCGTTGAAGCGCGAGAACAGTGCCGGGCACCAAAAACTCTTGAAGCCTGGGATTTTCTTCTGGGCATACAGGATTGCACCAGAATGGGTGCTTTGCGCTTCAGTCAGCCGAGCACAGAATCATTTCTTGCCAATGAAAGTCGTTCGGCGCCACCGGTTGCCCGCATTGCAGAGCTTCAGGCGGTTGCCTGGGAGCTGACCAGAAGAAAGCAGGATGATTTCGATGAATTGCGGGAATGGTTGAAGGTTCTGGTTGCTCCAGGCTCATCGCTGGGTGGTGCTCGCCCTAAAGCGAATCTGGTCGATGAAGCCGGCAATCTTTGGATCGCCAAGTTTCCCTCTGCTGATGACGATAGCGATGTTGCGCTCTGGGAAATGCTGCTGCACGAACTTGCTGTTGCCTGTGATATAGTCGTTCCGGAAGCCCGTCTAAT
>CAZQUE010000171.1:0-4228 GCA_964596185.1 uncultured bacterium | reverse complement strand
CGGGGAATGTTTTCTCTGACCTCGGTTTTTCAAATGAAGAATCAGAAATTCTTGCTTTGCGAACCGATCTGATGTCTGAGATTCGGAAGTGGATAAAAGACCGGAAACTAACACAGGTTGAAGCCGCAAAGATTCTGAATATCAGCCAATCAAGAGTTTCGGATCTGGTAACCGGAAAATGGGAAAAATTTAGCCTGGAGATGTTAATAATTTTAGGGATGAGATCTGGAATTAATCTAACTTTAAGCAGGGCCGCCTGATTTAATCCTTATATAAACCGGCTTTGAACCAGCACCCCGAAATCATCATGGGTATAAGCGTTGGTATAGAAGTTTGAGAAATAAATCACTTTAGAGCGCTTGTGATTTTACAGACAAAATTTCACACAATCTTAATTGTTTTATACCCGAACGGGTGTAAAAAATGGCCGACCGGCAATTTTATACCCGTAAAGGTATAGTTTTGGCTTACATTCTAAAATAGCCTCTTAAATCAAGATCATGGTCAGTTAGAATTCATGCCAGCTTGTCAGGTATGAAAACCTTCTTCAGACTCCAGCTTGTGAAAATGTTTTCGCAACAATTTCCCTGGCCTCGTCCTGGATAAGTTTCAGATGCTCATCATTTTTGAAGCTTTCGGCATAAATTTTGTAGATTTCCTCGGTTCCCGAAGGTCTGGCTGCGAACCATCCGAATTCTGTGACGACTTTCAAGCCCCCGATGGCCGCGCCATTTCCCGGGGCCTTGGTAAGCCTGGCAACAATCGGATCACCAGCCAGCTTAACTGCCGTAACCTGTTCTGGCGAAAGCTTCTTCAGCACAGCTTTCTGAGCTCCGTTTGCGGGCGCATCAATTCTTGCATAAACCGGTTTGCCAAATTTTTCGGTAAGCTCTTTGTAATGATCGCCAGGGTCTTTCTGGGTTTTTGCCGTGATTTCTGCGGCGAGCAGGTTAAGGATTATTCCATCCTTATCTGTTGTCCAGACACTTCCGTCAAAGCGCAGGAAAGATGCCCCGGCGCTTTCTTCGCCGCCGAAACCAAGTGAACCGTCCTGCAGCCCGTCAACAAACCATTTGAAGCCAACCGGCACTTCACAAAGGGTACGGTCAACCTCTTTGGCAACACGATCAATCATGCTGCTTGAAACCAGAGTTTTTCCAATTGCCGTCTCAGGTGCCCACTGGGGGCGATTTTTAAAAAGGTAGGAAATAGCTACCGCAAGATAGTGGTTGGGGTTAAGAAGCCCCGAGCCTTTGGTAACGATTCCATGCCGGTCATAATCAGGATCGTTGCCGAAGGCAATATCAAATTTATCCTTCAATTTAATCAGGCTCGCCATCGCATAGGGAGAAGAGCAATCCATTCTGATCTTGCCATCTTTGTCTACGGTCATGAAAGAAAAGGTTGGATCAACACGTTTGTTGACCACTTCAATGTTCAATCCGTACATTTCTGCCATCGGCTCCCAGAATGCTATTCCAGAGCCGCCCATTGGATCAATACCCAATTTGAGCTGAGAATCTGAGATAAGCTTCATATCTACAACATTTTTCAAGTCACTGATATATGGCTTTATATAATCATACTCGATGGTTGTAGCAGCAGCCTTAGCTCTTTCGAACGGCATTCTTTTAACTTCTTTCAAGCCATTTTTTAAAATCGAATTAGCCCTATCTTCTACCCAGCCTGTTATGTCTGTTCCCGCAGGCCCGCCTGAAGGTGGATTGTATTTGAAACCGCCGTCCTGGGGAGGATTATGTGATGGGGTAATTACTACTCCATCAGCGAAACCATCGGTTCGGCCTTTGTTGTAAGCGAGAATTGCATGTGAGATTACCGGGGTTGGAGTATATCCGCCTCCCTGCTGAATTTTGATGGTTACGCCATTAGCAGCAAAAACTTCTACTGAAGTAACAAAAGCAGCTTCTGAAAGAGCGTGAGTATCCATGCCCACATATAAAGGGCCCGAATAACCTTTTGCAGTTCTGTATTCGCAAATCGCCTGACAAATTGCCAGGATATGATCTTCATTGAAACTGTTTTTTAAAGAGCAGCCGCGGTGCCCTGAGGTTCCGAATGAAACCTGGTGTGCCGGCTCATCCGGTGATGGATGGCGTGTATAATAAGCAGCAATCAATTGGGGAATATTAGCAATCAATTCAATGGGAGCTGTTTTTCCGGCTAGTTCATGAAGGGGCATTCGATCCTCCAGTTTATAAGTTGGTCTTTCATTCGGTAACTATAATATCAGGACATAAACGAAACCTGCAAGAAATTGCTGAATCATACAGTCAGCATAATCTTTAAAGACGAATGTTCCGTATAAAAATGTTTGCAGATCATGGTTTTAGAATTCGTGCGGGATGGTTCGTAGCATGATCGAAGAGAAAGTGCTGCTTAAAACCACGATAAGAATCAGCGCAACATAAAGATCATCGCCGAAAATGCCGCTTTGAAGACCAAACGAGGCGACCACGATTCCGAAGCTCAGGCGAAAGTTGAACAGCCAACCCGCGTATTGGCAAAATGACTTTTTGAAATAGCGAATCATCATAAAGTAGGTGCCGCCAAACTTTGCTACATAGGCGACCAGGCCCAGGCTGATTATTTCCAGCACCACCATCCAGTCAACGACGTCGAGCTGCACTGACATACCCGCCTTGAAAAAGAAAATCGGAGCCATCAGGCCAAAAACAATTGATTTGAGCTTTTCTTCGATCTCAGAATGCTCTTCGAGTATTTCCGAAAAGAAAAATCCGCCAACAAATGCCAAAATTGCCACGTGAATGCTCGATTGCTCTGAAACAAGCACCAGGCTCAACAAAAAAAGTAGAATGAAGCGAATGCGAAATTCGATCTGGTTTACCCGATATCTGGAAAACAACCAGTGACCAATTCTGGGGACAACAGCGTAAGATAATGGAAACATTGCCAAAACCACCAAAGTCGAAAATTTGGGGCCTTCAAAAATTACCGACATGGCAATCATACTCAGAACATCAACGACCATGGCCGCACTCAGCAAAGCCTGTCCTCCCGAAGAATTGAGGCTGTTTCTTTCTTTCAGAACTGTGTAAACAAGTGCCAGAGAAGTTGTCGAAAGACCGATGCCAACCAGAACCGATTGCTTTAATGAAAGTTGAATGAATAAAAACGCCAGCAGCGAAACCAAGCCCAACGGAATGAAAAATGAACCTGCACCGATAGTAAAACTTTGCCGAAACTTCTTCTTCAACAGTGGAATGTCAGTCTCAAAGCCGGCAAAAAACATCAGGCCGAGCAAACCGAAATTGGCATGAAACTCGATCCAGGGCTGGGGCTCAATATGCAGAACATTTCCGGCTATGACCCCGGCCAGAATCTCAAAAATTGCAACCGAAATGCCAAGCTCGAGCGAGAAAATTCCCGAAACGAAAATCAAAAGGGCGACGGTTACAGCACTCGAGTTTATGGCACTGTTGTGCATTAACCTCTCCTGTTTTGAATAATTAAGAAAACTTCTCTGCCAAAATCAGGCGGCAGATTTCGCTGATTGAAACTTAAAACCTCGACCAGACCGGCTGAAATTAGCACAGCCGGTCGCTTAAGTCAAGGTTAGCGGCCCAATGCCTCTGAAAATACCAGAACTATTTCAGATTGTTCAGTGCTTTTTTGAACTCTGAATCAATAAAATCGCTTAAATCATTTCCCTCAAGTTTTGAACTACAGTGTTCATATTCACCGCAAAGGGCAAAAATCTGTGAATAAAAATGCCTGAAAGCATCTTCATCGGTAGGCTTGCCTTTTCTTGCCAGTTCAAGAGCAAAGCGTTCAAAATAAGAGGGCTTGTCAAAAGAAAGAACCCGCACGTCATTCCAGGAATCCACAAGTTGCCTGGCCAGCATCAGGCCTTCTTTTAATGCTGACGCCGCCCCGGGATTTTTTTCACCGTAAACCAGAATGTCCGAACATGTGTAAAGAGAAGCGGCCAGCTTCATGAATTCTTTGAATCTTTCCCGCAAGTTAATGTATTTTTCAGCTTTGGACGCATCTTTCATAAGGACCTTTGCAAAAGCGCCGCTCAATTTGGGGTCAGAATCAATTATTTTTTTAAAGCCTGAGTTTGAAATTGTCTTTTTGTCCTGAAGCAGTTTTTTGAAATCAAGAGCGTGTTGCTGACAAATCTTGTAATATTTGTAAGTGTTCACGTGGTAGCGCTCCCACATGACCTTATTTTTGCATAAGCATT
>CAZQUE010000170.1:0-4406 GCA_964596185.1 uncultured bacterium | reverse complement strand
GGAATCCCGGCCGGCAAAAAAGGCTGAACGCATCAAGCGATAACGGCAGGCGCGATCATTGACCGGAAAGCGCGCGCTTTCGAGGGCCCGGCGGTAATCATCGATAGCATTGAGATAATTCTTTTCCTGATAATAAACATAGGCTCTCTCCTGGTATGCGAAAGCCCTTACCAGCGAGTCGTTTTTCGTCTTTTCAATGGTAGCCGAAAGCATTTTCAGGGCTTCTTTAGCTTTACCGGCCTGAAAAATGGCCAGAGCGCTGAAAATTTCAGCGGTTGCCGCGCCGGTTCGCCCGAGCAGTCGGGCAAAAGTTTGCTTCTTTTTCGGAAAGACATCTTTCAGCAATCCTTCTTCGCCGCATAGCACGAGGATTTCCAGCCATTCATCGGCTTCGAACATGAAAGGTTCCGGGGAAGCGAGAATCT
Organism: uncultured bacterium; assembly: GCA_964596185.1. Lineage (GTDB taxonomy): Bacteria > Muiribacteriota > Ozemobacteria > Ozemobacterales > Ozemobacteraceae > DYKG01. The sequence goes on along the minus strand of CAZQUE010000170.1, from coordinate 3,981 downwards.
TTTTAAGAAGGGCATGTGAAGCGGATATAGTCTTATAAAAGGGTTTATCAGAGTGAAATTCTCTGATCGCCATCAGGGTGAAGCGGCTCATTTTTCCGGGCTTGATGAATTCGAGAGCCGCAAGTTTTTCAAAAGCTGTGCCACGTTGCCAGGAAGATGGAAGAGCCCGTGCCAGGCCTTCGAGTCTCGGCAGGTCGCCTTCGCCGGCGTTTTCCAGCAGCAACAGGAAATGGGGCAATCGCGCCTGAAAAGCAGTTTCGCTCTCGGGAAAACGATCGAGCAACTCTTCGAAAATTTTTCTGGCCCCGACCTTGTTGCCCTGGTTCTTAAGACTGTCGGCAAGCAAGAAAAGACGAAGATCTTCGAGTTCATTCGAAGCCTGAGATTTTTGCAAAAGGCTGGTCAGCTCGGCATAGTTTTTTTTCTGCCGCAGCTTGCTTATGTTTGCAAGGCTGTTGTCAAAAGTTGCAGCATGAATGTTCTGCCAGGCCATAAGAGTTATAAAAAACGCAAACAGGCACTTAAGTCGTTTGTTAATCATTTTCTCACCTCACGCAGCTCTTTTTATCAGCTATCGGTTTTTTTTGCAAGGTCGCGCGATCAAAACCCTGACAATCGTTTTGAGCCATGAGGCAAAATAAAATATTGCAGACCGGACAGGAACCAAGATATGTTCTCAACCGGCGATCGGACAATTATGTACATGTTGATTGCAAAAAAGTTGATTTTACTGTATAAATATCAGATAATTTCTCACCTACCCCTTTTCAGCTTGTATTTTTAGGAGACTAACATGAAACTTTATCCCACCGAAAAAATTCGTAACATCGGCCTGTTTGGTCACGGCGGCTCGGGCAAAACTTCTTTTGCTGAAGCGGCTCTTTTTCATACCGGAGCAAATACGCGAATCGGTAAGGTTGATGATGATTCATCGGTGATGAATTACGAACCCGAAGAAATCAAGAGAAAAGCTACTATTGGCGTTTCTCTTGCTGCCATTGAACATAAAGATCACAAGATCAATCTTCTTGATGCTCCCGGTTTTGATGATTTTCTCGGTGAAGTCCACAAAATCGTCGGCGCAGTCGATGTTGCCATGGTTTTCGTTAACGCCTCTTCAGGTCTTGAAGTCGGCACCGAAAAAAACTGGAAGATTCTTGAAGACAACAACGTTTCAAGAATTGTTTACCTGAGCAAACTTGATAAAGAAAATATCAATCTGCAGAAAATTTTTGATGAACTAAAAGCTTTCGACGGCAAGATAACTCCGGTTATCGTTCCCTGGGGCACTCATGAAAATCTCAAGGGCATCATCGACCTGATCGGCATGAAAGCTTACGCTTACACTGACGACAAGGGCAAAGCCTTCCAGGCACAGGATATCCCCGCAGACCAGATGGATTTCGTCAACAGTCTGCGCGAGCCAATGGTTGAATCGATCGTTGAGTGCGACGAAGAATTGATGAACAAGTTTTTTGAAGGCGAAGAAATCTCTGCCGCCGAACTTAAGGCAGCTCTGAAAAAAGGCGTTGCCAACAACGAAATCAAACCGCTCGTCAGCGGTATGGCTCTGCGCAACCTCGGAACCGAACAGGTTCTCGACTTCATTCTCGAAAGCTGCCCTTCACCGGCTGAATCACACATTCTTCCGGCAGTTAAGCCAGGCACCAGCGAAGAAGTTAAACTTGAAGCAAAAGCTGACGGCCCGGTAGCCGGCTTCATTTTCAAAAAGATCAATGAGCAGGCTGGCGATATGATTTTCCTGCGCGCTGTCAGCGGCACGTTCAACTCAGGCGTTGAATATTACAATCCGGCAGCGGAAAATTTTGAACGCTTCAGTTCTTTCTCAACCCTGCGCGGTAAAAACAAAATTGAAGTAGAAAAAGTAGTCGCCGGTGACATCGTTGTTCTGGTCAAGCCAAAATGCTCGACTCACGGCCACACCCTCTGTGAAAAATCGAACCCGATCGAAATTAAGGTTCCGGCTCTGCCTGAACCCAAGCTCACCTATGCCGTTAACCCCAAAACCAAACAGGATCAGGAAAAGATGGGAACCGGCCTGCACACCCTCTGCGCCGATGACGGCGTTCTTTCCTACAAATTCGATCCAGAACTTGGCCAGGGTCTGCTTTCAGGACTCGGCGACACTCACATCGACGTTACCATCAGCAAGCTTAAAGCAAGATGGAATGTTGAAGTAGATATCACCAAGCCCAAAGTTCCTTATCGCGAAACGATCAAGGGCAAATCAAGAGTCCAGGGCAAGCACAAGAAACAATCCGGTGGTCGTGGTCAGTATGGTGACGTATGGGTTCGCTTCGAACCGAATCCAAATGCTGAATTCGAATTTGTCGATGAAGTAGTCGGCGGCGTCGTTCCCAAAAACTTCATTCCCGCGGTCGAAAAAGGCTTGCAGGAAGCTAGAAGAAGAGGCGTTCTTGCCGGATTCCCAACCATCAACTTCAAAGCAATCATCGATTTCGGTTCATACCACGATGTCGATTCTTCAGAAATGGCATTCAAAGTTGCTGCCAGTCTGGCCTTCAAAAAAGGTATCGTTGAAGCCAAACCGGTTCTGCTTGAACCAATTTATGAAGTATCGGTAATCGTACCTGATGAATACATGGGCGCAATCATCGGCGATCTAAACTCTCGTCGCGGTCGCATTCTCGGCATGGAACCACAAGGCACAACCCAGATGGTCAAAGCTCTGGTTCCGCTGGCAGAAATGTATAAATACGCCACCGATCTTAAATCAATGACCCAGTCAAGAGCTGACTTCAGCATGACTTTCAGCACCTACGAAGAAGTTCCGGCCAACGTTACCGAAAGCGTCATCAAAGAATACAAAGTCGAAGACGAAGCCGAAGCTTAATTTAAACGTTCACTTAAAAAGACCGAAGCACATTTTTATGTGTTTCGGCTTTTTTTTGTTGCAGAAAAGTCGATTTTAGAATATTTTATGCGTTAATTCTGATCAAGGACCGAAGATGAACGAACAGACAATTGCGGGGAACACCTATAAACTGGCGCTCAAGTTCGAGCTAAGCCAGTCAGAGCTTGAAATTCTTTGCCAAAGATTCGCTTCTCTTGAAGTGAATGAAGATCTTTCTCCGGGTCTCAAGGCCGTGGGTCTGGTAAGAATGGTCAAGCAAGCGCTCGACTACAAATTTGAGAATATCACCATAGAAGAGAAACATGTTTTTCAGGGCGCAAAAGAGGCTCCGGCGCAAGATATGCTTAAAGCCAGAATAGTCAAGGGACTGTTTCTTACTTTTATTGAATACCAACGCGGATTGCCGGGTTTTTTCAGCATTATTTCCGGTATCGGCGCATCCGGGTTTGGCTTCAGCAGCTTTCAAATCGCCGAAATCCCTGAGAAGCTAAAGATAAGTGAGCTCAAAGAAGTAACTTTTGCTGACGGGCTCATACTTAAAACCCAGGCAGATTTTTTCAATTCGGCTCTTTGCCCGGAAATTTTAAGCGGATTCAACAACATCAGAAGCGGAGTATACTGCCAGATAGTCGGCTGTGCCCTTATCCCGGTGTATGCGGCAGCTTTGAAAAAAACTAACCCAGACAACCTCGATGACGTGCATATTATGCAAAAGGCTCTGGAAATGGTGCAAACCAGGTTTTCGCCAAATTCAGAAAAATTGCAGCGCTTCACCTCGCAGAATCTATTTAGAATCATCTTTGAAGAATTGTTCAATTACGAATCGACTGTATACTCGATTTACGCCTGATCAATCTTTTTTTTTGAACCGCGTGCAGTAAATTCGTCGTTTATTTTTGCCGGGATTGCCCTGTTTTTTACATTCAGGTGTTGACATACACTGTCAATTCAGTTGATAATACCTGCGTTCAAGTAAAAAACCGATGGGGGATTCAGTAGTATGGCAGACAATAGCCGCAACACCAGTATTCTGTTGCTTGTTTGTGCCCTGATGGGCCTGGTTATATTTTATGGATGTGGTGGAG
>CAZQUE010000169.1:0-4518 GCA_964596185.1 uncultured bacterium | reverse complement strand
CAGCGAAAAAATACTGCAGCTGATCAAGCAGGGCGAAGGCCTGGAGCTGGAATTCAAAGAAGCCAGAACCAGGCTGAACCGTGATGTCTTCGAAACTGCCTGCGCATTCATGAACCGGATCGGCGGCACAATACTGGTCGGTGTCAGCGATAAAGGCGAAATCAAGGGCATCGACCCGCTGCATGCTGACCAGATGAAAAAAGACTTTGTTACCGCCATCAACAACCCGCAGAAAATCAGTCCGCCGGCCTATCTTTCAGTCGATGAAATAATACTCGAAGATAAGCTACTTCTGCGCATCTATGTGCCGGAAAGCTCACAGGTGCATCGCTGCAATGGCCGTATTTATGACCGCAACGAAGACAGTGACCTGGATATCACCGACCACACCAACCGGGTAGCGACGCTTTATCAGCGCAAGCAGGCGATATTCAGCGAAAACAAGGTTTATCCCTTTGCCGGGCTCAAAGATCTTCGCGCCGACCTGATCGAAAAGTGTCGAAAAATGGCTGGTCTCTGGATACCCGGTCACCCCTGGCCGCAGATGAACGACCTTGAAATGCTGCAAAGCGCCCAGCTTTACCAGACCGACCACGAAACCGGAAAAAGCGGTGTGACTCTGGCAGGTATTCTGCTGCTCGGCCAGGATAATCTGATTCTTTCGGTTCTGCCATTTCACAAGACCGATCTGATTCTGCGCCGCATCGACCTTGACCGCTATGATGATCGAGATATCGTTTCTACCAATCTTATAGACAGTTATGACCGGATTCTGGCCTTTGTCGGCAAGCATCTGTCAGACCCTTTTTATCTCGAAGGCACCAACCGCATGAGCCTTCGCGATACCATTTTCAGGGAAGTCGCCTCGAATATTCTTATTCACCGCGAGTATATGAACGCATTCCCGGCCAAACTGATTATTGAACGCGGCCAGGTTAAAACCGAGAACGCCAGTAAACCGCACGGTTTTGGCATTCTGCAACCTGAGACTTTCACGCCTTTTCCCAAGAATCCGGTAATTGCCAAGTTCTTCAGACAAATAGGTCGTGCCGACGAACTCGGCTCTGGTATGCGCAAAATGATGCGCTACGGCAAAGCCTACGGCGGTGCCGACCCCGAACTGATCGAAGACGACATCTTCAAAATCATCGTCAGATACCCCGACACAATGACTTACCCAGAGCGCCCCGCCATTATAAAAATCACCGACCCGGCACAAGATTCAAAAGGGCCAGAGTCAGGGGGTAGAGCCGAGGCACAAGTCGAGGCACATGATAAAGCACAAGTCGAGGCACAAGTTGACATCGACATCCTGCGTGCCTGTGCTGACGGCCCAAAATCATCTGCTGAAATAGCCGAATTTCTTGGCCATAAGCAGCTCAGCGGCAATATACGTAAGGCGCTGCCCAGACTTCGCCAGGCCGGACTTATCGAATACACAATTCCCGACAAGCCAAAAAGCCGCCTGCAGAAATACCGCCTGACCGATAAAGGCCGCAAAGAAAAAACCGCCTGAACGGCGGCTCAAATTTCTTCATCCTTAACACCTTGGACAGGAAGCATAACTTTGCGGTCACACCGGCCGGCTCAAGCTTTCAAAGCAGTTTCAATAACTTTTTGAATAGTTTAAATGACGATGAGCTTTGGCTTGATTGATTTCCAGACCATCGATAAGCCATGAAAGCTCTCTTGGGCTTACCTGCATTGCTGCTTCGGCAATGAAGATGATATTGCAATTTTTCCCGAAATCAGTGCTCCATCTTCAAACTGAGATAAGGAGACAAAATGAAAATCATCTTTGCGTCTTAAAAGAATTATGAATTTGTTTAACTCAGATCTTTTAACCTTTTTCTGATCTTTTGATTTAACAGGGTTTTTATATTAAATCCACACTTTCGTGGGAATTTCCAAAAACAAAAAAACCTTCGGAAAAATCTGAATCGGGTCGGTGCAAGCCATGATTGAGGCTGTAAATTCTACCACTGGTTTATCTGGTTGATGATCATTTCAGGGGTAAAAGTCTCCTTAAGCTCTTCGGCTTTTTTTATAATGAGTTCTTCCAATGATTTCTGGGCAACTTTAGGCATTTCCGACCAAGTAATATTTTTTGCATCACAAATTTCGTAATCGGAATTCAACTGGAAGCTAAATAAATTGGAAACGACATAGCCTTCGTTCTTCACGTTGACCAGGCAAAATCTGAAAAATCTCTTGCCGCGTTTGTCTGGGCTCAAAGGAATTTTTAGATTCTGAGGAAGATTTAACTTGGGGTCTGAATATATAGGAAGCTCTTTCGCTTTTTTCACTCTTAAATACATCAAATTATTTGGGTATAAAACCCCTTTTTCATCAACACAAAAATGTAATGTATTGTTTGGCTCTAAGGCTAATGCTGAAACTAGCCATCCAGAAGTTTGAATCAAGCCATATGAAAAAGGCTTAAGCAAGATCTCCGTAGCGGAGCTTAATTTAAAATCAACGTTTAAATTCCTTATATTACTATCTTTTAAAAGACTTGCAGTAATTTCCAGTTTCAAGTTTGCTGAATAAGACGGAATCATAAATCCAAAAATAGCAAATAAAATTAGAAGAACTTTTCTTGCTGCTGCCTTTTTCATTCCTTTAAATCCCTCCATTTAGGTGATAGATCACTCCCTGCGCCTGTTCCTTTCCCAATCGCCAAATTTTTCCACTCCAGAATTGGCATATCAATTTTTTTGAACCTGTGCACTTGCCCATCGACCTTCGACCACTTGTCAACTTCTGCGTCATATAATGCGGTTGTTTTCCAGCTAGATTCATAAACATGCAGGGGAACAATGAAAGACTTATATGAATAATCATTGTCATAAGGCTTTGCAAAGAGAAAAGTTTGAAAAGTCATTTCAGCAGTGAAGGTTGCAGCCTGAAAAGAAATGCCATCAAAACTCATTTTCTTTGCTAATGGCAATTTGGGGTCATCTTGAATAATTTGAAAAAAAGCTGTTTTGTCGTGAGGACGAATATTTCTATTAAAGTAACTCGATTGTGCAGGATAACAACTGTCTAACCAGAATTCTGCCTCATTTGAAAACGCTTCTGATTCGTTTATGGTTTTCAAAAATTGCTTTCGGACATTGTTTTCTGGACCAATAAAGCTTCTGATAGCCTCAATTCTTATCAGTTGAAACCCTCCGACAATATACCATTCGGAAGTTTCATTTTTGAAAGCGGCCTGTGCTTCAAAAGCCGCAATTGGAGAGGGAGTAAATGGGAACCCAATGGCCCATGTAGCTGGCTCTGGCTCAAAGATTTGAATGTCGTCCAAAGAATTCTCAGGTTTAAACCCGTCAACTGAAACTTTTGAGTAAGGAATAACAAAGCTCTTTACCCGTGGTTGCTCATTAAAAATTGAATATGAAAAGGTTCCAACTACAGCGTTTTTATCAGGATTATAATCAAACAGGAAAATTTCAAGTTCCTGTTGTTCTAGTTCTTCTTCTTTTAGAGGGAGAAGTTTATAAGAATAGAGAAGATAGTTTTGGTTGGAGGGTTCATCTGATTGGGTCTCAATTTTGCTTAGCGGCAAATCTCCGTCAAAAGACCATTTGACACCTCTGCCGTCCATGTGTTGATCAGTTGATGGCAACTTATACGTAAGTTTGATCTTCTGACCCTGATAAAAATCTTGATCAATAATCGGTAAACCATTGGCAAGAATTTCAACCTCAAGGGCATTAACATTGGCAATAAATTCAAATTCTTTCTGCCAATCCTCTTTAACATTTTTTTTCTGATCACCGATAACTTCCAAGATGGAAAAATGAACAGTTGCCGCACCTTTCTTAACACCAGGGCTCATTCCAAAGAAATCATAAGTTGCAGCCTCAACCACTTGTTTCGATGAACTGGCATTCTCAGTCCAAGAAACGTTTGAAATGATTAAATCATAAGCACCATTCAGAACGGTTAGGGTTTGAGGCAATAAGCCTGCGGGATTAGAATTATCATTTGTCCAAACCTTGCAAACTAATTTTTGAGTCTTTCCAACATTGATGGTAAAACTTGATGGGTCAACTTCCCCAAATATCAACGAATCAATAGGAATTGACCAGATATCATATTTGTTTTCGCCTAACGAAACCTTATCATTGCTATCAAAATTGAGATATGAATTAAGGCTTACTTGATATTGCCCATCCTTTTCGGATAGGAACTTAAATGTATTTCCATTTCTTTCAGGATTTTCATCAAGAATTTTGGTAGACCATTCAAAGGAAAAATCGGTAGATTTTACGGGTGCATTGCCGAAAGCGGCTTCCAAGACAATTGTATTCGAGCCGAATCCGGAATTATAACTATATTCTTTATTCATAAAATCAAAATCAAAAGAAATGACCCTAAAAGTTCTTTCAATACCAGTAATAGCCTTCTCTGGAAAAGAGCCTTCGAGATTTCTCATTGCACTAATTGTTACCGCCCACAGATCGCTTCTTGCGCCTGGAAAAGTAAAAACAGGTTCTTCGAATACATCGTTTG
>CAZQUE010000168.1:0-4600 GCA_964596185.1 uncultured bacterium | reverse complement strand
TCGACGAGCGATGGGGTTTCAAGCCTGCCGCAAACAAAGGTTCTGCCATTTTTCTTTGACGTCAGCTTTTCGCCGTCAAGTTTTAAATAGGCATGAATGCTTTCATGATTTTCATCTTCAATTCCCGTGAGGTCATTAAGCCAGGTCATAAGTCGATCCTCTTGCTTTCATTTTTTCTCATATTAGCAATTAATTCACAGACAGGCAACGATTTGCGTCAATGCTCTTCAAGAGAGGGTTTTAAAAAAATCAAACCGCTTTTCTGAAAAATTAAAAAAAAATAAAAAAATTCCGGAATATAAAAAGTATGGGGCAATGAGGGAAAATTCATTTGCAGGAGACGATTATGCATCTCAATGAATTCGAGATTGTTGGACAAAAACAAGAATTATATATCGAAGATTACTATAGCGGAGAATATTCTTGTATTGATTTTCTTCATGAAGGCCGACTTTATCGCGTAACTTTTAGCCCTGGGGATTTTGGATATTTTGGAAGCAACACAGATGATGAGCTTGGAGCATTCAATTGTTTTTACTCTAGTTGCGGTACCGTCTGTAAGGAATTTATTTCTAGATATTTTTCGCTGGAGCCTTATCTCGATTGCCCTGCCATAACATTGGAGTTTGATCCATTTTTGCCTTATGTCAGCAAAATGCCATGGTTTTTTTATCGACTGCCATGGTTGGCGAAGTTTTTCTGCCAGGAATTTGGTGGCATTAAGAAAATTCTTTATGGCCTAAAATGTTTTCAGAAAGAAGAATCTTATCCAAGGTTTCCAGAGTACTTAATGCTGCAGGATTCCATTTTTGATATTATGCTTTCACCCTTTGCGGTATTACTGGCCGATGGAAGTGTCTTTTGCTACGATGCTTCAGATTTGAGCACTGGCATTGAATTTAATGAGTATCTCGCCTATTGTCTTAAATGTTTTGCTAACTGTTTCCTAGGGGATTTTAATGCTTCTCAGGTTGTGTTTGGCACGACTGATTACTCAGATCAATTGAGCTTGCGGTGGAACCATGAAGTACTCCATGCGCGCATCAAGGATGTATCGGATGAAATTATCCCGATTTTATTGGATGAATTCATCCAGGGTAGGGATTATCGCATTCGTGAAGGTGAGGTTGCGTTTGTCGATGCCAGCACATTGTCTGTGTCCCTTTGTCCGATCTTACATTATATCTTTAACAGTGGGAAGTTCTTTTGTAATCTTGACCAGTTTGAGTCTTATTCTAGAAGAAGTGTTTGGGGTGAATGGCTTGATAGAAGTAATAGTGATTTTGTTGACCTTTGCAATAGTTTGAAAACAAATCATCGGAATATACGTAATGCTTCCCCGATCGAGATAAGTCCATGGTAAGATCAATGATATTTTTTACATCGCAGCTCTTTGTAATTGTTTTACCAATTAAATGGCGCAAAATAATTGTTTTACCAGATGAATAATAATTTCACCAGCAAGGGGTCTATGGGTTTGTTTTCCTGCATGCATTTGAGAATTGAAACAACCTGTCAGGCTTTAGATAAAAAGTTTTTTAAGAAAGCTTTCGGCATTGCGGATCTCTATTTGTTCGCAAGACTGCTCTCTTTTAAGATCTTTAACAATCTGGATTCCGTGTAAATTGTATTTTTCACAGAACCAGGCCAGTCCTGGGGCAATATTGTTGCGCCTAGGATTGACTATTTTGCATTAAATTTCAAAATAGTCAAGACCATTTTTAAATTTCCTTAAAAATAGTCAAAGCCTTGCATGGATAATTTTGCCTCAAAAAGGCTTTAAGATAGTTGGTATTGCCCCCTTTTTCCCTTCATCGACAGATGATTGATCCTGTTGCCATTAAAAGCAAAAAACAGAGGTCTTGAGATTGGCCAGGATCGCGAGTTCGCGTTTGAGAAAATCATGGGAACCAACCATGATATCAAGCATGGTGGTGTTGTCCTGAAGAAAAGTTGAATGCCTGGTATATAGTTTTGCCAGCTTTCTAAAGGTAACGATTTCTCTTTTAATTGTTCTTTTGGTTTCAGTGCTTACAGAGGCTAGAAAGCTGTTGTCGGTCAACGCTTTGGCCAGATTGGTAACCAGGTCATCATAGTAACGGCTGGCATCAAAACAATCTGATTGATTGGCTTCGAAATACTGCTTTTGAAATTTTTGCAGTTCTGAAAACTTCAGGTTTCGCAGGCGTAATTTTCTTATTTCAGCATAATTCGGGCCAGTGCTTTCGTTGAGAAGATCTTCAATTGACTCGACCTGAATCTCTGAGGGCAGATAAGGCTTGATCAGCTCTTCGCCTTCGTTGACAATGTCGGTCTTTATAGATATCAGGATTCCGAGTAATCTGGTCTCTTCTTGTTTTAAAGATTTTTTTAAATCTCGAGTTTCACTTTCAGAGGCTGAAATTTTCAGAGAATCTGAAGCCCTGCGGTAGAAAGATTTCAGTTCTTCGAGGGCGTTGGTTTCCATTTTTGGCAATGACAAGAAGTTTATTCCTCTGGGTGTGAAAAATATAAAGGATGCAGCCCTCTCATTTGAGGCCTTATGAAGCCTGTGCAGTCTGGAAAAAGTTCTGGCATAAATTCGCGGATCAATCATTTGAGCCCTCCCGAAGAAAAAGTTTTGTTCATAGATTATTGTTCCGGAAATTCTTGGGAATTTTTCAATTGTGGTGCAAAATTTTCTGATTCGATTTTTAAAACATGCAGAGACGAAAAAAAATTAAAAATTTCCGGAATATAGATTTGTGAGTGGATAAAAATTCGCTGAAATAATATTCTTAAGGAGGTCATTTATGTGGATATGTCTTAACGATGCTTTCATTTCTGTGGTCGCGAACGGTGGTGAAATTTCAAAGGCAGTATTTCTGCATGAAAGTTCTGGCGATGTTGCTCAGTTCTTCATTAAGAATTTCATAAACCTTTTCTTCGATATGCCTGGGTATCGGGCCATAAAATGCCTGGGCAATGCCTCCGGCGATGCAGGCGATGGTGTCTGAGTCGCCGCCAATTGATATTGCACATCTGACCGCATCTTCATAATCAGTTGAGTCGAGAAAGGCTCTGATTGCCTGAGGAACGCTTCCCTGACAGGTAACGTCAAAGCTGTAATCCGGGCGTATTTCATCAATGTGCCTGCTCAAATCATAATTGAAAGTGCTTTCAATAAATTGTTTAATTTCAGCTTTTGCCTTGCCATTTCGGGCAAGAAAGATGGCTGAGGCAGTCGCCTGGGCGCCTTTTATTCCCTCTGGGTGATTGTGCGTGACACTCGAAAATTCTCGTGCTTTTTCAAGAACCTCTTCAAGACTGGAGAAGGCAAAACCAACCGGGCTTATGCGCATTGCTGATCCATTGCCATAGCTGTTATATGGCTTTGGATTTTTACTGTTGGCCCAAACGTGAAACTTGCCGCCATATCCGAAATTTGGGTATGCGTGATAGTATTTCAGCAGATTGTCGTGACAGGAATGACCGTTCATTATGCAGTCGGCAATTGCCAGGGTTAAGACCGAGTCGTCGGTAATGCAGCTTCCAGGGCTGAATAAAGGGAAATCTTTGCTTTTTACGTTTTTATGCTCATAAACAGATCCAATCATGTCACCTGCTATTGCGCCAATCATATTTTAATCCTCTCCGTTTAAACTCTTCTGGAATTTATATCATACAAAGCCGCTGTCAATCAAAGTTATTGCTTCGGCTGTAATCAGGTGCTTTTCCCCTGAACCGCCTACGACACGGCACCAGCTTGCGGCGATCAGAGCGGGCTGGTCAGACAAATTGAAGCGAAGACTGAAGCCGCCATACATGCCATTAATCGGAAACCATAATTCAGGAGTTCGCAGATCAAGGATAACGCTGACCTCGGGCAGTCTTTGCGGATCTCTTTTTAAGAGGCTTTTGGCGGCAAGCATAAGTAAAAGCCTGGCTCTTTTATGATCTGGTCTCATATTCTTCGAATATAATCGTCCGTTCCCATAATATGCCATTCTTAACTCCCTTGAGCATCACTCTTCAAAAACAAGCCTTATGTTGTTATGCGTTAATTCAAGGCCTTTGATAGTCGCATCCAGATCCATTGTCGTTCTTGTGTCCAGCCCAACGATTGCGCCGATCAAAAATCCACCTTTTAGAACGAAATTGTTTCTGTATTTCGTTAAAGTTATTCGCTCCAGAAGGCGCTCGTGCATGTAATTCTGTAAAACAAGTTGCTCTGGTATTTGTTTTTCAGCAGCTTTCTTTTTAATGATAGCTTTTAACTGCATCGGGTTCTTTGTTTTCACAGAAGTATCTCCATGTAAACGAGTATTTTAGGCTTTACTCGTAACTGTTCAGCATATTGAAGCAATCGGGAAATATTTTTTCCCTTGAACGCCGCATATTTTTTCATCGCCTGGTTTACGATCTGAATGTCACAATTGTTATTGCCTTTAACAATGTCGCAGAGAGTTCGCTCAAGGTCATAAAGTCGAATTTTGTTGCCCAATGTTGTTTTCTCTTCAACGATTCCAAGCTCATAAATACTTTTAATTGCCTTTTTCATTGTGATATTTTTGCTGGCAATAGATTTTGTGTGATAACCATACGGAAAGGTCATAACAAA
>CAZQUE010000167.1:0-4862 GCA_964596185.1 uncultured bacterium | reverse complement strand
GTTTCAATCCCCGATCTGGTGGGGAGTTTCATAGAACACCAAAGACTTCGGCCTGAGTTCATCAGGTAAGACAACGTTTCAATCCCCGATCTGGTGGGGAGTTTCATAGAACGGACGATTTACTTATAAAATTTACGAGGTAAACATTGAAGTTTCAATCCCCGATCTGGTGGGGAGTTTCATAGAACACCGTTGATTTTGCAAGACAACTCGAAACCGAGCTAAAGTTTCAATCCCCGATCTGGTGGGGAGTTTCATAGAACAGCGGCCCCGTGGGAGCCTGATTTAATCTTACTATGCCGGGGCTTCATCGTCAACCTGTGCTGAATTTTCAGCAATCGCTGCGGCAAAATTACCTCGCAAATTTCAGAATCCGCGATTAATCAGCGAAAGCGCCATCGTCAACCTCGACGAAAAAATGCGGGTTTGCGAATACCTGCTGAGGTTGACGATGAAAAATTCTTTTTTTGAATGAATTGCCCATCTGCAACTTACTTGTATTTTGACATTTTCTAAAATCTAACCTGGAGAAACCGGCCATGGAAAACAACCCCACACAAAATCTTGAGTCTTTGCTTGCAGAATGGGAAGGTGACAAAAATCCTGAAATCGCAGTATCCATTCTTGCAGATTTGCGCCAACAGGGTAAAAACGAGCAAGCCTGGCAGTTCTTGTATGAATGCGTTGAACTTTTTCCCGACAATCGCGCTATCAATGATCAACACGCCTGGATGCTCTATGATTTCGAGCTCAGCCCCGCCAAGGGCAAGAAGAATTTCGAACGAATAATTGAAACCGCAACCAAGATACTTGATTTAAAACCCGACAGTCTGCTGGAAAAAATCTGCGTTTTTGCGGCAACCGACGCTGCCAAAGCCATCAACCAGCATGAAAAAACCCTGCAGTTTCTCGAACAACTCGATAAAAACAGTCTTGAAAAATGTGCCCGCGAATATGGCGGCAAAAAAATCATGTCCTGGCGCGAACGCTGGTATTATGCATGCGTAAACGCTCTTTTCGAAACCGGAAATTTCAGCGAATGCCGACAGGTTTGCATTGAAGCAAAAAACGATTTTCCTTATCTAATAGAGTTTTCCCGCAAGGCCGCTCTCTGCCTTGCTGAAACCGGCCAAAACAAACAGGCCGCAACCGAGCTTCTGCAACTTATCAGCAACAAAACCGTGCCATGGTATATACACTGCGATCTTGCCAGAATCCTTTTCGACGAAGGCGTTGTAGATCAGTCATGGGAACAGGCTTCATTAGCTGCCGAAGCAAGGGGGGAGCTCAAAACCAAGGTCAATCTTTTCCAGCTCATGGGAAGAATCCTTCTGGCAAAGGGTGATCGCGACGGCGCCGCGGCCCATTTGTGCCTGGCAGCAAGGGTTCGGGAAGAACAAAACTGGAGCATCCCCGAAAGCTTAAGCGAAATGCTGAACAGATTGAATGCCACCGCAGAACGCAGCGATGCAAAAACCTTGCTGGCTAGCTGTCGAAGGCTCTGGAAAGGCTCCCTCACCCTCACCCCCCTCAACAAAACCAGTGAGCCGAACAGAATTTATACGGGCACTTTACTGATGAAAAACCCTTCAAGCCATTTTGCTTTTATCAAGTGCTCCGATTTTGATGAAAATATCTATGTCAAAGCTTCTGATATTCCTCAAGAAAATAGATCTGACGGCGCTGTCGTTTCGTTCAAAACAACTACTTCTTTCGATGCCAAGAAAAACCGCCAAAGCATTAGAGCAGTAGATATCCAAAAGGCTTGACCTGATCTATGAATGAAAAAGACCTGCAGGAAATCAGAACCCTGATATTCCAGCAAAACTATGAAAAAGCCAAAAAGCTGCTTCACAACCCGGTGACCTCGGATGAACCCGATCCCCAGTCTATTGAGCTTAATGCAAGAATACACGGGCAGACCGGCGAAATATCCAAAGCTTTGGCAATGTTTGAAGACCTCGAAACCGCATGGCCCGAGCGACCAGAAATATTCAGGCTGCATGTCGGCTTTCTTCAGGAATGTGGCCTGATTGAAGAAGCGCGGGAAAAATCACTGCAGATGCTCGAAGCCTTCCCAGACTGGCCCGAAGCCAGCATTTGCTGTGCCGACTGCCACGAACTTGCCGGTAAGGCAACGATTGCCATGGAGATTTGCGAACGGGCAATTACAAAGTTTCCCGACAATTCGGGCTTACAAGAATTGAAAGCCCGGCTCGCGCCGATCTGCAAACGCCTGCAAAGAGCGCGTTCCGACCTTGAAATCGCGCAGGAAGAACTGCAGATTATTCAGGCACATATCAGCACCGACACTATTTTCATTAATCGTTTTCTCAATCTTTTTACCGGTCGCGAAGGTGTCCACGCCCGACAGACTGCTTTCAAGAAAAATCGCTTCGGATATGTTCCCGTTTACGAAGAATTACAGGCTAATCATATAAAATCCCATCTCGCAGGCGACACGACCCTGGGAATTTATCTGGTCAGAAAAGATAACAGCTGCAGCCTGATGGCTATCGACATCGATGTTGCCAAGCCTTTTCTAGATCAGTTTAAATCCGAGCAAAAGCAACGACAAAACATAAGAAGACTTCTGTTGCAAACAGCAACGCATTTAATCGACGCCGGCGCAGAGATTGGTCTGCGCTTTCTCGTTGAGTTCTCCGGTTTCAAGGGTCTGCATCTCTGGGCGATTTCTGACTTCGCCGTGCCCGCCCGCTACTGGCGGCAACTCGGCAACTGGCTGAAAGAAAAAATCAGTCGACTGCCGCCCGAAATCCAGATCGAAATTTTCCCGAAACAGGACCAGGTAGAAATAGATGGCCTCGGCAACCTGGTCAAACTGCCGCTTGGCATCCATAAAGCATCGGGCCAACGCTCCTTATTTGTCGATGAACAAGGCTTCAAGCCATGGCCGTTTCAGGCCGAAGCATTGCAAAGCTATCAGCCTGTCTCAAAAAGCGAGTTTGAAGAAATTCTTGGGCGGGTAACTCTTACGGGCCGAGTAATAGCCACAACCATTAGAAGTGAAAAGCAGGAAAGAATTCCTGCTGAGCCCAGCAACAACGACACACCTGAGCCAGCATTTGATTTGAGCATTAGAATCCCGCTACCGGAAAGATTCCCGCCCGAAATTGAGCAGATTCTCGCCTGGTGCCCGCCTCTTTGCGAAGTTTTCACCACAGCGGTTAAAGCCGGCGCAATTTCCCCCAGGAGCCGCCATGTATTCATCTACATCTTTTCGGCTCTGGGTGAAGCCGGAAAAATTTTTCTTCACCAGGTTCTCAACCAGCTTGAGGGATATGATCCCGACGGGTTGAATGCCGAGATTCGCGCGGTGCCGCCGACTACCATGAGCTGCGGCAAAGTTAGAAAAAACCTGGCGGAAATCGTCAGCCGGGTAGCCTGCAATTGCCAGTTTCGTTTGCCAGAAGGTTGCTATGCCTCGCCGGTTGTCCATGCCGGCATATTCCCAGGTTCAAAGAAAATTCTGATAAACCCTGTTAATCAGCCTGTGGCAATTTCTACCCGCGAATTGATTGCCGGGCCAAGCGCGGCAATAGATAAGCTCATGCGCGAATACCGCAGCCTCAGAGAAGAAATTGCAAGAGCAAATCAGCGCCTGCAGATTCTCAAGCGCAGAATCAATCAGATTTTCGACGACAATGGCTGTAATGAGATCACCACAAGCATCGGCAGCTACCGCCGAATAAGCGATGCAAATGATACCGGTGAGGAAAATACCTGATGGAAACCGGAGCCATTTATGTTTCAGCCCAGGGCAGCCGGCTGACCAGAGTTGGCGAAAGACTTGTAGTGAGAAGTCGTGAAGATAAGATTATTGAAGATGTGCCTTTTTTCAGGCTGACTCAGGTAATTTGCTTCGGAAGCATTGAAATAACCTCAGCAGCTCTTGGAAAACTTCTGCGAAACGGTATCGACGTGATTTTTCTTACCTTAAGCGGTCGCTTCAAATATCGACTTGACAATTTCAACCCGGCGGCGATCAAATGCCGCATCAGTCAATATCAAAAAAGCCTTGACCAGGAATTTCGCCTGCGAACCGCTGGCGCCTTTTTGCAAGGCAAATTGAACAACGCGAGAAATTTTCTTATCAAGCGCAATCGACCAGCCGGCGAAGAAGTTTCAGCGGCAATCTGGAAGCTGAAATCGGCCACGGAAATGATTCCGGTGGCAGGCTCAACCGACGAGCTATTAGGAATCGAAGGCAATGCCGCCAAAGAATATTTTGCTGCTTTGAAACACCTGCTAAAACAAGACCTCGGCTTTAATGACCGTAATCGCCGACCGCCAAAAGATCCGGTAAATGCGATGCTGAGTTTTGGCTACATGCTCTTGCTGAAAATGGTTCTTGCAGCAATTGAACAGGTTGGGCTTGATCCGATGATGGCTAATCTTCATGCAACCCAGGATCGACGACCGTCTCTGGCACTTGATCTGATCGAAGAATTCCGGGTCCCGGTCATTGACACGGTGGTGGTAAGGCTGGTTAATCTGGTAAGAGTTCAGCCCCGTGATTTTTTCAACGACAGTCGCCTTGGCACGAGAATTCGTGAAGAAGCAATCGCTTTGCTGGTAAGCGAGATTCAGGCGAGGCTGCGGGCCAGGCTGACTGATCCGGTTTCGCAAAAACTATTCCAGATAAAGGATCTGATTATCCGCCAGGCATATCAGTATAAAGCGGTGGTTTTAGATGAGAAGCCTTTTTATCAGGCGGTGACGATAAAATGAAAGGCATGTTCTACATTATCTGCTACGACACGCCTTCTGACAAAAGACGGCGCAAGCTTTACAAGATGCTGAAAAATTATGCCGTTTCGGTTCAGAAAAGTGTTTTTGAG
>CAZQUE010000166.1:0-4941 GCA_964596185.1 uncultured bacterium | reverse complement strand
CGGCAAGATTTTTATGTATGACACCATCTACATTGTCCTTCCAGAATTCTTCCATGGTAACAACATATTTGGGAAAATGATCATTTATCGAAAGCAATGGGGCAAATTCTCTTGATATCGTTGTGTCTGCAGATAATTTATATGCAACCTGCACGTATATTCGCTCTTCCTTTTTCTCGGCAACAAAATCAATTTCTTTATCGTCAAGTTTGCCGATATATACGCGATAACCGCGACGTTCCAACTCGTGAAAGACAATATTTTCAATGATTCCAGAGATATCCCGATCTTTATAACCCAATAATGAGTATTTTATTGAATGATCAGCTATATAGAATTTCTCGTTGGTTTTGAGAATTTCTTTCCCTTTTACGTCAAAACGTTGCACTCGTTTAATGATAAAACTGCTTTCAAGAGCAGAAAGATAGTTGTAAACAGTATTCAGGTCTACACGTCGATGCTGACTCTTAAAATAATCTGCAACCTTGTTGGCAGAAAAGCAGTTTCCGATATTATCAAATATGAATTTGACGATTCTTTCCAGTAATTCAATGTTTCTGATCCTGAAACGCTGGATGGTATCCCTGAGAAGCGCTGAAGCGTAAATATCACTGATTATTCTACAGGCATCGTCAAAATTATATCCTGCAACATGAATAGCCGGAAAACCGCCAAGCCTGATAAAATCATATAGTTGTCGAAAATAGTTGATTTCAGAGTTCTCAATGCCATCTCGATATTTTTGAAAAACAAGGTATTCTGAAAAAGAAAGAGTCTTAACGTTTATTTCCACATAACGACCTGCTATCAGGGTCGATAATTCTGAAGACAAGAGCCTTGAGTTAGATCCGGTGATGTATATATCAACATTGAAATCAACGAGAAATGAGTTTATTGCCTTTTCCCAGTCTGCGACCTCCTGAATCTCATCAAAAAGCAGGTAATATCTTTCATCGTCGGCAATTTTGCTCTTGATGTATTTATAAAAAGACATGGCATCAGTGATTTCGGAATAGGTCAAACTCTCAAAATTGATGTATATGATTTTTGGGTCAGGAATTCCCCGACTCAGCAACTCGTTTCGCAGCAGCATCAAAATGGAAGATTTGCCACTTCGTCTGACGCCTGTTAAAGCCTTTATAACTGGCTTGTCAATAAAGTTTCTCAGTTGATCAATATAGAGCTCTCTTTTTATCATTACATCCACTCATAGAATCAATTTATGGTTATATTACAAAACTCTACGCATTTTCGCAACCCTTTTATGCTTATAACCATAAAAACTATTGTTTTCAGTGATTCTATCTTACCATGGAAGTCTGACTCTGAATGCATCGCATTTTTACTCTTTTGCGACAAATTTAAACAAGCTATCAATTATTTCGTCGGCGCATTTGTTCGTCAAACTATATTTTCGGAGAGCCTATTTTTGAGAATTGAAGGCAAAAATGGCATTCTCTGCTTCTTCAACAGTGGAATAGCACTTAAAAAATGAATCAAAATTACACAGCTTGTAATAGCTCATTGCATTTTCTGGCAAAACCAAAAAAACTTCGCCCCCCTTAGCCCTAAGGTTTTTTGTGAACCATACAAATAGGCCATCCAAATAATCTTCTATACATCCAAGTAATAAACAATTTACCAATACATTCTTCTCTGAATTGTCAATAGCATTTTGAAATTCCTTCTTGAAAGAACGATAATCTTCTTCTCTCCAAATAAATTCATTCAGAATAACTATCACCAGGAAATCAACGCTATCGTTGCATTTTTTCCTTTCTAAGTGAAGATCTTTCATTGGCTTTATCCTTTTTTAAAATAAAAACAATAGGGAACTCAAGCTCTTAGAAATACTTGAATAATCATTTTGGCCAAACAGGATGTTCAGTTTACCAGTCGGATTGATGGGATTCAACCATATCTTCAAGAAAGCCCATGACCGACTGATTCAGATTCATACTATCGATGAATTCGCAGAGAAGAGAGAGTTTCTCTTCTGTTGTGCCCGCATGCATGGACGCCAACTCGTCAGCAGAACATCTTTCCGGCATTTTGACATCGATATCGGCCTGGATTTTCCCGGCGATAAAGTCTCTTAGATCATCGTTTGAAAGCATATGCGCATGATGAGAATCGAGAAACTCACAAATCAGCTCATACCCTCTGCCATAACCCACCCAATTCGCTCTGGCACAGCAATCAACCAAAAAATCCATCATTGGTCCACGCATATTCACTGTCTCCTCTTTTTAAATACCCATGGCTTACAACAAAGCCATGGGCGGCAAGGCAGATCAGTCGTCCTGAAGCTCTGACATGATCATCCATACCTTACCATAGGCACGCTTCAAGTCATAGTTCCCCACACTATCCTTGAAGTTGTCGTAAGAAATGTCGGCAAGCCTTCTACCGATAACTCTGGCCACTTCCTTCCGGTCGACAAAGATACGATAAGCGTAGTCGGTCCCCGCCCCTTCGATAATCTCTGCATCGGGGAAAAGAACCTGCAAATGACTGCGTCTGCGAGCTCTGACACAGAGCTTATTCGAATCCTCACCCTTCGCGACCACAGAAATGAAAGCATCGTTAAGACATATCCACATAAATGACCTCCTTAAGAATATTATTTCAGCGAATTTTTATCCACTCACAAATCTATATTCCGGAAATTTTTAATTTTTTTCTCTGCTGACTATTTTTAAGTCAATTTTAGTATTGCTCTTCACTTTGCGGCGAGGCGCCCCAACCCACCCCAGCAGTGCACATAAACCGACCGACCAGCGGCAATTTCCGCATCAATAAAATCAAGTATTGATTTTTGCAAGGAATCTATACAGAACCTCATTCAATCGTCAGCATAAATTTTGAAAAATGTGAAAATTTTTTGCTTTTTCCGGAACTATGAATGTAGAGGCCCAATAAATTCCAGGAGGCTAATATGAAGTTCACATTCAAGCCTGAGTTCAAGGCGATTCCCGTGGGAACAGAATCCCAGTTTCATGTTTTAACCACTTTCTCTTTGCCTTCATCGGATGAAAATGTTTCCAGTCAGCGCACTCCTATTTCAATGGCGCTGGTTATCGATCGTAGCGGCTCAATGAGTGGAGATAAGCTTACGCAAACCAGAAACGCGATCTGTGAAATCATTCATTCCCTTACCCGTCGTGACCGGCTCGCAATAATTAGTTTCGACAACCAGGTCGACATCGTCAGTGAAATTGGGTTTCTTACCGAAAAAAATCTGATTACCGGAAAAGCAAAATCGATTTCTGCGGGCGGTTCAACCAACCTTTCAGGAGGATGGCTCGAGGGACTCGATCAAATCGAGGCAAACCTCGACCCAGCACACATCAACCGCGTATTCCTTTTAACTGATGGTCAGGCTAACTGCGGTGTAACTGACCCGGAGGCTCTGGTGAAAATCGGTGAATCATTTTGCGCAAAAGGAATCACTACCAGCACTTTCGGCTTTGGCAACGGTTTTAACGAACGCCTGCTGACAGATATTGCAGCTAAATCCGGTGGAAACTTTTACTTTATCCAGAAACCTGAAGATGTATCAAATGCATTTCGCTGCGAATTTGGAGAAGTGCTTGATCTGGCTGCACAAAACTGTCGCATCAGCATCGAGCTTGCGAAAAACGTTAAGCTTTGCGAAGACCTAAGCCTTTTCCCAAGCTCGCTAAAAGACGGTAAGATTACCTGGTCTGTGGGAGATCTGGCTCCTGAACTCGACTATGAACTGGTTTTTCGCTTAAAAACTCTGGCCACTTCAGAAACAGATTTGCAAAATTTGTTTAAAATAAATGCCGTTTATAAGGAAATAGTCAACGATTTTAAAACTACTCGAACCAACGCTGTGGCTTCTATAAAGTTAATCAATGACCATAAAAATATGGAAGCAGACGAAGAAGCAATCGATAGAATTGTTCTTGCCAAGTGCCATAAAGCAAGACAATTAGCTTATTTAGAGCTTGAAAAAGGACAATTTGCAACTGCCGCCAAAATTCTTTCAGAACGAAAAGCAATTCTCGAGACTCGAATTTCAGATTCTCCACTTGCCAATATTGAATTGCTGAATCAGGAGGTCAAGCTAATAGATGAAATTATTGGCAATCTGCAAAACACTTCCTGCGGCAAGCAAATTCAAGCTCAAGTTCAGGATTTCATTAAAAGACGCGGCTCTTATCTGGGTGCCTTTCAAGATAAAAAATACATCATAAATCAAACTGTTGCAGCAAATGACAGACAAAAATTTGACTGCCTCAGCTCAGAACTTAAACATGCCCTTCAAGATCTTGGTCTATGCGAAGATTTCTCAAACCGATGCCTGTTGTGTTTTTCTGAAGCACTTGCTAACGCTGTTGAGCATGGCTGCAGGAATGACAGCAACGGTTCAGTGAAAATCGTTTCGGTATTCAGACGAAACGAAGCCCGCATTCAAATAATTGATTCAGGAAAGGGCTTCAACTTCGACACCATGATAAAGAAGGCACTTCAGACCCTTAATTCCCTTGATATAACGCAAATTGATCAACTTAAAGTTCGTGGGCGGGGCATTCCTTTGCTTCTAAAGTATTCCGATCAGCTTATCTACAACAATCAGGGCAATGAAATTCTGCTTACCATAAGCAACAAACTACCAGAAGGGTTCATAACTCCAGATAACAGCACTCTACAAAATTCTTCATCAGCCGACAGCAATAAAACAACTTTCGAGCTGAAAAATCATCGAACCCCTGATGGATTTCTGGTCGAAATAATTGCTCGCGGTTCTCTCGACATGTGGAATGCAAAACAGAGAAGCAATTTACTTGATCTTTTGCGCAAAAATGCTGTTTCCAAATTCATTTTAAACCTGGAAAATGTGGATTACATAGATAGCGACGGGCTGTCATTCTTTGTTCATATGTTAAGGCTGAATCCTCATGGTAAAGAGCC
>CAZQUE010000165.1:0-4976 GCA_964596185.1 uncultured bacterium | reverse complement strand
TTTTCTGGCCAAAAAGTACAAGACCCAGTTAAACTTTAACCACGTGAACAGTTACTAATATTTTTTTAATTCGTTATGAAGCGCCTTGTACTCACTGAGAAGTTTATCGGTTTTTGTTTTGATTCCGGATTTGCTGATATCTTCGTCGAGATCGATTTCATCAGGCGGCCTCAACGAAAAACCAGTGTTGGAATCCGGAAGAGTAAACTCATTTTCAACGACCAGACCAAAAGTCGATGCCGACTTGGTATTTTTGAGGTTTGGAGCTGCGTCGAAAAGACTTTTCTTCATTTTTTCGATATAGGATGATTTGTGAGAGACAATTGCATCGTTCATCTTTTTCTGCAATTTTAAAAATTCTTCTTTGGTAATGGCTTTGCTTTTATCAAAAAGTCTTTCTGCGTAAAGCTTGGCACATTCATTAATGATTCCATAAAAAGTTTTCTTTTTTTCTGAATCAAAAATATCGGAAGAGCGCTCATCCTGCCAAAATTGATAAGGAAAAGAGTAGCTTGCATCGAAGAAAGTCATGTCGCCGAGATTGTGCGGAGCCTTTATCAAGGCTTTGATCTCCGGCTGATTTGGGGTTATCAGGTAGTTGCAGGGGAAATCCATGTAAACAATTTGCGGGATTTTTGCCCATAGCGTCTTGTCATTGTCGGTTATCATCGAAAATTTTGGCAAAAGGGCGATAACTTTGGAACGATCTGTATTCTTCCCAAACAGGCTTGAGAGAGAATTGCTGTTTTTCGGTGGCAAAGTCAATTCATTGATCATAAAACTGTGAGTTACCCTGGCATTGGGGTTCACCTTTGATATACTCGATCTGATGTTTTGCAAAAGGCTTTTAAAGGATTGCGTTTCCTCGAAACCGGTAACGGCTTTGACAAATTCTGAATTTAGAGTTTTCAGGGCAGCACTTCGTTTCGTTAAAGACGTTTTACTAGACGGATCAGCTTCGGTGTCAAAAAACACCTTCTCTGCTTTTGCCAATGGCCCTTTGACAAATTTGTCAAAATGATTGTACATCTGGTGATTGTTAAATTTGTAAACTGCTCTGGTAAATTCCAGTTCAATGACGTTTTTTTCTTTATTGCTCATTGCCGGGGTTTCCGGCACTGAGAGGGAAAAGTCCAGATTGAAATTAGTTACCGGATAAATCAGGTCTGCAGCAAACCGGTTTTCGAGATAGTTGGGGTTATAAGGAGTGGTGAAGGTAAAGGAAAGGGATTCATTGTTAAGAGTCTCCATTTTTTTCGTTGCGGCCGAAACCTGACAAAAAACGAAGATGGCAAATAGAAGCGTCCATAAAAAGAATTTGCAGTTCCTGTGTTTCATTGTAACTCCATTGCTGAAAATTTATATGATACGCATTCTATAACGGTGCTGCGGAAAAACTCAACTTTGCAAATTAATCGGCCAATTTAGTGCCTTGATGCGAATTGCGTGTTTCAATAAAAATCAGTAAAATTGGTTAAAATCTCATTAAAAACCATTCAGAGGTAATAACATTGAAACAGAATATGCGTTTGCCACATCTTTTCAGGGCAATCTTACTGGTGACGGTCATCGTAAGTATTCTTGCCTTGCCAGCCCAGGCCCAGGAATGGAAATTTGTCGAAACGGTTCGCGTCGGTCCCGGTAGACCCGCGGCACCTGCAGTTAACATCAAGCAGTTCGATGATGGCCGGGAAGTCATTAAAGTCAGTTTCAATGCTTATGATATCTGGGAATTCCGTCACCTCAGACAGACTTTTACTTCGGTTGAGTTCCCTGGTTGCGGTTATACCCGTCAGATTGGCGAACCCGAAGTGCCGATTTGGTCTAAAATTTTAAAACTTGTCGGTAATGAAAAAATTATTTTTGAAAATGTCAGCTATAAATGGTCCGAAAAAGAGCTTTATGGCCGGTGGATTCCTTCTCAACGCAGTTTTTCAGATCTGCACAACATGAACAAGCTGCAGATCAACCCAAAGACTTACAAAAGCGAAAATGATGTTTTTGCCGACAGCCGAATCTCACTTAGCCCTCTTAAAAAAATATGGAACGATCGCTACCTGACTATCAACCTGCAACCTTTTCAGTATTTTCCTGCCAAAGGTGCAATCAAAGTTCTGCAGGAAGCGACAATTACCCTGCGTCGTTTCAACCGTCCCAAAAATGATGCCAACCAAGAAAGAGTCGTCAGAAAACATTCCGGCTACCTGATCATTACCCCGGAAAAATTCATCAAAACCTTGCAGCCTTTCATTAACTTCAAAAAGAAACAACACCCCGATCTCAAGATCGCAATTCTCGAAAAAATAGGCAATTCCGTCGAAAAAATCGACGCGGTTATCGAAAAAGAATGCAGCCGTGGTACAGAATACGTATTGCTGGTTGGCCATACTTCAATTCTAGCAAGCCAGGGCTATAAAAGCCCCTGGAATCGCACCGGCAAAATTGACTGCAAAGACGCTGACTTCGTTTATCGAAATCAGGGTAATAACAAGTTCCCAAGTTACATGATCGGACGTTTGCCGGTAGAGACTGAAGCCGAGCTTGAAACTGTCATTGCAAAAATGTTGCGCCGCTGGAAATACTCTCATACCTACCAGACGCGGCCAATGCTCATTGCTCACGAAGAGCAGGCTCCCGGCAAATATCAGGGCTGTGTTCAGAACATTTTGAACTCGGTTATCAGTAATTCCAGAATCAAGCTTACCCCCAAAGTCGTTTTCCCGGCATCGGTAGGCAGAGGCGGGCTTGCATCGCGCAAGGAAGATTTTTACAAATACCTGGCAAGTGGCGTTGGGGTTATGCTTTACCGCGGCCACGGCGGTACCGATTTTCTCGCCACCAGATACCTTGATTATTGGGGCAGCAGACAGCAGCACTGGTATGAAATGAAAGCTGCGATTCCCCCGGTTTTCTATTCAGTAGCCTGTCTGAACGGTCAGTTGACCGACCCTGAAGGAAAAAGAGTCAACGGCCTGTGCGAGAATCTGTTGACTTCTTCGGCCTACGGCGTTTCAGCAACTATCGGTGCGATTCAACCCAGTCCGACCACTGCCAACCACACATTCGCCTGGCACCTGATGTATTATACCTACGTTGAGCCGAAGTCGACGATTGGTGAAATTTTCCAGAAGGCGACCATGGAAACCATGAAATATGGTTTCGCTAACGTTAAATATACTGACGAATGGGAATGGATCGGCGATCTCTACAATCTCTACGGCGATCCTGAAATGCCGGTTACAAACATCAGAAAATAATTCCAACACAAGTTCAGGAAAAGTGACTGTTCCATAAGGGGCGGCCTCTTTTTTGCTTTAAGTTTAATTTTCGAGCATTATTTGTTGTGCGAGCTTTTTATAGCATATTTGCAGGGAATTGCATTTAAGGAGGTGTTTTGCGGCAAGCAAGATATTGATGCGGTCAATCAAGACTCTTTGTTTAAGCGGCCAAGAGTTGACAACTTCGTAATAATCATTAAAATTAAAACATGACTCGAAGAATACTACTAAGCTGGCTGTTAGTGATTTCGTTGCTGGTACAACCCTTTGTACCGGTATTCGCGGACACTTCGGTTGCCGCAAGTTCAGCCGCTTATCAAAAAGCTTATTCCGAGTATGTAAATGCGGTTCAATCGCAAGCCCCCCAGCAGGAAATCGAGCAAAAACTCGATGCTTACCTTGCCGCCAAGGCCGCTTATCAGCAGCAAACCGGCATGGATGCCGGCAGTGCCGACTTTTCTTCAACTCCGGCCGCAGCCCAGATCGCTGAGACTATTGATTCTTCCGAATCAATTCAGGTAACGCAGAATGATGCCTCAGATCAGGTTGCCGACGCGGTTTCTGATGCTGAACATTCAAAAAACATCTGGCAGAAATTCAAAGAATTCAATGCCAAAATTGTCCAAAACGGGCTCAAGCTAATAGGTGGAACCAGTGCCCCCGGCCAGATGCCCCTCTGGGAAAAAATTGCCTGGACAATCGGCAAATCGCTTTTGCCGACAATGGGGGTGGTCGTGGCCACAGCTCTGCTTGCACCCCTTTCACCGGTTGCGATGATAATCGGCGGCATAGTTACCGGTGCGGCTCTTGCCGGCACAATGACTTATGCCTACGAAAAACGCATGAACGCAAAGTATCGCGAAGTAAAAAAAGAAGAGGCAAAAATCTGGCGTGATGTGACGGTTAATGCCGCCGTCGAGGCGGTTATGGCTCCGTTCAACCTTGCGACCGGCGGTCTCTTCGGAATGGTTGGCCCGACCGTTGGGCATGCAATCGGCAAAGTCGCCCTTTCACAGGCGGTTATAACATTCGCCGGCCGCGCTGTTTCAAGTCAGGTCGGTGGTGCAGTCAAAAATGCCTGGGCGAAGCATTATTTCAAATATCCTGAAAAGATTGAGGCCAACGAGGCGCGAATTGATGAAATACTCAATTCCCGCTATGCCAGTGAAACTCCATTCAGCGAAGAAGAAATTGCCGAACTCGATCGCCTGAGAAAAGAAATCGATACGATGCGCGGCGAAATGTACAGCAAAGAAGACGCGGTTAAGGATTTGAAACGTGCCGGATTAGCCGCGGCCATTTCAGGTTTTGCCGGATCGATTATTTCTGATCGCGCTTATAACAGCACTTTTGGCCGCTGGGCCGATCAGGCTTCGGTTAAATTATTCGGCTCGGTAGCCAAAGGAAAGGCAATCTCAAGCCTTGTCTCAACAATGCCGGTCAATTTTGGCAGCGGCATGGCCGGAGCATCTCTTGAAAAGTCTTTCATTGACAGCGATATCGATCGCCTGCGTAAAGAACAGAGCAAACACAACAAAGGCTCGCCGATTTACGAGTATTATCAGCGAGTCATTGCCGAAAAAACCGATAAAATAGATTCTATTAATGCTACCAAAGCCGGTTTTGACACAATGATGAACAGTTTCGCGGTTCAGGCTGCCAGGTTGACCGTCGATGCGATCAAATACAATGTTTATG
>CAZQUE010000164.1:0-4998 GCA_964596185.1 uncultured bacterium | reverse complement strand
ACGCCCTGGAAACACTTCAACAACCGAATCTTTCCCCCCAGACAAGGGAATATCTTGAAAAATGTGTCAACCTTATCAGAAATAAAAAGTATGAATGATGCGTTTACCCTACAAGATAGTATTTGCAAAATCAACTTGGTTATAAGCACAAATTTAAATGGTTATGCAACCTTATTACTGTAATTTGATGGTGGATTTCTTTGCTATAAAAAGACTTTGCCAAATGGCGGCAACCTGTTAAAATTAAGGCAAATCTCTTTTCAGGCGGGTTTATGCGTTTTCTTCTGCTGTCGCTCGTTCTTTGCATATTTTCGCTGTCGGCGATTGCAGAGACTTATACTTCGAATGTTGTTACTTCAGAAGAGTCGGCCCGCTGCCTGAATTGCCATTATGAGAGGCAGAAAAAGCTGGTCGAAACCTGGGAAAAAAGCAGCCATGCCCGCAATGATGTCGGCTGCTATGAGTGTCATCGCGCCGAGCCATTTGACCCGTCTGCAAAAAAAGGCCACTTTGGATTCAATGTCCAATTGCCGGTTACTCCTTTGCGCTGTGCCGAATGTCATCCCCGCGAATACACTTCATTTGCTTCTTCAAGCCATGCTCTGGCTTACGAAACCATTCGAAATGCAGAATTGGCTTCGAACTCTCCGGTTTTATTCGAAAGCAGCTGTGCACTTTGCCATGGCAATGAGCTGAAAATGTTCAATGGTAAGCCTGAACCTCATAAATGGCCGAACCATGGTATCGGTCGCATCAATACCGACGGCAGTCGTGGCAACTGCGCCGCATGTCATGGCCACCATGAATATTCTCTGGAAATAGCTCGAAGTGCCGAAACCTGCGGTCGTTGCCATTTTGGTAAAACTGGGCCGGCTTATGAAACCTGGAAGTCTTCTAAACATGGCAGCAATTGGAATATTGAGCGCATTCGTTCTGACTTCAACGTCACTGGTCTGGTTCCTTCCGAGCAGAATTTGATGTTTCCAGACTGTTACGTCTGTCATATCGCCCCGACAGCCAAAAACTCCATGGATAGCACCCACAATCCGGGAGAACGGCTTTCATGGAAACTTGCAGCGTTAAAAAGTTCTTTCAGAGAAAATTGGGGTCAGAACCGTCTTAAAATGCAGGCCGTTTGCAGAAATTGCCATGGAAATTCACAGGTTGATCTTTTTTACCGGCGTTATGATGCGGCTGTTATGCAAATAAACAGGCTTGCCATTGCTGCTGCTGAAAACGTCGGAAACAAAAAAAAGATCGTTGAAGGAATCAAGGCCGGGGCAATAACTGCTAAAATTGGAGCGGCAATGCTGGGTCCGCTTCAGATACGCGACGGGCTCGATCAAATCGATAAATTCAAAGATTGATTTAAATTCTGGCTACTGCAAGAAAAAGACTGTGCAAGGTAATAATCAGAATAACAAATGCTTTGTGCGCGAATCCGGTTGAAACAAAAGGCAGATGATAGTTGATCTGTCCCTGCCGACAGGAGCTTACACAGTCCCCACAAAGAGTGCAATTGAATCCGGCACGCTTTTTTCTAATGTCTTCAATCGCCAGAGCTTCGTATTTGCAGACCCTTGAGCAGGCCATGCACCCGTTGCATGCGGCGCCGATTTTAATGCGAAAAGGCGATAGTTTGCCGACTAAAGCATTGACAAATCCGATCGGGCAATAGCTTAGACAGTGATTCATTACACCGTTGCGGGAAGAAATCAGCAGAATGATTCCGATTCCAATAGAGCCGAAAGCGATTGCCGATATTCCTGCTGTGAACGAGTCAAGACCATATCGTTTCATGAAATAGGCTGACAAAATGACCAGCAGCAAGATTGTTGCTCGGATCAGGTTATTTGTGCGCGGCACCCGCCGGCGATTTTGGCTTTTCCGGGTAAGAAAATCTTCCCAGGCACCGATATAGCAGAGATGACTGCACCAGGCCGGCCCAACCAGAAACAAAGTTGTAAGAAGAAGAATCGGCATGAAAAAGCCATCACCACGGTAAATCGGGCCGGCGATTATCAATGCAGGAATCGGTAAATGGAGTTTCCCGGTCATCAGGAATTTTTCATGGCCAGCCAAACCCAAGGCAAGCTGTAGAAAGAAAAGCGATGAAAAAAGCAGCCAGATTACCGGTCGAAACTTTTTTGCTTGAGTGGGCTTCAGAAAGATTCCGGTCAACCAGTAAGAATAGGTTGAAATCAAGAGTATTTGCAGCCATCCTGCTCCCGGCCAAAAGCGTTCGGCCATTAGCAGAGGAGTTTCAGGAACAAGTTGAATAACCGATAAGAGAGTGGCAGTAAGACCAAATGAGACGAGCGGTGTGTGGCTTGTAACTTTAATCTGCATAGAAGTTCTTGATCTGGCGTCGAAAAATAATCATTGCTGACTCAACTTTTAATGCTTCGCAATTAACACTTTTCATTCAATGCTACTCAATTCAAAAAAAAACGCATTTCGACATGCGATTATAGGAAAAAGCTTAATGACTGTCAATGCCAGATAAAAATCTTGTTTGAGAAAATGCCTGGATGTTATAGAATTCTCGAAGTCTTAGATGTTTTCTCACCTGGAGGATCTTATGAAAAAATGGCAAACATTGTTCGTTTTGGCGCTGGTTTTTATTTTTCCTGTTTTATCTGTGGCTCAGTCTGCAGACGACATTGTCAAGCAGCTTAATACCGAATTGAGAAACGCACAAAGTGCCTTTTTCAACCAAAAAATCGACCTTTCTCAAGCCGGTGTCGATAAGTGTGTGGAATTGATTGACAGTTTAAAGAAGATCGATGCAGGTCATAAGCAGCTGAAATCTTTTGAGCAGCGTCTGGGAAAATTGAAAAAAGACCTCGAGCGCAAGACCGGGAAGGCTGTTCAGGAAACTGTTTCTGCAAAGCAGCCACAAACTAGTCGTCCTGCTTCGGCTGCGAAAAATGCCAGCGGTGATAAAACCAGGAGATTACCAAGAAAAACCGCTCAGGAAATCAAAGAGCTCAATCGTACCATGGACTCCCTCGAAAGATTCGAAAAGGGACGCATGGATAGACTAGCCCAGGGCGAGAACCCAGAGCGCGTCGAAAGCATTCTCGGTGAAATTTCCGCAAAAGCCAATGGTTTGGACGAAATGCTGGCCAAGGTAAAGGTCGCAGCTGCCGAGGAAGGGGCATTGGAACACCCCGAATATCTCGAGGCCGAGGAAAGAACAGGCATGGTTCGTGCCTGGGCTTTGACCGAAGTTGATAATACGCGAAAAAAGGTTGCTGATTTGACAGCTGGGCAGGCTAAGGCCGACGCTGCAGCTCAGCACCTGAAAAAATTATGGGAAGAAAATGATAACAAATTTTTTACTCCGATCAACAACCTGAGTTATGAAAATTCAATGGATAAGCTTGGCGAAGCATTCAAACTTTTAAAGGAATTCAACCAAAACAAGAGCGCTATTCAGCGAGAGATCGAAGCATTTGAATCCAGTTATGGTAAGACAAGGGAAGAGATCGAAAAGAATACCGGCGGCATGGACGCTGTTTACCCCTGGGAAAATTTTAAACAGGCATTGCAGAATCTCGATAAAACACCGGCAAGAATGGCTGAAAACATAAAAAACATGCTTGAAGGAGAGATCTCCTCATTGCCCTCGCGTCACGATTTTTATCGAATCGACAAGCATGACGAAATTAAGAAAATGGTAGATTTTTGCAGTAAAAATGTTGCCGATTTTGCTCAGGCAGCTGATATTACCGCGAAACTCGAAGCAGATCTGAAAAAGTTTCATGAAAAAATTGACGGCAAAGACTGGCCGGCAAATAAGGGAAGTGCTTCAGATCAGGCCGCAGCCCTTAAATACTTTAATGATACCTGGGGCAAAGACCAGAAGCACAACTACCAGGTCCTTGGAACAGTTGTTCGTGGTGACTGGTCAGTGCAAAAGAAAGATCTGCTTGGTCAGCCGATAATGTATGGCTTACCGGTTCTTCTCGCTGTGCAGAAAACAGAAGACAAGGCCCATGGCCTGGCCCGTGTTTTTATACTCACTGTTCGCACTGCTGAGGGTGCTGGAGTAAAAATGGCGCCGCCATTCACTTCTGACACCGTTGGTGACAGTTACTTCATCAAGGCCGCAAAAATAAAATAATCATTGGGAAAACGAAAGTCTGAAAACTGTTGAATCAGGCAGCAGTTTCTTCCGGCTTTTCGCCTCTTGAGATGGCTTTCAGCGCATCGCAATCAAGGATTGCGATGCGATTGCCGTTTACCTCAATAATTTTAAGTTCAACAAGCTTTTTGAAGGTGCGACTAAGGGTTGCCGGAATGGTTCCCAGTTGACCGGCCAACTCAGTTTTTGAAGTTGCCAGCTTGACCTTTCTGATGCTGCAGCCCGCGCAATGATTGCATAAAAACTTGGCCAGGCGGGCGGTAATGTCTTTAAGAGAAAAATCATCGATAAGCTCGACGAAGTGGCGCAGGCGCAGAGAAAGCACTGCAAGAAGGCTCAGCAGAATTTCGGGCTGCTTTTTCCCCAGTTCGAGAAAGCGATCACGGGAAAAATACAAAACGCTAGATTTCTTGGTCGATTGGGCGTAAGCAGGGTAAGCGGTTCCCTGAAAAACAGGGACTTCACCGAAAATTTCACCTTCACCGAAGAGATGAATAATTTGTTCTCGCCCATCAGGAGCCATACGATAAATCTTTATCTGTCCACTTTCAATGAGATAAAAGCCGGTGGCTTGCTGATTTTGCGAAAAAAGCATCTCATTGGCAACGACGCTGCGATCGATGGCTATAGAACCCAGAGACTCAAGCAGCGCTTCCGGCATTTCCTTGAACAGGTCTGCCTTTCGCAGGCACTCAACAATAGATGGTTTCATTTGTCCTTTTTACCACGGAAACTGGAAAAACGAAACGAAAAACTTGAACAAGAGAGACAAATTATTCAAAGTCGTCCTCTGGCGATTTTTTCAAACCAGATAAGGTTGATTTACCAGGAATTAAAGATTTGCCGAG
>CAZQUE010000163.1:0-5033 GCA_964596185.1 uncultured bacterium | reverse complement strand
AGCACTGATAGGCAAAATAGCCGACAACTCAGATCGAGACCATCTGCAGACGCAGAGTATTCTCAAAACCGCCATCAGATATGCCTGTCAAAAGACCAATCTGGCCGGGGTTTTGCTGGCCCCACGCAAATCACCGAGCCTTTTGCAATCTGTGCGCCTTTTCCGGGTATTGGAAAACAAGGCAATGCTGGTCAGCGTCGACGAGAACGGCAATATTGCCGACCAGATCGTGACTATTCCCAACGACACTTCTGACGATGTTCTCGAAAAACTGGCGATTCTTTTGAACGCCCAATTGTGCCACCATCGTTATCATCAATATGAAAAACATTTTATCGAGCAGACCAGAAACCTTCTATCCCGCTACAACAGTCTGCTATCAACCCTGGTTAACCAGGTTAGAGCTTCTTTCAACGAACCAGAAGACGAAGGCATTCTTCTTGATGGTTTCGTGAACTTTTTCGATCAGCCCGAATTCAATGATCCGGAAAAAATGAAGGAAATGCTTCGCTTGCTCGACCACAAGGAAAATCTTTTAAAAATGCTGGCAAAATCGCTTGATAGCGACAACGAAATCATGGTAAACATTGGTTCCGATTCCGGCCTCGAAATCAAGGACATGTCAGTGGTCACCGCGAAATACCTCGGCCCGAATCGCTCGATCGGTAAAATCGGCCTCATCGGACCGCTACGCATGGACTACAGCAAGGTAGTCGCCACGCTGATAAGACTCTCGAACACTTTGAGTCAGTTGCTGATGGGCAACCGGACTTTAAGCGAACACAGGTAAGTTTACTTTCTAAAGGCGAAAGAGAAATATGACCCAGAAAAACAACAATTCAGAACCGGAAAACATTGAAAACGAAATTCAGGAAACCGGCGAAGAAAAGGCTTCTGAAGAAAATCAGCAGCCGGCGGAAAAGGCCGCAGAAACCAAAGAAAATCTCAACGATAGTCTCAAAAAAGAGCTTGAAGAGATGAAGAACCGCTATTATCGAGCTCTTGCCGATTATCAGAACCTGCAACGTCGCTCGGCAAAAGAAGTTCTCGAAGCCCGTGGCCGCGGCGTCGAAGATTTTCTCAAAAAACTGCTGCCGGTTATCGACACGCTTGAAAAGGCTGTCGAGCAGATTTCCAAAACCAACGTCGACAAGAAAGTCATGGATGGTCTCGAAATGTTTTCAATCCAGTTTACCGATGTCCTCGAAAAAGAAGGGCTCAAGCCGATTTCTGCCAAAGGGCAGCGCTTCGACCCCAACTTTCACGAAGCCATGTGTAAACGCACTGTCGAAGATGTAGATGACGAAGTAGTTCTCACCGAATTTGAAAAGGGCTACACCTTTAAAGAACGTGTTCTTCGTACCGCCAAGGTCGAAATTAATCATCGGTAAATTTTCAAACCCGCAAAAACAGGAGGAAATAAGATGGGCAGGGTTATTGGTATAGACTTAGGAACTTCCAACTCAGCCGCAGCTGTAATTGAAGGCGGCAAACCAGTTATTATTCCCAGCGCAGAAGGCAATTCAATCGGCGGAAAAGCTTTTCCGAGCGTGGTTGCTTTTACCAAAGACGGTCAGCGTCTCATCGGCGAACCGGCTCGGCGCCAGGCCGCCACGAATCCGGATCGCACCATTATCGCCGTTAAGCGCAAAATGGGCACCAAAGACAAAATCGCCATTGCTGACAAGCAATACACCCCACAGGAAATTTCTGCATTCATTCTGCAGAAAATTAAAACTGATGCTGAAGCTTTTTTGAACGACAAGGTTACCGGCGCGGTAATTACCGTTCCTGCATACTTTGACGATGCTCAGCGCCAGGCAACCAAAGACGCCGGCGCCATCGCCGGTATTGAAGTCAAGCGCATCATCAACGAACCGACCGCAGCCGCTCTTGCTTATGGTCTTGATAAAGAAGGCGAACGCAAGATTCTCGTATTCGACCTCGGCGGCGGAACTCTCGACGTAACCATTCTCGAACTCGGCAACGGCGTTTTCGAAGTGCTGTCAACCAATGGTGACACACACCTCGGCGGCACCGACATGGACAACCTGACCATCGACTGGATCGTCAAGGAATTCCAGAAAAACGAAGGCGTTGATCTGAGCAAAGATTCAATGGCCATGCAGCGCGTTCGCGAAGCCGCAGAAAAAGCCAAAATCGAACTGTCGACAACCACCAACACCGACATCAATCTGCCGTTCATTACCGCAACTGCAGAAGGTCCAAAACATCTGGTCATGACCATTTCAAGATCCAAGCTCGAAGAACTGGTCGACACCGTTGTTGAAAGATGTAAGGCCCCGATCGACAACGCCCTCAACGATGCCGGACTCAAGCGCGGCGAAATCGACCACATCATCATGGTCGGCGGCCCGACTCGTATGCCTATCATCCAGAATCTGCTCAAAGCCCACTTCGGCAAAGATCCCGAACGCGGCGTTGATCCGATGGAATGCGTGGCCATGGGCGCAGCGATTCAGGCCGGTATTCTTCAGGGTGAAGTTAAAGACGTGCTGCTGCTCGACGTAACTCCGCTCTCTCTCGGCATCGAAACCCTGGGCGGCGTAATGACCACTCTGATTGGCCGCAACACCACGATTCCGACCAAAAAGAGCCAGGTTTTCTCGACCGCTTCCGACAACCAGCCCGCCGTTTCGGTTCATGTTCTGCAGGGCGAAAGACCAATGGCCAGCGACAACAAGACTCTCGGCCGCTTTGATCTCGTTGGCATTCCGCCGGCACCCCGCGGTGTTCCGCAGATCGAAGTAACTTTCGATATCGATGCTAACGGTATCGTTAACGTTTCCGCCAAAGACCTCGGCACCGGCAAGGAACAGGCGATCACCATTACCAACAGCTCAGGTCTGAGCAAGTCTGACATCGATCGCATGGTCAAAGAAGCTGAACAATATGCCCAGGATGACGCCAAACAGCGCGAATCCATCGACACCAAAAACGAAGGCGAAAGCATGGTTTATCAGACTGAAAAAACCATCAAGGATCTTGGTGACAAAGTGCCGGCAGACCTTAAGAGCAGCCTCGAAGAAAAAATCGACGCCCTTAAAAAAGCGCTTGAAACCAACGAAACAGAAAATATCCGCAATAAAATCGAAGATCTGAAAACCTATGCCCAGAAGCTGGGTGAACATATCTACAAAAACGCCGGACAGGCTGCTGGCCCTGAAGCAGGCCCACAGGCAGGTCCAGGCCCGGAAGCCGAGCAGAGTAAATCTGCCAACGATGACGAAAACGTCGTCGACGCTGAATTCAAAAAGGCTGACTAATCGATCAGGCCCGGCTGACTCGTTTCAGCCGGGCTGATCAGCTCCAGCGACATTACTTAGCCGAAGAATAGAAAAACGGGGAGAATTAGATGGCCAAACGTGATTACTACGAAGTTCTCGGTGTTCCCAAAAACGCCGATGAAAACGAGCTTAAGAAAGCTTTCCGCAATCTAGCGCGTCAATATCACCCAGACGTAAATAAAAGCGATGATGCGGTAGAAAAATTCAAAGAAATAAACGAAGCCTATCAGATTTTGTCTGATCCGCAGAAGAGGTCGGCCTACGACCAGTTCGGCCACGCCGGCATCGACCAGAGCGGGTTCAACTACCAGGATATGGGCGGGTTCGGCTTCGGCGACATTTTCGGAGACATTCTCTCTGATTTTTTTGGCGGCGGCAATACCCAGCGGCGTGGCCCCAGGCGCGGTGCTGATTTAAGATATGATCTTGAAATAACCTTCGAAGAAGCGGTTTTCGGCTGTGAAAAAAACATCACCGTTCAGAAATCCGCCAAATGTACTTCCTGTGCCGGCAGCGGCGCAGAGGCCGGCAGTCAGCGCAAACAATGCCCGGTCTGCAAGGGTCGCGGCACCATTTCCCTGGCCCAGGGCTTCTTTTCGATTCAGCGCACCTGTCACCAGTGCCAGGGCGAAGGCGAAATCATCGACAAGCCCTGTAAAACCTGTAGCGGTACCGGTCGCACCCGCCATTCTTCGAAAATCGACGTCAAGATTCCGCCGGGTGTTGAAACCGGCAGCAAGCTCAAACTCGGGGGCGAAGGTGAGCCCGGCGAAAAGGGCGGCCCTAGCGGCAGTCTTTACATCTTTCTGTCGGTCGGCAAACACGATTTCTTCGAGCGCATCGGCGATGACATCATTTGCGAGAAGAACATTACCTTCCCGCTCGCGTCACTCGGTGGCGAGATTGAAGTGCCGACTCTGAAGGGCGTTGTCAAAATCAAGATTCCCGAGGGCACCCAGACCGGTAAAATCTTCAGACTGCGCGGCTACGGCGTTAAATCATTGCGCGGCGGTCAGGGCGACCAGCTCGTCAAGATTTTCGTGCGCACTCCAACCGAACTCAACAGTCGCCAGCGCGAGCTGTTGATGCAACTCGCTGAAGAAGATCCCGAATCTAAAGCTACCGGCATTGGTTCCGGCAAGTCTTTCTTCGACAAGGTAAAAAAAGCTCTCGGCGGCTGATTCTTCAAGCAGACACTTCGTCAATTCCAATAAATATTTAAAACCTTTGATCGCCAGATTGTTTAAAAACAGCAATCTGGCGATTACTGTTATGCCAATTAAATTTTATCCGTTCTGAAACATAATTGCATATTGAGAACGAATTTAACAAGTCAACTTATGTGGTTAATATTGCCTGATCTGCGCCGTGTTATTCGCAATGGTTGCAGAGTTGGCGGAAGCAATGCTCTGTTTTTTAAGGTATGAGACCCCTTTAAATACATATTTGTTTAAAAAGGCCCAACGTTGTGGGTGAGTTACGCGCATTTTTGGGCAATCCTGCCAGTAATAGCGCACCGCTTCGGCAAAATCTTCATATACGTTGGTGTGGCCATAAACCGAGGTTGGCGGCTCTTTATTAGCCCCCGGCTGCTTGTTGCCAGGCCAAAAAGTGCTACAGTAAACATCTTTTGTCTTGAGGTTCTCTTTGGCAAACATCCAGCAATGCCCCATTTCGTGCACGAGAGTTTCTTCAAACTTGATCGGTCGCGTGCCCCAGTCGGTT
>CAZQUE010000162.1:0-5044 GCA_964596185.1 uncultured bacterium | reverse complement strand
AAAAGCCTTGCCGTGGCTGCGGCAACATCAAGTGGGTCGGAATTATTTTCTTTACAAAACTGCTCTACAAGCTTCCTGAAAAAACCAAATTCACTCATCTGCATTGCAGCCCTGATTTTATCCTTAAAAATGGCAATTCGCTTTTCATTGACGAATTCAATGGTTGGAAGCTGCATTGCTTCAATTTTCTGCCGGGTCGATTTTTCGATCATACTCAAAATTCTGCGCTCTCTCGGAGCAAGAAAAAGGATGGCCTCGCCATTTCTTCCGGCTCGGCCGGTTCTGCCAATTCGATGAACATAAGTTTCCGCATCCTGTGGAGCGTCGTAATTTATTACATGGCTAATACGATCGACATCGAGTCCACGGGCGGCAATATCAGTAGCAACTATTATATTCAGCTTTCCCGACCGCAATTGGCTTACAAGTCTTTCTCTTTGAGTCTGAGCAATATCTCCATTCAATGCTGCCGCAGCAAAATTCCGCTCCAAAAGCTGTTCTGTCAGTTCTATAGTATCCATTTTGGTTCTTGCAAAAATAAGAACAGCATCGAAAGGTTCTGCCTCAAGAATTCGGGCAAGAGCATCGAGCTTATCCTTCTGGTTGGCCAC
Source organism: uncultured bacterium (assembly GCA_964596185.1). Lineage (GTDB taxonomy): Bacteria > Muiribacteriota > Ozemobacteria > Ozemobacterales > Ozemobacteraceae > DYKG01. Next base: position 4,433 of record CAZQUE010000162.1, on the reverse strand, counting down.
GAAATATCTTTGTCTGGTATTTTCAACAGTTGCGGTTTTTTCCTGTATGGTAATTTCTTCGGGTTCGTTGAGAAAACGTCTGGTTATCTCCTTAATATCATCGGGAATCGTTGCAGAAAACATTGCTATTTGGCGCTTCTCGGGAGCTCTTTCCAGAATCCATTCAACATCTTCTTTAAAGCCCATCCTCAACATTTCATCAGCTTCGTCGAGAACCAGACATTTCATTGACTCCAGCTTGAGAGTTTGTCGATTCATGTGGTCCATCACGCGACCTGGAGTTCCCACCACTATGTGAGCGCCTCGGTCAAGTCCGCGAAGCTGAATTCCATAATCCTGGCCTCCGTAAACGGCGAGAGTCTTCAGGCCTTTCAGGTTTGCAGCGTACTTTTTAAAAGATTCACAGACCTGAAGAGCAAGTTCTCTTGTTGGAGCCAAAACCAGCGCTTGCGGAACTTTTTTTGCGATATCAATGGTTTCAAGTATTGGAAGCGCGAAAGCGGCGGTTTTCCCTGTACCAGTCTGTGCCTGACCGAGAACGTCGCTCCCAGACATTAGAGCAGGAATCATTCTGGCCTGGATGGGTGTGGGAAATTCATATCCTGAAATCTCCAGGGCGTCTAAAATTGGCTTTGAGAGTCCCAATTCGGAAAAGTTGGCTGGTTGTTCATTGGTGATAGTCATTTTGGCTTCCTTTGCGAGACAGACGGTGAAAACCCGCTCTATAGAGCTCAGACTTGGATGTAAATTATACTGCTAATCAGTAATAACCCGGCGAAGTCAGAATTTGCACACATAAACCGTGTTGTAACGGCGCGAAACTGGCATTTACCAGCAAAAACCCGTTACAATTATTCCGCCCCAAACTCGGAAATACGCAAAGGGTAATTTTTATTTATATCACATTTCCGATAAAATTAAAAGCAATTATTGCCTTCTTTTTGGCCTTGATTCAAAAAATCTGTTTTTAGAGCAAATCAATCTTTCGTTTTAGGCAATCGATAACCTTCGAAATTTCCTCGCAACTTGCTTTTTACCTTTAATTTTTTATACAGCCATTTGAAACAGCCAATCATCGTTAATCCACAAATAGCTCCGATGATTCCGCTTAAAATGCCACCTTTATCATAGGCCTCATCTAGGAATTCCGGCATAAAAATCTTTGAAACCATAAAAAAGGCAACGCAAAAAAATTAGAACAAAAATATAGTTATCCCAGTTTCCATGGCTTCAAGCTCGTTAAGATCAAACACCAGAGCTCCTGCAGACAGATACCTGATCAAAAATGCTGCTGGCACAAACATGGCAAAGGCAAAAATCAACTGTGGGGTGGTAAAAACTGTCGTCAGCCATTCCATAGTTTTTGTTAAGAGAAAAAGCACTCCGGCCAGGAAAACCATGAAAATCAGAACACCTAAAATGCCGGGGAATACGATTTCTTTGGATTCTTTTGCCATGATTCTATTATATGCCTATCTTTGCGGTATTGCACGAAGATCTCATCTTTTTTACAGGAAAGTAAACTCCTGAATCAACCAATTGTTAAGCAAAGGTTGTCTTGCATGAAAAGAATTTCAATGATATCTTTCGTTTGTATGCAGTAATTCCAAGCCAGTGGTTGGCAAGATAATGAAAACATCGCTAAAAAAAATCACAAATTCCAACCACATTGATTATTGTAGCTGTGGGACGGCTTTACGCGACGCCACATTCAAGATCTAGAGTGGAACCAATATTCTGACTGATAGCTAAGGAGTTAAAAATGGCACTGCCAAAAATCGGGTATGACCTAGGAAAAGAAAGTTTGCGCAACAATTGTTTCTGTTTTTTACAGGAACACATCGAAAAGCACCCGGACAGAATCTGCATGAAGTGGGTCAACACAAAAAATAAAATTTGGTTTGATTACAACCCTTTTGCCAGAAGTCTTACACACGATGATTTTACCTACAAAGACATTTATGACATGGTGGTTCATGTTGCCGCTGGTTACGAAAAGCTCGGGGTCAAAAAGGGGGATTGCGCACTGGTTTATGTCCCGATGATACCCTGGCTATACGCCGGAATGTTCGCGTTTCAAATGTTGGGAGCAACCTGCATTTTTCTCGACTCTTTTGCCCGGGCCGATCAGCTGGGTTACGTAGCCGACCTTTGCAAGCCAAAAGTCTGGTTGTCAGGAGAACGAGGATTCGCCATGGGAAATGGTCAGCCGGCCCTTGAAGCCATTCCGATAAAAATCAACATGGGGCCCTGTACGAAGAAATGGACTGCCCGTTTTGAAGAGCTTCTTCAAACCCCAGAAACAGCTGAACCAGTTCCAGTAGAGCAGGAACATACAGCTTTAATTACCTTTACCACCGGCTCATCAGGAACTCCAAAAGGCGCGGACCGCTCACATCGTTTTCTTGCGGCACAGCACTACGCTATCGATGCAACTCTTCCTTATGAAAAAAGCGATTTGGATCTTCCGGTTTTCCCGATCTTTTCGTTGAACAATCTTGCCGCCGGCGTAACCACCGTTTTGCCGGCGATAAACGTTGCCGAACCAGCAGATAACGATCCTTATGTTCTTTACACTCAAATCAAGGGTGAAAATATAACAACCTTGACATTGAATCCTTCGCTTCTCAATGGTCTGAATAAGTATTGTCTCGAAAAAGGAGTAACTTTGCCGGGCTTGCGGCGAGTCGCTGCCGGCGGCGCCGCGGTTTCCCGTGATGTTGTTGAAGAGTTCGCCAAAATTGCTCCAAACGCTGAACTTGTCGTTATGTACGGCTCTACCGAAGCTGAACCAATGGCTCATATCACCGGTAAGGAAATGCTTGCTCAGCGTAGCCTGACCGAAGATGATCCAGAACTTGTGGATGCCGGGGTCAATGTTGGCCACTTCGCTGATGGCTTACAATACAAATTCATTAAAATTGTTCGTGGGCCAATCACTATTTCAAGTGATGAACAATGGGCTGAACTTGAAGTAGCACAAGGTTGCGTGGGCGAATTGCTGGTTGCCGGCGAGCACGTTTGCCGTGCTTATTTTAACAATCCAGAAGCCTTCAAGACCTCCAAAATCAGAGATCATAAAGATATCGTATGGCATCGAACCGGCGATCTTGGCCGCCTCGATGAAAAAGGAAACGTCTGGATCGTCGGACGGATTCATAATGTAATCGAGCGGGATGGGAAGTATCTTTTCCCGGTTCAGGCCGAGGTGGTTCTTAAGCGCCAACCCTACACCAGACTGGCTGCATATCTAGGTGTACCAGATGGCAAGCTTGGTGAAAAGACCGTATGCGTTATTGCTCCCAAAGACAACAAAGACATCAAGAATGAAAAGCTTTGTGTCGAACGGGAAGCTGAAATTCGCCGAGTAATGACAAAAAACCAGATACCAGTCGACCAGGTGATTTTCCACCCTGACATCCCAATGGATCTGCGCCATCGCTCAAAAGTGGAATATGGCATTCTACGTGATGAACTTAAAAAAGAAGGGCTTGTGTAAACATAAAAAAAATTCAAGCATTTCAAGTCGGCATCAGGCAGCTTGTTAAAGGCCTGGTGCCGACTTTTGATTTATGCCGAAAAAGAAGTATTAATGACGGCCACTGAAAATTTCCGCAAAGGTTGGCTTCCATCTGCGGTATTCAGAGTAACCAACCTCATCAGAATATTGCAATTTTGAAATGACAAGTTTTCTGTCGGGGGAGAATCGGTCGCTTTCTTCCCCATTCACGACCGTGCAGAGAATTTCATCGTTGCCGTCTCCATCGACATCACAGCACCTGATGGCATAAAGTTGACCGTATGATGGTTCTTCGATTGAGGTGCCGGGTTCTGCCCAATGCTGAAAACCGATCATATTGGTACACCATGTTTCCTTGCCCATGAGGCAAAGAGCAAAGTATTCAGTCTGCATTTCACCGCCAGAGGTGTAGTTGTAAGAATAAATGAAAAAATCACGACCAGGCTTTTTGAAATGGCGAAAAAGCCTCGATGTCCCCGGGTCGCCGTGAAAAAGCGGCGAAACATAGATTGTTTCTGGATTGTGTGTATTGCCAACAAAAAGGAAATCATCGCCAGTTTTAACGTAATATTCATTCTCGACCTTTTTAATGAATTCAAAAGGTCGATCGCTAAAAGAAAGTTGCTCGCCACGCATTCCCAAAGGCTTTGCCGTCAAAAGTGCTTTTGTGATCGCTTTTATAGCCGGATCATTTTTGTGGTCAGTTGATTTAAGAATTTCACCAGCATTTACAGAGAAATTAAGGATAAAGCAAAAGAAGATAGTATAAAGACTTGCCACTTTTTTTTTCATGAGACCTCCTATGGTTGAAAAGCTAAAAAATTGCCATTCACATTTGAATACTGGCCAAAAGTAAAACGGGCCGAATTCGTTAGAATCCGGCCCGGTAAATTTATGAATAAAGATCAAAAGA
>CAZQUE010000161.1:0-5066 GCA_964596185.1 uncultured bacterium | reverse complement strand
AAAAATGCCTGAGAAAAAAGGCACTTTTTAAACACTATAAAACGCTAAACTACAGTAAGGAGATTGAGAGCGCCCTGCGCGAGAGTGAAAGCCGATTTCGTGGCATTTTTGAACGCGCTCCGATTGGGATGGCTATTGTCGATCTGAATTTCGGCTTAAAATCATGCAACCAGGCATATCGCGATTTGCTCGGCCGCAATGAATCCGAGATTAGAAACCTTCAGCTTAAAGATTTCACGCACCCGGATGACCTTGCGGAAAACCTTCGTCTGCAATCACGACTTGGCCGCGGCGAGATTGAGGAATACAGCCTGGAGAAGCGTTTCATCCGCAAAAACGGGGAAATCCGCTGGGGGCATCTTACTGCATGCCTGCTGCGCGATTCAAATGGGTCACCGCTTGGCTTTCTCGGTCACGTTTTGGATGTTACCGATCAGAAGCAGGCCGACGAACGTCTGCGGCAGATGGCCAAAATGGAAGCCGTAGGACGCCTGGCCGGCGGAGTGGCTCACGATTTTAACAATATGCTGGGGGTCATTCTCGGGCGGGTGAACATGCTCCTTGAGGAAATTAAACCGGGGCAACCGTTTTATGACGATCTCAATGAAATCAGACAAGCCGGAGCTCGCTCTGCCGACCTGACCCGTCAACTGCTGGCCTTCGCCCGCAAACAAACGGTGTCACCCAGAGTAATCGATATCAACCAGACCGTGAATGGCATGCTCAAAATGCTGCAGCGACTTATCGGTGAAAACATCGAGATGGAATGGATTCCAGGCGGTAATGTCTGGGAAGTGAAAATTGATCCCGCCCAGATAGACCAGCTTCTTGTCAACCTTTGCGTCAATGCCAGAGACGCCATCGCGGGTCTCGGCAAGGTGGTTATCGAAACCAGAAACACCGTTTTCGATGAAGATTACTGCAAGGATCATGAGGGCTTTACGCCTGGAGAATTCGCAGTGATTGCCGTAAGCGACAATGGCCGTGGCATGGATGCCGAGACTCAGTCTCACCTGTTCGAGCCCTTTTTTACCACCAAGGATCAGGGGAAAGGCACCGGCCTGGGTCTGGCGACGGTTTACGGTGTGGTAAAGCAAAACAATGGCTTCATCAATGTCTATAGTGAGCCAGACCATGGAACGACCTTCAAAATCTACCTGCCTCGGCATAATGCCAGCTCGGGCACTCAACCCGCAAAGACCCCGATTAAATCATGGGAACGCGGCCAAGGAACGATTCTGCTTGTAGAAGACGAACCGGCCATACTGAAAATGACCTCCCTGATGCTTGAGCGGCTGGGCTACGTCGTGGTGGGCACTTCCACACCAAGAGATGCCATCCGCCTGGCCACGGAACACGCCGGCGACATCCATCTGCTCATAACCGACGTGGTCATGCCCGAAATGAACGGCCGCGACCTTGCCAAAATCATTCTTTCCCTTTACCCCAGCTTGAAGTGCCTGTTCATGTCTGGTTATACGGCCAGCGTCATTGCCGACCACGGGGTTCTGAACGAAGGGGTCAACTTTATCCAGAAGCCTTTCTCGAAAGCTGACCTGGCGGCAAAAGTTCGCGAGGTGCTGGCCCAAAAGTAACGACTCTGGTTTCTTTCATAAATCACCTGGCATTGCCTTTCTATGGTGCCAGAAAGATTCAGACTGAGCTTAATTTACGTGGTTTTTCGGTAGGCCGAGGCAAGGTCAGGCTGTTATGACTAAATAGATTTTATATGGAACAAGAAACTTTGAGGCTGTTACTGCTGATAATGGCTATTATGTTGATAAAACAAAGTTAATCGAAAAGCTTGAATCTCTTGGTGCAAATTTTGAAGTTTTTTTCGACTCAATCATTTTGACAGAAAGATTTATAAGGCAATATAATGTGGGAATGTCGGGTATACAATATTCAGGGCAATCAATGGAGTTTTAAATGCTTATTCTTGGAAAATTTTACCAAAAACCGAAAACCTGGTTCTATCTCATACCTTTACTACTCGTGCATTTGATTTCAATGACTTTTATAACCGGCTGCAAAGAATCAGGAGAAGAAGTTTCCGAAAAAACTCTGAACGAAATGCGTAAAGGTCTTAATCTCCATGTGGTTATTGATCAGGCCCTGACTACCATACAGCTTGAGCCTGTTAACTCCGAAAAAGAAATCATTTTTGAAGGGCCTGCCAGGCCTAACCAGCAAAAACTTTTTTATAAGGTGGAAAAAGAACCCAGCATACAAGGCTCAAACATCCTTTCGGCAAAAAAACTCCTGGATGAAATGAATTCTACAGTTATCCAGGTAAGCTTTAATCCGGCCGGTGCCAAGGAACTGGAGCAAACTACCTCGAAACACACAGGAGAGCAACTTGCCATTGTTTTCAAAACGCAGGTTCTAACAGCTCCGGTTATTCAGGGAAAAATAGAGGGAGGAAAGATTCAAATCACCGGCGCCAATATTGAGGAAATGCTGAAACTCATGGACGGAAATTAGGTTCAAGCAATAATTCTGATGGAGTTTTTCACTTCCAGCCCTTTTCGAATTTTAGCAAAGGTTGAAATTCCGACTGGCAATTTTTTCATGTAATCAGTATACAGCGCACAGCCTTTCCGGGCAACAAACGCGAAAACCATCCTGAATCATAACCAAGGCACTCCGGTTTAAATACTCATAAATACACATTCTTGCATGTCCCAAAGAACGAAAAGATTTTCGAAGCCTATGCTGAACAGAAACAGGATATTCTTGACTACTAGTGACTTTTTTCAGCCTGCCTGGTCGCCCTTCCAGTTGATTTTTCTGGTTACGAACATTACTATTGCCAATGTTACAAAAAGGCCAAGGGAGCCTAGCAGCAGTGCATAATCCTGATTGACGAGTACCACATGGAGATAAGCATAAAGCAGTGCCAGAACCAGTGAAACAATCAATGCCCGGACAAAAGATGCGAGAACGCTGGCGCAATAACCGGATACAAGCAGAATAATCATTGCTGAGGCAAGTGCATAGGCCGAATCGAAGCCGATATGTTCTGCAAGCGACAGCTCCAGTAGGTAGAACAGGCATATCGCCACTCCGACAAAGAAGTAATGCATCGGATGAACTCCGATCTTTGCATTTATCTCAAAAAGCCATAAAACTGCAAAAAGCAGAACGAGAAAGAGAATAGCATACTTGACGCTCCTGTGAGCCATTCTGTACTCATCAATTGCCACATGCAGGCGAAGGCCAAAAGCAGTTGCGTCGATTTTTTCCTCGACACCCTGACCAGTTACCCATTTTTCCGGGTAGTTTCTGCCGAGAAACGGTATTTGCCATTCAGCCTGAAAACCTTCAGCAGTGATCTTTCTGTCTTTGGGAAGCCACTGACCCTGAAAGCTTGGATCAGGCCAGTTGCCGGAAAGCACTACTCTGGTATCGCGCCCGAAGGGAGCGAAAAAGAGGCCGTCACTTCCCTGGAGGTCGAGCGAGAACGAAAAATCGTTTGAATCATTAAACACCGTTTCGTTAAGGGGAACGTGGATGCCCGGGAACAGTCCGGCAGAATCTCCGGAACCAGGCTGAAACTCAAGATTGAGACTGTTCCATTTCAGGTGCGCCCTGCTTGCAACAGCTCTGACGTCAGATATGCGAAAAACCAGATGGCTGTTTCCCCATTGAATATCCAGCGGGTCTGAAACCCAGGCGGATAGATCAGGTTTTGGAAATTTTCCGCTGAAATCGAGTCTGGCACGATAAAGGGGCACTTTGTATATGCCTCGGTAGCGAATTTCAGTATTCTGTTGGCCTTTCACATCAAGGGTTTCGGGAAGAAACCAGGCGTAGCGGGTCATTTTTCTTGCAATTGCCTTGCCGTCCTTGTCGGTCTCACTCCAGTGGTAATCATAGGGCACTACAATCCAGGGGCCGATCAGGCTCTGGCTGAATCCCCAGCTTGCGGTTACCTCCTGCTACAACTTCGTCCCGTGAATATCGGCGCTCCGAAATTACCCCATCAATCAATGCAACCGGTATCATCAGCATAAAGACAAGAAATCCAAGTATAATTACCTTAATCAGAGGATTCTTAAAAAAAGCACTCATTTTCTGCTCAAAATCATTTTCTGCCATACCGGAAAACCTTCTTTAACATAGATAGGAAGCTTTACTTGTGCCTCCACAGTAACATATTGCAGTTGTGTAATCAATCCGGGTTATGACAGTTTTGCCCCTATGAGGCAATAGAACCCGATTCTGAGGCTGACAGCATGCTTTCTGTCGAGTTTTTTGCTTTTGGATTTACGCTTCCCAATTTCAATCCTCCAAATACTTTTTCATTTTATGCAATTTCATAATCACAAAAGCAAATCAAAGGCCGACAAATTATTCTATTGTTCGGGATTTTATTCAGGCTGGCGCCAAAAGCCATAATAAGTTATAATGTTTGCCACGCAATGACCTGTCTGCGTAAACAGTTAAAGCCAAACCAAGGAGTTTTTCTTCAATGCACAGCGAATATCACAAATGGTACAGCCCTAACGTCGGGCATGACATGCAGATGAAAGTTTTCGGACATTACGGCCGACCGTTACTGGTTTTTCCCTGCGCCGGCGGCAGCTTTCATGAATTTGAAGATTTTGGCATGCTCGATATAGTCCGCGAACAGGTCGAAGCTGGCCGCCTGAAAGTTTTTTGCGTCGACAGCCTCGACAATCAGTCATGGCTGAAAAAAGACGGACACATTGGCGACAACGTCTTTCGTCACGAAGCTTATGACAAATATATAGTCCATGAAGTGGTTCCATTCATCAGAAATCACTGCCAGGGCGACTGGAAAATAGCCCTTACCGGCAACAGCATGGGCGCTTTCCACTCAGTTAACTTTCTTTTGCGCCACCCGGATGTTTTCGATGCCTGCATCGCTCTTGCCGGAGTCTACACTTTAAAACACGTAGTCGGCGATTACTGGGATCAAAATGTTTATTTCAATTCTCCACTTGACTATTTGCCCAATCTCAACGACCAATGGTTTCTCGACAATCTTCGCCAGGCTCGCATAATAGTATGTTCCGGTCAGGGTGCCTGGGAATACCCGG
>CAZQUE010000160.1:0-5473 GCA_964596185.1 uncultured bacterium | reverse complement strand
TGGTTTGCCTTGGTTCTGCCGGTGTAATTCTTGATTCCCTTGCCAACTCCATTTTTGCGGTTTCCTATATGAAGGCCGTTTGATCCATTATTTCCATTGTTTTCAGAGCTACCTTTGAAGAACTCTTTTCTTGAGACGTCAGGGCTTGTGCCTGGTCCGCCTTTACGACCGGGAAGATTTTCCCAGTTGGTTCCTTCGCCACCGCGCATGCCGGGAGGGTTATTGTCATTGTCAAATTTGCGCCGGCCTTTTTTGCATCTGAATTTCTTGCCAAATCTGTTTGGCTGATTATTGTTGGCGTTGTCGCCTTGCTGATTTCCAAATCTGCGAGATCTGTCAGGGCTTGTGCCGGGTCCTCCTCGGCGTCCGGGAAGATTTTCCCAGTTGGTTCCTTCTCCGCCACGCATGCCGGGAGGGTTATTGTCTTTGTCGAACATTCGGCGCCGACGGGGCATAAAATTCTCGCCCTGGTTTGCACGATTACGAAATTCTGGGTTTCGATTGGGCTCAAAATTGCCATCAGGGCCGCTTTCGTCAGAGCCGGTGCGGCCTTTTCTGTGTCCAAGTCTTTTGCCGGGCATATCGTCACTGTGACCGACTCGACTGCCAGGTTTCCCTTCCTGATGACCATTGCCGACGCCATGGTCTTCTTCGAAAGTCAGGTCATCTTTTTTGCCTTGCCAGAAATGTTTTTTGTCTTCGAACTTCTGTTGCATTTCTTCTTTTTTCTCTTGCCACTTTTCTTTCGCCAGCTCAGCGTTGCTTTCATCTGCCATTATCATGCTGCTGAATCCAAACAACGCCATAAGAACAACGAGAACGCAAACCGCTGATTTTCGAACTTCTGACCTAACCAATTTTGAAGATCTCATTTTGATTCCTCCTCGTAAATTTTGTTCACCTGATTGTTAAATTCGAAAATCAGTAAAAAGTTGCGGTATTTTTTTTATAAAAAAAAACCGACATTAAAAATGCCGGTTGATCAACTTTAAAAAGGCTGGTATGCAGAGAAACTATAAGATTTCTTTAAGTGCTTTTTCGACAACTGAAACGAACTCAGGATCAGAAGGCGAGGTGCGCGAACCGAAGCGGGCAATTACTTCGCCCTTGCGATTGACAATAAACTTGTTGAAGTTCCAGCTGATTTTGCCGGAGTAGCCAGGGTTTGTGCTTTCATCAGTGAGAAACTTATATAGCGGGTGAATATCATTTCCGGCGACAGAAATCTTGGCAAAAACCGGAAAAGTAACGCCGTAACTGGTGCGGCAGAACTCGATTATTTCAGCATTAGTGCCGGGTTCCTGGCCGAGAAAATTGTTGGCGGGAAAAGCCAGAACATTGAAACCCTGCTTTTCATACTTTTTCTGCAGTTTCTGCAGGTCTTCATACTGTCCGGTAAAGCCGCATTTGCTTGCAACATTCACCAGCACCAGAACCTGTCCTTTGAAATCTGACAGGGGCTTTTTTGTGCCGTCATTCAGGGTCATCTCAAATGCCAGAATGTTTCCGCCGGGGCTTTCCCCTGCTCCGGAAGCAGACTTTGAACTCAAGGCGAATACTACTGCAATAATTATTGCTAAAACGGCCAGTCTAAGCATTGTTTGTTGCTCCTTAAGGCTTTTTTTTGTTAAATACGTGCCCGTACTAATATATCCCTGGCCTGGTAAAAATCAATTCAATTAGTTTTTTAGAAGGCGGTGCATTTAAAGGCAACGGACTATACTGCAAATCTCATTAAGATTGGCTTGCCGGAAGAATGTTCGCGTTACAGACTGCAATTACCAGCGTGAGATCGTCGCCTGGCTTCATACCATCTAGCCAGGCCTGGTAAATCTCACTGATCTTTTCATAGTATTTCTCCGCATTTTCATCATAGGCTTGTAAGAATATCTCGTAAAGACCTTCATAACCAAGCTCTTGCCCGGCTGGATTGCGTGATTCAACCATTCCGTCAGTATAAAAGAGGATTGCCTGACCAGGCTCTATGGAAAGCTCAACGTTCTTGAACAGGCTTTTTTTGAAGCCGCCCAAAACTGCGCTGGGATGATCAATAATCTTTATGCTTTGTGATCTAGAATCAACAATTACCGGTGAACAGGCCCCGGCGTTGGCATAGATCATTTTATTGATGCTTCGATCTACCATGAGATATTGAAAGGTCATTACCTTGCGTTGCATTCGGTTTTTAATCGCAAGAATCGTTTGATGCAGGCGCGAAAGAACCGCCGCCGGGTCATCGGCGATTTCTTCTGAGCAGATCACACCGGCTTTGGCCATGGCCATGACTAAGGCCGCGCCTACCCCATGTCCGGCGACATCTCCCAGCAACATGACGAATCTATTTTCATCGATGCTGAAACAATCGTAATAATCGCCACCCATGAAAGCCATGGGAATCGATCTGCCGAAAATGCTGAAACCCTCTATTTGCAGAGGTCTTGCCGGCAGTAGCCTCTTTTGAACTATTCCTGCAATTTCAAGTTCCTCAAACTCGGCAATGCTGGCATTGAAAATTTTCGCCATGTCTGCGAATTCATCACTGCCATCGATCGGCAGACGAAAGGATGAATCTCTCTGACAGAGAGCCTGGGCGGCCTGGTGAAGACGATTGACCGGCAGTAAAAGGTTTAAGTAAAGGGTTAGAATCATGAAGAAAATCAACAAGATGGCAAAAATGGCGATTATTATAAGATCCGTAGCTTCCCGGTCAATCTGCGACTGAATTATATCGAGCGGAAATAATACGCAATAGCGGTAAAATCGCATTCTTGAAGATTTCAGACCAACGAAAATATGAGGTTTGCCGGCAAAGTCTATTATTAAAGGCTCTGAAAAGGGAAAGCTAGTCACCTTTTTTGCAATTTCAGCTATTTCAGGTGTTTCTATTAGTAGTTTTCCACTATTTAAAATGACGTCGCCCTGGTCAATGACAAAAACCCTGAAATTGAAAGGATTTCGTAGAATCCGATGCAGAACTCTGTGATTGAAATAGTTTGCTGCAGTATCAGCAGCCGTTGCAATGACTAGATAGCTGTCAAAAACGATTTCGTTGAGGAGTTTCAAAGGTTTGATGAATGCCAGAATATTGCTGCTTCCCCAGGCAGTTTCAGTAACCGCACCTTCAATCTTCACCAGTTCATGAATCGACATCCATATCGGCTTTTGAAAAAACATTTCCACGATCATCTCTTTGTCAGCACGAACTTGCTCTGGTGACCTGCCATTTAAGGTGGCCAGATGATAATTTGCAATCAAAGTGACATTTTGATCTTCAAATCTTTTGGGTTGTTCTTTTTTCTCGCTATTGGTAGAGACTTCACGATTTTCAATATACTTTTCAGTAAAGATCGGGCGTAAATTTTTCGGCATTAAAATTGGAATTTGTCGGCTATTCCTTCTAAATTCAACTGAACCTGCGTATTTGAAGAGCTCTTCGCTCAATTTGCTGGTTTCTGAACTTACGGTAGCCGTCTTAAAAACATCGTTAAAGTCATGCAACACTTTATAAAAGTGTCGATTCATTCTGGCATATTCGTAGTTCAAACTATTGTCGATCTGTTCAATAAAACCAATCATCTCTCGATTTTTTTCATGTACAAGTGCGCCCTGTTTGTAATTGAAATAGCCAGTAGCGACAAAACCGAGAATCATCAGTGGTATGCCGGTTGTAATCGTCATAAGAATCATGATTTGTGATAACAGCGACAGGTTTTCTATCCGGTCTGGAATTTTCCCTGTTCTAAGCATCATCAGCAGAATGAAAAGACCCGTGCAAATTATTAAAAGAGTTGTCTTTCCAGAATCAAAATTTTTCATTGCCAGTGGAATTTTGATCAGAGCTCTTCGGTCTGCAGAAATACGACAATGCCCATAGATATTATTGTTCAGGCAGATAAAATCTAATTTGGGGTTTCTTTCAAGATTTCTGGAAACTGCTTTGGCTAGAATTGGTGAAAATTCTCCCTTGCGAAGCTCGTTGCCTGAAAAAAGAGCAATTTGAAAATTCCTCTTTTTGTTTTTTTTGAAAAAAAAGTTTAGACCATCCGCTCTATTTAAAAATTTTGTTTTAAATCTAACCACTGCCATTAAAGAATTGTTTCTGCCAAACCAGTAGCGGTATTCATCTTTGCTAAAGTCTGTTTTATATAAAACCCGACCGATTGTATAGCCTTCTAATACGGTGTTGACATGGGTGAAAAAATTACGGCCAAATATTGGGCGTAGTTTGTCGATTTCTCTAAATCTCTCTATTGAATTTGGCTTTCCAAGTATTTTGGAAAGAGGCTTCCCTGCTTTTTTCCATGCAGAAGCCAAGGCTTTATCGTGCAGAAAATTGTCGCTGGAGAAATTACCCTTGTGATCAAAAACGATTATTTCTGCACTAAAATTCAATTGCTGTAGTAGCAAATTCAAGCCGGCAAAGAAGGCTTCCGGAGAATTAGAAGCTGCCAGCAGTGTGTTGAGTTCTTTTTGCCAGAAACGCTGAACATCAGCATGATAACTAATTTCTGAGCCTATCTCAGAAAGTTTGGGAGCCGCAGATTTGATTGCCAGATTTTTTATGCCACTTGAAAAATATTTCAAGCCTTCATTCAAAGCAAAAAATGGTGCGACAATCAGAGCCAGGAAAAGATAAAGCCTGCTCAAAAAAAAGCTGATTCCCTTTGTTTTTAAATCACTTTTTTTCATGAAATTCTCACAGCAATTATTGTCCGGTCATCGGCAGCTTTTGGTTCCCACTTTTCAAGAGCTTTAAAGACATTCTCGATAAACCTGCTGAGTTCATCGTCCTGAGCCGAGCAGATTATCTTCTCGAATCGTTCGAATCCTAATGATTCCCCATTGGAGTTAGCGGCTTCAACAAAACCGTCGGTATAAAAAATCAAAGTGTCACCAGTTTCAAGCTGCACTTTTTGTGGCTTTATTTCTCGACTTTTACCGAAACCTGGTGGCATGCCCTTTATTTCTGAGAGAAGAATTGTTTCGTTTTTTCCTGGCTTCAGAAGGAATGGATAGGGATGTCCAAAGTTTACCATTTCTGCATTACAGGTTTTTGCGTTGATCTGCAGACAGAAACAGGTCATGAAATCACGGGAACCTTGTTTTCTCAGGTTATGATAAAGTCGATGTATGCGCCCCATGAAATCTGTCTGGTTTAAACCCGCCTGATTTTCAAAAATAAGCGTGGATTTGGCCATTGCCATGCTCAGTGCAGCAGGAATGCCGTGCCCAGTCGCATCGCCAAGAAAAACCAGAACACTTTCATCTTCAAGTTTTTGAATGTCAAAATAATCGCCGCCGAGTTTTGTTGCAATCTGGGTTCTGGCTTGTACCTCAACCCTTCCCAGCCGAAAATATGGTTCTGGAAACAAACTGTCCTGAACAATTCTTGCTACTTCAAGATCCTGCAGGGTTTCAAATGATTCATTGAATGCTTGTGACAATTTGCCAAGTTCGTTGTTACAGACAATTT
>CAZQUE010000159.1:0-5549 GCA_964596185.1 uncultured bacterium | reverse complement strand
CCCCTTCCCTGGGCCGCGAGGGTTTTAGGGAATGAGAGGCAAGCTAAAATCTCCTTGCAGGGCTTTCACGTTGTAATCAGACGCTGATAAAGCGAGGTCTTAAAAAATCAGGCGCCAAGGAATTTACCCTCGATATTGATTCCAGCCAAATCGTAGGCTGGAAATTCGAGGCCGCATTTACCTATAAAGGCGAAAAGGGATACATGCCGATTATTGGCCATATTGCTGAGACTGGGATGGTCATTCATGACGAATTTCGCGATGGAAACGTCAGCCCCGGAACCAGAAATCTTGAATTCATCAAACAATGTTTCGCCAAAATGCCCAGCTGCAAGAAGATAAGGCATTTCCGAGCAGACAGTGCTACCTACCAGTCTGCTGTTTTCAACTGGTTGGAGCAAAAGAATATTGAATTCGCCATTGGTGGCCGCATGGATGCAGCTGTGAAAACCATAATCAAGGAAACAGCCGAAAGCAAATGGAAAAGATACCAGGGGTCGTCGAGCATTCTGCGAGTAACCCATTGTATGGAAAACACCAACGTGGCCTTTGACCTGATAATCATTAGAAGGCCATATCAACCGGACCTTCTTGATTCTGAAGCCGATGACAGCCGACGTTATGTTCTTATCGCCACAAACAAAAAGGGGAAACCGGAAGATATAGTCGCCTGGTATAACCAGCGCGGTGAAGCAAGCGAAAATCGCATAAAAGAACTCAAAACAGGTTTTAACATGGAATATATGCCTTGTGGTACCACCAAAGCCAACGCTGTTTATTTCAGGATCGGCGTTCTGGCATACAATCTTTTCAAGCTGTTTAAAATGGTTGCTCTACCAAAGGACTGGGCAAAACACACTGTTCAAACGCTGAGATGGAAGTTTTATCAGACGGCAGGCAAGGTCGTAATGCATGCGGGACAGTTATGGTTCAAGATTAAAACGGCCAGCCTGCAATTCTTTGAGGAGGTGAGAATTCGAATCAGCAAGTTTGCGCTAACTTAGGCTGATTCGATACGTAAAAATTCAATGAAAAGGAGAATAAAACAGCTTTGTTGCGCACGGAAAAAGGTTAAGGCAGTAAAAATCAGAAAAATTTCCGGCGCAAAATAAAAAACAATCGGTTTTCCGTTCGACCTGGTTCAAAAAAATCCAATTTTCAGATTTTTCGGGACGTTCAACAGGCCGAAAACTCTAAAACCCACCCCACAAAAAATAGCAGCGCTATTTTTCGGCCCGACACGGGGCTTGCCTGATTGAAGTTTTGCGAGTACAATTAAATATTACAAAAATACGGGGAATGCCCACAGGAGACAATTCATGAAGAAAATGCTGGTATTTGTGGTTCTGACGGTTTGTATGTTCGCCAATAACGCAGCTTTTGCCGCATTCAGCGTGAACGCCTTCGAAGCCAGCCTTGAAGAGTGTGTGAAGTTCCATAATGTGCTCGCCAATACCGATTCGGCAGGTATGTCGGGTGACAGCGCCCGCGCCGGTCTTGCCGGTGCCGAAAAAAAACTGCTGGTGCAGGTAATGGGTCTTTCAGACGTGCGTGATTTTTCAAAAGCCAGAAAGATTGCCGCTGCCTGGGTAAAACGCGGCGGCACCGAAGCCGATGCTTTTGTTAAGGCCGGCAACAAGGCCCTCAAGCTCATCAGCGAACGTGAAAAAAACCTTGCGGCTCTGCCGGCCTTTAATGCCGCTGCCTTTGCCAGCCTCATCGAAGAAACCGCAAAACATATCGATGTTCTTGAAAACACCGATGTAAAAGGCATGGGCGGCGACGCAGCCCGTGCCGGCCTTGACCGTGCCGATAAAAATCTGCGCGCGGCGGTTTCGGCAATCTCTTCGATTCGTGATATTTCCCGCGCCCGCAAGGTTGCCGAAGTATTCGTAAAAAGAGGCGGAAACGAAGCGGTGGCTCTGACAAAGGCCGGCAATATCGCCCTCAAATATGTCGAAGCCCGCAAAAAGCATATCGCTCTCTACAAAGACTGATTTTTCGGGGCGGTTTTAGCCGCTGTGTTTTATAAAAGGAGTCTGCAATGATCAGATCAAAACTTTTTGCCAGTGCAGTGATGCTTGTTTGTCTTGTGACCATGCTGCTTCCCGTCAATCTGCCGGTGTTCGGAGCCGAAGCCGCCCGTGAAAAATCAGGCGCTGAAGTATTTCTTAAATGGTTCACCATTGGAGCGATCGTAGTTGGTGCCGCGGTTGGTTTTGCTTCTTTTGGTGCCGCCGGCCTTCTGCTCGGCCCGTTGGCCGGTGCCGGTCTCGCGACGCTTACCGGTATTTTCTTTCAGGCCAACCCGGTTGACCAGTGGCGCGCCGTTTTCAACAAGGCACCGAAATACCATAACAGCAATGCAGCCGGCATGGCGCAGCAGATGATCAAACAGGGCAAAAACTCTGGCAGCACTGAAGAAGATTCTTCTATCAGCGTCATGGAAGCCGAAGCGGCCTATAAAAAAGCCTATAAAGAATACTATGACGCGGTAACCGCCAATGACAGCGCCGCCGCCGCCGAAAAGGCAAAGGTTCTTGAAGAAGCCAAAACTGTCTATCAGAAAGCCATGCGCCGTTGAAATAACAGTAGTCGGTTTAAACAGAAACCCGGGTCTGAAATGCATATCAGACCCGGGTTTCTGCTCTCCGGCAGGGCGCAGATCGCAAAATGTTTCTGCCGGAAGGCAGCCTGGCGATTGACCCGTGCAGTGCCACATTGAGTAGGCGATCGGTTTGTATTTGTGGCATTCACTCGCCAGAACAGGCAAAGACCGTCTATCCGTAAAAACTCCTCTCAAAGAAAAGTTTCTGTTTGCGCTGCTAAATGCAAATTTGGCTTGCATAAAGCCTGTCTGTACTTTTAAACTTGTTCGTTGACCAAATACATTGTCTTATCATTTTCAAGGAGAAAAGGATGCTTCAGAACTTCAGTTATCAAGCTCCGGAAACCCTTAAAGACCTTTATGCACTGCTGAAGAAGAGCAACGGCAAAGCCACCATTCTCGCCGGCGGCACTGACCTGCTCGTAAACATGCATAATAACTGGATTTCCCCCGAAAGCCTGATCGATATCAAAAAAATCCCTGACCTCAAGGGCGTTACCTTCAACCCGAAAACCGGGCTGTCTATCGGTGCTACTAGGGGTCACGACACCAAACGGAAATTTACGTACGCTAAGGAATTTCAGAACCATGACAATCAGCTTTCAGAACGGATGTATTGATACACCGTTTCGCGACTGATTCCGAATTCACGGGCCAGATGTGCTTTTTCTTCGCCGTCGCGTGCTCGTTGTCGCAGAATCTCAGCTTGAGCAGGAGCTAAAGCCTTCTTTCTTCCGCGATAGGCTCCGCGTTGCCTCGCCAGGGCAATTCCTTCGCGTTGTCGCTCACGCAGAAGCGACCGCTCAAACTCTGCAAAAGCACCCATTACCGAAAGCAAAAGCGTTGCCATTGGCGAATCATCGCCGGTAAAGATAAGCCCTTCTTTTACAAACTCCACCCTGATGCCGGCTTTGGTCAAATCTTGCACGATCCGGCGCAGATCGTCGAGATTTCGAGCCAGGCGATCCATGCTGTGAACCACTACCGTGTCACCTTCTCTCACAAAGGCCAGTAAGGCTTCTAACTCCGGTCGCTTAGCATCTTTTCCAGATGCCTTGTCGGTAAAGACACGGTCGACCTTGGTTTGTTCAAGTTGTCTGGCAGGGTTCTGATCGAAGGTGCTGATGCGGATATACCCGATTCTCTGGCCTTGCATTTGTGGCTCTCCCTTGAAATGTGTCAGGAATGATTCTAAGATATTTATACAAATATGTCAATAAATGTGACATTAGACTCTAATCTGACACTGAAAATCAGGTTTTCTGACGTCAGGTTGAAGTATACCCTACGCCGACACAGGGTTGACGAGTTTCCTTAGTGCTTACTGAGTGTTGATTGACTTTTTTCACCAAGCATCAGGTAATTTTGCTTAGCGTACGTTTTCGGTCAGTTGGATTTCAAACCCCGAACTAGAAACATATTGTCGGATTGACTAGTATACCAAATTTTGATATATTTATATCAGAGCCTGATATCATTGGAGTTAACGTATGACCGAAGTAAAGTTTTCTGGGAAAGCGGCCAAGCAAGCAGGGAAACTGCCTGCTAAAGCCCGAGAAATATTGATGGCTCTTGTTCAAGACATTGTTCAAAATGGCCCGGTGCGTGGAAATTGGTCTAATTACAGCCAGTTAAGTACTGGTGAACATCATTGTCATATTAAAAAAGGACGACCAACTTATGTTGTGAAATGGGTAGTAGTGCAAAAAAACCTAGTTCACATTGTATATGCCGGCACACACGAAAAAGCCGGATATTAAAATCTAAATATATGGAGATATTAGATATGATGCCAAACAGCAATCTGATGAGCGTTAAATTCCGTGTTCCGGCTAAAAAGCTTGAAGACATTAAAAACGTCATTGTCGCTCTTGGTGGGCAAATTGATGAAGAAGAGGTTGACGACAGTGTATCTTGGCAGGAAGTTTTGCCGGATAGCCAGCCAGGAAAGATTTTGCGTGGATTGAGATATCGCGATGGTAAGTCACAAAAATGGCTTGCTGAACAACTCGGAATGAAGCAGCCGAATGTTTCGGCAATGGAAAAGGGTGAAAGACCTATTGGAAAAAGCATTGCCAAAAAGCTTGGAGAGCTTTTCAATATTTCGTATAAGGTATTTCTCTAAGTTTTCAATCGGTTTAAAACCCTCGTTTGAAGAGCTATTTGCTTTTTCAAACGAGGGTTTTGTTATTTGGAGGCCCCTGGGGGCCGGTGGGAGGGATTGCGCTATTTTCCACAGTTCTTTAGAACCGTTTGGTGCACGGCCCCAATGTCCAGATGACGCGGCGATTCTTACACTGAGGCGCAACCAGGCCAAAGCGATGACAATAAATGACAACAGTAGAAGCCTGACCGGGGCAGCTGGACATTGCAGCGACCTGCGGAAGCCCGGAGAGGGAAGAACCGGATAGATGGTTGAAAGATTAGAGCCGGATCAAGGGGAAAGCGGGGACGAAAAATAGACCCGGAGGGCTTTCCGGGAGGTGGCAGGTGTGGAGGCGGCGAAGCTGCCGGAGCCCTGCCACCTCGACAGGACGCGGGCCGTGTGCCTTTTTAGGGCGGTAGCCGCTTTAGCGGCGTGCGGCTCATCATTACCCCTGGCAAGTTTGCATAACGTTTTGTTATGTAAAGCCGGACCTGTCGGGCTCCCGGCAGGCAGAGGCCGGAGAGGCGCAATGTAAAGGGCAAGCAACTGTCTTGAAAGTCAATGATTGTGAGATGATTTTTTGTCATTTATTGTCATCGAGAATAGAAAATAACGATGAAACTGATTGAGGGAGCTGGTAAAAGGGGCGCCGGATTTGATCAGAACAGGTGGTCGGATAATTTCAGAATAGGGTACCGATATGGTCGGAATCTGTATCGTTAGGGCAGAAAGCTGCGAAGAAGCGCAGACCAGCCCGCAAGTTTCCGCATGAACTTGTTATGCGGAAGCCGAGTG
>CAZQUE010000158.1:0-5692 GCA_964596185.1 uncultured bacterium | reverse complement strand
CTGAAGATAATAGTTGTTGAAGGCCGCGGCGGGCAGGAATTTCAGCTTCATGCATCTACGCTTGCTCGCTTTTCTGGGCAAAAACAACGCGCGCGCGATCGACACGCGAACTCGAAGCTTCATCCTGAGGCCTCGTTCGCGGCTTAGCAGAAAAAAAGCGAAGATGCGCAGCGTTGCAATACCGCCCCGAAGCGATTACGAGCACGATCACGAGCACGAGCATGAACGAAGCATCGCCCGACCGCAGCCGGCTTAGCAGAAAAAAGCAAAGATGCGTAGCGTTGCAATGCCGACCCGTAGCGGCAGAAAAACATGCGCAGTTTTGCCCCGGTTTTAGTATTTCACAAAGTTTGGCTGATTATGCTAGAATGCGGCAGATAATTTTTCCCTCTCTCTCAGGAAAGGAGCTCTCCATGTCAAAAGATTTTACCAGAATATCCATCGAACACCTCTGTTCATGGGTGCTCAAAGAATATGATGAAACTGACCGCATCTTCGGTATCCATAAAGACCTTTTTTTCCATCCAGGTGAAGATGACCCTTTCACCATGACCAGATACGGTCAGCATCTCGAAACTCCGATCGGCGTAGCAGCAGGCCCGCATACGCAAATGGCCCAGAACATCATTTCCGCCTGGCTCTGCGGTTCCCGCTATCTTGAACTGAAAACCGTACAAACCCTCGATGAACTCAATGTTTCCAAGCCCTGTATCGACATGCAGGACGAAGGTTACAACTGTGAGTGGTCCCAGGAACTCAAGCTCGGCGACAGTTTCGACGAGTATCTCAATGCCTGGATCATCATGCACATCCTGCGCCACAAATTCGGCTGGGAGAACGGCAAAGGCCCCGGCTTCATTTTCAACATGAGCGTCGGCTACAACCTTGAAGGTATACTTAAAGACAACGTTCAGCGTTTCCTTGCCCGCATGGAAAACTGCGACGACATCCTCAAGGAAAAGCTGCAGGCAATAAAAGCTTTTTACCCGGCAATCGATCAGATCGATATTCCGGCAAGGCTTTCCGACAATGTCACCCTGTCGACCATGCATGGCTGCCCGCCCGAAGAGATTGAAAAAATCGCCATGTATCTGCTCAAAGAACGGGGCTACCATACCACAATCAAGCTCAATCCCACATTGCTTGGCCCCGACCACCTGCGCCACATTCTCAACGACCAGCTCGGCTTCGTCACTGAAGTGCCCGACGAAGCTTTCAACCACGATCTTAAATGGCCCGACAGCCTGAATATTATTCGTAATCTCAACAAAGCAGCAGATGAAAAGGGAGTGGCCTTCGGTCTGAAACTGACCAACACCCTTGAAAGCGTCAATCACAAAACAATTTTCCCGCCCAATGAAAAAATGATGTATATGAGCGGCCGGGCCCTGCATCCAATCAGCATCAACGTTGCCGCCAAACTTCAGAATGAATTCGACGGAGCCCTCGACATCAGCTTCAGTGCCGGCGCGGATTGTTTCAACATGCATCAGATCGTTGCTGCCGGAATCAAGCCGATTACCGTCTGCTCCGACATCCTCAAGCCGGGCGGATACGGCCGCCAGCTCCAGTATCTCGAAAATCTCGCCGACGCAATTGACGCCGAAAAAGCTGACAACATCGACCAGTTTATCGTCAAGTTCGCCGGGCAAAGCGATGGCGACGTGCAAAAGGCCGCACTTATCAATCTGCGCCGCTATGCCGGTGCGGTAACCACCAATCCCGCGTATCTGCGCGAAAGCAAAACCGGTCTCTCGGTCAAAACCATGCGCGAACTGCCGGAATTCGACTGCGTCACCGCCCCCTGCATCGGAACCTGCCCAGCCGGCCAGGATATCCCTTCTTACATGTATCACACTGCCCAGGGCGATTTCAAAAAAGCATTTGAAGTTATCATGCGCAACAACCCCTTGCCACATGTGCTCGGCATGGTCTGCGACCATCAGTGCCAGCACAAGTGCACCAGATCCAACTATGATTCTTCACTGCTGATCCGCGAAGTTAAGCGATTCATCGCCGCTCGAAACCAGGATCGCCCGCAGCTTGTTCCGGCGAAAGCCAACGGCAAGAAAGTCGCGATTATCGGTGCCGGGCCAAGCGGTCTTTCGTGCGCCTATTTTCTTACCCTCGAAGGTTTCAAGGTTGAAATTTTCGAAACCAAAGCCTTTGCCGGCGGTATGGTTTCCGACGCTATTCCCAGTTTCCGACTTACGGCCGATGCTATCGGCAAAGATATTGAATACATCCAGAAGCTCGGCGTCGAAATAAAATACGATCAGAAAATCGATCAGCAGAGATTTGCCGAACTGCAACGCGATTTTGATTATGTCTACATCGCCATTGGCGCCCAGGCCGCCAAAAACATGGGCATCCCCGGCGAAGACGCTTCCGGTGTCATCGATCAGCTCAAATTTCTTGCCGATGTCCGTCAGGGTAAAAAAGTCGAACTTGGCCCGAAAGTAGCGGTCATCGGCGGCGGCAACTCAGCAATGGACGCTGCCCGCACCGCCCACCGTCTGGTTGGTGAGCAGGGACAGGTCATCGTCGTTTATCGCCGCACTCAGAGCGAAATGCCGGCCGATCTCGAAGAAGTCAAAGCGCTTCTTGACGAAGGCATCGAAATCAAAGAACTGCATCAACCCCTCGAAATAGTCGTAGTTGACGGCAAGGTCAAGGGCATGCGCTGCCAGAAAATGCGCCTGGGCGAACGTGGCAAAGATGGCCGCCGCCGCCCCGAACCGATCGAAGGCGACATTGCCAACCTCGACTTCGACACGGTCATCGAAGCCATCGGTCAGGATGTCGTTACCGATTTTATCGCCAGTCAGGATCTCGAAACCGATCCAGTAACCGGCATGACCCGCATCAGCAATGTATTTGCCGGCGGTGACGCCGTTCGTGGCGCATCAACCATTGTCAAAGCAGTTGGCGATGGCCAGAGAGCCGCAGCCAACATCATTGCCAAAGCCGGACGTGAGCTCGATCTGGCTCCGGCCAAACTGAAAAAGGGCATGACCGAAGCCCAGTTCCAGGTCAAGAGTGCCCGCAAGGCCAAGGGTCTCGCACTTCCCGAAATAGACCTTGGCCTGCGCAAGGGTTTTGCCACCGTAATTCGCGATCTTACCGAAGAAGAAGCCAAACAGGAAGCTGACCGCTGCCTGTATTGCAATGACGTCTGCAACGTTTGCGTCACCGTCTGCCCTAACCGCGCCAACCGCAGTTATCAGGTAAAAACCGGTGATTACCAGATCCAGAAAGCTGTGCTGAAAAAGGGCAAATACAAAATTGAAAACGAAAAAACCCTGCGACTGAAGCAGGATGTTCAGGTTCTCAACATCGGTGATTTCTGCAATGAATGCGGCAACTGCACCACCTTCTGCCCGACTTCCGGCGACCCCTACAAGAACAAGCCGAAATTCTATCTCACCGAAAAAAGCTTCAAGGAAGAAGAAAACGGCTTCATGCTCGACGGTCATTGCCTCAAAGCTCGCATCGACGGGCATGAACACAGTCTCGAAGAAAAAGACGACGCCTTGCACTACCATCACGGCCACATGCACGCCCGGCTGAAAAAAGACAATCTCAGCGTTTTTGCCGTCGAACCGCGCGGCGAAAAACCCCGGGAATTCTCGTTCGAGAATGCGGTCAAAATGGGTATTCTCTATAATTCGCTGAAAAGCGAATGCTTCAAAGGTTGATTTATGCCCGGTAAAGTTCTTCTTACCGGCGGAACCGGCTATATCGGCAGTCACACCTGCGTTCAGCTTCTGGACGCAGGTGCCGAAGTCGTTATCATTGACAATCTTTCCAACAGCAAAGAAATCGTGGTCGAGCGCATTGAGCAGATAACCGGCAAAAAACCGTATTTCATGCAGGGCGATATCCTCGATGCCGCCTTTCTTGACCAGGTATTTACCAGGCACCAGATCGATGCCGTCGTGCACTTTGCCGGACTCAAGGCGGTCGGCGAATCGGTCGCCAAACCACTGCTCTATTACCACAACAATGTTGCCGGCTCGATAAGCCTGTGCCAGGCCATGGCCCGGCACCAGGTCAAAAACCTCGTATTCAGCTCTTCGGCTACCGTCTACGGAGACCCCGCCAGCGTGCCGATTCGCGAAGATTTCCCCACTGGAGCGACTACCAATCCCTACGGACGTTCCAAACACATGATCGAACAGATTCTTTGCGATCTGCACCGGAGCGACCCGACATGGAACATCGCGCTGTTGCGTTATTTCAACCCGGTCGGCGCCCATGCCAGCGGAGCTATCGGCGAGGATCCCAACGACATTCCCAACAACCTGATGCCTTTCATCACCCAGGTTGCGGTTGGCCGGCGCGCTGAACTAAGCGTCTTCGGCAACGACTACCCCACCCCCGACGGAACCGGCGTCCGCGACTACATTCATGTCGTCGATCTTGCCGACGGTCACTTATGTGCTTTGCGCAAACTCAAGGATCAACCGGGTTTGTGCATTTACAATCTCGGCACTGGCCGGGGTTATTCGGTTCTCGAAGTGGTTAAGGCCTTTGAGCAGGCGTCGGGAAAGCAGATTCCCTACCGCATCGTCGAGCGCCGGCCCGGTGATATTGCCTCATGCTATGCCGACCCGACCTGTGCCAACCACGAACTTAACTGGCATGCCCGCCGCGACATCGCCTGTATGTGTCGTGATTCCTGGAACTGGCAGTCGAAAAACCCCAACGGATATTGTTAACACCCCACAGGAGAATGTGAAATGACCTTTTCAAAACGCTCTCTGCCTGCTGAAACCCCATTTTTTCTAATTGCCGGGCCATGCGTTATCGAATCCGAAGATTTGTGCCTGTATATCGCCCAGACGGTGAAGGCTGTCGCTGAAGAATTGAATATTCCGGCAATCTTCAAAGCAAGTTTTGACAAGGCCAATCGCACTTCCGGCGATTCATTTCGCGGCCCCGGACTGGAAGAAGGACTGGGCATTCTCGCTTCAATCAAGATTAAAACAGGCCTATCGATCCTGACCGATATCCATGACCCGGAACAGGCCGAGCCAGTCAGCCAGGTCTGCGATGTCATCCAGATTCCCGCGTTCCTTTGTCGCCAGACCGATCTCGTCGAAGCCGCAGCTCGCACCGGCCGCGTCGTCAACATCAAGAAAGGCCAGTTCGTTTCACCATGGGCTACCGGGCATCTCAGCGAAAAGGTGCGCAACATTCCCGAAGCCGGTGAAGTCTGGCTGACCGAACGCGGCGCCTCTTTCGGCTATGGCAATCTGGTCGTCGACATGCGTTCTTTTCCAGTAATGAAGCCTTTTGCCGACGCAATCGTTTACGATGCCACGCATTCTTTGCAGCTGCCAAGTTCAGGCGGCGCAAAAACCGGCGGACAACGTGAATTCATTGCCCCTCTGGCTCAGGCGGCCATAGCTACCGGATGCGTCGATGGCCTCTTCCTCGAAATCCATCCTGAACCGGAAAAATCGCCGTCCGATGCCGACAATATCCTGCCGCTCGATGATTTGAAGCCGCTGCTGCAAAGGCTGGTCGCGATCAAAAAAGCGCTGAAACAGCCACATAACCTCTGATATTGTAAGTTTCTCAAGAAAAAAGACCGATTCTTATGAATCGGTCTTTTTCGGGTCGGGGCGACTGGACTCGAACCAGCGACTTCATGGTCCCGAACCATGCGCGCTACCAACTGCGCTAC
>CAZQUE010000157.1:0-5880 GCA_964596185.1 uncultured bacterium | reverse complement strand
GCCGGCTGCGGTCGGGTAATGCTTCGTTCGCGTTCGTGCTCGTGCTCGTGCTCGTGCTCGTAATCGTAATCGCTTCGGGGCGGCTTCTTAAATTAAGCGGCTGGCGATGATAGCGCAGCGGGCAGGGCAGGGTTTTTCAGCGCAATGCTGTCGGAGCGTGTCGATCGCGCGCGCGTTGTTTTTGTCAAGAAAAGCGAGCAAGCGTAGATGCATGAAGCTGAAATTCCTGCCTGCCGCGGCCATCAACAACTTTTTTTCTTCGGGTTGATTTTCTTGACATTGCTTGCGAGCAAACCTATAATACTGGCTGAAACCGTAATAACTGAAAGAATCGGGTGTACATGACGCAAATCTCTTTTGAGAACCTGCTTAATCAGGGCGGCGAGGTTTCGCTGTCCAAGGCGGTGATTCTCTGCAGTATGATCGATAACGACCATGACGACGCGCTGGTGAAGTATCTTGCCGGTGTCGGTATCGACGCGGTTATTACCCGCGCCGGCGGCAGCGGCGATAACCTCAAGAGCAAACTGCTGCGCAACACTTTTGGCGCCGCAGAGAATAGCGGGCTGATTCCGATAAATCTCAAGAACCGGCATGCGATTACCCGCATCGTCGAAGAGATTCTGCGAACCTTCGACAGTCCCCTCGTCGACGTGGCGGGCGGCGGACTCAAGATCGGTCTGGCAGTGCGCAAAAACGACCTGGCCATGGCGATTTTCGGATCGCTGGGCATCCCCGGTCTCGAAGTCGATTACGAAATTTCCGCATCGCGAATACTCTACCACTGCCTGGAGAATTAATAATGATCGGCATTGTCATCATCACTCACGGAACATTGTCAGAGCAACTTTTGGAAACCGCCGAACTGATCATGGGTGCTGCCGCCGAGGTGCATGCCGTGTCTTTTACTGCCCGCGAATCCCTTGAAGAACTGCGTCAGAAAGCGATGCACGCCATCGAAAATTATCGCGACGACGGTTGTCTGATCCTTACCGATATCATGGGCGGCAGTGCGACCAATGTTTGCGTCGAACTGATGAAAATGGAAAAGGTCGAAGTGGTCACCGGCGTTAACCTGCCGATGGTGCTCGAAGCAATCGGTTACCGTGACGGAACCGACCTCAAAAGCCTGGCGAACAAGGTTCTCGACAGCGGCATCAGAAGCATGATCAACCTTAAAGAATTTTTTGAAAAAAGGGCCGCGAAGAAAAAATGACCAGAGAAACCGCCTTTTTACGAATCGACGATCGACTGGTGCATGGTCAGGTTATTGTCGGCTGGCTGCCCGAAATCAAACCCGATCGCCTCGTCGTGGTCAACGACAAGGTCAGCGAAGACTTCATGCGCCAGGAAATGATGGCACTTTCGGTGCCTCCCGAAATTGACCTGCAATTCTATTCAACCGCTGAAATTGCGGCTGACAAAGTTTCTGACGCTTCGTTCATTCTCGTGGTCTCACCGCGCGATGCCTGGGCCTGCCTCGAAAAAGGCATTCGCCCGGCCCGCTTCAATGTCGGCGGCATGCATTCCCGCGACAATAAAGAAGAGATCTTCGAAGCACTGCATCTTGACCATGAAGACCGTAAATTTTTTGAAAAAATCCTGGAATCTGGGATAGTGCCGGTTTTTCAGCCGACCCCCCAGAATGATCCCGTGCCACTTGGCGATATCTTATAAAGCGAGGGCTTACAATGGCTTCAATTAACTTTTCGAAAGTAGTCAAACAATACGAAGGCGCCAAAGAGGCAACCGTCAAGGGTATAGACCTCTTTATCCGCGACAAGGAATTCGTCGTGCTCGTCGGCCCCTCTGGTTGCGGCAAAAGTACCAGTCTGCGCATGATCGCCGGACTCGAAGATATTACCGACGGAACCATCACTATCGGTGACGTAGTGGTCAACGATCTGCCGCCGAAAGATCGCGATATCGCCATGGTTTTCCAGAACTACGCCCTTTACCCGCACATGAACGTGCGTGAAAACCTCTCTTTCGGCCTTAAACTGCGCAAATTCCCCCAGGCGGAAATCGACAAGCGCGTTGAAGAAGCCGCAGCAATTCTCGGTCTGACTGAGTATCTCGAACGACTGCCCAAGCAACTTTCCGGTGGTCAGCGCCAGCGCGTTGCCCTCGGTCGCGCAATCGTGCGTGAACCCAAGGTTTTCCTCATGGACGAACCTTTGTCTAACCTCGATGCCAAACTCAGAGTGCAGATGCGCGCCGAAATCAAAAAGCTGCATCAGCGCCTGAAAACGACTTTCGTATACGTAACCCACGATCAGGTTGAAGCCATGACCATGGCCGACCGTATCGTGCTGCTGCACGAAGGTATCATTCAGCAATACGACATTCCGGCGGTCATTTATGAAAAACCCGCCAACGTTTTCGTCGCAACTTTCATCGGTTCACCGCCAATGAACATCGTCAAAGTCAACTGCACCGATAAAGGCCTGTCAATGCCGGCCAAAGACGGAAAAGGCACCCATGACTGGCAGATCGACCTGAACCAGCATTTCGTCAGCTTCGATGAAAAAGAGCTGTTCATGGGAATCCGCCCCGAGCACATCCTCATCGATG
The DNA here is from genome assembly GCA_964596185.1 of uncultured bacterium. Classification (GTDB taxonomy): domain Bacteria; phylum Muiribacteriota; class Ozemobacteria; order Ozemobacterales; family Ozemobacteraceae; genus DYKG01. The sequence goes on along the minus strand of CAZQUE010000157.1, from coordinate 3,306 downwards.
TGCAGGACAAATCAGTGCCGACTCTGCCTCTGCCATGCCGTGTCGATCTTATCGAGCCAATGGGTGCTGAAACCTATCTGTATCTGGTTGGCAACGGTCACAGCATCAATGCCCGCGTCGACCCGACCGTCAAAGTCGAAGTCGGACAGCAGGTCACCGCGCATATTCCGGTCGAAGCTTTCCACCTGTTCAAACAGTCAGATACCCGCCGCATCGGCCGAAAAAACGAAAAAGAGGCCTGAAATGGCTGCAAAACGGTCGCTGCGCCTGGTTCCGCCAGACCGAAGCGGCCGTTGTGAAACCGTCGCGTCGACCTTGCTTCGCTGAAGTTCCGCAGGGCTCAGAGACCGTTTCCTGTTTCTGTAGCCTTCTCTTTGAAAATTGTGGTTGGGCCGCGAGCGCCCGCGATGAGCTGGCTGGTGGCGCGAGGGTTGTTAAAAATTAGGCAAATAAAGGGATATCATGCCCAAAAACCGACAGATATCACTTTTTAATTCGGCAGCCGTAGTTTTACTGCTGTCGATGTTGTTGTCGGTTCTCGGCTGCGGCAAAGAAGAAAAATCCGGCGGCAACGCTGAAGAAATTCGCCTTGAATTCTGGAACACCATGGAAGGCCCGGAAGCGAAAGTTATGCCGGAGCTGATCAAAGCCTTCGAGGAAAAGAATCCGGGAATTCGCATTGAAAGTGTTTTCGTCGACTTTTACAAAGCTCGCGAGAAATTCAAGGAAAGCTCCAAGGCCGGTGCCGGCCCGGATATTATGCGGGCTGATCGCTTCTGGCTGGCTGATTTCGTCAAGAACGGAGTCATCGCCAACATTCAGGCATCGACAATCAAGGCCGAAATCGACGATATGGTGCCGGTTGCCAAAGGTGTCGTCGTGCTTGACGGCAAGTTCTGGGCCATGCCCATTTCCGTCGATTGTCTGGCGATGTTCTACAACAAGAAGCATTTTCAGGAAAAGGGCGTGAAAGTGCCGACCAACTTCGACGAATTTACCGAATCGGCAACTAAATTGACCGACAACAACACCGGCCGTTACGGCTTTTTTATCTATCCCAACGGCTGGTATTTCGAACCCTTTTTCTTCGGTTTCGGCGGCCAGTATTTCGATAACGACGGTAAGCTGGTAATCAACTCAGATCAGGCGCGCAAGGCGATGCAGTATCTGCTGCATCTGAAGGATCAACTGCGGGTGATTCCGCCGGTAAATCTGCGCTCGAACGTCTATCAGACAATGATTCACAGTTTCAAAAGCGGCCAGGTAAGCATGATTTTCACCGGGCCCTGGGCCATTCGTAGCATCATCACCGGAACCGCCTTTAAAGATGACAACAACAACCTTGGTATTACGCAGATCCCGGAAGGGCCATGCGGCACCTTTTCACCGACCGGCTGCCAGACTCTGGTCATTTCGAAAAACTGCAAAAATCCTGAAGCAGCGCTGAAGTTTTTGCGTTACATGTTTTCAACGGAAGTGCAAAAGCAGCTTTCGATCGTGAATTTCGGTTTGCCGGCCCGGCGCACGGTTTTTGCCGCGCCTGAACTGAAGCGCGACCCTTATCTGCAGACTTTCGTGCGGCAGTTGCAGATGAGTCGCAAGATCATCAACAGTCCGTTACGCGGTGAGATTTACAAACCGCTCGGCGAAAAACTGCTGCAGGTTTTAAATGGCGATTTGACTCCGGAATACGCTCTGAACGATTTCGTTGCTGAGTGGAAGGCCAGATTCCCCGGCAGCGGAGATTAGCCATGGACGAACATCTTAGCTCATCTTTGCTCATTGCTCTGATCGGCGGCATCGTCGATCTTGATTCGACGGCAACCTGGCAGTTCATGATTTCCCAGCCAATCGTTGCGGCACCTTTGACCGGGCTATTTCTCGGCAATATTTTCGGTGAAGCGGCGGTGGGGCTGAAACTCGGTCTGATGGTCGGCACAATTCTGCAGCTGATCTGGATCGAGCAGTTACCTCTGGGCATGAACGTCCCGCCGGACGCGGCGCTGGCTTCGGTGCTTTCAGTCGCTCTCGGCTTTATTGCCGGTCGCAGCTACGAGACCTATGCCGAGCGTGAAGTCTGCTATACGGTGGCTTTGCTGTTTTCGGTGGCGATGGGGTTGCTTGGGCGCAGTCTCGACATGTTCGTCAGGCGTTTGAATACGAATATCGACAACTGGGTCAGTCAGAAGGTTGAAGACAACCAGCTCTGGGCCGTGGCGGTCGGTCACACTCTCGGCGGGTTCTGCACTTTTACCAAGGCGTTCATTTTCTGCTTTCTCATTGTCTGGCTCGGCGTCGAGCCGCTCAAATACTTCACGCAGACTCTGAGCTTGAAACACAGCAGCGGTTTCATCGTCGTGCAGGGGCTGTTACCGGCTATCGGATTCTCGGTGCTGGCAAGCATGGTTCTGAAAAACCGCGCCGAAATCAAGATGTTTGTCATCGCCATTCTCATCTTTACCTTTCTGCCGGCGAAAATCTGGCTGGGCATCGGTGCGGCACTGATTTACATGTGGCGCAAATCGCGGGAAGGGGGCAACGGCGCATGAGACGGCTGACTCGCATGATGCTGGCACGCATCGCTTTCCGTAGCTTCTTTCTCCAGTCATCCTGGAACTACCGCGGCATGATGAGTATGGGCTTTCTCTACGCGATCAGCCCGGCTCTGGATCAGATTCATCAAAGCACCCATGCTCGAGAAGGCGCTTATTTGCGGCATCTCGAATATTTCAATACCAACCCCTATTTTTCGTCAATCGTCATGGGGGTTACCCTGGCTCTTGAAGAGCGCCTGAGCAATGGTGAAATTGCCGAAGACATCATTCACGACACTAAAGAGGGGTTGATGACTGCCTGTGCCGCAATTGGCGACGGGTTGTTCTGGGACTCCTGGCGTCCGTTCGTAGCCGTCGCGGCTTTGACTTTCGCCTTCGGCAATTACATGCTGACACCGTTGATTTTCCTGGCACTTTATAACCTGCCGCATCTTTATTTCAGGTTTGCCGGGGTTTACTGGGGTTATCGCGAGGGAACACATGTTATCAGGTCGCTGCGCCAGTTTCGCTTTCCGCAGATTCGCCAGAATCTGCGTTACGGCACGCTGGTTTTGCTGGCTTACCTGATTCCGAATCATGTCAACCTGCACACCCCGTTTTTGTTGACTAATCTGCCGCTGGAGTATTTTTACTTCGGCGAAAAAGTGGTACAGGGAATAGGAGCGTTATTTCTGGTCACTCTGGGCACAATCGCGTATCGAGCCAGAATTGACGTGTTGATGATTTCCTTTCTGCTGATGGTTTGTGCCCT
>CAZQUE010000156.1:0-6523 GCA_964596185.1 uncultured bacterium | reverse complement strand
GTGGCGGCCAACAGCAGCAAATAAAACCATTTGAGATGTATCTGCTGCTGCAAAGGTTCCAACGACGTGTTTGCCACCAGGGCAAAGTCGGCAAGGTGAGCGCCACGCTGACAATACCATAGTATTTTCGTGCTTCCGGAAGCCTGAATCTCCAGGACTGGAGCGTTTCTGGCCAGAAGGGTTTTCGAAAGAAGCTGGATTTTCGGCAACTGATGAGGGGTGGTTATGACTTTGCCGGCGAGATTGTTAAGCCCATAGGCATTGACTTGCCAGGTGAAGTCCTGTTGCGAAGAGAGTGAGCGGATGTTGTCAGAAATATATTGGCGGGCTACCCGCGAACGGTTGGCGGCGAAAATAACCGCGTATTCTGCCCTGCCTTCGCTATTTTGAATGGCTTCTGAGTAAAGATAGGACCCCTCATTACCAAAGGCCATGGGAATAAGTTCGCCCATGCTTTTGATTAGAACATTGAAATCAAAGTTCTGGTCGAGAACCGAGGTGAAGAAGTCTTCGGTCGCTTCCATCATCAGGGTTCCAGAATCTACTTTCATCGATTTGTTCAGGCGGGAAAGTAGTTCGCGGGCGACGAGAATCACGATACGCTTGTTTTTTGTTTGCGAAGCTGATTGGTTTTCATGTATTGAAAAAAGTTCTGTTCCCTTCTCGTTAAGCAGATACCCCTGCATGAAAAGATGTTTTTTTGCACGGCAAGCTTTGAGTTGCTCGATTACCTGGGCGAGATTGCTTTGCTGCTGCGCCTTCAATACGATTCTGTTGAGAAATTCTTCAATATTGCGCAGTTCAATGGGGTATTTTTCATCAAAATGGTTGAGTTTGTTAACGATTTTTTTCTGCAATTCCTGTTCCAAAACGCGGCTGTGGTCTTTCAGCGCGTAATAACCGCCGACCATCAGAAGGAATGACGGGCTGCCGATTGCGAAAAGAAAAAGAAAGACCAGCTTGGCTGTAATGCCGCCTTGAATCTGACGTTGACCCAACGGCAGATTTTTGAATACGAAGAAAATCCATAGTAAACATAAGAGATTTACGGTCAACGTCGTTGCATGTCTGAAAAAAAACGGGGTTGGCTGGGTTATCAGAATGTATTTTTCAAGTGATTTTTTGGTGAAGCTACAGAAATAATCGTCGGCTCTGAAGAAATTTTCGTATTCTCTTTCACTGGTAATAATTTTGTGTCGTAAATCGCCCAAAGCAGCCAGACGCGGTGGAAAAACGCCATGCCCTTCGGCACCAATGTCCAAAAGCGCAGCTTGAATATTTTTGTAGCGACTGTTAACCCATTTAATTGAATGTTTGAGTGCGTGGTCGGCAGGAAAACGGTGTTCATGCAGCAAAGCCAGATAACCTTGAGGCTGCTCGCCTGTGTCAGTTTGTCTGAACCAGGCGATGTGACTGTCTATTTTACGATTGCCAAGTTTTTCTGCCTTTGTCTGATTGCGCAGGTATGCGGGTAATTCTTGCAAACCGATGATGTTTTTCAGGATTCCCGATTTTCCGGCAGAAATTTTCTGGCGCTGGTGAAATGCCCAAAGTGCTTCGAAAGCAAATTCAATGGCTTTCCGGGGAAATCGGTTTGAGCTGAGAGCCGGAATAAGACGACCCCTACCGTCGAAAATAAAAAGATCAATAGCTTCTGGGTATGATCGGTAGAGAGACGCCAGTAGTTGTTTGCGCGTTTCATCACTTTCGGCAGCCCGTATTTTTTCAAAAATGAGTTTGATCGAGCGCCCGGCCATTGCCGCATTGTCGTCGGCCTGCTTTATTTTGCTGAGAATCCTTTCATGAGCCAGGCGGCTTTGTTCAATACCCTGGGCAATTTCAAGCTCACCAATCTTATATTTGGCAATTTGCACAACGATAATCGGAAAAACCGCAAAAATCATCGTGAATAGAGCGCCTTTCAGCGCTTCTTTAAGAAGGCTGAAGCGGTTTGCGCTGATTGTTTCTGGCTGATAAATCATTTGCCGGTATGATATCATAACTAAGGTAAAAAACTTTAGCGAAAGGTCTGCTGATGAAAAAGGCTGTGCTTTTACTCTTCGTGATGCTGCTGATTACCTCTCTTTCCAATGCTTCAGATTACTCGTCCTGGAAAGATCAGATTTTCTATTTTGTTTTGCTCGATCGTTTTAGCAATGGGGAAAAAAGTAACGATTCCGAGGTCGATTTGCGTGACCCCTTTGCCTTCCACGGCGGCGACCTGCGCGGACTGATCAAGCGTCTCGATTATCTTGAACGTTTGGGGATTACCGGTATTTGGCTCAGCCCGGTTTTTCAAAACCGCGAACCGAAATTTTTCAAGCATTCTTCATATCACGGCTACTGGCCATGGGATTTCTGGAACCCGGATCCGCGCTTCGGCACGTTCTCTGAGCTTGAAGAATTGCGAAAAGAAACCAGAAAGAAACAGATGCGACTTTTGCTAGATGTCGTCGTCAATCACATGGGCTATGATGCAGAGTTCGCTGTTGCTAATCCGGATTGGTTCAATCAGAATGGTAACATCGAAGACTGGAACGATGAGTTTCAGTTACTGCATCACAATATCTTCGGTTTGCCTGATTTTGCTTCAGAAAAGCCGGTAGTAAAAAAGTTTTTTAAACTGGTTGGGCGCCATTGGCTACAGAAAGTGGAGCCCGACGGGTTTAGACTCGATGCCGTCAAGCATGTGCCACTTGAGTTCTGGCGGGATTTCAATGCAGAAATGCGCCAGGCTGGGGGGCAGGACTTTATGTTGCTCGGTGAGTATTTGCATGGTGACCCGGTCGCTTTTAAAAATGTCTGGCGGCAGGGCGATTTCACAAGTCTTTTCGATTTCCCGCTTTATTACACGATCAAAGAGGTCTTCGCCCAGCGGCAAAGCTGTCTTAAACTTGCATCTCGCCTTTATTTCGATCGGAATTATCCTGATGGGCAAATTTTGGCAACCTTTGTCGACAATCATGATCTGGACCGATTTTACACCCTTTGTGACGAAAATCCAGATCGATACATGCTGGCGCTTACATTTATCATGACGGTTCGCGGAATTCCGGTTCTATGTTATGGTGACGAGCAGGGTTTGACCGGTCACGAAGGCCCGAAGCCGTTGAACCGTGGTGACATGGTTTTTGATGAAGAATCGGCGTTGTTTAAAAAAACTCAGCGCCTGATCAAATTGCGCAAAGAAAATTTGCCGTTTCGTCGCGGTCTGCATTGTCATCTTTTTGCTGATGATACGGCTTTGGCCTATGCAAGACTTACCCCAGATGCTATCGGAGTTACAGTTATTAATAATTCTGATCAGCCACGCCAGCTTGTTTTTCCGTTTCCATTCAAGCTTTGCCGCCAGCTGACCTTGCCAGATCTTCTTGGCTCTGCAAAAGCAATCGTTCGCCAGGGTCAGTTTGAGGTTTTTCTGCCTGCCTATGGCTGCGCTGTTTTTGTACCGGATTCAAAGCCGGAATTTTATGCCGATGCGTTCAGGCACTGGCAAAGGCATCTTGAGAATGAAAAAGCCTGGGGAACCCGCCTGGTTAAGTTCAAAGTTAAATTCGATTATGTGCCTGAAAAGGTTCAGGTTTTTTTGACTGGCAATTGTAAAGAGATTGGTAATTGGAGCCCTGATAGAGGCGCTGTGCCAATGGTGAGAATTTCCGACGACGAATTTGAGGCCGAAGTTAAGCTGCCGCTTGGTCGTATTGTCGAGTGCAAGTGTTTCTTCAAGCAGCTTCAGGAGGATGAAACAAACCTTACCGTCTGGCAAAATGAAAACAACCGGATTTTTGAAGTTCGAACCGAAGGCAGTGAATATGTGCATTTGAGCTGGCGAACTCTGCCTGAACCAAATGTGAAGTAAATTTGATAATTTGCCGCTAACAAGGAGAGAAGCATGAAGATGAAATTACTGGTTCTTTTGGCAGGTGTCGCTTTATTGTTCAATGCTGGCTGTGGAAGCTCTGGTGATGCAGGCGCTGCTCTGACTTCAAAAAAAGTTACCGTTTCAGGTAAAACCGCCTATGAGGTTGCGGTTCCCGATGGACTCGCGAAAGGTAAAAAATACCCGTTGTTTTTCTTTCTCTCTCCGGATGGTAACCCGAAACAGTTTTTGAATTCTGCCGGGCCAGTCTGTAAGGAGCTGAAATGTATTTATGCGGGAACCTACAACTATCGCAATAATACGCACCCTGATAACTGGGCCAATGCGATCAAAGACAGTATCGAGCATCTGAAGAAAACCCAACCGGTTGACCCCGACAAGATTTATCTTGGAGGCTTCTCAGGTGGTGCTCAAGCTTCCTATGTAACCTCTTTTTTTCATAAGGGAATCTGTCGTGGCATTCTGGCCAATAGTGGGGTTATCCATCAAAACCTTCGCGACCCGGGTGAACTCGGTCAGTGCCGGTTAAAGGCGGTGGCCATTATCAGCGGAACCTCAGACAGCGTTGTGACTCCTGATCATCTGAAAAAGGACGAAAAGCTTCTTGAGGCAACCGGCATTGCCAACACTTTCATCAGTTTCAAAGGCGCTCATCAGGTTGCCCCGAAAGATAAATATCTCGATGCGATGAAATGGCTGCTGAAACATTGATTTTTTTCTGACTTTTTAGTTAATCATTTAGCCAGTCTGTTGCTTGTGTATTGAACCTGTCACCATCGATTATCGGACCATAAAATGATTGTTTGAAAAATGCTAATCTCTAATGGGTTTAGCGAACCTGTCATGCTTGGAAATTTGTAAGAACTTAAATTTAAATAAATTGTTTTAGAATAAAAAATTATCGAAAAGCGATAAAAAATTATTGCTAAAAATTGAAATTATGGTTATGATATAAGCAGCAAAAAAACTTAAGGAGATTTTTTATGACTGCAGAAGCTCTTAACCAAAAAATTGCCAATGTTGAACGGGGTTCATACTGGTTCGGAATCATCGGGCGTATGTTGATATTTCTTGGTGGTCTGGCAATGATGCTGGCACTGTTCATGATTTATCCGTATATGCAGGATGGGTTCAAGGAAATGGCAAACTTGCCGGTAAGCTTGTTGATAACCGCAGTGCAGAACCTGTTTGTCGGTTGGCTTTTCCTGTTGGCAAGAGATGCATTTGACGCTATAGTGGGATTATTCAATGACACAAGGGACATAGTCTGATGCCGGTGATTTTCAATCTTGATGTGGTAATGGCGATGCGCAAGATCAAGCTCAAGGATCTGGCAGCCAGAGTCGACATCACCGAGGCAAATCTTTCCAAACTCAAAACCGGCAAGGCAAAAGCGATAAAAATCTCTACGCTTGAAGCGCTTTGCCGTGAACTTGATTGCAAGCCCGGTGACATAATAGACTTCGAGCCCTAATAGATTATTTTTCGGCAGTCAGTTCAAGAATACGTTTTGCTGCGGGCACGTCTATAATCACAACATGTTCATGAATCGAAGTGCCGATGGTAGCGGTTTCGATTTTTCTGCTTGTTTCGTCGATTCTGAAAACCCTTTGAATATTTGGCTCCCAATCCTCGACTATGCCGCTGAGCGAAGCCATCTTTTGCTGGGGAAAAACCTGGGGGATAAGTTCCTTGAGTTCTTGTAGCAATGCAGGAGAAAGCTTGCGTAAGAGCTTTATTTTATTGCCGTAGCGCTTTTCCACAGTTTGCGCCGATAGCTCTAATTCTTTGTCAGGTTGCATCGGGTCAGAGTAATCCGGATTATTGAATTGAAAAACATTTCCTTCGGAATCTATAACAATCCCCTGATAAAAGGGGCCCCAGCCATAGCCCATCGCGCTGTCTTCAAAAATTGGGGGCATGACCAGCTTACTGATATCACATTCCTGAGCCGACAAAAGTGCCGCAGAGAAAATTAGGAAAACCATTATCAAGAATTTTATTTTTCGCATTTTGTTTTTCTCCCGGAATCTGCAGGTAGATTTATTCGAAAAAGCACTCAACGATACGTTTAACATAAGAAAGCCCTGCCAGCTTTTCTAAAACCTGGTGATAATCTTTGCGATGGGTGTCGCCAATACACAGACATTCGCCCGGGCCCGCCCCAATTCGACCTTTCGAACCGGGGCAGAACTGAATGCTCTCATCAATTCGCTTAACTTCAGCTTTGTAGGCATCATTGTCAGGAATACAGAATTCGTATGAAACCGAAGTTTTGCCATCACCTGCACCGCGAAGACCGTTTTCATCGAGAACGCTCAAATCAATTTCTATTTTCTTCATGATGCTTTCATCTGGCCCTGACGCGGCACCGCAGCCGTTGATGGCAAAAATAATGCAACCCAGTAAAAGAAAAGCAATTTTCATGAAAAATCTCCCCTCTGGCTAAGGATATAATATCCGACTGAAAAACCCTAATGTGCCGCGACACCGGCTCCGCCGGGCTCCTTGCGGGTGATGGGGGTGTTTGTATGCAGGCTTATAGACCATAAGCCTCATCATGAGGGCCAAACAACATAAACTTCAACGTGTTATCTGGCATTTCTTTGCAGTCAAAACAGTTTACGATTACATCATCATTCT
>CAZQUE010000155.1:0-6547 GCA_964596185.1 uncultured bacterium | reverse complement strand
GACTCGAACCAGCGACTTCATGGTCCCGAACCATGCGCGCTACCAACTGCGCTACGCCCCGTAACTTGGGCCTAAGCATATCACAATCATCTGAAACAAGCAACTATTTGTTCAAAATCCCATTTATTTTTTTGGAATCATAGTTGATTTGCCTGACAAGTGGTAAATTAGGCGTGGTTCTGGTATCATATTACCATGCAACAGGGCACCTCCTCAAATCAGGCGGTCGAAAGACTGAAATCGGTTTTCATGCTGGGTCTGTCCAGCAATTTGACCACCTTCGTCGGTCTCCTTCTGATCTGGATAATCGCTGCCCGCCAGGAGCTCGTCACCGGTTTTTTCAATACTCTGCTGACAGTTCTGGCCTTCACCCCCGTTTTCATGGCCGACGCCATCAATCATTACTGTCTCGGCCGTATCCGCCTCGAACACCTCAAAGGCTGGGACGACATCCAGATTACCCCGGAAAGTCGCGTTCTGACGGCTCACCATTATCAGCTTTTCCGAATGGCTTCGATCATTCCGTCTTATCTGCTTGCAGCCACCATTCTCAGCGGACTTGGCCTGGGTTCAGCCGAAACTGATCTTTATATCAGAATGGCATTTCTTGCGGCTTTCGTTCTTCACTTCGGCCGGGCAACCTGGTTTCTGCACCGTTGTGTCGCTCCGAGATTACCTGGCTACGGCGGCAGACGCCTGTTCTGGCGCACGCTGATCTCAGCATCGGTCTTCATCGGCTGGTTCATCTGGTTCTCGGCAAAACTGCCACAACTTCCAGAAAAAACAGTAACCTATAGTGCCGGCTTCACTTTCATCTGCGGCATTTTCTACTTCTTTCTCAACGCCTTCATGCACCCGTTACCGACCAGATATTCGCTACTGCGACCAGGCAAAGTCACCCGCCGTGAAGTCTTTTTCGCCGTCGAGATCCTCGATGACGAACAGTTCAAAGCCATGAAAAACACCGGTGCAATTGAAGCGGCAGTTACCGATAGCAACAAAGAACTCAATTTCACCAAAATCGCCAACATCCGTATGCCGCTGCTCGAATTGCCTCTTTTTCAGGCCTGGGGAAGCATTTTTGTCGGCAGCGACGGCAAGGTTGCCCTGCTGGTGCTCGATACCGAAGTAGATCGTGGCGTGCATCGCTGCCTGGTATCGTTCACTGAAGACCAAACCTTCATAACTACCGATTTCGGCGCACCTCAGGCCAAATTCCCGACATCGGTCGTTTACAGCAATCTCGATCGCAAATCCAGCGCTTCTGCAATGATGCAACAGCATTTGCAAAAGATCGATGGGCAGCAAGTCGTCGATATTCGCAATTCAATCTGTTTAAAACTCGAGCATTTTGTTAAATCCATGATAAAATTTCTGGAGAAAGACGCCAGCTCAAAGCAGGACAAAAATTCAAATTCCGGTGAAAGCAATGAATCAAACTCAGAACCAACCAGCTGAAGCGCCTGCAGTCCGCTCCGGCCCCAAAACCGTAGTCCGGCTGAAGATTTTTGCGACGCTGCTGATTCTCTTTGCATCATTGATCACGGCGATGACTTATTCCGAAATTTCCCGATGGCGCAGCCTGAGCGAAAACTACATCAACCGTAAAGGCCTCACCCTCGTTAAAACAATTGAGCCGCACACCCTCAATTTCATCGAAACCGAAAACATCAAAGGTCTCGAAAAACTTGCCCGCTCGATCACCTCCCCTGAGATCCCTGACAATGACGTAATTTCCGTGCAGATTCTCAACAGTTCGATGCAGAAAATCGCCGAATCTTCCCCTAATCTGGAAAATGCCGGCGGCAGCTTTATCAATCTGCCTGCTACCGTCGTGGTTGCGAACCAGATCATCGATCCCGATACCAAACAGCAGGTCGGGGTTCTGCGCATGGTTTTTTCCAATCGTTTATTTGAAACCATGAGTCGCCAGGTCTTTGCCGAAGCGGCACTCTACTTCATTCTCGCCATCATCGTCGCCGCATTGCTGACCTGGTATCTGCTGCATATTTTTCATCGCCCGGTATTGCTCCTGGCTGAAGCGGCGCGCAAAATTTCCAAAGGACAGATCGGCACCATCGTAGAAGTAGGTTCCAGCGATGAAATCGAGATTCTGATCGAATCTTTCAACCAGATGAGCCAGAGTATCAACGTGCATCTGAGCGAATTGCGCCAGAAAGCCTCGCAACTCGAGCAGAAAAACTATGAGCTTTCAACTCTGCAACATATCGGCCGGGCGCTCAGCTCCAACCTTGAAGCCGAACAGCTTTACGAAAGCGTCGTCGATAACGTCATCAATATTCTCAGCGGCGTTAAACGATGTTCGCTGATGCTTGTCGATGAAAAGCACGAACAATTCATCATCAAAGTCGCCAAGGGCCTGGACCCGGAAACCATCCCAGCGAGCGGCCGGGTGCCCATCGAACGCAGCATCGGTGCCAAGGTTTTTCATAACGGCGATTCGGTTTTGCTCAACGACCTTGATAAAGAAGAAGACAGCACCCAGCTCGATGAGGCACGAGTAAAACGCAGCTCGATCTGTGTGCCGATCAAGCATTCCGGCAAAGTTATCGGCATTCTCTCCGTCAGCAACCGCATTTCCGGCACACCTTTCAATGAAACCGACCTGCGCCTGGTCGAGGGAGTCGCCCGCGAAGCCTCTATTGCCCTGAAAAACTCATTGATGTGGAACGATCTCAAGCGCAAGGTGCTTGAACTCAACACCCTGCACGAAGTCGGCAAAACCCTGGGTATGGTACTCGACATCAACAAGCTGCTCGAAATGGTTCTCGACCTTACCGCCAAAGTTCTTGGTGGGGTCAAGACAAGCTCGGTCATTCTTTACGATGAAGAAACCAATAGCCTGCAGGTCATGCTTTACAAAGGCAATCGCAGTATAGAAACCCTGCAGCCGATCCAGGTCGGAGAAGGCATCGCCGGCAAGGTTTTTGAAAAAGGCGAGCCGATCATTATCAATGACCTGCAATCGACGGGGCAAAATCCTTCTGAAACCGGTCGCAGCTCGATCTGTGTGCCGCTGAAAATCAAAGAAAAAACCATCGGCGTGCTCTCGGTTTCCGACAAACATACCGGCGAAGCTTTTGATAACAGTGATCTGGAAATGCTCGTCACCCTCGCCTCACAGATAGCGGTAACTCTCTACAATGCCCAGCTTTACGAAGACCTGGAGTCGAGCTACCTATCGGCCGTGCGTGCCCTGGCCAATTCCATCGATGCCAAAGACCCGTATACCCGGGGACACAGCGAACGCGTCGCCCGCTATTCCGTTGAAATCGGGCGCACCCTCAATCTCAATTCCGATGAGATCAAAAACCTGCATGTCGGCGCCCTTTTGCACGATATTGGCAAAATCAGCATTTCTGAGAGTATAATCAATAAAAATTCAAAACTTTCTGACAGTGAATACGAAACCATGAAAACCCATCCGGCCAGGGGCGCGGAAATAATCGAACCGGCACGATTTCTGCGCGAGAAAGTGCCGCTGATCAGGTATCACCACGAACGTTACGATGGCAAAGGTTACCCTGAAGGCCTCAAGGGCAATGAAATCCCGCTTATGGCCCGCATCGTCTGTGTCGCCGATTCATACGACGCCATGACCAGCAAACGCGCCTATCGTGACACCATGCCGCGTCAGGAAGCACGCAACGAGCTGATTCGCTGCTCCGGCACCCAGTTCGACCCGAGAATCGTCAATGCCTTTCTCGAAGTGCTCGAAGACGATAAAAAAATTGAAGCAATTGAGAAGTTAGGTAAATAATGGAAAAAATCTGGAAGCTGCTTGAAGTCTCTGGTGAAAAACTCAGAGAGCTTGAGTCTACCGGCTTTCCCGATGTGTTTTTGCGCATTCTTCTGAATCGCAACATCACCGATCCGGAAGCAATCGAGCGCTACTTCTCGCCCAAAAGCCGCTTTCTCTTCTCGCCGTTCATGCTCAACGGCATCTGCACCGCGGTCAAACGCATTCAACAGGCCATCGACAAAGAAGAAAGCATCAGAGTCTACGGCGATCGCGATGTCGACGGAATCACCTCGACGGTTCTGCTTACCGAGACTCTGCGCAGTTTCTACAGCCGCGTCGACTTTACCGTGCCGGTAATTGAAGATGGTTACGGCCTCAACCCCGACTATATCGACGCCGCTGTCCGCGACGGAATTCGCCTGATCATCACCGTCGACTGCGGCATCAGCAATATCGCTGAAGTTGAATACGCCCGCAGCAAAGGCATCGATGTCATCATCACCGACCACCATGAAGCGCCAAGTCAGCTTCCCAACGCTATCGCCATCGTTGACCCGAAAATGCCCGACTCCTGTTGCCCGCAAAAAGATATCGCCGGCGTCGGCGTGGCCTTTAAAATGGCCATGGCCATGGAAATGGCTCGCTCACGCCGCCTTTCCAAGCCCCTGATCGTTTTCGACGTCAACGATATGAACATCGAAGTCGTCAGATTTTCGCCCAGTGAAGGCTTCAGTCCAGTGAGAAACATCAATCGTGAAACCATGCAAAACACGGTTCCGGTGTTTTACAATCAGACCGAAAAGGCGTTAATCGGCGAAATGATGCCTGATATCATCAACGTCGCCGCATCACCCGAAACCGTTTATGTCGACAAGATCATTGCTTTCTGCATGCCTGAGCTGCACAAACCCGGCAAAAAAGAATATCTCGCCGAGCTCAACCTCGATCAGGTCAAAGGCGCAACCGCCCTGACCCTGATGTATCTCAAATGTCTCGAAGGTAAGCTGCAATCGGTAAAAGCTCTCTGGCAACGCTGTCTCGATATCCTGACCATCGGCACCATTGCCGATATGGTGCCGTTACGCGGTGAAAACCGCGCTTTTGCGCAAATGGGACTGAAATTCGTCGGCAAAAGCAAACGCCTTGGTCTTAGCAGCCTGTTCACCCAGCTTGGCTGGAAAGCCCGGCAGGTAAGCGAACGCGACATCAGCTTCAGCATCGCTCCGATCCTCAATTCATCAGGGCGCCTGCGCACCGCCGAAATCGCCATCGACCTGCTGACCACCACCAGCGCCGCCCATGCCGATAAGCTCGCCAACGAGCTTTACGAGCTGAACAACGAACGTAAAAGACTCGGAGAAGATTGTTACAACGGGGTTAAGCAGTTTCTCATCCAGCAAAACGACCTTGAAAATGACCGGATTCTGCTTGCTGCCGCACCGATGAAGAATCAGGGCGTTACCGGCATCGTCGCCACAAGGCTGATGCTCGATTTCTGCCGCCCGGTCATCGTTCTTCTCGAAGACCAGGGCAAATTTCTCGGTTCAGCTCGCAGTTTCAAGGATATCAACATCATCGAAGCCCTTAATTACTGCTCAGATCTTCTCGAAAAATTCGGCGGACATGTTGGCGCAGCCGGCCTGACTCTCAATCCGGAAAATGCCGAGCTTTTCCGGGCCAGACTGCGGGAATTCGCTTCCCAGAACATTTCTGCCGAGGATCTTACGCCTGAATGGCTCATCGATGCCGAGCTGCCCATCGATAAAGTAAATGAGCAATTCCTCAAGGATCTGCTCAAGTTCGCTCCTTTCGGGATCGAGAACCCGGCACCGGTCTTCATGGCCCGCGCTGCCAGCTTCCAGGAAATCCGCAAAGTCGGCGAAGGCAAAAACCATCTCCGCTTCAAGTTCAAGCGCACCGGCGGCCGCAGCCTGTTCGGCATCGGTTTCAACATGGGTGACCTCATGGCCCCCGATGCGATTAGAGACGGCAGCTGTGATCTCGTTTTTCATGTTGAGGCAAACGACTACAATGGGGTAAGATCAGCACAGATAATGGTGCTCGATTGCAAAATCAGAGGCTTTAAATAGGCAACCGGAGGGAAAAAATGGATATTCTGGACCGACCACCGCTTGACCGCTACGATTTTTCAAGAATGGTCAACATGTGGGAACAGCTGGTTCTCGAAGTTATCGCTGATATGATCGAAAAGCACGAAATGTGCGATTGCCACGATTGCGTGCTCGACACCGCTGCCCTCGCCCTCAACAGCCTGCCGACCCGCTACTGGATCCTCGGCAGTTTCGATGCCTTTTCTTCACCAAAGCGTTTTTACGAAGACTCAATGAACGTGCGCATGGCCGAAGAAGCCGTAATGAAAGCCTACCGCCTCGTTCAGGAAAACCCCCACCACTAGCCTCACGACAGCATTGCGCTGCCCCCCCTACCTTGCCCGCTGCGCTACCATCGTCAGTTGCTAAGCATAAGAAGCCGCGCAGGGGCGGCTTTATATAAGCGAAGGCGTCAGACCCAGGCCGACCCGAAGATAATAGTTGTTGAAGGCCGCGGCAGGCAGGAATTTCAGCTTCATGCATCTACGCTTGCTCGTTTTTCTATACAAAAACAACGCGCGCGCGATCGACACGCGAACTCGAAGCCTCATCCTGAGGCCTCGTTCGCGGCTCAGCATCCGGCTTCGCCGGTCGATCTCTGCGGCTTTTGTTTTTGAGAAAACCGGCAAGCTCCGACAGCATTGCGCTGAAAAACCCTGCCCTGCCCGCTGCG
>CAZQUE010000154.1:0-6658 GCA_964596185.1 uncultured bacterium | reverse complement strand
AAGAAGAAGTATAAAAAGATCAGGGAATGCGGACTTTTCGGCTGGCGACGATAATGCCGCCTTTTTTGCCGGAGAGTGTTCCTATTCGTTTCGATTAACCACAAGAATACTGAGGTCTTCTTTGCAGAAATCTTTGCCAATAGTATCGAAGTATTTGCTGAAGCAGCCAGAGCAAAAATCCTTGGGATTCTCACTGCTGGACTCTGCAACGATTTTTGCAATTTGGTCATAGTCAATCTGCCAATGATTTAAGAAGCCATCGCTAAAACAAACCAGGGATTGCCCTTTTTCAAGGTTTATTGTGGCTATGGCTGGTGAAAAATCCTTGATACAACCTAGTGGAAGTGAAGTGATTTCAAGGGAATGAAAAGTGCGTTTTTTTCTATCAACAATTATAGGATGCGGAAGGCCCGCATTGGCAAAGGTAATTTGGTAATCAGAAGAAAAAACCAAATATTGACATGAAAATTTCTTAAGATTATTGGTTTTACTTGATTTTAAGAGCATCCAATTTAGTTTTTTCAAAAAAGTTTCACTTGAATCAGCCTGGTTATAAAGTTGCATGGTTGCAGATTTTATAAAAGCAAGGACAAGACTCGTCGAAACTCCACGGCCGGACACCGCACCAATAATGAAGGCAGGCTTTTCAAGGGGCGTAAGAATTTCCTCGAAGTAGTCACCGCCCATTCCAGAAAGGTTTAATGTTTGCCCAAAAATCTTGAATTCTGAATATTGGATCGGTTCTGAAAGATCCGTCATGATTTTGTCATGCAAAAGCTGAGCAACACTCATTTCTTCAAGATCAACAAGGGTTTCGTTGAAAAGATTGGCCAGATTGCCAAATTCATCCTTGCCCAGCTCTGGAATGCGATGTGAAAAATCTCTTTCCTGAATGGCCATCATGCCCTTCTGAAGCGCAGAAAGAGGCTTTAGGATGCTGTCAGAAATGGCTAACCCCAAGAAAATAGAAATCAAAAAGCTGATTGAAACAAATTTTAGCAACATCATTTTTTTTGCACTGACAGCTTTGTCGATTTTTTCCAGCGGGAAAAGTGACAATAGGCGGATATTGTCCATTTCAATGCATTTATAACCAGAAAGAAGATAATCCTTATCTTCAAATCTGCAAAGCTCATACCTGGACGGAGTTCTATCGCGCAATTTCAGAGCAAAATCTTTTATAACCTTATTTTCCAGAGCATTGGGTGGAAAGGCGTTCTCTATTCTTTCATCCACAGCAAAAACTTTTATTCCAAGCTCATTTCGGTTAAGTTGGAAAAAAAGCCGTCGCACAAAATCAAGTTGAATATCATAGCTGTGCCATGTAATCCAGAGAAGATAATCATTCAGGTTCTGGTCGAAAAACCTGAAAAAGTCAACATAGGTAAGGACTTTTCGTTTTCCTAATTGCCACTCCCAAAATTCATTTGCTGAAAATATCAGCTGAACCAGTTCGTGCGGCTGTTTTTGAAACAGTGACTTGCCGATATATTCAATTTCAGTGGCACTTTTTACTGAAACAGGCGTTTTATTAAGCCAATTCAGAACAAATGAGCCCATTTTTTGAATGGCTTTTATGCCACCAAGCTTGATCCTGTCTTGTCCCAACCCTTTTGAATCTGCCTCAATAATGTTTCCGTCACTCAAGTTTTCCTGGGATCCCCCGATATAGTTGCTTCCGCTTGCTATAAAACAGAATAAATAGGGTTCAGGCTTCTGTTCAGCCAGGAAAGCACTTATGCTGTTTTTGTTGAAGATCCCGGCTTTTAAGCCAGCGATAAGTTCAGGTTTCGATTTTTCAATACTGCTCTGAAGTAATGTTTTTTCACTGACGAATAATTCGTCTATTTGTTGAAGATATCTGTTTGACTGAAAAAACGAGGTTTTCAACATACTGGACTTCAATTGAAAAAGATAGTCAGAGCCGATCACATGCATAATGTGAATTGTTATAAGGTTGGAAACCAGAAAAAGAAAAAGCAATTGCCAGGTGAGTCTTATTTCGGTTGGCTTTTGCAGAACCATTGTTCTAAAGCTAAATGCTGTAATGAAAAGGGCCAATAAGCCACCAAATACAGTTATTGAGTAAGACCAGATTGAGATTTCGGAGTAGGGATTCAAACATTCTTTTTTTATTGAGCAAAATCCCATTTTTTGCCTGTTAATAAAATTGGTGACGAGGTAATAATCACCAAGATCCATTAGCTGTTGATAGCTTAGATTAAGGTCTTTTCCAAAACCTGAAAGTTCTTTTTTCAGTTTTGCATCAGGGCAGGAAATCTGGGCTTTCAACAGGATGGAAAGGTTGTTTTTGATGTTGAAAAGCAGCAGACCGAAATATTCATTGAAACTCCGCATGGGGTTACGGCTGTTTTAGGTACGGAATTCGGGCAATTGGTTTCTTCAAGCAGTTTTGAGCTTCTGGTTAACAAAGGGCAGGTTGAATTCTCAACAAAGGGCGGTGAAAAAAGAAAAGTAGGGGCAAATCAGAGACTTTTTTTTAGAATCGGTGAACCTCTTTCTGAGCCGGTTGAACTAAATCTCGTTGAATCCGAAACCTTTTTTGGAACCGGCAATTTCAATTTTAATCGCAGGTAGGCATGCAAAAACCATTTAGGAAAAAAGCTTTCACTCTGGTTGAGATTTCCGTCGTCATTTTAATTGTTTCTCTTCTTGGCATTCTCGTGCTTAAGTTTAGCACCAACTTGAATTCTGCCGCCATGCCAAACATGACCAATCGTCTTGTATTGCAGATGGAGGGCCGAAAAATTGCCGACAGTCTTCTTGAAGAAATTAGGCAGTCTGGTGATGTGGTCAGGCCTACCATGGGCGAAACGACACCATACCTTATTTTAAAAGATGCAGAAAACCAGATTGTTTATTTCTATCTCACTGCGGATGATGAAAATACCAAGAGATTTGGTAAAAAGCTATTCGAATTATGTCAGCATTTACATTGTTACGACAAAACCAAGGCACGGCAGAAAAAAATTGGAAATTGCCTAGAGAGTGTTAGTTTTACCGGCGTTTCTCCAAACCGTGTTCAGATTAATATCAGAGTTGCCAATGATAAAAACTGTTTCCAGTTCTTGTCACAGGCAGGCTTGATGAGTCTGGGGGATTCAGATGTATAAATTTAAGAAAGGCTTCACCCTTCTTGAAGTAATGGTAGGTTTCTTTATCTTTTCTGCAGTGGCTCTGCTTTTTTTTACGGTTGTCGGGTCATCTTCAAAAGAGTCAGCGTTCAGTGTAAACCATTTTTCA
This sequence comes from uncultured bacterium, assembly GCA_964596185.1. Classification (GTDB taxonomy): domain Bacteria; phylum Muiribacteriota; class Ozemobacteria; order Ozemobacterales; family Ozemobacteraceae; genus DYKG01. The sequence continues at coordinate 3,394 of CAZQUE010000154.1, read as the reverse complement.
GCAATAATGGTAGGTCAGAAAGCTGCAGAAGATATTATGGAGGAATACCAGCAGAATCCATACGCTGATGAAAGCCTTGCCCTTAACAGTTCAATCGCGACTAAAAATAGCTTGATCGATGGCGGTTCGGTTTTTTTTATGGCCATTGAAGATACTCGCCCCCCCTGGGGAAAAATAGAGTCCGCCAAAGATGGTGGAATAAATTCAACCCAGGAGCCTCTATATTCGCAAATGAAAGGCTTTACTCTATCAACAAAGGCACTGTCTGAAGCGCCTGAAGAATTTGAATCTGAAAGGGAAAACCTGAGACAGATCTCTTTGTGCGTAGATTGGAAGAATTCATCGGATCAAGGCAAAACGCAAAAAACATTTTATGTTTTTGCTCCTCGCCAGAGCAAAAAGTTGGCAGACCCACTCACCAGCTTAAATTTTTCCGACCTTGGGTTTGAAGATGAATTGAAAGCTCTGCTGCCATCTGGATTGGACGCAGGAAAGTCTTTTGCAGAAGCTATTTCCGAACTTAGCCCTTCAGAAAAAGCACGATTTCAGCTGGATGCGGTGAGAATCGTTGGTAAAGGTTTTGCAGAGAGTGAATTGGTACAACGGATGACCAAAGAAATTCGACTCTGCAAAGAAAAACTTGGTTTTGTAAAAGATCCTGAATCAGAATTCAGGCAAAGACTGCAGCTTGCAAAATACTGTTATCAGCTTGCGAGAATGAGTTTAAGTGTCGTTGCTGCTACAACCCAGCTTGCTGAGACATCTCCAGCAGAAGTTGCTCGTCTTTCTGAAGAAGATGCCAATGAGATGTACCTGAATCTTAAAGTGGTTTATTATATGTTTCTTGATTCGATGTTAGCGGCAAGATATTATTACCAGAGTCTTCTGGGCGGAAAAATGGCGGCAATCACCGGGCAAAAAACACAGCAGCAATTAATTTACCGGCTAATTGACATTTATCGAATCCTGGTTTTTGCCCCTGAGCATGATAAAGGTAAAAAAGAATATGAAGGCTTCATTGCCAGAGTTAAGGAAATGTCTGCCTGGAGAAATCAGTTTCTTTATCGATTTGTCGAACAGGAAAAAAAATTGCTTGAAGATTTTCCCAAAATGCTTGAAAAATTCCCGAATCTAACGCCTGTTAATTTGGCATTGAACAAGCAAATGCCAAAGCTGCTTGAGATCGTCGAAGGTCGTGCTTCACCAGGAAATGGAAAAAATGGGGGCGGAAGTCCCGACAAAATTTTTGATGACAATGATGAAGAGGATGACAATGATAGATAACTGGGCCAATAATATGGGCGAAGTATCCTGATGCTGTTTTATAAAAAAATCTCAGAACTCTTTTGGGAGCTAAAGAAAGTATTTTCTTCCGGTTTTCTTTTGCTTTTGGGATCAATTTACTTTTCAATCCTTCTGTTTCCTGTGATTGGCATCGATTCGACAGCCTGGCTGGAATATAAGATATATGATTTCCGTCACTTCATTGCGGGGAAATTCCGTCAAGCCGACCCATCGGTAAAAATCGTCGGTATAGATATGCGCGCCCTTTCCGAAAGCGGGCAGAGGTGGCCATGGTCTCGAAAAAAGATGGGTGACGTGATAGAAAGAATTTCCCAAATGAAACCCAAGGCCTTGGTCGTTGATGTTCTATTCCAGAATCCAGAAAGTGAAGAGACTGATAAGTATCTTGCTGAAAAACTTGCCTCTTTTGATAATGTTTTCCTGATCTCTATTCTGGAGGAGAAAACGGGGTTTACCGGGACAAGCATTTCAAGATTCTCTTCTCTGGAAATTTTCAGAAAAAATTCAAAAGAAGGATTTGTTTGGGGAATTCCCTCATCTGACGGTCGAATCAGAGAGTTTCGTATTTTTGACCCACGGCTTAACAGCGAAAGTTGCGCACTAAAAGTTTTTCATCACCTGAAAGGAAATGAAAAATCAACAATTTTTCCACAAACTGCGCCATTGATTTTCGCTACCAGCGGTGGCAGGATCCCAATTCTATCTTTAAATCAAATTTATTCGGGGGATCCATCAGTTCAAAATTTTCTTAATGGAAAAATCGTGGTTTTGGGTGTTACTGCCAGAGCGGTACATGATTTTCATCAAACCCCAATTGGCACGATTTCAGGTGCAGAAATTCTTGCTGCAAGCATAGATACCTTAATCAGTGAACGCATTGGCACTTTATATTTTTCCAGCTTCTGGGCAAGATTTCTTTCAGGATTGATCGGGTTTTTGCTGGCAGCTGCCTGTCTTTTGACCGGCATTCCAACCTTTTTTACGTTTTTTGGGGCTTTGGCTTTCTTTGTACTGGTTCAAATAGGCAGCGAAGTTTTTTTGCTGTTCCCACCAAACATTCCTTTCCTGGTGTCATGGTTTATTACTATTATCGCACTAGTTGGTGTCGAAAACTTCGTAACGATGATAGTTTTGCAGAAAATGCAGTTAGAGGCCGATAACGCAAGAATTGTTCAGGAACAAATCTTACCGGCAAAAGGCCTTGAATTCAAAGGCTTCAAAATTGCTGGAGCTCAGAAAACCGCCGATGAACTTGGTGGTGATTACTTTGACTATTTTGTGATAAAAGATCGATTTATTGTTGTTTTTACCGGGGATGCTACCGGACATGGAATGCCGGCAGCTCTGGCCGTTGCGGTTGTAAAAGCCAGTGTGTTGTCTGCACTCAGTTTTGACCTTAAACTGGCAGACATCGCCAGCCATGTGTCCAAAACCCTTTTTCTTGCATTGCGGCGGCGACTGATGATGACTGCTGCATTAGTCATGATCGATACTGAGACCGGCGAGTTTCAATATCAAAACTGTGGTCACCCTTATCCGTATAAAATTGGTTTGGATGGGCAGATTGAAGAACTAAAGGCTTATGGCATTTCCCTGGGTATGCGAGAAGAATATCGCCAGGGAAAACCCTTCAATGGCAGGCTTGAACCGGGAGAAAGGCTACTGTTTTATACAGACGGTTTGGTAGAATCATTAGACGAGGATAAGCGCGTTAATGCATTCGATCTTTTTAGAGACTACCTTTTAACTTTGCCGCGTATGGAGATTGAAGAAAACTGCAGGGAAATAATTAGACGACATCCATTTTTTATCAGGAAAGTTTCTCAGCCCGACGACTTTACCGTTGTTCTGATCGAAAAGGTTCCCACAAGTTGAATCTCAATATAATTTTTGAAGAAGTCATTTCAAAATTTCATATAAAATAAAATTTGCCTTAAATTCAATAATGGCAATCTATAATTGTTTGAGATTCAAAGATCTTAGAAAATCTTTTTTATTCAGGGAATGCGGACTTTTCGGCTGGCGACGATAATGCCGCCGGCGCGAACGACCAGAGCAACGCGATCGCCGGATTTTAAAGACAGTCTGG
>CAZQUE010000153.1:0-6887 GCA_964596185.1 uncultured bacterium | reverse complement strand
CAAACGATGTATTCGAAGAACCTGTTTTTACTTTTCCAGGCGCAAGAAGCGATCTCTGGGCGGTGAAAATCGGTGAAGCAACAAACATAGAAAAGCATTTCCCGGAAAAATCTATTGCAAAAGCTTATAGGACTTATGAAGTAAAATCTTTTGCATTCGACTTTGAATCCGGCACAAGGTCAAAAAAGCCACATACCTACACAGCCAAAGACGGTCTTGATGAACCCATTTCCCTTAAACCTGCTTTTTCCGGTATAGACCCATTATCAGCTTCAATCATTTTTAAATGGCAGGTTATCTCAGATAAGAAAATAGAGAAGACACTGCTAGAGCCAACAAAGATGGTTATTAAACCGACTGAAGTCTGTTCTTACGAAGTTGCTGCTGAACTAGATCTGGATTTCGGGTGCTCTGCTCTTAAGCTTGGTGAAATATCTGTTTCAGCAAAAGCATTCGACCTCTTCACTCTTATATCAACAAAAGTTGAGCCATCAAGCTTCACAATAGCTCTTGGTGATTCCAGAATATTAAGATATGTCGTGAGCTCTCTTGAGAACAATCCACCACCAACAGATAACTCTGGTAGTAATGACAATCAACCAACTCCAAGTCCTGATTCCGGAAATGATTCTGGTTCTGTTATTACTTTTGGTGAGGGTTCTGAAAGTAACATTCTTTATCTGCTTGATAAATCATATGCTTTGTCTATCGAGCAGGTTCTATGGTCTTACGAACAAGACTCTCCACCATCAGACCCTGTAAAAAACTCAATTGAGAGTAACCCATACAATTTTCAAGCAAATATACCTGGTGATGTAAAAGGCCAGGCAAATGGTTCATTGAAATTATCTGAGATTTTAAACTCTGAAGGCAATGAAATAGGCCAATCATCAGGGTTTTATAGCAACGCTTTATGGAACACACATATTGTTCTTCCAAATTTACATATCTTAGTCAACAATGAGCCTGTTGGTCAGCAAGAATATTATCTAGGGCAAAAGATAACTCTAAGCTATCGCCTAGAAACTGTATCTGGCAACAATTTAGAGCTCGAAAACCAATCATGGATAGTCTCTGGGGCAAAAGTAAAAGCATACAATCCCTTGGTTTTTGAAAATGATCCTAGGCCATGCAAAGCAACCACTTTAAATGATGGGGAATTAGCAACAAAATCTGTAGATGTTTTCCTGTATTGCCTTGAAGATGAAAACTATGAAAAGTACATTAGTATTAGCGGTAATCTTAAAGATAGGCGATTTTCGGCTAGTGCTACTATCAAAATAGAGCATCCGACATTGGTCGCCCCTATTCCAGAACTTTCCCCCGCAAATCTTAGCTACTATTTTGAAGATGGTTACCCTTTCGCGATATATTATATAGGTTATAAAGACAAGCGTGACAGTGGTGACATCGGCGAAATAGCAAGCTTTGATCCAACTATCTCGAACCAGACAAAGATAAATTATTTGGTTGGGGCAGTACAATTAGTCTCAAACAATCATTGGCGCAAATTTAAAGAGTATGATGAAAATGGCAACTCAGTTGAAAAGGAAGAAGTGTGCCTTACACTTCCTCAGAATAAAAAATGGCTGGATTACAAATCTCTTTACCATGGTTTTAAATCCTCTCCTTCAGGCAAAATAGTTAAAATTAGCGATATCTATGTGGATACACCTAGAGTTGAGTGTGATTCTCCGCCGAAGTTCGTGCAGGAAGTGATAGCTGAGGCAGAATACACATTAATTTTCATGGCAAAACCCTCCGCCAGAGCAATTCCATACGATGAATCGATTTGGGTTCCCATTAAAGCTTTTACTTGGGGTTGGGGCGGGCATGCCTTAAAACAACCAGACGCCACATGGTCTGATGAGGGGCATTCCGTTTATTCCTATGGCTTCTTTCCTGAAAAGTTATTGGAAATTGTTGAATGGGAATTTGTCGCAAATGATGACACATTAAAATGGAGACCAAAGCATGAGTTTTAAGAACTATATTTTTATACTAATTTTCATATTTTCGAACACATTTGCATTTGCTGAAGATGTTCAAGTTAAGATCGAATTTATAGAAAACGGGCCACTTGGCTCTGATGTGGTTTTGCATTTGGAAAATTCTGGTATGAGCAATATTATTTTTCGACAATTTAAAAGAGAAGCTTGCAGAGAATATTTAGTTCTTGTAGTGGATCCAATTGGGAACTTAATTCGACGTAAATCATGGAAAAAGGTTGAGCCAATTAAAATCCGTACAGAGACAGGGTATTATTACAGAAAAAATACTGGGTATATTACCGAAACATTTACATCCTTGAACCCAAATAGCTCAAAAGAGATGTATACAATGCTGCTGGATCTGATGGACATACCATGCTTCAAACAACACTATGTGATGTTTGTATTACATAACAATAAACGACTTTACAAAACAAATGTTTTATCATTTGAAAAAACCGGTGACCGCCAAATGAAACAATATGATATTTCGAAGTCTGGTGTTCCAGAAGCAGTTTTAACAACATTTTCAAATGAAATAAAGTTGCTATATCAAGAAGAGGGTCTCAAACCGGATTGAATACACCGAATATTTGGCATGAGTTCATTTGCTGGATCCTTATTTTTATTACAAAAGCATCATGATTGAGCTTTGTTATATAATTCAATTAACGGGAATTGCAAAAAAACATTATGTGATATAGTAATTAGAAAGAGTGAAAGTTAAATCATGGTAGAAGTCGCTGGAAAAACTGAACAACTTAGAATTCCTGTCTGGAAGTATCTTTTATTTCTGTTTTTACTGCTGGCAATTCTGTTGCTGGTAATGTATTTTCTCCTGGCCTCGAATTTCGGTGCCAGCAATTCGCTGATGGAAACAATAAGGCGCTATCTGAGTTTTACCAGTGCCTTTCATCCCAATTTGAAGCCTGAAGACAACTTCGACAATGCCTTGCGCATTCATGGCGTCGAGAAAGCTGGGCCAAAGCGCTTCTATATGTTCGTTTCGGCTACCGCCAACGATGCCGCACCAATCAAGATACTGCAGACCACTGAAGTTCAACTTTCGGCCAAAGACAATTCGGGCAAAGACCTTAATGTAATCGTTGACCGCGTGCGCCCACTGCACCTCTACAGCGAGTGGCCAGACCCGGTCAGCTTTGCCAATGTCATGGACTATTCGGGCAGCATGTTTCCAGAAGACATCAAAGCGATCGAGTCAAATTTTTCGGCACTGGTCAATGAACTGGTAATGCCTTTCGCAGCCGCTGTGGTCAAATTCAACAATACCGTCCGGGAGATTTTGAATCTGTCGACCGACAAGAACGCGGTTCTCGAGGCGATAAAGAAGGCGATTCCGCTGCAGAACACCGCGCTTTTCGACGGGATCGACAAGGGCGTCGAAAAGGTTCAGGCCCGCCCACACCTGCGTTTCATCGTTCTGACGACCGATGGCAATGACAACGCTTCGCAGGCGTCTTTGGAGGACGTAATCAGAAGATGCCGCCAGCACAATGTTTCGGTTTTTTCATTCGGCTTCGGTTGGCTCGATGTCAATTCGTTGAAAATACTGTCTGATGAAACCGAGGGCTATTACTCTTATGTAACTGACAGCTCTAATCTCGATGACTGGTTCAAGAAACTTGGGCAAATCATCAATAATGTTCAGGTCATCGAATTTTCTACCGACTCGGATGTCAATCAGCCATCTTCAGTTGACCTGACCATCGATCACGACAACAAAAAATTGAGCCGCAGTCGATCATGGCTCTGAGGACTTTTCCTGCAAAACAATCGATGCCCTGGAGGCAATATGCAAACAAACAAATTTTTGAGATGTCTTGTTCTCTCGGTATTATTCAGCTTCGCCATTTTTTCTAATCTTTATGCCGAGGCGGCATTCGATTTTGGCCTGCCCCTTTTTGGTCTGGAAGAAGTCAGATTCGAAAAAAGCAAAACTCCCGACTTCAATTTTCAGCTGCTCAAAAAGTATCTTAACGAGCATCACGGCTCTTCTTTGCACCATCTTCACGCGATAACCCGCTGGTTCAGCCTGATCAAGCTCTCGGACACTCCACGCCGAGCCGAACTGATCGAACTCAGCAGCAAATTTTTCTCGACCGCGGCCATGAAAGAAATCACCGATGCCGAGCGGCTGAACGAAGTTTTCTTCAGGGGACTACTGCTGGTCGATGATAAAAATACGAAAGACGACAACAGTGCTGACGAAAAATTCGAAGAACTATTGCTGGCCAATGAAGCTCCGCTGGCCGCCAGCCCCGATTATTTCATCGTCAAGGGCATTGTTTTCCACTACCTGCGCCATCGCCCCAACAGCTATTTTTCAGTAATGAAACCGGAAGAAGACCTGAAAAAAGCTTTGGTAAAGATCCCCCGCACGGCTCATTACTACTATGTTCTCGGCCAGGCTTTCCGCCTGCTCGGCACCGAAGAATCATCGCTATTCCTGGCCATCGCTTCCTATGAAAAATCTGCATCGCTCGACCCGCGCAATCCGAAGCTGCAAAATTCATTGCTCGGAATCTACATGGGCTTGCACGAAGACTTTCAGGCACGCAACAAGACCGAACCTTTCTGGCTCGAAGAAGCCGTTTACAAAAAAATCCTGACCCTCTCGCCGAACAACCCTTATGCACTCAACAACCTAGGCTATCTTTATGCTGAATATGGCGTAAACACAGATATCGCCCAGGAACTCTGCCAGAAAGCGGTAGACCTGAGCCCTGACAACCCCGGTTTCAGAGACAGTCTCGGCTGGGCCGCATTCAAAAACAAAGACTACCGTAAGGCTGAAGAAGAGCTGAAGAAATCGCTGACGATGCGCGACAACGTCTATGATCCGCATTATCACCTGGCAACCCTTTATTACGCGACCCAGCAACTTGATCAAGCCGAAGAATATTATCGCAAGGCCTTGAAACTGAAGCCCGACGCAGCAGAAACCCTGAACAATCTTGCTTATCTGCTCGCCGAACAGAACCGAAAAATCGAAGAAGCCACCGCCATGGCTCAGACCGCGGTAAAGCTTGAACCAAACAATGCCTCATATCTCGACACCCTTGGATGGCTGCACTATCGCGCCGGCAACCTTGACCAGGCGCTGAATATATTACTAAAATCCGCACAGATAGCCCCTGGCCAGGGCGAAATTCTGATGCACATCGGCGTCGTTTATCTCGACAAAGGCGAATTCTCTACGGCCCTAGATTACCTAAAGCAGGCTCAGAAAGCTGATCCGAATCTGAAAGAAACCGAAGCGGCCCTTTACATGGCCTTGCGCCTCAAGGGCTATTTCACCTCCCTGTCCGAATATCATTCAATGTATGGGAAAAATGTCGATCGCGACCGTATCTGCCACATACTGACCGGCATCGCCCGTCTTTATCAGGAAGAAAGGCAATACGAAAAGGCCATCGAATACACGAAAATCTGCGCCGATGTCCGCAACAACCGCCTAGCCCTCGACAAACCCCTTTTTGCCTTTTACAACTTGCCTGAAGCCAAAGAGAATCCGAAAACTGAAAATCCGCTGCTGCCCGATGAGAGCGCTGAGGAACTGCCAAAAACTACCGTAGCTGAAGAAGACAGCGAAAGCACAGACAAAAGTAAAAGCATTAATGAGTCCGATGCCGATGAGCTCGAACAGATCCCTGAAAATCCTGGCTTTCCAATCGTAATCAGCCTTGGCCCGGATTTTTTCAAGTTCGCTGCCAAAATTTTCCCGACTCTCGATCAATTTGAAAAAACGAGTCTGACTTTTTTCATCAAACATTTCTTCAAACCCGGTCGTGAACTGACCGTAAGAATAGAATCGGAAGAACTGACCGGCACCGGCATGGTCAGTCTTTGTGCGGATTTTTTCCGACAACTGAACTGGAAAGTTCAAGAAGGCGAGCAGGCCGATTCATATCAGATAAGCATTCGCGGCAAAACCCTGGTTTTACTCGCAGACCGAAATTCAGTCTATTTCACTACCGACTTGATTCCAGATGAGAAAGTTCTTGAAAAGCTCACAGCCATCTGTCCGCATTATAGCGATACGCTGGCGACGATCTTTTTTGACTGGAAGGTTCTGCAAGGCCAGCTGCCCTCTTTTATTAAACCTTTTGTAAAAAACCCGATGGCACCTTTCATTCGTTCGGTTTCGCGCTATGCATACAAAGATTCGGTATTCAGCGAGTTTTCAATCATGACCACCGGTGTAGAAGAAAACAACCAGTTCATGCGCAATCTCGCCCGCCGGCTGTTTGCTTTCAAGATGCAGGCCAAGGCCGTGGATCTTGAGGCAACGATCAAAGTTCGCGGCGAAAATGACCTGGTCTACCTTCTTGTCGATGTTGAAGGCCTGCCGGATTATCTGGAAAAAAGATTTTCGCCCTTGATGCGGCAGATGATTGAAAAGTTGGTTGATATCGGACTGAGTCAGAGTCGTTGCTTTATCAGCCGGATGTTTTATTACCCGGGAGCGGAAAAGGTTTGTCCGACAGTCGGCAAAATATCGGTCGATGGTTTTTCCGGTCTGGTTCATTGTGATACTCACCAGGAGCTTCCGGCAATTCCTTTTTTCATCGATGAAGCGGCCGCCTGTCGATTTCGCCGGCTGCGGCTTGAAAAAATTATCGAAGAGCTTCCGGAATCTTCTAAACAAGGGAAGAAAAACGAAAATTTGCTAATTGAACTGATAAAGGAGTATAATCTCTTGGGATGTCCAACTTCCGGAACATTTTCTCTCGATGAAAATGGCAAAGTTAATTGCTCGGACCACGAAGAATAAGTTTGCTTTTTCGGGGCAAATGTTTTATTTAAAAACAGAAATCATTTGGAGGTAAGAAAGATGCCTGCTGTAAACATTCAAGACAACATCCTTCAGTATCT
>CAZQUE010000152.1:0-7132 GCA_964596185.1 uncultured bacterium | reverse complement strand
GTTCGTATTCTTTCCCAATTGGGCGTTCATGCGGTTGATCCTTTGCTGGCATGTCTTGACACCGAAGACGAAGAGCTTATCATTCAGGTTCTCAAGGTCATCGGGGTTATCGGGTCTAAAGAAGCGTTGCGACCTTTACTTTTTCTTATCGACAACTCAAAAAAGACGTTGGTTAGAACCTGTGCGATCGAGGCGATTTCAAAATTGCAGAAGTTTGAGCTCATTGCCGGCTTGCTTCTTTTGAAACTCGACGATAAGGATCTTTCAATTCGCCACACCATAGTTGAAAACCTTTCTAAACAGCCGAAAAAGGCCTTCTTGAAAGAGCTGGTCGCGGCCACTCTCGATAAAAGTGCCGATGTGGCCTGGTGGTCACGTGAAATTCTCAAGCGAAGAGATTATGTCGGCATTCCTTCTTTTCTGAATCTTTATGAAAGCGCAACTGACGTTGAAAAAGATCGAATAATTTCTCTGGTTTCAAAACTTTCAGAAGACCAGCTCGATGCGGTCATGTCCAACGAAAAGATCACTTTCGATTCGCTCAAACCTGAAAACGTCGAGACCAGGGTTTTGCGCCGAAAATTCAATAAAGAAAATATCACCGACCTAAAAGAGCTCCTTTATTACTTGCACGAGGAAGGTGGCTCGGACTTGCATATTTCTATCGGACTGCCACCCAGCATTCGCATACACGGCGAACTTATCCGAACGACTTTTGAAACGATAACACCTGAAAAAAGCCGATTTCTGCTGTTTTCAATCATGAACGATGCCCAGAAAAAAGAGTTCAATGAACGCATGGAACTCGATTTTTCTTACGAAATATCTGACTGCGCGCGATTTCGCGTCAACGTTTTTCAACAGAAAAATGGTATGGCCGGTGTTTTTCGTATCATTCCGAATACAGTTCCATCATTCGATGAATTGTCCATTGACAAAAGTATCATGGACAAGATCTGTAACCACAAATCAGGGCTGATACTGGTTACCGGTGCCACCGGTTCGGGTAAATCGACGACTCTGGCAGCGATGATCGACCTGGTCAATCGTACCCGCTACGACCATATCATTACCATTGAAGACCCGATCGAATTCGTTCATCCGCATAAACGCAGCGTAATTACTCAAAGAGAATTGGGTACCAACACCCTTTCGTTTGCCAATGCCCTGAAAAGTGCGCTGCGTGAAGATCCTGATGTCATTCTCGTCGGTGAAATGCGTGACCTGGATACGATGAGCCTGGCCATCGCCGCCTCTGAAACCGGTCACCTTGTGTTTTCGACGTTGCATACCATCAATGCTTACGAATCGATTCATCGTATTGTCGGTAGTTTTCCCGGCGATGTGCAGCAGTCAATCAGAATGCAATTGGCCGGCACATTGCGCGGAATCGTTTCTCAGCGCCTGATTCCGGCATATCTTTCCTCTGGGCGTGTTCTTGCCTACGAAGTCCTGGTTGGTTCAACCCCGGTAAGACGCTGTATCAAAGAAGACAAAACCGACCAGCTGGTTTCGATAATGCAGACCAGCCGCCAGGACGGCATGATCACCATGGATCAGTGTCTTGAAGATCTGGTCGTAACCAAGCGCATTACCTATGAAGATGGTTTCAAAAATGCCGAAGACAAAAAGGATTTCCAGAAGCGACTGGAAATGAGGCTGGGCAAAGAATTCACCCGCTCGGCCGGAGTTCCTGATCTGTCGGTTTCAGATAAAAATCAGCCGCCCGGTGTGGGTAAGCCGGCCATCAGCGATAAACCTCAGGTGAAGGGCCGGGTTTAATCAGGGCATCCATTTAACTTTGAATGCTTTTACCGGATGGTCGATACCTTTGAGCATGTGCTCACCATAGGGTTCGATTTCAAAAACGTTGCGATCGATTCTTTGCAGGGTATTTTCGGAGATGATGATTTCATACGCATCGCCGATACCTTCAAGGCGTGATGCAAGGTTTACCGAGTCGCCAAGCACGTCGTTCTCGGTGCGGATAACCGAGCCGCTATTGATGGCAATGCGGATTGCCAGGCGTCTTTCTTCAGGCACGTTTTTATTGAAAGAATTGAGTTGGCGCTGAATTTCAATTGCCGAAAGCACGGCATTGCTGTGATTTTCAAAAACGACAAGAAACGCATCGCCGATCTTTTTCAGGGCTTCGCCGCCATATTTTTCAAACACTGGTTTGAGAATTTCGTCGTGCTGTTTAAGCATCGACATAACTTCCGAGAGAGAAGCTTTGGAGCTGAATGCCGTATAGCCTTTGACGTCGGTGAACATGACCGCCAGATCGAGGGTGTGCGATGACTTGATGATTTCATCGTATTTTTCAAGTTCTTCAAGGGCTGCTCTGCGGCGTTCAAGAACTTCATCGAGATGAGTATCAGAAAGAACGACTTTGGCTTCGCCCTTGGGACGGAGAATATCTGGATTTACCGTGCCGCCAACGCTTTCTATCAAGTCTACCAGAGCTTTGCGGTCGATTTCATTTTCAAGTTCTTCAATGTGTTCCACCAGAGGTTCGGTGATAATTTGTCCAAGACTGAGAAGAAAATCGGTGACCGCTCCTTTGAGTCTGAAGTCTTCATGGAAGAAGTAGCGTGCCAGGGTTTTAACCGCCCGCTTGAGAACTTCTGGCTCTTCGTCGGGCAGCAGGGTTTCCATAATTGCAAAAGCGATTTTGCGATCGTCGATGCTGTCGAGGGCTATGATACAGCAGAGGCGATAGGCCATGCTCGGTGAAGTCAGGCCCTGAACCAGGCCTTCCGGGTTGCGTCGATAGACGTAACCAAGAATTGCGCCGACTCTGTCGACATCTTCGAGGGTAATAACTTCCGAGCGTTTTTTGAGCATGCGGTCAAGCATCTGCAGGTATTCAGAGTTGCCGGTTTTTGCGGTTTCCAGCATCAGGGCAAGCATCAGACCAGGCTCGCAGCCGCCGAGGAATTCTTCAAGAGCAGAGACGGTCGAAGGGTAGGGGAATCGGCTAAGCACGCGGACGACCGCCTGCAGGTTCTTGGTGGTTTTTTCAACGGCCAGTTGGCGGGCAATGACTTTCATGTCGTTTTCGGTCAGGCCTTCCCAGGAAGAAACGGCCATGGTGACATAGTAGCGAACCCGCTCGCTCGAATGGCTCAAACCAAGAAAAACACTGCGACGCAAAGCGCTGGTATTAACCTTTTGCAGCAGATGTGAAAGCCATTTGACCACATTTTCATCGGGATGGGTCAGCAGATTGAGAATTGTCGTGACCACGTCTTTAGAGGTGATCTCGGGAATGTCTTCAAAAACGCTTTGAATTCGATAATCGTCGCTGGTTTCGAGAAACTTGAGAACGGCCGGGACTGCGTCGGCATGGTTCATCGACAGAAGCGCAGAGACAATGTGCGGCATAAGACCGGGTTCGTTGCCTTCTTCCAGAATGCGTCGCAAGGTAACCACGGCTTTGGGACCGATCATCAGCAAGGCCTTGCGCGACCAGAATTGAACGTCTTCGGAACTGGAATTGAGTGCCTTGACGATTGCCGGAACAGAAGCGTCACCAAAATTCACCAGGCAGTTTGCCGATGCATTGCGAACCGGCCAGCTTGGATCGCCGAGTAGAGATATCAAAACATCGATAAGCTTGGAGTCAGGAGCTATCTTTTGCAGAACTCCAAGCAGGAAAAGGCGTTCCTGTTTATTGCCCTGTTCGAGAATTTTGATAATCGGATTGAGGGCAATGCCGCCGATCGAGCCAATAATTTTGATAATCTGAAAACGCAGGTTCTCGTCTTCGGTATTTAAATGCTGAAGCAGCAGATCTATATTCAGCCCCGGTTTGTGGGCAAGGCATTCTGCCGCATAATCAGAGACGACGCGATCATTTTCCGAAAGACTTTTGAGCAGTTCATTGGTCGCTTCGTCGCTTTTGAGGCGAGCGAGATGCTCGATGGCCAGCAGCTTCATTTCATGATCATTGGCTTTGAGCAGGCGCTGCATTAATGGTAGAGATTTTTCAGAAAGCATTTCAACGAGGATGGAAATGATTTTCTGGCGGATAAGCGAATCACTGCGGCTGAAAGCGGCGGTCAGCTTATCGAAAACCCTTGCGCCAAGTTTGATCAGTTGCTCTCCGGCGGCTTTGCGAATTGCCCACGAAGGGTCAGCAAGCGACGCGATGACCATGTCAACGGCTGGCGGGGTTCCGAGTTCGCCCAGAGCTGAAATAATGGCAAAGCGCATCTGAAAATTGCCGTTCTGGTAAATTTTTCCAAGTTCATCGAGGACAGTATCTTTGCCGATTTTGACAAAGAGGGCAATAACCGTATGTTGTGCGCCCTGTGAAGGTGCCATGATTATTTTTCGCAGATCATCGATGATCATTTGATCAAAGGCAAGAAGTTGCTCGAAAACGAGCTTGCGAACGGCCCAGTTCTGGTCATTGAGCAGCGGATAAAGTGGGCGGGCATTTTCGAGCATCCGGTGATGTGTCAGCGCCCGAATCGCGTAGCTTTTAATCTCCGAATCACTGTGATTCAGGTATTTTCTTATGGTTGCAAAGCATTGTTCGCCGCCGATATGGCCGAGAACGTTCAGCAACCAGTAAAACTCGTCATGGCTGCTTTCGTTGAGCCGATTCTGGATGTATAGGGTAACGCCTTCGCCCCATTCATTGAGAATTTTGGCGGCGGCTTCACGTTTATGCCAGGCTTTATCGGATAAAACGCTGATTACCGCTTCGCAAGCTTTGTCACTGTGGTCGATCAGTAAGGCATTGAGCCCCTCACGCCATAATGACTCATCCGTGCTTTTAATCAGCTCATACGGTGACTTTTCCATCAATTATCCTTTACAAACCAACGCGTTTATTCTTGATAATTATCGACAGATTAACATATAATCTGCAGTATTGAAACTATTTAGGAGGCTGATTAATGCCACTTTATGAATTTTTCTGCGCTGAATGCCGGAAAAAATTCAGCATTCTTTGCAAAATTTCCGACCGTGATGCGCAACAGACCTGTCAGATTTGCGGTTCAAAAAACACCAGACGAATGGTTTCAAGATTCAAAACTGTGCGCAGCGAAGAACAGTTGATGGAAAGCCTGGCCGACCCGACCAGTCTAAGCGGCATCGACGAAAACGACCCAAGATCCATGGCGGCCTGGGCCAAAAAAATGGCCCGAGAGATGGGCGAAAACATGGATGATGAAATCGATGCCATGGCTGAAGAAGAATTTTCCGGAGCTGGTGGCGAAGCGCCTCAGGCCCCTGACGACGACCAGTTGTGAATCTGGCGCAAAGCTTCGTAAGTCACTGCCGCAGCAGAAGAAGAAACATTGAGGCATCTGGCGCTTGGAATCATTGGCAGGCCGATCATTTTTTCCCTGGTCTGGGGCATTTGTAAAATTTTTCCCGGCAATCCGGCTGATTCTGAGCCAAAAACCAGAACATCTGCAGGCTTGAATTGTGTTGCGGCATAGTTTTTCTCTGCGTGGGCTGAAAGGTAATGCAGGTTTTTTCCAGCGGCCCATTCGAGAAATTCATCGATATCGTCGAGAATGACCGGTTCAAGAGACTTCCAGTAATCCATGCCGGCCCGCTCGAGACCGGCGTCGGTGAGTCTGAAACCAAGCGGCCGCACCAGGACCAGCCGACAGCCTGTCGCATAGCAAAGTCTGGCAATATTTCCGGTGTTTTGAGGAATATCAGGCTGTAGCAGCACGATGGTAAGATTGTGTTCAGTAGGTTGAATTTTAAAATCTGGCATTTTTTACCTGTTAAATTTCTAGCGGAAGACTTTGACCTGGTGAAATAACTCTGCAATCTTGTGATATCAATTTGTTCTCGTCCTGTCAAATCAGTAAAATTATTTCGGAAAAAGAATCTCAGCTCAACCTCGAATTCGGTTTTGCACGGACATTTGTGATGGTATACAAAAATGGCTTTATTAAAGGTTTTTTGCTTTGATTTATTGAAAGGGCTTTATTGTGGAAAGAACTTTGGCGCTATTTTGCGGAATTCTCTTCAAGACTTTTTAACAAGCTTTTGAACTTTTTCCGTATTTTACTCTCGAGCAATTTTCTTTCATCGTATTCAGGATCTTCCGCCTGAATCTTTTCTGCCTGCCGGTATGTTTTGGCAAGACTTTCAATCAGAAATTGCTCATTAAATTTCACTTCGGGAGCTTTGATCTTTATTTTTAAAATTAGATTGTAATCATTCAGAACCTGATGAATCTCTTCGAATAGCCTTCTTCTGGTATTGTCAATTATATTTACCCGGTTGAAATCTGTGCGGTCTACGTAGAGGAAATGGTAGATCAAAGATTCCTTTTCTTTTTCATTGGCCTGTTCCAATTTTGCGTTCAAAAGATCGAGTTTCTTAATCAATTCTTGTTCGATTTTCGGTTGCGCAGAATATTTTTCAAATGCTCCGACAAAGAAAAGTAACAACAAAATGCCAATGCAAATAACTAAACAACCCAAAGAACCTTTAAAAGATTTCTTCATATTGCCTCAAGCAATTTTGTTGATAGACCCTGGATCCAATCATACACGGCAGAGCTGCTGGTCTGTTAAAAATTGTGTCTGAACTATAGCAGAAGAAGTGGTCAGTTCTGTGTTGGCGGCGGAAAGATTTTTTCCCACTTCATCATAATTTCTTCTGCTTTAAGCTTCTCTTCTGTCGTTAACTTTTCATAAATAAGAAAAGCCTGGGCTTTGGCAATTTCATCTTCAACTCCGGCTATATGGTAGAAGACAAAAGCTCTGGTCATGTTTTTGGGAGTTCCCCAACCCATCATATATTGCAACCCGACATTTATACATGCTCTTCTTAGCCCGCATTTTGCAGCCTTCATGGCCCATTTTCCGGAAAGTTTATAATCCTGAGGGGTACCTTTGCCTTCTCTGTACATGTTGCTCAACTTCAGCATTGAAATTGAATGATTCATTTCTGCGCCTTTTTTATAATATTTTAAGGCTTTAACCAGATCGATTTCTCCGAATAAACCTTGCTCAGAAGCTTGACCAAGAGCGGCAACGCAATCAGGATTGCCGAGTTCGGCACCTTTCTCAAGTAGCTGCTTCCCGGTGCTTTGAGTTTCTGGAATTTTCGAAGCTAATACTCCCGCAAGAAAGCATGCTTTTGGATC
>CAZQUE010000151.1:0-7245 GCA_964596185.1 uncultured bacterium | reverse complement strand
TTTAGACATGATCAAACCTCCAAAATAGAGCCGAAGTGAAAATTAATGATAACAGAAATAAATAAACGAAGCAAGCCAAATATTTAAGAAAAACATTTTAATTTGTTTTATCCGCCTCAATTGGGACTTTTAGCTACCTCGACATTAATCTTTGCCATCGCTTATAAATGTACACTATTATTTTCCGAAATTATAGGTGAAGATTAAAAAAATATTTGGAAAGCAGGAAAGGAATTTATGATACAGAAAATCAGCAAAGCCCCGGTTGAGGCAGAAGGCTTTCTTTTTTTTCCCATCAAAGGTAAAACGCCAAGCCCGTTCCCCGATTGGGTACCGAGTATCGTCTCTGAAAACTGGGAAGAGAACTTCGTCTCTTCCTGGCGTCTGAACAACGAATACCTGTTTAAAGCTCCAGCACTGGAACTGGATTTCGCTTTTCGCCGCAACAGCAAAAACTGGCTGGGCAAAGCTTTGAACTTTTTTAAACAGCGCGGTGTCAAAAGCTTCAATCTATGGATGCCGCAGCTTCAGGAAGATGACCTGAAAACCACTATTCTTGATTTTCTTGAAGTCCCACTCTACATGGAATACGACATCGGATATTTCAAGACGGTAAAGCCCGAAACAACCAGCATTGAATTCGTTAACTACGTTTTCAATTCCTATACGCCGATTGAAAAGTTTACCAAACTGGTAAGCGACGGTAAAATCCTCAATGAAGCGGTCAACGAAACCCGCCGCCTGGTCGACATGCCGGCAAACCTGCTCGGCCCGGAAGAACTATTCCAGGAAGCAACCCGACTACGCGAACTCGGCGCCAGGGTCGAAAAGGTGCCCGAAGAAAAAATTGCCAAAATGGGTGGACTCAATGCCGTTGGTGCAGGTAGCAGTCGAAAGCCCTGCCTTATCGAAATAGAACTGAATCAATCAGATGAACAGCCGATTCTTCTCATCGGCAAGGGTGTAACCTTCGACTCGGGCGGCCTTTGTCTAAAACCCCGTGAAAGCCTGCCGGAAGAAAAAACCGACATGGCCGGTGCCGCTGCCGTGCTTGGCATCATTCGCTCTCTCGCCGAAATGGGTTTTGATAAGCGTATTATTGCTCTGGTTCCCGCTGCTGAGAACATGCCCGCCGGCAATGCCTATCGCCCCGGCGATATCATTACCATGTATGATGGAACTACCGTCGAAATTCTCAATACCGATGCGGAAGGCCGGTTGATACTTTCCGATGCCCTCTGCTATGCCAGAGAATTCAACCCGAAACTCGTGATCGATCTCGCTACCCTGACCGGCAATATCATGCAGGCTCTCAGCACACGTTATACCGGACTTTTCTGTAACGATAAGGGCCTTGAAAGCCGTTTGATGAAGGCGGCAGATGACGGCGGCGAGCAGGTCTGGCCGATGCCGCTCCACCCTGATTTCTGCGACGAAGTCAAAGGTCGCTTCGCCGATCTTAGAAATGCCGCAATTTCAGGAAAAGAAGCCGGCGCCTGTACCGCCGCCGCATTTCTTAGCTATTTCGTACGCTGGCCATGGGCCCATCTTGATATCGCCGGCTCCTCGATCGAAAAGAAAGGCCGCTCATACCGCCCGGTTGGCTATGCCAGCGGTGCCGGCGTAAAACTGGTGGTCAACACCATCCGCAGCCTTGAATGATTTGATTGAGCAGTTTCTGCTTTTTCGTTAAGAATTTTGCCAACACCTCCGATACAGATTGCGTATCGGAGGTGTTTTCATGAAAAACCATAAACTCCTGAAAAACTTAATCTGTTTGATCATTCTAACCTGGGTGGGCATGAGCTTTTCCGGCTGTACTCAGGCAAATTCTTTGAGCTCCAATCCTGCTGCGGCCGATGCCGACCCAGAAGCCAATCTGAGTCTGGGCGA
The DNA here is from genome assembly GCA_964596185.1 of uncultured bacterium. Classification (GTDB taxonomy): domain Bacteria; phylum Muiribacteriota; class Ozemobacteria; order Ozemobacterales; family Ozemobacteraceae; genus DYKG01. Next base: position 5,352 of record CAZQUE010000151.1, on the reverse strand, counting down.
AGGCGATACCAGCAAAGGCGATAACTTTGCTCCGGTTTTGAATCTCTTTGCTGAAAAAAGCGTGGTTGGTCCCGAAGCTGAAGTTATTATTCGCGCTGAAACCCTCGACCCTGAAGGCGCACAGGTTACAATCGCATGGAATGCCGATGTTGGCGACCTGATCAGCACCAATGAATCGAGAGTCGTCTGGAAAGCTCCGGCAGTTGGAGCCCAGGCAACCATCGCCTGCCAGGCAACCGATCCACACGGCTTGAAAACCGATGCTCAGGTGAAAATTGAAGTTCTCGCAAATGGCACCTACCGGCTGATGGTCGTCGCCGACCGCTCTGCTCTGGCTACCGGTCGAGTATATTCAAGCAATAGCGACCTTTACCTGCCAGTGTCAGGCGCAAGAGTCGAAATGCCTTATCTTGGCCAGGTTGGCATTACCGATTCATCTGGAGTTGTCGAGTTCAACATCGATCAAACACAGAACGTAGCTACTGCAACCCCTGCCATCGTAAAATATCTCGACTGGGAAGTCGGCTTTGTTGCCAGTCTCAAACCTGGTGCCGGAGTCGGTTCGGTGATCGACAGCCTGAGTTTTGCTCCCGGCTTCGACGGCGTTTCAGTTGCTGTTGGCCGTGGCGATTCTTTCAGCATGAAACGCGGAGCTATCGAGGTGATGGCCGTCGAAAACGCTTACGGAGAAATAAAACCCGTTGCTGAAGTAACGGTAGATGCCGGTTCGGTGCAGACCTTCTCTGCGCGTGAAACGGGCATTGCCCTTGTGAATTCTATTTCCGCTGCCAATGGTGAAATTAATCTGCGTCTGAGTAAAAATGGCTATCAGACCATAGATGGATACCGCATTCCGGTTGCCCTCGACGGCCTGACTATCGTCAGAGCAAGGCTCGACCAGACCGGAAGCATTCCCGACACTGAAGCGATCATTTCCTATACCCGACCCTATAATTATCAAAACGCATTCCCCGTTTCCGGGCCTTTTGAAATCGGCTTTGGCCAACCCATGGAAAAACAAAGCTTTTTCGACGATATCAGTCTGATGATTCAGAACAAATCGACCGGTCTAACCATGGCCGTGAATGGTCGAGAAATCGAAAACCATTTCCGCATCGAGTGGAGCGGCAATACGGCGATCAAACTCTATCCGCGCCAGCCTCTGCAGGGCCTGACCCGCTATAGCCTGCTCATCAGTCGTCTCACCGCCCGGGCTGTAGATGGCCGAATGCTTAAAAACTATAACGGTATGTATGGCGAATTCGTCACAGATGCCGACGCCGCTCCGAAAATCCTTTCGACATCACCGGTAAATGGTGCCGGCGAAGTCGGTAGAACCGGGCCTTTTGTGATTCGTTTTGACCGAAGCATGTTGCCCGAAAGCCTTTATGATGATCTTGAAATTGAGATCACCAATCTTAAAAGCAACGTCAAAATTATAGTAGATGAAGTATCTCTACGCAGCCATTTTTCCGTTACCTGGAAAGAAGCCAATACTGTTCTTGAACTCGTGCCATATCGCATGCTTGCCCCCGATAACCCTTATCTGATCAGACTAAATAGTTGTGGTCTGGTGTCGGTTTCAGGCAAGAGCGCCGAGGGCTTCGAAAACCTTTGGGGCCAGTTCACGACCGGCAAACTTTAAATGCCGGTTTTGAGAACCGCAGTTGGAATCGTGTCGAGAATGATGATCAGATCGAGCAATAAAGAAAAGTTTTCTATGTAGTAAAGATCATACTCGATGTGATGATGAATCGGTAAATTTTCTGATCGGGCATATACCTGCCATAGGCCGGTTATGCCCGGTTTTGCTTTGAGTCTTTTCTTTTCAAGTTCTGAATACTTCTCGACGATGAAAGGCATTTCCGGTCTCGGCCCGACGATGCTCATTTCACCTTTGATTACATTGAGCAGTTGCGGCAATTCATCAAGGCCGGTGGCGCGTAAAAATGCACCGACTCTGGTTATTCGCGGATCGTTTTGCATTCTTGGCGTTTCAGCATAAGCTGGCGAGTCAATGCTCATCGTTCGGAATTTGAGGATTTCAAATAGCTTGCCGTTAAGACCTACGCGCATTTGCCGAAAAACCACCGGCCCGCTGGAGTCGATCTTGATAAGTAACGCAATCAGCAAAAAGGCCGGAGAAAGAACGATCAGCCAGAACAGGGCAAACAAAAAATCAAAAATTCGTTTCATTTTTAAAGTTAAACCTTTGTCATGAAGCGAATCGAGACTTATTAGAACCGTGCCGTCGAAAAAAAGACCCTGCAGATTGCGCAGGTAAAAATTGCCCAGCGAGGGAACAAGATGGATGCGCATGCTTTTCTCGAGCGACTTTTCCCGTAACCCCCAGATTTCGTCGTAACTGATCTGGTTCGATACCAGAAAAAGCTCATCGATAGCTGTCTGTTCGACAAAATCTCCGATTGTCTGCGATTCTGGTTTGTCGATCAATGCCAGCCCGCAGGCCGGGTTGTTCTGAATTCTGCTGCGAAGAAAGGAAATGTTCTCGGAGTCGCCGATAATAGACGCTTTGCGGGTTGCAATTCCCCGACGGTGCAGACTGCCTTTCAGGCGATAAGCACCCTGGCGTAAAATGTTGCCGAGAAAAATCAGTGAGATCCAGCTGAAAAACAGAACCAGACGCGAATAATCATAACCCTTGTAGAGAAAGGTCATTGCCATGAGCACAAACAAAAGCATGATGCTTGCCTTGAAATGAAAAAGCAGCTCGTCGATTTTGAAAATTGTAGGTTTTTGCCGGTAGCCGCCGCCGGCAAAGCTTATTAAATGCCAGATCAGCAATGATACGGCCAGCAATAAGCCATACTGACCGGGGTTTTGAACATATTCAACTTCAGGAAAAAGTCCCGAAGTTCTTATGAAGTATCCGCACAGCCCGGCCAGTATCAGAGAAATACTGTCTGATAAGGCGTTTATCAGACCGGGCAGCCATTTTTTCATCGATTTTGCCGGCCCGCAGAGATCATTTTGAAAAACCGATACCAGATAAAGGCGACCAGAACCGATACCAGCGTCGCCACAACAATGTATCGTGCGGTAGGAGCCGCATCATTTTCTTTCGGCTCCGCTGACCCGGTTTTTTCTATTCTGCCTGGTGTAGCAACGATCTTCAGTTCAGGAGCTGGCTTTGAAGATTGTGTAGAAGATTTTTTCTCGATGATCGATGGTTTTTCGACAGTGCCTTGCGACGGTGTAGATTTGCCCGATTTGTCAGATTTGCCCGATTCGTCTGCTTTTGCTGCGCCCGTGCTTACAGTATTGTCTTTTTCTGATTTTTCAGTTGTAACCTTGGCCGGACTCTTAGATTCAGGTGCTTTCTGAGAACCGGATTTGCTTTCTTCCGGTCTTGGGTACACTTTGACTCCTGCTTTGGTTTCCATTCTAAAGTCGATTAAATCGGCGAGGTCTTCACAGAAGTCTTCCAGCTCAGTTTTCTTGCTGACGGGAAAAGTCAGTCTCGTCGTGTTGCCGGGATTTCTCAACGGCACAAAAGTCAGCACTATTTCAGAAGGCTTTTGGAAATAGTCGATTTCTTTGACTTCATTGCGTCCGATCAGAGCTACCACAGGCTCTTTGCCATGTTCGCAGGTATGAAAAAATATCGAGTTCGAAGTTAGCAGTAGCCAGACTTCGCCACGGATTTTCCCTGAGTCGGGCGATATTGCCTTGAGGATCTTTTCCTCGGGGCCCAGATAAATCGCTATGTCCTGTCTGATTTTTTCAGGTATGCCGGCAACTGAAACCATGATTATTCCTCGTCGTCAAGCTCGTCCAGTTCGTCGAGCATGTCTAGTTCTTCGCTTTCTTCGTCGTTTTCATAGGCTTCCATGGTTACCTGATACTGATAAAGCATATTTTCAACGTAGGTTTTGAAGTCGTCAGGCTCAAAGGCGTCGGCAGGAATTCTCGATTGAATGGTGAGAATTTCCCGCTCTTCGAACTCTGTTTCGCTTTCTTCTTGGTCTTCTTCTTCGTCAAGATCTCGAATCTGGTCATTTTCAATCGGCACAGGAATCTTGACGATGCTGAAAGAAGCATTGATAAAATCAGCGTTGGCGTAGAACAGGCTGACCAGATCATCTCTGGTATAATCGGTTATGTCACGCAGATAAAGGCCCATGGCGATGGTTTGAATACCAAGGGTTTCCTCATTGTCTTCAAGGGCAATATAGCCGTCGATCGTTTCTTCATACTGAAACTTCCAGATTCGCCCGATTTCTTCGTCATCTTCAAAAATGCATTCATAAGTAGTGCATTCTTCTGCCATAACTTCTTCTATTCTTACCGCAAAATCAGCAGCTTCCATTTTTTTGCCTTTCAAATTCCATTCTCAATATCTGATCCATGAATATAACATGTATTGCCCCGATGAAAAAGTCTGATCTGCAAACCATTTTTTTGTATGTGACATAAATTTCCCACATCTTCTTCTCTACCGATTCTCATTTTTGCAACCAATTAGGGTCGGGAAAATAATCAATCTATTTTGCCTTACCCTAGGATTTCTTTTGATTAGAGGGCCGCGATGGTGGAATAAACAAAATTGTCTTCTTGTTTTTGTACAAATCTTTGCTTAAAATAAGCATGAAACAAAATCAGAGGATAAGAGAATGAAACTTTCTAGAGCCAAAGCATTTACCAGCATTATTTTTATTGCCTTTTGTCTGCTGTTTTCATATCAATTTTTGATCTTTGCGCAGCAGCCCACAACTAATATTCCAGTAGAATTACAGGCCCTTTTGCAGGGCAAATCTTCAGACTTCAGTTCAGCGGCTTCGCAGCTGAAAGAAACCGATCTGCCTGCAGCTTTGGCTGTAATCGAATTGCTAAAATTCAAAGCCCTACACCAGGAAATTCCTGCAAGTGTTGACCAAATTAATGGTTTTGAGTCTAAGATTAAGTCCAGATTAGAAAATTCTTCAGTCGTTTCGTTCTCTAAAACCGATACCTGCCGCAAGAAAATAGAAGCGGCAGAAATCGAAGTTGCAGGCCAAAAGCTTGTCATTCCGGAATTTTACATAGCTGATGTCGGTCTCGCTATTACCGGTGTAATCCCAATCGGTGAGGCTGGCACGGTATTTCCTGATATCCAGATAAATCTTTTTTCGCAATCAAACATAACTGAATATAGCCTTGTTATCGACGGTAACGCGGTTCAACAAAACAAGATTGGCACATTTAAAGACGGTGATGAACTTGGCCTGATTTTCAGACCAGATCTAAATGCCGACAGCATTCTTTCGATCGGTACACATACTGCAGAAATCACTATCAGCAATGAAAAGGGCGAGATTGCTAATAAAAAATGGTCTTTTACAGTCGGGATTT
>CAZQUE010000150.1:0-7337 GCA_964596185.1 uncultured bacterium | reverse complement strand
AGCAAGCTGTTGAATCATTTGCCCAACAAGTCTTAGACGCTCGCGCCAAATACCCGGAAAGCTCTTTGGCTGACCTCTACGATCCAAGAAGCATGCCGCCGGAACTGGCAAAAGCTCACCAAAACCTTGACCGAGCGGTTGATGCCGCTTACGGCAAAACCACCTTCAAAACCGAAGCCGACCGCGTCGCCTTTCTTTTTGAGCTTTATCAGCAGTACGTTAGCAAGGCCGACAAAGGTGCTAAATAGCTGATTTTGTCCATATCTGTTCTTTTTAACTTATTGAATTTTTGTGCTATTATGGCCGAAATAACCAGAACACAGAGAGGTCTCGCCTTTATGACTGAACCGCAAGCCAGCCCCACAACAAAAGAACTCGCTACCAAAGTCGTTTTTGCGGCTCTTCAAATTCTCAAACAAAAGGGCGGCCAGGCGCCGGGCCGTGAAGTAATGGAGGAGATTGAAAAACAGGTTCCGCTTGACGCCTCTGCCAAACAGGTCTACGAAAAGTCTGGCTCTGTTAAATGGCGGGTTGTTCTTGGCTTTTATAGTATCGGTTGCATGAAAGCCGGCTTTTTGGTCAAGAAAAAAGGCACTTGGTATCTTACTCCAGAGGGTGAAAAGGCGTTAGAGCTTGGCCCGGTTAAGCTGCTGGAAACCTCTAATCAGGCATATCGACGCTGGAAAGCCGAAAATCAGGTTAATGAAGTGGCTGATGACGCTGATGTTGCAATAGAAGGTTCCCAGGAACAGGAAGCAACTATTCATGAGATCGAGCAATTAGCCATTGAGGGCCTGAAAAAGCAGATTTCTCTTAAAAATCCCTATGAATTTCAAGACCTGGTAGCTGCGCTACTGCGAGGAATGGGCTATTACACTCCGTTTGTCGCGCCCCAAGGCAAAGACGGCGGTGTTGACGTAATCGCTTACCGCGATCCATTGGGCACAGTTACACCAAGAATTAAAGTTCAGATCAAACATCGGGAGAGTTCCGCTGCTGTTAAGGAAATCCGTGAACTGATGGGATTGCTGCAGAAAGATGGTGACGTCGGAATGTTTGTCTCTACCGGCGGTTTCACTCCAGATTCGAAAACTACTGCGAGAAGCTCTCATGTTCATGTAGAACTGGTTGACCTGGACCGATTTATAACGCTATGGCAGGAGTTCTACCCCAAATTAACCGATGAGGATAAAAATCTTTTGTCGCTGGTTCCTATCTACTTTTTTTCACCTGCTATATAGAGTGAAACCCAACTAAACGGTTACCAAATGCAAACGCTTTAAGAGAATTATACTTGGCTAAATCATAGTGCTTAGAAGAATGTCTTTCTGATCTTTACCGTCAAGACATTGCCGTTAACACAAGTCATTTTGAGAATACACCTAAGCCGTAATATTTAGGCGGGGCCATTCAGCGACCCTGCCTTGTTTTACATACTTCAATAATTATGCGAACCGCTTTCTCTTGAATTGCATATTGTTGTTGGCTGATATTTCTGGTACATTGCACCCGTTATCAAGACTTTGCATCACGACGAGGTAATTAATTCGATGAAGCAGATTTGTGTTATAGGCCTGGGTTACATCGGGCTGCCTACCAGCTCAATTCTGGCCGCCAAGGGCTACCAGGTGCTTGGCGTCGACGTCAGTCGCAAGGTTGTCGATACGATCAACAGTGGCAAAATCCACATCACCGAACCCGACCTCGATCTTTTCGTAAGGGCCGCGGTCCAGTCGGGCAAACTCCGCGCTGCAACAGTGCCTGAAGCCAGCGATGTTTTCATCATCGCGGTTCCAACCCCGTTCAAAGCCGACAAAAAGCCAGACATGTCATACGTCGAAGCGGCGGTTACCAGTATCATCAAGCATTTACGACCCGGCAACCTCGTTATCCTCGAATCAACCTCACCGCCCGCCACCTGCGAAAAAATTATCGCGCCGCTCATCAGCCAGGCAGGCATGCTTCCAGGGAAAGACGTATTCGTGGCTCACTGCCCCGAACGGGTGCTTCCCGGGCAAATCATGCGTGAAGTCGTTGAGAACGACCGGGTGATCGGTGGGCTTACCCCTGATTGTGCCGAAAAGGCGCGGGCGTTATACGCCACCTTCGTCAAAGGGCAAATCTACACGACCGACTCAACGACGGCCGAAATGGTCAAGCTGGTCGAAAACAGCTTTCGTGATGTTAACATCGCTTTTGCCAACGAACTTTCGCTTATCTGCGAGCGTCTCAACCTAAACGTCTGGGAACTAATCAAACTTGCCAATCTGCACCCCAGAGTTAAAATTCTCAGGCCCGGCCCCGGGGTTGGTGGGCACTGCATTGCTGTTGATCCCTGGTTCATCGTCGATGCCTGCCCTGAAGAAGCCCGACTTATCAGAACAGCCCGGCAGGTGAACGACAGCAAGCCCGCATTTGTAGTCAACAAGGTGCGGCAAGCGGCTTCCAGAATTAAGAACCCGGTAATTGGCGTGCTTGGGCTATCCTACAAACAAGATATTGACGACCTGCGTGAATCGCCTGCCATCGAAATCGCCCATCAGCTCAAAGAAAGCCAGGCCGGCAAACTTCTGATCTGCGAACCCTTCTGCAGCACGCACCCCGACTTTGAACTTTCCGGTCTTGACCTGGTAATGCAGGAAGCGGATATTATTCTGCTGCTGGTCGCGCATCAGCAATTCAGAAAGATTGACCCCGAACTGCTGAAGCTTAAAATAGTCATCGATACCTGTGGAATATGGTGAATAAATGAAACTTCTTCTCATCGATCCTCCCTTTAAAAGTTTTGCCGGAATTTTCAGCCTGTATTTTCCTCTGGGGCTGACTTATCTGGCTGGCGCTGCCCGTCGGGCCGGCTATGAATGCAGCATTCTCGACATGGATGCCGCCGAGCCAAAAGAAGGCTCTCTGAATTTTTCGCGCGAGTATGAGAGCTACAATAATTACATTTCCGCCTTGAACGACCCGAAGCACCCGACCTGGGAACTCATGCGGCGGCTGGTTGTCGAGCAGAAACCTGATTTTATCGGCATTTCAGCCTTGACGACCAAATTTGGTTCGGTAATACAGACGGCACGCTTCTGTCGCGAGGTGCTGCCCGGGGTTCCAATAATTGTCGGTGGCGCGCATGCATCGACGATGCCAGACCTTACAGCCAGCATCCCGGAAGTCGATTATGTTCTGCGTGGTGAAAGCGACGAATCGCTACCCGAACTTCTCAATGCCATTCGCGACCGCGGCGACCTGAGCAAGATTGGCAGCCTGACCTGGAAAAGGGGCGGGCAGATCATTCACAACCCTGATCGTCCGTTCACCCAGAATCTTGACGTTTTGCCGCTACCGGACCGTGGTGCCCTGCTCAACCCGGAGCATTACTCATCGGAAGACATGGGAGTAATTCTAACATCTCGTGGTTGCCCGTTCAGGTGCAGTTACTGCTTTCACATGTGGGAACGGCAGGTCAGGTTTCGGTCACTCGAATCAGTCATCGAGGAAATAAGCCAGGTCAACCGCGCTTATGGCACCACCCAGTTTTCGTTAAAAGACGATTCTTTCACGGTGGACCGCAAGCATGTGCTGGCTCTATGTGAAGCCTTTAAAAAGCTGCCGTTCAAAATCACTTTCAATTGCACTACCCGCGTGGACATTCTCGATGATGAACTGGTAGCCGCGATGAAAGATGCTGGCCTGGCGCAGTTGAGTGTCGGTATAGAATCAGGTTCGGCCGAGATACTCAAAGAAACCGACAAAGACATCACCCACGAGCAGATACTCAAAGCCGCTGAAATACTCAACCGGCACCGGGTGTTCTGGACCGGTTACTTTATGATTGGCCTGCCCACTGAAACCGAAGAAGACATTCTTAAGACTGTCAGGTTTCTGCGGCGCTCGAAGCCATATTACGGCGGTCTCGGGGTTTACAGCCCGTTTCCCCGCACCAAACTTTTCGATCAGGGTGTTCAGATGGGTTTGCTGGATGCCAACCCGCCGCTCGAACACTTTCTTAAAACGAATCCAAAAGATCTCTTTTTCAAAGACCCGCACAAAAGACTGCTGCACATTGAGCACCAGCGATTTCAGGAACTCTCGGACCTGGCTGCACAGGCGTTTCACAAGCACAACTCAAACCTTTTCAACCTTATCAGACGTGGGTTTGCCAGACGACGGGCCTACATGTATGATCCATCGCTTTTGCGGCGCGATCTGGGGCGGGCTATCGACTTTCTCGGATTGAGCGGCTTTATCGATCAGGGGCACTGAGCATGTGCGGAATAGCCGGGTATAACGGAAACTTCCAACAAGATCTGCTGCCGACCATGGTTGCAGCGATCAGTCACCGCCCGCATTTCTTCTTGAATTCTTCTTTGCTCTTCACGCTCTTCTTTAATCTTTAATGCAAGCTCATGTGCCAGACGCAGTTCACTAAGTTTACATTTGAGATAATCTCGTGTAATGGAAATCCGAGTAACTTCCCCAGATTTATTTATCGCCTCAAAACTTTTCACAACTCTTTCTTCCATTTTCAAAACATTGTCCCAGCGAACTTTTGAAATAAACGAATCACATTCTCCGTTAAAAGCTCTAAGCATGACCTTCATGTTGAGCTTCGTCATTTTTCGCCCCTCAGTCTTGCTGCCATTGACTGTCCAATCAGATGGGTAGTTCATTGCTTTGTCATTTTTTATAAGTTCTTTTTGGAGTTCATAATTTTTTTGTGCCGCAAGTTTGTAGTCTTCGCTGGTGCCAAAATCAAAGTGCGGTCTATATAATCCAAAATCGAGCATTTCGCTATTTTCTTCAAGTGTTGATATATGTCTGCTGAGTTCTTCAAAATGATGCCTTCCAGAGTCATATTTAGTTTTTAAATTTGCCATGTCGTCTTGTAATTGAATTTTTTGTCTTAGAGTTTCTTCTACAGACTTCGCTGCTTCTGTTTTTAAATTGTTGGTATAAACTTCTGCGTCGTCTCGAAGATTTGCAGCATACTTTTCAGTATCACAAATATTGCCGTATTTGCTATCTAGCTCGGATAAAGCTCGATTTGCCTTAATCAAAAGATATGCAAGATAGGCAATTACCGACAATGAAACAATTATGGCGATGGCCGTTGTCATTCAGTTCTCCTCTTTTGAACCAATTTAAATTTCCTCTCAAAACTTACTTTGTTACTAGCATAGGCTTCAATCATTTGTAAAAGCTTGTAGATGGATTATTGGTTTTATTCATTTTTCTTTATTCACAGAACGTCTGTCGTGAGCGGAAAGGGCTGACGGGCACGGGGCTTGCTTCGCAAGACCCGTGATCCGGCGGTCATTTTCCGCCTCGACGCAATTGTTAGACTTGCTCTGATAATTTTGATTTATTTTTATTAATTCTTCGATTAATTCTTGATCTGCTCTTATTCTTAACATGTATTTTGTGCATTATGGAAATGAAAAAAACATGGCCGGCCGAATTACGAATCGGACTACTGCGCCAGAAAACGACTGGCACAATGCTTGTCATTTGTTATGATTCGCAAGTGATGTGCCACAAAAGTTTTCTGGCTCATGGCCAGCGCACCCAGGCCAATTGTCCTAATTTTATTCTTCATTTTTCATTTCACCCATTCGTTGATCATCAAAACATCCGCTTTAGCTGATCATTTTCGATGGGCTATTTGTCTTATTTTGAGCTAGTCTAACGACGAGCTGAGCTGCGAGGATTTTTGCTTGTAGCAAGCGCAGCGTGCGGAAAGCAAAAACCACAGCAGCTCAAGCGATTTGTTCTGGCGCCACGCGCCAGGGCAAAGCGCTTGAGTTTACTCAGCTCGTCGTTCATGGCGACGCAGTCGCCATGAACGCAAGTCGTGACCGGAAATGAGAGACGGGCGCGGGTGTTGCGTAAGCAAGACCCGTGATCCGGCCGATTTTTCCGCGTCGACGCATTTGTTGGGCGAATTCATTTTTTATTTTTGCAGCAACATTGTGAATCTGTGATTGCTAAGTTGTCAGCATTATCACTATACAAATCAATGATAGCCAGAATATCTTGTGAGCAACATTTCTTGCTTGGATTTTTGTTTTCACATTCGTTTCCAGTGCATGCTTTTGTGAAATCTTTTATGGTTTTGAGCGAATTACAGCCCGATCTGATTGCTTCAATTATCTTGCCTTTGTTTACACCCAGGCAATAGCAAACAATTTCACTTGGAGGTGCACTCAACCATTTTTCTTTTTTATTCACATTCTCTCCATTATATTTTTTCTGCCGCCCAACATTTGCTTAACCTGCAATCCGTAATTGGCGCGATTCTTGCCGAGCGCAGCGACAGCAAGAATCGTGACAATAGGATTGTCAGGTTGAAGCAGTTGTTAGGTGAATTTTGGTTATCCAAGCAGGTCAGGCAAATCATTAATAGATTCTATTGTTGCTGTTGGATTAATTTCCCAAGGATCAAAAACAGCTGTAGGTGTTCTCTTAATCCAAGCTGATAATAATCCGCTAGAGACCGCGCCAATAACATCAAAAGGATTGCAAGATATTAGCCATGCACCATTTACAAGTGAATTTGTTCTTCTTAATAAGTGTGAATAAACAGCAGGGTTTGGTTTATAACTTTTTATTTCATCAACACTAATTACATCAATAAAGTATTCTCTTATATTTGCTTTCTCTAAAAGTTTGTCTACGTTTTCAACTTTTCCATTAGAAAAAGCATACAGATTACAATCAAGAGACTTTAATTTCTCTAACCCATTAATTACATCGGGGAATGCAGGCAAATAATTATACTCATCAATCAATCGTTTTTTATTATCAACAGAAATATTTAAATTCATAAAATCACATGCATATTCAAACGCCTGCTTTGTACACATGGTAAAATCAACATAATTCTGCATTAATCCTCTTCGAAAAGTATATTCAAGTTGTTTTGAACGCCATAATCCCATGAAGGAATTTGCATTTGTTCCAATTATTTTTTCAAGTGCGATGAAGACTCCATTTGTATCAATCAATGTTCCATATACATCAAATGCTACAGTCTTAACTTGCCGATCTTTGAACTTGTCATTCGATTTTATAACCATGACTTACCTCTTAAAATATGAGTTTAATTATCTGCGCCGAAGGCGTCCACCTAACGACGAGCTGAGCTGCGAGGATTTTTGCTTGTAGCAAGCGCAGCGTGCGGAAAGCAAAAACCACAGCAGCTCAAGCGATTTGTTCTGGCGCCACGCGCCAGGGCAAAGCGCTTGAGTTTACTCAGCTCGTCGTTCATGGCGACGCAGTCGCCATGAACACCTGAGTTAAGCCGCGCCGCGAAGCGGCGTCGGCTTGGACGAATTGTTAGG
>CAZQUE010000149.1:0-7438 GCA_964596185.1 uncultured bacterium | reverse complement strand
CCTTCTGTTAACACGAACGTTACCTTTGATACTCATACCTCCGAAAAAATAAAAAATGGAGCAGCAGAGAGCCACTCCATGAATTGCCATCATGAACACCCTTGTGAGGGTGAAACCTTTTCGCTTTTGCTGAAGGTGAGGACCTGATCCTGCTTGCTATCTTGCGATATTATCAGTCTTCGTTGAGTATGTCAAGCGAAAAATTGGTTTTTTTAATCTTTTTCTGCCTTTTTGCCGAACATCAAAATAAAAACTCCGAGCAGAACCATTGAAAGTGGCAGCAGCAGCATTGGAGAGAATCCAAGGCCGGCGGGGATATAACAGAAAAGGATGCTGACAAGACCGACAATCGCCGCATAGGGCGCCTGGGTCTTGACATGGTCGATGTGATCTGAACCTGAAGCCATTGAAGACATGATCGTCGTGTCGGAAATTGGGCTGCAGTGATCGCCAAAGATCGAGCCTTCTAGAACCGCGCCAATGGAGACGAGAATCATGCTTTTCAGGTAGGTCATCATTTCAGGCGCATCGGGAGAAAGTGCGATCACTTCTTTGTAATGCAGCATGTTAAGATGGTAGGCCAGGGGAATGGAAATCGGCAGAAGGATTGCCATCGTTCCCCAGCTTGTACCGGTCGAGAATGAAATGAAACAGGCGAGAACGAAAATTACTGAAGGCAGCATCCAATATGGCATGACATCGGTAACCATCTCGACCACAAATTTGGCGGTACCTAATTCGGTGCAGATTCCGTTGATGGTCCAGGCCAGAACCATGACGCAGATTGCCATGCACAGGGTTCTGACTCCGTCGACCCAGGCTTTTGCGCCGTCTTCAAATTTAATCAAGCCCTGCACCAGTCCGAGAAGAATCGCAATGATCGAGCCCAAAATGCTGACCCAGATTAGAACTCTGGTCGAGTCGGCGCCGCTGAAGGCAATTCTCGTTCTTTCCGATAGGGACATTTCGGTGTCAGAAAGCGCGGCAAAAAACTCAGTTCCCTCGCTCAGGTTTTCTAATAGCGCCAGGCCCTTCTGGCCAGAGGCATCGGCGATTTGCGTGTTTTCGAGAAACCTTACCTTGATGTGCTTATGCTCTGAAGATGAACAGGTAATAATGCGTGATTCAACCGAAACAGACGAAACTTTCAGTGCTTTCAGGCCTGAATTATCGTCAATGGTTTTGATTATTGCCGCATCGTAATGAGGTGAAAACATGCCGCCGTCTGCGAGAAGGCCGGCAAAGGTTCCAAATAAAACGATGGCGATCGGAATCGCGGCATTGTACCAGCGCTTAGGCATGTCTTCAGGCAGAACCGGAGCACTTGATTCGGGTGAACTGATCGGGTTGGCTTCGTCGCCGATTACCTTGCCCTCGTTGGCCGCACGGCGCTCAGCGTTGAGCATTGGGCCGAAGTCGCGGCGGGTTGCGGCGATGATAAAGCCGAAAAATAGAGCGAGAAGACAATAAAATCTGAATGGAATGGTCTGCAGAAAAACGCCGTAAAAGTTCGTTTCAGGAATGCCAATGTCGATGTAAGCCTGTCTGATAAGGCCGATTTCATAGCCGATCCAGGTGGAAAGGACGGCGATGCCGGCCACTGGAGCTGCGGTAGAATCTACCAGATAACTCAGCTTTTCACGGGAAATTTTCTTTGAATCGGTTACCGGGCGCATCGAGTTGCCGACAATCAGGGTGTTGGCGTAATCGTCGAAAAAGATCAGAACCCCCATGAGCCAGGTTGCCAGTTGCGCGGTTCTTGGGCCTTTAACCATGCTCGATATCAGATTGACTATACCCTGCATGCCGCCTGTGCGATTTATAACTCCCACCATGCCGCCGAGAGCACAGGAGAAAATGACGATGGCCGCATGACCAGAATCGGCGAGCGAATTGAGCAGATATTTGTCGAGAGCACGCAAAAAGCCGATCAGCGGATTGAAATCGAATATCAGGGTTGCACCAAACCAGATACCGACAAAAAGTGAGCTGATGACTTCCCTGGTGATCAAGGCGAGTACAATTGCGATGATTGGCGGCAATATCGATAGCCAGCCACTGATAACGCGAACTTCGGTGGTTGCCGATGCGTCATTTACCGTGATTTTTACCTTGTTGTTGCCAGACTGATTGAATTTGACTTCCAGTCGGTTAAGATCTTTTTCGAGGGCAACGCCTGAGCTGGCGACAACCCCGTTGAATTCAATCTTGTACAAGGCTGGGGCAGGGTTGTCTGAATTGAGACCAGAAATTTTCAATTCAGTTTTAACTGAGCTGAGAGTGAACGATGGCCCGGAAACGGTCAGTTCGGCTGATGCCGGAACTGCCAGCGAAAAAACAATGAGAACAACCAGAATAAAGCGTTGCGTAAACTGCTGCATCACGACTCCCTGATTAATGACTGTCTAAAATTAAGCTTAATGATGATAGCCATGTTTTTGTGCTTTGTAAAATATTAATAACTTTTATTACTATTTTCTGATACAATGAAACAAATCATAACACTCTGTCGTATACTATTCAGAGCATCTCACAAGAGGGAAAAATTGGATTCGCAAAAAGCCGCAATTGTGTTGGGCGTTTCGGTGCTGCTACTGATCATTCTCGGTTTTCTTTTGAGACCGGGAAGCAGTAACGGCAGTGGTTCTTATGGCAAAAATGGCTCTGGTCGCCAGATAGGAAAAAATGGAGCTTCGCCTTCTTCCGGCAACGCCGGTTCGAGTTCGGCGTTTGGGCAGGGGTCGGGCGGCTATGGAGCCGGAGGCGAGCAAGTTGCCGGTTCCGGAGCTGGATATTCCGGTCATTCTTCTGGTGGATCTCGCTCTTCGTCTGGTCATGATTCCAGCTCCAAAAAGACCTATAGCGAAGAAGAAATGCGCGAGTTGCGTCGCCAGCGCCAGGAAAAGCTCGATGAGGTTTATGCCCGCAAGGTGAAATGGTTGCGTGAGCAGATAGACAATGAAAGTCTCGCCAAAAAATCGAGATATCGCTACAGACTGCAGTTGCTTGAAGGGTACCGGGCCGGCAACGATGCTTTCAACAATAAAGATTATGCCGAAGCATTGAAGCAATATATGGCAGCGTTGAAAGACCCGGATGCTTCAACCGAAACCAAGTTTACCTGTCTTACGCAAATGCGCATGACCGCGAAAATGCTTCAGGATTACGACCTTTATCTTGAGTTGCTTAAACAGCAGGCGCAATTGATCGAAGACGAAGATCTTTCAATGTTTGGTATTCCCAAGGGCAAAAAGGGATGGCCTCTTTATCACACGCGGCGCCGCTTTATTATGGCTATCAAAGAACCTGACGGATTTGAAAAGGCAATAAAGGAATTGACGCCAAACGATCCCCTCGGATTGGATTCAGACGAGATTCGCCAGCAGTTCGAGGCTGAGCTGAAAGAGTTCAAAGAGGATTTCGAGGGTACCAGAGCCATGCTCGAGGAGGGCTTATTATGATTAATTCCCGTTTCCAAGATCGTAAGGGCTCTGCATATTTGATCGTTATCGGAGCGATATCGGTTCTGTCGATTATCGTCTTCTTTTTCTTTCGTGCCAGTTCATCGCGAAGATTTTCCACGCGAATGATGAGCGATGAGAAAAAGGCCGAAGCTCTTGCCGAATCGGCTGTAGATCTTGTAATGGGTTATATCAGAGAAAAGATGAATGATGACGGGGCGCCGGATTATTATCTTCCTTTTCGCTTTCCCTGCGACTTACCGGCCGGCGATATCGGTCAGTCAGACGGAAAAAACATTCCCCTGGACATGGCCAATTATTCCGGGCCCGTTCTCACCATGGAAGGCAGTGTTTCGGCTCTCGAGCCCTTGAAGTATATAGTTCAAGAGCTTGGTGGCGATGACAACGTTAAAAAGCTCAAAGTTTCGATCAGTTTTCCCTACGCTGAAGCTTTTTCGGCAAAAAAAGGCACCTATGAAGTAGTTGGTATCAGTGAAAAGTCTGCACCAGCAGGCGGCGCTTCTGCAGAAGTCTATGATTCAGTTTCGAATCTCGGCTCTCCTCCTTCCGATGGCTCTTTGTCTTCGGTAAATGGTGACTGGAAGCTTGATTTCAAGATGCCCAACCATACTTATAGCGATTCTCACAAGATCTATATCGATCTGGGTATTTTCAGCGTTGTTGCCAAATTGAAAAAAAGCGTAGTAACTGTTTCCAAGCTGGATCCGACTAATATGAATGAGCTTAAGGTTTATATTACTATTCATGTTAAGGTAACGGCCAAAATTGGTGGCAGCACTCTTTTTGAATTGAAGCCGACCGACCCCAAGGGGAATATCACCGTCGATGTTCCCGATGTAATCAAAGATTACATTGATATTGGCGAAGGCGAAACCAACCTTGGCATGGAGGGAATTCGAAAGCAGGCCATGGACGGCAATTATAATGGTACCGGCATTGTCTGGAAGGCCGCAAAACTAGCTCAGGCCATTTCCGGAGAATGGTCCGGTCTGCCGTCAGTAATCAAAGATAAAATAGAATCCGACCCATACGGCAGCAGTCCGCAGGTCGTCGAAAAAACCGGAGTATTGCAGATCAAGGCTGAAGTTGAATATTATCCGAACGGCCCTTCAGGCAAATTGATCGAAAAGACGCTGATTGCCAACCGACCCTTCAAAGTTTCAGATATTCAGCCACCGGCACCTGAATACTCTTTTTTCATTGCCAATACTGATTTGATCTTTGAAGAGGATGACAACCCGATGGGTCTAAGTCTTGGTGCTCCGATCGACTGGTCTCCGATCACTGCCGTTGCTTCGATTTGTATTCACAATCTTCCCAATGGTGAGTATGATGACTGCACCGGCATGGAAGGAGTCAGCGGCGCAGCAGACGCCCTGGCGCAGGTTCCGGGCATGGTGCGCATCAATTCCAGATCTGAAATGAAGATTAATACCTTCCTGGGAACTCTTGAACAGCCTTATCTGACTGAGTTCAACACCCTGGTGAATAAATATGATGTCACCACCTACAAAGTATTGCCGACCTTTCGCTGGAACGACAGTCCGGGTCCGAATTCTCAATACACTGTCGAATTTCCGGTAATCAAAGATACCAGCATGAGCGATGTCTGGCCCTGTACCGGGTTCGATCAGGTTTTGAATTTCCTTGAAAACTGTGATGCTCTTGCCGGCCCGTCTTTGTTCTTCGGCGATTGTTTTATTGAATATCCGCTGGGTATGTGCGTCGAAGCCAAACTTAAACAAAAATATGGCACAATGGTTTTTCAGGTTAAACCGCGTGGCGATAAAGACGATCCCCACGATATTTCCGAGATCAAGATCACTTATTTGAACAAGGACAAAAAATACGGTATTAAGGGCAAAGAAGCTTATGATACGGGCTCCTGGTCTCCTGACAGCCAGAATTGCAAGCCGGCAAATCTTTACAGTCTGCTGCAATATGCCAAGAAGGCGACGCATTTCTATAAATCGGAAGACGAATTCTGGGGCGATTCAGAACGGTTTGTCGGTGGAGTTTACAACTGTACCGGAGTAACCTATGTTAAGGGAAGCCTGGATTTCAGTCGGGCTCCCGGGACTGAATTCAAAGTTAAGGGCAAAGGCATTCTCGTTGCTAAAGACAATATGGTCATTTCGAAGAATGTGCGCCGGGCTGACACGGATACGGTTTTTTCTTTGATTGCCAGGGCCGGTCACATGGAAATGACTGGTGGTTGTGACTTTGTTGAAGCTAGTTGCTACTCTAATTCTTCTCCGATCTTCAACAAAACTACCAAGATCGAAATTAACGGAAATCTTGTAGTGAACGAATTCAAGCGAGAGACCGTCGACTATCTTGAAGTGAATTACAATTCAGCTGCCTGCAGGGTCAGCCCGCTTT
The DNA here is from genome assembly GCA_964596185.1 of uncultured bacterium. Classification (GTDB taxonomy): domain Bacteria; phylum Muiribacteriota; class Ozemobacteria; order Ozemobacterales; family Ozemobacteraceae; genus DYKG01. The sequence goes on along the minus strand of CAZQUE010000149.1, from coordinate 1,574 downwards.
CGGTAATGAGAGATGTTGGCAAATTCGATCCTAGAAGGTATATTGTTTCTGTGGCCGACAACTGGTCGAGTTATAAATTTGCTAAAAAGTAAGATGAGATATGAACAAAAAAGCTTTTACACTTGTTGAGGTGCTGGTTGCAGCAGTGATTTTCGTTATTGCCGCCGTGCCGATCTATTATGCTCTTGCTGGCGGGGCCAGTCGTGGAATTGAAACCACGAAGCTGTCGATGGCGAGAAAGATTCTCGAATCTTTTCGCGAAGAGGTTATGACAAAGAGTTTCGATGAAATCAAGCCAATGGTTGGGGGAACCACCTTTGCCCCATTAACCGGCGGCTATCCGAAAACTCTGTCTGAAGTTCTGGTTTTTCAAAGGGACTACAAGGATTTTGAGTTCAATCCTACGGCGAGGGTCAGTCCAGATCGGTCGACCGTGCTCGAGTTTCGCGGTTCAGTTACCTGGACCAGAGCCGATGGCAGTAAGCATCCCGAAGAAAAACTCGCATTCATTCTGGTGAGCAAAGATGCGCCCTGATTTAAGAAAACGTGGTATTACCATAATCGAACTGCTGATTGCAGCAGTGATCACTGTTGCTCTTTCAGCGGGCATTTTTTCGATAATGAATACCGCCAGGAACACGGTTGGGCTGACGCAGGCCAAGGAAGAAGCCAAACAAATGGCTGAAATGGCTTTGGCTCACCTGCAGAAAGACATCGCCGCTTCTCATGCCACTATAGACAAAAATGACATTGTCGATGGCAAGCCGAAAGCAACCCTGACTTTTGAAGACAAAGGCGGCGGGAAATGGTTCATGGAAGTTCCCAAAACAGAAGATGCCGAGGCGATGGCCGATGATTATGTCGATCTCGAATACAGCCTCGAAGGCACTAAACTTTATCGTGATGGCGGTATTGAAGGCAAGAAAATGCTTGTGGCCAGCAAGATCAGCAAACTCGAGATTTTTACCCTCAGTGCTGAACAGGTTTCGATTGAAATAGAAACTTCGGTAATTCCGCCCAGTCACAAGACTCCGGTAACACACAATCAGAAAGCCCTGGTTACAATCAGGGAAGCTGTCGCCGTAAATGTAGACGATCGCTGGCGCACTTCTGATGAGGTTATTACTGAATACTGATTGTCATTCCTGCTGCCTATGCTTCTGCGCAGCTCTGGTTTACGAGCCATCTCACAAAGAAACACACTATTTAAATCTCAGACAATGATTCTCTTATTTTTGGCAAGCCCTCTCACTAAGCCACAAAGACACTATTTAAAAGCTCAGACAATGATTCTCTTATTTTGGCAAGCCCCTCTCACTAAGCCACAAAGACGCGAAGGTTGGGCCCAAGTCATTCTGGCCTGGTTTTCTTTGTGGTTTTTTTGATCTTGGTCTTCTTTGTGAGAATCTCTTGGTCTTAAAATGATTAATTAGAACGAGAAGTTTTCAATGAGCTTTTGTTACTAGTTTCAGGAATTTGTCCCGCTGGAGTTGTCTTCAAAAAAGCGGGCATGAAAAAAGGCCTCTGCATTACTGCAGAGGCCTTTAAGCTTTTTAGCTGGTGATAATCTTACG
>CAZQUE010000148.1:0-7478 GCA_964596185.1 uncultured bacterium | reverse complement strand
GCAAAAACTTAGAAAAAATAAACTCAGAATAAGAATTCTTTGCATTTGTTTCTACCTCCAATATTTTTTTATACTATAATTCTAACAGAAAAAACCAAGTGATGAATCATACTAAACCTGAAAAAATATTAAGCATTTTATTGATTGCAGCCGCAATATTGTGTTGCAAACAACTTTGCGCAACTGATTTTCATCGCTTGATCCGCGAAGGTGATCTTGAGAGGATCAAGAAATCTATAAGCCTTGACAGCAGACTTGTAAATATTAAAGATGAACTGGGTCGATCGCCCTTGCAAATTGCCACCGTCAGGGGAAATCTTGCTCTGGTAAACGTTCTGATAAAGGCAAAAGCCGATGTTAATCATGTTGATCGCCTGAAGGGCTTTACCGCTCTACACTACGCGGCTCTTTACAACTATCCGCGTATTCTCAGCTTCTTATTAGCGCGAGGAGCGGATATGGCCATTCAAGACAATGACGGGAATTTTCCTCTGCATATCTGTGCCGGCAATGGTTGCATTGAAACCGTCAGAATACTACTTGAACACCAGGCTGATGCCAACTGCATGAACCGCCGATGGCAGATCCCGCTGCATTACTGCGCAATGGCTGGTAAAGATCGGCAAATGTTTCCTTATGCTTCAAAGAACGTTGATAGCTATCTTGAAATAGCTGAACTCCTGGTAAAAAGCGGAGCCTACAGCAATTTACGCGATATAAATGATGACACCCCTGCAACTGTTGCCGCAAGACATTACCCTGGATCAGATTTTTTTCAACATTTCGTGACGATTCTCGAGGGGCTCGAATAATTCTTTACTTGCAGCTCAACTTTTTATTAAACTGTATTGTACATTTATACAAGAACTGCCTTAACAGAATTCTGCATGTCTCAGGAAACAATCATGAACGATATTTCGCAAAACCATGAAAAGCCCAGGTTCTCAGTTTTCAGCAGCATCAAATTTAAGGTGTGGCTGGGCATTCTCGTCTTGACCATTCTACCGCTTATCAGTATCGGCTATTATTCATTCAATGTTCTTGCCGACATTTCCCGTGGCCTTCTCATAGAAAGCAACATTCAGGCTTTTCAACAGGTTAAATATGAAGTAGATCAGTATGTGTCAACTTATGAAGATCTGACTCGTTTCCTGGCCAGTGATATCCGATTGCAACAGCCTCAAACCGTTGAGGCGGCCCAAGCACTGCAGCAACTCGATCAATCATACGAATATGTTGAAAGAATAGTGCTTTGTGACTCTGAAGGCAATCTTCTGCGCCACTCTAAACCTGAAAACGAAACTATCCTCGAACTCTCGATTCCTGAAAAAATGCTGGCGCGTTCAAGCCAGAACATCATGTTTTCGCCTGAGGCTTTCCTGGTAAAGGCTCCGATCGGTGATGCAAACCAAAATCAGCTTATTGCCACCGTGTCATTTTTAAAGCTGCGCAAATCACTTGAGGGAATCACTTTTGGCACTAATTTCCGCTATTTTCTCGTAACTCAGGAAGGAGAAAACCTTCTAGACCAGCCTGACTTCCCGCAAGAGCTCATTTCTGACCTGATGCAAAGACCCTGTGGCGCTTACGATGTTCTATCAGACAGGTCGCCCGAGCAGACACAGGTTGCCATTTCGCTGCCAATACTACATTACAGATTAAGAATTTTTGTTTTTCAGAACGCCGGCGAAGTTTATGCAGTAGCCAGCACCATCAAAGAAAAGACCTTTAATTTCATGGCATTGATTGGCATTGTCGCACTTCTTCTCGGAACATATCTTAGTTTTAAACTTACCGAACCGGTAATCGAAATTGCTGAAAAAGCCAACGAGCTAAGCGAGGGAAATCTTGATACCCGCGTAAAAACAGGGCGTAACGATGAGCTCGGCTTTCTGGCCGCATGTTTCAACATTATGGCACGACGTATACGCAACAAGGTTTTCGAACTTACCGCACTCTATCGGGTGTCTCAGATTATCAATACTTCATCGACTTATCAACAGGCTTTGGATGAGTGCTTAAGTCATATTGTCGAGATTTTCAAAGCCAGTCGCGGCTCAATCATGCTTTTAAACGATGACCGCACCAAATTGAGTGTCGAGAGCTTCAGACAAGCAGGACAAATCGATCAGGAAACAGACGGCAAGTCCCACAAAGGAAAAATAGAATTAGACGTCGGTGAAGGAATTGCCGGTGAGGTTGTGGCTACAAGCAATCCTATTCTTTGCATAGACTGTGCCGCCGATGAAAGGTTCAAAAGCTACGATTCCAACAGCAACTTCAAAGCACCGCAGACTCTAGTGTCAGTTCCTCTGATCGTTCACAATACTTGTGTTGGCGTTCTAAATCTTTCGGATCGGTCAACCAGTGAGCCGTTTAATCAGGAAGACATGGCGCTGTTACAGGCCATTGCCAGTCAAATGGCCATGTCTATCGACAATGCGCGCCTTCATGAATTAACCATCACCGATGATCTCACCGAACTCTATGTCGCAAAATATTTCCACATCCGTCTGGAGGATGAAATTAAACGGTCAAAAAGATTTTCTTTTCCCCTGACTCTTGTGATGTTCGAAGCAGATAATTTTAAGCAAATACTTGAAAAGCACAGCAGTCGCATGGGCGATGCCATTCTTTATGAAATAGGAAAAACTCTCAAAGACTCAGTTCGCGCCACCGACATTCCATGTCGATCGGGTCCAGAGGAGTTTGCCGTTATTCTGGCGCACACAAATTCAGAACAGGCAATGATTTTTGCCGAAAGACTACGTGAAAGAATCGCCGGCAACCCAATCATTCGCGGCAAAGAGGAAGCAAAAGTAAGCATCAGTTTAGGCCTTGTAGAATTTTCACCAGAATGCAGTTCCCCAGAGCAATTGATTGCCCAGACCGGAAAAGCGCTGGCCAGAAGCAGACAGAATGGCGGAAATCAAACAACCACATTGAGCTTTAAAGATGGAGGCGCAAAATGATGAAAAGCAAAGTTTCAATCGCGGCGATATTGTTATTTGCGTTTCTTTCAACTGTTCCAGATGTCTCTTTGGCAGAAAACGCCAACTACAAACTAAACCTCATCAAACGCTTTTACTCAATCGGGACTGCCACAATTAACGGCACCTATTATCCAGTCGGCAATTCAATTGCGCGAACATTGTCAAAAAATCTGAAAAACCTTGTTTTTATCGCCGAACCTACCGAGGGCTCGGTAGCCAACGTCGAGTATCTGCGCAAAAACCAGATCGATCTGGCACTCATGCAAAGCGATATTGCCTGGCAAGCTGCCAGGGGAGTGGGCACCTTTGTCGACAATTCCTTTAAAGAGCTTCGGGTCTTGTCTTCACTCTACTCTGAGGTTGTTCAGATTGTAGTGAAAAGCAACAGTTCAATAAAAACCATTGCAGATCTCAAGGGCTGTAAAATATCTGTGGGAAGCAAAGAAAGCGGCAGCGCGGTCAATGCAACTCAGGTTCTTGCCGCTGCTGGCCTGCAGCCAGGCGACTACGAACTGGTTTACGAACGTTTTACCAAGGCTACAGAATCTTTGCGCGATGGCTATGTTGACGCCGTTTACTATACCGGCGCAGTCCCTGCGGATGGAATTTCCAGGCTTGCCGCGAAAATCGAGCTTCGATTCGTAGAAATACCCGCCGAAGCTCAGCAAAGACTGGTTAAAGAATATCCATATTTTTCCAGTGAAACGATTCAAGCTGGCTCTTATCGGGGTCAGATCACTCTATGTAACACTATCGGCTTGCGGGCACTTCTAGTAACCACCGAGCATCTTTCTGATAAAGACGCCCATGATTTTCTAAAAATCATCTTTCAGAATTCTTCGCTGATCGCAGCACAAAATAATACTTCTTTGCAGTTCAGACGAAGTGATTATCAGAAAGGCGTCGAACCGGAAATGTTGCATCCGGGAGCAATAAAATTTTTCGCTGCCGACAAAAATTGATCAAAGCTTACGTTTTTGCGGTACATCGGTATAATGAAAAGATAATCAAATTTCAGGAGCAGAAAAATGTTGGCAACCTTGAGAAAATTATTCCTGAGCCTACTTCTGCTGGCTTGCGCGACTTTATCCTTCGCTGCTGAAAATGCAGATGTAAAATCTCTGTTTGACCGCTATCAGTCGGTATATAAGCAATACCGTGAGGCAGTACAAAGCGGCGCAGATCAGCAGACGATTTCCGCCCTGGCCAAGGATCTTAAATCCGCCTGCGCTGATTACTACAAATCTATCGGCGTAGAGGTAACACCCGATTCTCTTGACGAAAGTAACCTCGAGCCCCAGGAAGATTTTTCTGAAAGTCCTTCCGAGTCAACGGCAACTTCAACCAATTTCAGCTCAGTTCGCCGAAAAGCGAACATTTATGCGGAAGAATTAAACAAGATACTCGCCGACTTATCATCTCCCGATGCCGAGAAAAAGTCAGACGAACTAATCAAAAGACTGCAGGACTTTGCAGACAAGTGCCCCGACCCTGAAATAAAAAAGCAGGCGATCTTTCAGCTTGCAACTCTGGTTTTTGATAAATCCGGCAGCTTGAGCAAAGCCCAGCAGGTCATCCTTAATTTTGTTAAAACTACCAGACTCGATAAAGAAAGCAAAAGACAATCCTTCGCCGTCATCAACATGCTGAAGAAAAAGGCTGTTTTGATCGAGAAAAGATCCACATTCAAAGAAGTTCAACAAAATGCAATCAACAAATGGGGAAGCTTTTCAAAATCATCCTGGCTGGCGATCCCGGTAAAAGTCTGGAAACTCGGATCCTATTTGACTACCAATCTAAATCGTTCTTTTAAAGCCCGCGCGCTGGACAAAGCTCTTGAAGAATATGACAAGGCGGTGCTTGCCACTTACCCGAAAGGCTCGGTCGAAGAATTGACCCGCTCACGCATTGTACCATTAAATCGAGTCAGGATGCTGGTAAACGGCAGAACCAGTTTCCATTATCGCTTTGAACATGCGAAAAGAGCACAATCAAGCATTTTTGTACAAACCCTGCTTTATCAAGACGATGAATCCGGCAACCAATTGACCGACATCCTTTGCGAAAGAGCCCAAAACGGCGTTGATGTCCGACTTATACTCGACGACTTCTTTTCTTTCGGCAAGAAAAACGGGGTTATCCAACGCCTGAAAAACGCCGGAGTCAAGGTTTTAATCAACAATCCAATTTTAAAAAATATTTTCAAAGCAAATTTCAGATCCCACCAGAAGCTGTTTATAATTGATGAAACCATCGCCATCGTCGGCGGTATGAATATTGGCAGCGAATACGCCAAAGGAGAACTCGAGGAATATGGCTGGCGTGATACCGACGTTGAAGTCCAGGGACCAATAGTAAGAGAAATACTCAATCTTTTTGAACGCAACTGGGAAGAACTGACACTCAAAAAGAGTTTTGAAAAAGGCGAAATGGCAAAATACAAAGAAGCCAGTCGCAAGATTAATGAGTTCACAGGTTTAAAGGATCGTTCCAAATTGATTCGCGGACCAATCCCGGTATACTTTGATAATCCCCCTCTTTTTGATGGGGTCGACGCAAGATTTGTCGTCACTTTCCCGATCGACGAACAAGACGACAATGTTCTCGACCTATTTGAAATTTATCTGGCACGGGCCAGAAAAGAAGTGATATTTGAATCGGCATATTTCATTCCGACTGATCGTTTGAAAAGGGCTATTGCCAATGCCGCCGCCCGTGGAGTAATGGTCAAAATCATTACCAACTCAATTGAATCAAACAATCACCCCAGCGGCGGCTGGGCTGGGCGCGATTCTTACGAAGACGTTCTCAGAGCTGGAGCCAGAATTTTTGAATGGCGTGGCGCACAGACACTGCATTCAAAAGTGAGCCTTTTCGATGATTTTGCCGTAACTCTTGGCGCATATAACGTGAATTCACGAAGTCATTCATGCGATTCAGAAGACGTAATTTCTTTCGAAGACCGAAGAGTCGCCAGAGCTTTCCGACAGATGCTGTTGAAAGATCTTAGCCGTTGTCAGGAAATAACCATGGATGATGTAAATTCCTGGAACCGTGAATTCATGAAAAAGGCAAAAATGGAATTTTTCAATCTGTTCAAATTTATGTTTTAACGAGAAAGAAAAGAGCCTCCGATCCAGTTTAGAACAAAGGTTCGGAGGCTTCCTTTTTTTCGGCGTTTGACTGAACTTTCTTAAAGTTAAATCAGTTACCAGAAACGATCCTAGTTTTTAAGAGCGACCTTGGCAGAATGCACAATATGCTGTGAGACTTCATTAATGAATTCAGCAGAATAGCTTTTCTTGCCAATAGCCAATAGAATCATGCGGCGGGCAAAAACGTAGAAAATAATCTGGCTGATAACAGTGTAGGCCCACATTTTAGCTGCCATGGGCGAAATTTTACCCTTTACGGCTTTGGCCATATCTTCAAGAAATTCAACTTCGGGACGGAAGAAACCAAGCGCCATTTCCTGGATGTTTTTTGGAGCTTCCTGGAGAGCCCGAACGATCAAGCTGCCATACCAGGGTGGATTAGCGCCGCTGAGCAAAAGTTTTGCGCGGCTTTTTACAAATTTTTCAAGCTCAGCTTCAAAATTTTTACCGTTGACCTTTGCCTTGCTCAGATCATTGTTTTCGCCGAGTTTTTCGACAACATACTTGATGGTATCGATGTAAAGATTCTTTTTTGAACCAAAATGATAGTTTGCTGCAGCAATATTCTGTTTTGACTGATCAGCGATCATTTTGATGCTGGTGCCCTTCATACCGTAATCGGCAAAAAGTTCGCCGGCAGTGCCGAGAATCAGCTGGCGGGTCGGCACTTTTTTACTGGAAACTTTTTTTACTTTTTCGGTTTTAGCGGCTTTAGGAGCTTTTACCTTTTTAGCGGCCTTGGTTTTGGCAACTTTGGCAGGCTTGGCAACTTTAGCAGGCTTGGCAGCTTTAACAGCTTTTGGCGCTTTTACAGCTTTTGCAGTTTTGGTTGGCTTGGCAACTTTAGCTGGCTTGGCTTTTTTAGCTGCTTTTGCGGGAGCTTTTACAACTTTTGCAGGCTTTGCAGCTTTGGCAGGTTTTTCAACTTTGGCTTTTTTAGCTACTTTTGCAGTTGGCTTTGACACAGTTTTGGTTGCGGGCTTAGTTACTTTTTCTACTTTTTCTTTTTTTGGGGTTTTTGCTGCTTTCGCGGGCTTAGTAACTTTCTTTTCCTTTTTCACCTTTTTTTCCATTCAATACCTCCGTTATTTAAATCAACTGTTTTAAACAGTACGATTATCGGACTTGGGATGCAAGTTTTTTTTTTAAATAATAATTCCTGTTTCTGAATTTAAACAATTTAAAATTTTTAATTTAAGTACCCCTGATAATTTATACTACTTTTTTGCAGTTGTGTCATTACAATATTTGGAGTAAACTTCGCGATAAGACAAATTTGATTTAGCAACTATTTTCATAACACTTGCCAATATTCCAAAACTCAGAAAAA
>CAZQUE010000147.1:0-7521 GCA_964596185.1 uncultured bacterium | reverse complement strand
AAAAATGCCTGAGAAAAAAGGCACTTTTTAAACACTATAAAACGCTAAACTACACATAAGGTCTTTTGGTGTAGAAATTGGAAGTGAGTTGATGTTTATTGCCTGAGAGAAAACCTCATTGCCCATTTTCAAAAAAACTTTGTTCATGAGTTTTTTGAAGAGGGCCCGCCTATGGCGCAGCATGTTTTTATGCCGGTCCACATTGTTTGAAGAGCCTAGCTTCCGAGCTATCGAAACAGAACGTAAAGACATAAATGTCCTCCTGGGATTTTAAATTTTGAAAAAGATTTCACACCCAGAAAGCCGTTTTTCCACATTTCAGCTTGATCAATTGCCAGGCAGCTGATATACTTTACTTGTCACATAAAGGGTTTGCGGATTTGCCGAACTTTCGGTAGCCGTGAGCCTTTTTCATTTATTACTTTAACGGAAAAGAAAAAAAATGTCAAGCTAAAACCCGCATCAAAAGCCGGTTTTGGCATCTAGAAATCAGGGATCTTTTATTTAGAAGGTTTTTTTTAATCTTCTGACTTCTTCGTAATAAATATAGTAAAGTGTGTCAGATTTTAGATTTGAAATTGCCATTAAACTGGGCATAAATTGCAGAATTTCTAATTCTGTCATCGCTTTAAGCTTATGTAACGTCATGATGAGCTGGTATGGATCTTCCATGATGTCGAAGACCAAAGTCTTGACAGACCTTTTTTTTCTAGGTTTACCGTCTTTCTTCAACTTTTTCGGTTTAAGTTGAGTTTTACCGGTCTTTAGTGAAGTATCTATTCCTTGGTCTTTTGCTAATTTTTTATCTGCATCAATGATTAAATTGGTTATATATTTTACGAGATCATTTAAACCAGTTGCTTCCCGAATCCTTTCTATTTTACCATGACAGAAGGATCCAAAGCTTTCTGGCGCACCAAAGTTTGTGACCTTTCCATATAGAACTGGGAATAGTTTTTCAGCAAACTTGGCCAGAAGCCACGTAGGACAGGGAATACCCATAGAAATGAAATGGAATATCATTATTAGGATCTCCCCTCCCTTCAGAGCTTCATCTTTTTTTTCTTTCATCTGTTGCACCAAAATGTGCTTGTAGAATTCCTGACTGGTTACCCTCTGGCCATGGCCCCAATCAAAGGCGGATTTATTTGCTGCCTGCGAAATACTCAGGATTTTACAATGATCACGTAGCTGGTCATAGCTGGCATTCCCATAGTCAAAAATCATTGCGTCTGGAGCCATAATTCTTGCGATACTGGTCAGCAAATTCAATGAAGCTTCCGTTTGAAAAAGCATTGCTGCCTTTTGGGCTCCCTCGAGTAGATAAGCTATTCGCACTTCATTTTTATTTTTCTTAAAGGTCTTGTTTTCGGGCATCAAGTCGTTTACTTCTTCATCTGACAATTGGAAGTATGATTGTCCAGGCAACCAGTCTGGATTATTCTTAACCTTCTCGTTAAGCTCCTTTGTTGCTACACCAATCAGATTCGATAGGTCCGAGTCCAGAATGACATGTTGATTCCGAACAAATCTGATTTTTTTTAAAATTTCATTTATGGTTGGCGGTTTCTTCAAGCCCACTATTTATTCTTCCTCATATCAATTTTGACTTGATGTTACAGAAGCATTTATTTAAGGGCAACAGCAAAATCTGACGACTACATTTGAAAATATTTAGTTTTTTTGGCATTTAATCGGGGTTATGATATTTTTTGACTGTAGGTGATTTTGTGGGTGGTTTTGTGAAATTCTTTGAAATTTCTTGAAACCCAGTGAAACGAAACGCTTACCATAAGCGGAAAGCAGCGGCCACCGCGAGGCTTTATACTGCCTCCGGAGCAGAAGGCCAGGGGTTCGAATCCCTTTGGGTGCGTCGTTCTTTTTAGGACGACGCACAATAGTGAAAAAAAGACTTTACCAGATTGTCCTGACAAAATTGCAGGATGAAATTTTACTATCTTTACTTATCAACGGAGCTTTGTATACAAGGCTGGATGCGACAATAAGTCTGTCGGCCGGGTCACCATGGAACTCTTCTGGCAGTCTGGTTGATAGAACCGCTATTTCAGGAGACAAAGGAATCAATAGAACCTTCTCCTTCTGCAAAGCAAGGTCAATCCAAACCTGGGCATCAATATTTAAACCTATGCGTTTTTTGGATTCCAGCATTGCTAGTTCCCAGCAGCAAATAGCGGGAATTCCTATCTGCGATGCATTCTTGATTGCCACAGCGGCTTTTTCAGAAAGATTGGTCGACTCGCTTGTCCACCAAATCCAGGCATGAGTATCCAGAATTATCATTTCTCAGCGTCCCATGCTTCATCAACAGGACTAATGATATCTTTTTCAAAGACAATACTGTTTTTCAAAGGATTTTCTTTAAAAGAAGCTGGGGTCACCGGGCCAATTTTAGCCTCTGATTTCAATGCTACGATTATTCTATGAAGAGTTTCGAGGTAATCATCACTGATTTCATCAATCTCTTTTTTGATTTGCTCTCTTTTGGTCATAAAGTTTCTCCTAATATTGGGTAATTATAAATGATAAAGTAAATCTGTCGCCAAACAAATTTCTCTCAACGAAAGCGAAATGTGTACAAATTTTGAAAACAACGCTTTTAAAATCGCAGTTGCAAAAGAGGGCCGCTCGAATCCCTTTGGGTGTGTTTTTTTGGGGAAGCGCAACACTTTTAACAGCGGGTTCAGGTTTCGCAAAACAACTTAAACTGGCTAAAATATCGCTTCATGATTAACATGTTCAAACTAACATTGATTAAGGAATCGAAGTAAAAATGTTTAAAGATGCACATTTAAAAAGGCATAGGGCTGATTCTTTTGATAGTATTGCAGAAGAGTACGAAAAATATAGACCTGGCTACCCTGTCAGCATGAAAGAGTTTCTGGCGCAAAGGGCTAACTTAAAGCCTGGGGCAGATCTTCTTGAAATAGGTGTGGGTGCGGGCCAGGCCACTCGTCTTTTTGTGGATAGCGACCATAAGATTGTTGGAATTGAACCGGGAGTGTCTCTTCGCAACGTTGCTTTGAAGGTTCTTGGCTATCCGCCAAACTTAATTATGGAAGAAGGAACTTTCGAAACCTGGGATCCAAAGGGCAGAAGCTTTGATTTTATTTATTCTGGAAGTGCGTTTCATTGGGTAGATCCAGAGATTGGCTTTGCAAAAGTGGCCAGATTAATGCGCCCGGATGCGCATTTTGCACTGTTCTGGAATATGTTTCCCAGGCCAGAAGCTGAAATCTGGCACCGGCTAACTGATGCATATCGCCGAATGGTTCCAGAAATTGCAATAGAAAGGGAAAAGAAAACTCCAGATAGCCTTATAGAAATGCGCCGGGAACAGATTTATCAGACACAGCTTTTCCGCGAAGTGGGAATTCATCAATTCAAATGGGAAAAGAAGTTTAACACGAATGAATATTTGAATTTACTCAGCACCTATTCTGATCACATCACTTTAGCGCCAGAAATGCGCACAAAACTTTTTGCTGAACTGACTTCAATAATAGAAAACAACGGCGGTTTCATAATCAGACCGTGGAATACGGTTCTTTTCCTAATGAAGAAATAGGTTTTCAACTCATTGATTTGCACTGAATGTTAAGCAATTATTGAAAAGCAGAAAAAAGTTTTGAGGTCACAAATTGTGACTTCAAATATCACAAGGCAGCAGCATTGATTTTATTCTCGACCGGATCGACAAAGAACTGAAAAAGAAGAAGATCGGCTTCAAATCAAAGTGAACTTAACTGCAACCTTCTAAGGTCACAATTTGTGACCTTGCCAACAGAAATTTTGAAGCGGCCAGAAAATTTCTTAACCAAAGTTTTTTGGGGGTATTGAGCACAGCCCGCCAACAACAATCCATCAACAACAAGCGTTTTCAAGCCTTGTTCACAGCACTTTGGGTGCGCCGTTCTTCTAAATGGGCTACCAGAGTTAATTTCGGACACTTTTCTCAAGAGTAAAGCGATCTAGAAATTCCTTCATAACATTGGCCTGTCCAGAAAGAAGTTCTGATGCAGAGGCAGACTCTTCAGCAGTGGCGGCATTTTGTTGAGTCACTCCGTCAACCTGTCTTAGCCCTTCCTCTATCTGAGATAAGCTTTCAGACTGCTCAATCGTTGCCTGTGCAATTTCTGTCGCGATATCAGTCACCTTGTTTATTCCAGCAACAATTTTTTCCAAAGCCTCCGCCGTCTTCTCAGCGATGGTAGATCCCTCTTGTGACTTGGCCAGGGACTCTTCAATCAATTGAGCCGTTTCCTTGGCTGCGTTTGCACTCCGTGCCGCAAGGGTTCTTACTTCTTCTGCAACTACAGCAAATCCCTTGCCGTGTCTTCCAGCCCTGGCAGCTTCAACAGCAGCATTCAAAGCGAGAAGATTAGTTTGAAAGGCTATGGAATCAATTACCTTGATAATTTTGAAAATATTTTTTCCTGATTCACAAGTTGCGTTGGCGGATTGAACCATCCTGGTCATAAGTTCAAAGCCATTATCAGCTGCCCCTCTAACCTCCAGAGATAAATTACCTACCCGAGAGGCGTTTTCAGAGCTTTTCTTCAGTTGCTGGGTCGCTTCCGTAACTGAACTAGAGATCTCTTCAAGACAGCTTGCCTGATATGTTGCACCCTGAGAAAGATTTTGACTGGCTTCAGACAAAGACGAGGCACTCGCTGCGACCTGATCGCCAATAACTTTCATCTGCAAGACAAGATCGTTCAAGCTTTTATTAGCACGTGAAAACGGTTGCGAGATCAGACCATTTGCCTTGAAAGTGAAGTCGCCATCTGCAAGTTTTTGAAATGCCGCAAAAACTTCCTCTTGCAAATTCTCAGCAAATTGATCCAGATGTCTGGCGAGAACTCCAAACTCATCTTTCCGAATCATATTCAATCTTTCATCAAGATTTCCCCGATCTATTTGCTGAATCATGGCAACAGATTCTTTCAGTGGCTTGGTAATTGAATAGACCAGGAGCCAACCCACCAGGAAAGCTCCAATAACAGCTGCGATACTCATAATCACTGTAGTACTCTTAAAGCTGCTAAGAGCAACCCGCATTTCATAAACTTTCTGATTCAGCTCTTCATTGTGCTCAGCGGCAAAAGGCTGAATTTCAGCTTTTAGGGCTAGAGCAGCCGCATCAAACTGCCCCATCAATTTGTTCCCTTGTTCCGGGCCACTATCAACATAAGCCTGAGCCATTCTTACGCCGACTTCATAATACTCAGAGGCACGATGGCGCAAATTTGAAATTTTCGTTTTTCCCTGCTCGTTACCTTCTTTTGCATACATTTCGTAAAATTTATCCAAGTCAGAATTGAACGAGTCAAAGCATGCTTTTGCCTGGTTGAATCCATCATCAAGACCATCTTTGCCTCTTGTGGCAGAAATATCCGTCAGAAACTGCTGAATCTGAATTACTTCCAAAGTCATTTGCTGAGCTAACCTTGCCAAGGGAGCACATTCCTCCTGAACCTTGACAGCTTTATCATCAACAGTACTCCCAACCCAATGCGCCCAACCAAAAACGATTTCAAGCATTATCAAAGCAATTGCAAAACTAAAAACGATTTTTCCCCTGACTGAGATGTTCTCAAACCAACCCATAGCTTCACCTCAACTATGCAACGATTTGTCTGGTATAATTTAATAATACCAAAATAATACCCAACCTGGAACTAAAAAAATGTTCCTAGAGCCTCTTATAATACGGCATAACAAGGTTGTGCATTGAAATTTCCAGATTGCCATTATCTGCCTGGGAAATTAAGCACTGTCGATAGTGACAAAAAAAATGGTTGGGTATAAACTGTTTTCAATACAACATGAAATGACTTAATAATGATCACAGAATCTTGTCAAAGCGTCTTTTTTTGCCCGTTCAAGGCTGAAGCAACACTGATTTCCGCTAACCTGAATGACTGTAGGAGAATCAATTCGCAAACATGGTCATCGGAAAAAACCATGATTTTTACCTGGAATGGTGCCGGATTCTTACCAATGCAGAAGTTTCTCGACTGTTTTCCAATAGATAAACTTAGAGAAAAAAACATTTTTCTTTTTGGCAGCGCAGGCTCTGTTGATGACAGTCACCAACCCGGAGACATTTTCTGCCTAAATAAAGTCTTTTATGAAAAAAAATGTTTCGAGCTAAATGGACTTGGTGAAATTCCGCAAATTACGGCTCTGACCAAAGATACTCCTGTTTTATCCGATATTTTGCGGCAAAACATTTTCGAGAGAAACGGTAGCTGCCTAATCGACCAGGAAAGCTATCATTTCATCGAGTATTTCAAGAAAAACTTGATTGAAACCAGAATAATTCGATTTGTCAGTGACACACCATCTTTTCCGTTCAGACTGCCCTTTGCCAAAACCCTGATCACAAGATTTACCGAAAAATTCAAAGAATTCAAGGATTGCCTGACCCATCCCAGATAGTCCAAAGTTCAATTTCAGGACAGTTTTTTAGACAAGCCTATAGCGAGTTGACAAAGCAGAAGAAAAAAAAATTGTTTCTTTGTACGTACAGAGGCTCTTCTATTCATTTACATGTTTGTTGTTGTTTGTGAATGTTGACTTTGATCTGAATCTTTTTGGTAAACAAAACCCCACTTTCGTTCGAAAGTGGTTTTGGATTTGTTTGCCTCCTTATTTTTCAGTCCGGGAAAGCTCCCGGATTTTTTTTTGCCCGGAATAGATTGAATTACAGAAATGTTTCTGGCTCACGGCGCTCTTTGGTAATGCCTAGCAGCCATTCACAAACCTTTTTATAATGTTCGGACCTGATAACCCTGGCATCGTGCTTACACTCTTTTACGCAGGCACAGCAGAGAGTACATAAATCGGCATTGGTATGGTATTGCTTCTTTTCGAAATAAACTGCGCCAGTCGGGCAAACTGTTTGGCAAACTCCACATTTTACGCATCTTTCATGAACTGTTTCGGGGGCCACCTTCGGCAAAATCTTATGATCCGGTAGCGGGAAGGTTCCGGGAATTTCAGGAATTTCCGCCTCTTTAGCAGCATCCAGGCCATGAAATTTCTCGGCAATTTTTTGCCCAAATTGATGCGCCTTAAAACAATCAAGTTCATCAGGCCTGCCATGGCCAATCGGATCACGTGGGCGCGAATATGAATGTTCACCGACGAATGCGCCGAAGGCAACCGGCTTCAGCCCATTTGCAATTGCCCATTCTCTCAATTCAATCAAAGCGTCATCAAAGTGACGGTTACCGTAAACAGCAATCATAATCGCCATGTTTCCGGAAAATTTGATCTGATTCAAGCGCTCTATAGCTGTTTTTGCGACTCTGCCAGCGTAGACTGGCGCGGCAACGACTACGAGATCTTCCGGTTCAGGTTCAATTACCGAATCCTTGAACTCAGGATAAGTTATGCAGTTAGAAACAATGCGAATAGGCTCAGGGCATATTCCGCGACCAATCTCTGTGATTATTTTTTCGCCGGTTCCGGTGGGAGAATAGTAATATAGGCTGA
>CAZQUE010000146.1:0-7527 GCA_964596185.1 uncultured bacterium | reverse complement strand
TTTTTTGAATCTCTGCGACATGCTTTCGCCAATCAGGATTACCTTCGAGCTCCGCATGCCTGATTTTCGCAACCTTATCGAAAGCCGCGTTCTTCAATGCATCCTGCCATTGAATCGCCGGAACTGTAAATCCCCGCTCTGTATTCTTTTTAATTTTCAAAATCCCATTATTGCCATTTGCGCTTCTGTTTAACCATTTTGGCCTATAGTAAATCAGATCACACAGCGGCGAGGCAAAGGTCATGGCAAAAGCCACCAGAATAGAGAAATTATCTATCCAGTGCATCTCTGCCTGAAATCTTAAAAAAAGAAACAGAGTTGTGATCGCCAGGAACGCTGTTAAAGCTCCCCAAAATGGCGTTTCACGGTCTGAAAAACTGTTCTCATCGATCAATTCAAATTTTATTAACAATGCCAGAAAAAGGCCCTGAAGTACATTGTACAGACCGAGCACATGTAACCAGGAGCCTTCACTCCCAATCATCGTCAGGCGTGCGCCCCCTATAATACCTGTGGCCCCACAGCAAAATGCGGCAAAACCAACCATCGCCTTTTTGTCTTGTATCGATTTGCTTCTATCACTGAAAACATGAAAAATAGATTTCAATATTACCCAAAAAACCAGCAGATACGTAATCAGAGCATAAATGGCCTTGTCATGGTTCATTGAATCGCTTATTGCCTGCTGAAACGCAGGATCGAAGATAAACAGAAGTATCAAAGAATAGCCCATCAACCCAACCGGCAACTCTTCGAACTCTGGCCAGAATTGTCGTAAAAACCAGCTCTCCGGCGGACGATGCGACGGCTCTTTTTTACTGAAGAATTCCTGAAAATTATTGTTGTAAGGAGGGTATTTCTTCTGCTTCTTTTTTTTGCCAGGTCTGGCAGTTTTGCTTTTTGTGCGGCCCACGACTGATCTTCCTATAGAAACGGCTACCAGAAACTGAAATCTGCCTGCCGTATTTTCCGTGACAAATATTAAATTTCTCCGTTGATTACACTCCAAATTGCTTGAGAGACATGCCTTGAAGAGGCTTGAAAATGATGCTACCATGAAAAAAGCATACATGGGAGACTAAGTCATGAAATTTTTCGTCGGTTTTCGAAAATTGGCCTTGTTTTTTTTGCTGACCTCGGGCTTCCTTCTTTCTATCCCGGTCAATATCTTTGCGGCAATCGAAAACGTCGGTCCATATAAAGTTGAAATCGATGTTCGCACCAGCCTGATGAAAATAATTCCCCATGCTCTGGTTAAACTTTCGCTCTCCGGAAACCTCATCAAGGTTTCGGCCTCTGCCCCCGGCTATGTCGCCCAGAAATCCACAATAAAAGTCAAACCCGACGTCTACTCTTACAATGAAATCATAAGACTTCCCGATCCCGATAAACGCCTGGATGCCCTTGACTTTAACCACAAGCCCATCGTTTCTGCCTATTTTGACCGTTTTCAGGGAAGCACTCCCACCGACAAATACGCCATTAACATGTTTATACCCCAGAAAGGGTGGCCTCATCCCAGTCCCGCCAATGTAAAAGTTAATCAACCCGGCTACGGCTGGCCGATCCAGGAAACCTGTGAGATAAGTAAGTTCGCCGATTTTTACAAGATCAGTATGCTGATCGACCGACGCGTGCTTGATGATCCCAACGATGAACTTCTCATATATGTCAATACCAGTGAAGTCATCGAACTCGACGCCGCCAAAAGCTGGATAGACTCTCTGGCAAAACTTGAAAAGAACGACCCCTTTGCCGCCCAACAGCTTGCAGAAGTTCTCATTTTCATTCTGCCGCCGGAATTCTCAGCGACCAATATTCCCGCGACCCTCGCCAATTTGCTCTCTCAGCGCGAGAAGTTTAAACTTCTGCATCTCGACCACTGATCCATCCCAAATTTAATTTGAATTTTACAACAAAAAGAAAACCGCCCCCAAAAGAAAGAACGGCTCCAAACCAAGACGAATAAAAAAGGTTTGAAGCCGATCGTTTTCTCAAAAAACCTGTTTCTTTTTAATCAATCATTTTATTTTTCCGTCTGCCCGATGTATTTCGGGTAATTGTTTTTGTCGATAGTCTTGTATGCTTTTGACAACAATCCTTTTTTATAAAGGTAACTTGGAACCATTGTCGGCATCGTCGCTCTGACGTTGTAAATCATGCTCGGCAAAGTCCAGAATCTGATTTTTTTGTCGGTACATTCATTCATCAGAATAACCAGATTGTTTGTACAATTATTTCTGGTCGTGTGATAAAACTCACCTTCACGATCGACGCCCGCCTGCTTCATGGCTTCGATCAACAGCTTCTTTTTCTGATCCTGATCAAAGAGCACCTTGTATGGCACCAGCTTATAATCCGTGTATTTGCAGGTTTCAAGCACATAGTCCCGCCAGGAAGTCAGGATCCAGATTACACCAAACTCCTTCTGCATACCCTTTACCAAAGAATAGCTCTGGCTTTCACGCTGCAAAGCCTCGATAGTCAAAACCACCCCAGCCATCGGGTTACCATGATGATCAACACAGCCGCCCTTCTCGAATTGAAAGAACATCAGACAATGCGCTGCAATCCATTCCGGCGGGAAAGGCTTCTTGATAAAATATACTTCTTTGATCAGATCAGGCTTCATCGTCACCGTGCGCCAGTAAAACTCCGGTTTGTCATTATCCGAGCCAACTTTTCGCCCGCAACGCACTCCTGACATCTTCAAAACACCGTCCTCATGGGAAACCAATCGCGCTGGTTTCTGATATGCCTTGAAATCGCCTTCGCCCTTGCCTTGAATTTTTTTCTCGATCGGACGAATCTTTTTTACCTTTAGACAGTAAACCTGAGTTGCATCCTTGCCGACCGCATCGATCTGAACCGTCTGCCCCTCATACTGCTTTGCCTTGCTCATGCTTATATCGAGCAGATATGTGCTGGAATTCGATGCCTGAAAATAGACCTTGTCTCCTTTAATGGTCATGATTCCGTCAATACGGTAAAGAACGCCGGCAAACGAAGCCACAGCTATACAAATGAAAAGAACAGACAAAATTATCCGAGTTTTAATCGTTTTCATAGATTTAAGTATATTGATTTAACTGTTATCTGTCTGTACCCAAAAAATTGACCACCATCTTTTATTGGTTTAGAATGGCATAAACCAAAAATTGCTTTTTGAAAGGAATGCCAGAAATGACTGTTAATAGTTTGCACGTCCGCTTTCCCCTGCCTGCAAATGAACCGCTAAATAGCTATGCTCCCAAAACCCCGCAAAGAGAAGCACTTAAAGCTGAACTTAAGCGACAATCGGAAATGACGATTGAAATTCCGCTGCTGATAAACGGAAAAGAAATAAAAACCGGCAATTGTGGCGAAATCCGCGCCCCCCACAACCATGATCTTCTACTCGCCAAATATCACATGCCCGGGCCCGACGAAGTAAAAATGGCCATAGAAGGTTGTCTGGCAGCGGCCGAAGCATGGCGCAACACCCCCTGGGAAGAAAGAGCCGCGATTTTTCAGCGAGCCGCAGAACTTCTTGCCGGGCCATGGCGCATGATTCTCAACGCAGCAACCATGCTGGGGCAAAGCAAAACTGCTCACCAGGCCGAAATAGACTCTGCCGCTGAATTGATCGACTTCCTAAGATTCAACCTCCATTTCTGGGACAGAATCTACAGTGATCAACCGCCGGTGTGCCGTACCCCCGACGCTTTCAACCGCCTCGAATACCGCCCTCTCGAAGGCTTCATCTTTGCAATCTCCCCATTCAACTTTACCGCCATTGGCGGCAACTTGCCGACCTCCCCAGTGATGGGCGGCAACGTGTCAGTCTGGAAGCCAGCCAGCACAGCAGTTTTGAGCAACTATTATTTCATGAAGCTTCTGATTGAAGCCGGATTACCCGCCGGCGTAATCAATTTCCTGCCAGGCAAAGGCTCAGTTATCGGCAACCCAATCTTCGACCACCCCGATTTCGCTGGCCTTCACTTCACCGGTTCAACCTCGACTTTCAACGGCATGTGGAAACGAGTCGCCGAAAATCTTGAAAAAGGTCTTTATCGAAATTATCCAAGAATGGTTGGCGAAACCGGCGGCAAGAACTTCGTTCTCGCCTGCCCCGACGCTGATATAGATGCTTTGGCTACCGCCCTCGTCAGAGGTGCATTTGAATACCAGGGCCAGAAGTGCTCGGCTGCAAGCCGCGCTTATATACCCGCCTCAATTTGGCCGAAGGTTAACGAAAAAATCGGCGAAATGCTCAAAAAAATCAAAGTGGGCGATGTCAAAGACTTCACCAATTTCCTTGGCGCAGTAATCGACAAAGCTTCATTTAAGAACATTGTCAGCTATATCGAATTCGCCAAGGAATCTGCCGAAGCCGAAATCATCTATGGTGGAAATTACGATGACAGCAAAGGATGGTTCATTGACCCAACAGTGGTAACCACCACTAATCCGAAGTTCAAGCTCATGACCGAAGAAATTTTCGGCCCGGTGCTTACCGTATATGTTTATCAGGATGAAAAACTGGAAGAAACAATCAAACTAGTCGACGAAACCAGTCCCTATGCCCTTACTGGCGCACTTTTCACCCGCGATCGCGCTCAGATTACCAGAATCACCGAAAAACTCAGATATGCCGCCGGCAACTACTATATCAATGACAAGCCGACCGGAGCAGTCGTCGGCCAACAACCCTTCGGCGGCGGCAGAGGCAGCGGCACCAACGACAAAGCCGGCAGCCATCTCAACCTTCTTCGCTGGGTATCACCCCGAAACATTAAAGAGACTCTCATTTCTCCATGCAGCTTTGAATATCCATTTATGCAGGAGCCCTGAGAACCCACTGTTTAAATATTTTTTTTAAACAAACATTTCAACCTGAGTCAGCTCACGCTGATTCAGGTTGACTTTTGTCGACCAGCTTATTCTGGAATTTTCTGGTAAAATATGGTAAACTTGATTAAATGCTAATCTTACAACATATCAGGAGGTATTTTTGGATTTAATCAAACAAAGAATTGGAAGAACCGTTTTATATCGCACTTCGAAACTCCACGAAGAAATAACCAATGGAGACCTGTATTTAAAAATGGAAGGGGTTAACCCCACCGGCAGGATTCAGGATCGCATCGCCTACTATCTGGTTAAAGAAGCCTTTCAACTTGGGTTTAAAACTTTAACAGTCGCCTCGCTCGGCCCTCTGGGCGAATCGCTGGCTTTCATTTCAGAAAGATTCAACCTCAAATGCAAGGTTGTTATGCCCGCGAATTCAATCGACAAAAAGAAACAATGGTTCAAAGAAGAAAACGTTGAAATTATCGAATTTGGCCGCAATTATACTGACGCCTATTTGAAAAGCAAAGAGTTGGCACATGCCAACAAATGGTATGATGCAAACCACGGCTATGACAACACTTCAATAACCGACTCGGTCTATTCTGAGATTGCAGAAGAGATCGTCGCCAAACTCGGCACCCACCCGGATCAGCTGTTTTGTTTTCTCAGCAACGGTGCAATTGTTACCGGGCTACACTGGGGCTTTAGATCGCTTTGGAGAAGAGGCGTCATTGAACGCATTCCAACCCTGATGTTAGCCTGCGTAGGCCATGACAACCCGGTCTACCAAGCTTTTTCCCAGGGCAAACGCACTATAGAATTCCGGGCAAACCTCAACCGCTACAAAGGAATTTCCAGAAACACTATCGAATACAACATTATAGAACCACAGACCGTCCTAAATGCCGTTTACGACTCGGGCGGCCAAGTAATTTCAGTAGATAACTCAGAGATTACCGACATGATCGCCAGAGTTAAGAAGACTGAAAATCTCAAGGTGCTTTTTCGCGGCTCAGCTGCCCTCGCCGCCTGCAAAAAGTGCTCTGACTCAGACTTGCTTGCCGAAAATTCAAAAACCGTAATTATCCTTGAAGAAGGCAAAAACGAGCTTAACATCAAACAGCTTTTTTCTGAAGACTTCGACAGCATCGACCAACTTGCCGACCTGGTAATGAAATACCTGGGCCAATATGGCGACGGCAAGCAGGGCAGTATCGAAGCAATCAAATGCGCACTCGAAAACGGTGGTTTCGTTCTTGGAGCCTATATTTCCGGCAAGCTGAAAGGGCTGGCTGTCGTCATAAAAATGCCCGTCAGCGTTGTAATGCCCCAATACCACCTGGTTTACATCGGCGCCGACATTACCGCCGGCTCGCGCGGAATCGGCACCCGATTAATGGAAGAAGTTCGCCGCATAACTGAAGGCAATTTCTCTCTTCACGTCGATATCGAAAACAAAAAACCAATAAAACTTTATGAAAAAATGGGCCTGAAAAAAGCCTATTTCAGAATGATCGCCCAGAACTGATTTCTGCAGGCAGAAAAAGACTTTTCTCGTTCACTGTGCTAAACTGAATTTGAATTCAGACCTGCCAGGAACTTCAATATGAAAAGACTTTTTCTGCTTGTTCTTTTGGTTCTATTTTCTACCGGGGTTTTTGCCGAAGAATTTTCGCTGCAGATCACCCATATCGACTCAAGTGCCTTTCCTGAAATCGAGGCGCTGTTCAGACTCTACAAAGATTCAGCCTTTGCAATCAGCCCTGAAAACCTCGAAATAAAAGAAAACGAGAACTCGGTCGCAACTTTTTCCATCGAACAGAAAAATTTCAATCACTACATTTCTCTGGTAATCGATCGCTCATCAAGCATTGAAAACTCGATGCTCAAAGTAAAAAAAGCCGCCGCCGGCTTCATCAAAAGCCTGATCAATGAAGTTTCATTCTCAATTATCTCCTTTGGCAGTGACATAGACTTCAATCATGACTTCTCGCGAAATCAGGAGTCACTCATCGATGCCATCAGAAAAATCCGGCCTTGGGGCGGTACGCTTCTTTATGACGCAATTTATGATGCCTGCGAAGATCTCCAGGCCAAAGCAGGCCTTAATGACCTGAAAACCATACTGTGCATCACCGACGGGAAAGACTCCACCCCGAGTGGTCAAACCCAGCTTTCGATGCGCAACTCCGACGAAGTTATCAAATATGCCGTCGACAAATCAATTCGCGTCGTTACCATTGGCCTTGGTGAAGACATCGACCCTCTGTTTCTTGCCGACATCGCCAGCGCAACCGGAGGCTGGTATTTACAGGCGGCCTCGGCAGACCAGCTTGCCGACCTCTGTAAAACCATGAGCGACCGCATCAAGAGAAGACGACATTTTCAGGTAAAATTCATTACCCCTGATAAAGAATTGACCAGTGATGCCAGAAACCTGACCATAACCGCAAAGATTGCCGGCAAAACTACCAGGGGCCTCAGAAGTTACCATGCTCCCAACAGCCTTGTCTCCGCTCAAAAAGAAGATCCTGATAAAATTGACACCAACTTCAGCCTTGCTCAATTGTTCGACGAATTCTCAATTTCACCCTCAGACCAGCAGAAATTAACAGAAAACATCCGAATACCTCACCCCGAACCAGTTTACGGCCTCACTAGCGCCTCTTTCAAGCAGGCAAGTCAGGCCGATTG
>CAZQUE010000145.1:0-7756 GCA_964596185.1 uncultured bacterium | reverse complement strand
TTGGCATGTTGTAAGCACCGTCGCTGTCACAGAAAATTGTGCGAGAGCCTTTCTTGGTAGAAAGCTTGACCTCGGAATAGTTGATACCGGTTAGATCACTGGTAACCTGACCGCGAGCAAGTTTGACCGTAGACTCTGGAATTATGAGTTCAGAAATGCTGTTTCGATCACCTTCTCGATGCGGATCTTTGATGCTGGTCTTTTCGCTACCATCATCCTGAGTGTATTTAAATGAATATTGCTGTGAACCGGTTTTGAGATTGGTCAGACGCAGGGTGTAGATGCCGTCATTCGCCAACTTGTCGCCATGAGTTCCATCATCGAACATCGCCTGGGAACTTGGTTCCCAAAGAGGCGAAACTGAAGTAATCGAAAAATTTATCGCAGTCGGAAAATCAACGATCGTGGCAATCCACAAGCCTTCACCAACAATCTTCTCGTCAACAGAAATTTCAGGCGCGGTTACTGTCTTTTCAATTTCTGCATCGACCCAGGTGTAGTTTACATCAAAGTCTCGTCCGCGGGCCACCAGAAGAAATCTCCCAGACTTTCTGAATTCAAGTGAATATTCGCCTTTTTCATTAACGTAAGAATAAGTACTCTCGCCGGCAACGGTCACTTTGATGCCGGTTGGAACCTTGCCGGCAGGAACAGCAACCTTACCGGTTACGGTAGCGACCGGTATCACAAGTGCTTCCTGAATGCAGCCGGTTGAAGTCAAAGCGACAAGTGCCAGCACTATAAGCATTAATGTTTTTTTCATATCAGGTTCCTAGAAATTTGTTTTTGCCTCGAAGATAAACATCTTCTGTGTTTCAATACTCTGTTTATCTCTGCCGTTGTCGTAGCTTGAGATGTCCCAGCGCCAGTTATTGGGGTAGTCGTAGCCGAACTTGAAGGTAATGGTTGCATCTTTGCTGACATCATAAATCAGCTCACCATAAATGTTTTCTCGATCTACGGTATCGGTCAGGCCATCCTTGAAGTCGATGATGCCCCTTGAATAGAAGGCACGGCCACGGAACTTGTTGGTAAAGTTCTTTTTCAATTCTGTGATGATGGCGTTGGCCAGGCTCGAATTTGAGCCATTGAAGCTGTCTTCGTAATCGACATGCTGCACGCCACCGGTAAGACTGGTCGTCGGCGTCAGATTGTAGGTCGCTTCGCCGATGTAGTCGACACGAATGTTTTCTTTGCTGGCATTGGCCCAGCGCACCTGGTGTTCGACGCTGCCTTTGGCATAGACTCTGGGGTTGATGTCAGAGTTGATTTCAAAATAGCCGATGCGCTCGTTATATTCATAGACAGTGCCATTTTCTTCGTATTTGTCATCCGGATCACTCAAGACAAAGATTTTGCCTTTGGTGCTGACTGAGTCACTCAATTTAAGATTCAGTTCGAGTGCATTTGAAATCCAGCCGGACTCTTCTTCAAGGGCATCCCATTTCTGCACGAAATCATATTTCAAAGTCGTATTGTCGGTAAAGTCAGACAAAAGCTGAAAGGTGAATTTGCGCCCAGACAGACCATCGGTCGGTGATGGGTCATTTTGATCAACTTCCCAGGTTTTCGACAAATAGGTTGCTTCCATTGAAAGATTGTTGGCAATGGCCAGAAGCTTGTTGCCGAAATCATAGTTCAATGAGAAGCGGGTCAGTTTTTCACCCAGGAAATCCGGGTTACCATAGTTACTGTCAACTTTGTGATTGAATGGGTAATCATCAGGATCGCCAACGTCATAAGCCCATACTGGCGCCATAATCGCCCGAAAATCTTTGCCGAAATCATAATGTTTGATTGTGCCGGTAAATCCACCGTTTTGCAGGCTAATATCAAAGCGACTGCCTTCATCGCCGAGATTTTTGTTAATTTTCTCGCCATTGTCGTAATGATAATCGGTCGAAGTCAAAAATTCGGCGGTCGCCTGCACCTTGCCGACACGGTCGGTTGAATAGTTCATGTCGACGCCGCGAACGGTATTTGAGTTACCACGGGTTTTATAGTCAAAAATCTTTTCAGCAAAAGAGGTTCCCACCGAGAAATCATCTTCACTGAATTTTTTCGGCAGTTTCCAGACAACGCGCCCGGTAATCATTTCAGATTCATCTGAAGTGCCGCGATAGAGGTCATTCTTCAAAATAGAACCCTGATAAGAAACCCCGCTCTCAGAGCCAGAAACTTCAATACCCTGATATGGATCAACGACATAGGTGTCTTCGGTCAGGATATTCATCGGGTTATCGATACCGGTCGCCGATTCGCCGGTAAAAACGCGAACCTTCATTGACTTGGCCTTGCTGACAATGTGCATTTTGTTTGACTGCACATAACGATCGTTCTGAACCCGATAAACATAATCATCGATATTATCGAATGGGTTCTGGCCATAATCTTTTCCGGCATCGTTGTATACGAGCTTGTTCCAGTTATAGCCTTTCATGTAACCGTAGAGTTCATAGAAAGTTTCGATTTTTTCACCAAGCGGTTTGCCGGTAAAGCGCAAATAGATCTGCTGATAAAAAGTTACCAGACCAGGATCGCTGAAAGAGGCCGTGCCACCGTATTCATTGCGACCAACGGTTGAGGGTTCGACTATATACTGGCCGCGGCCACGGTAGAAGCCGGAGATCTTAACTTTCGGCAGCAGAGTTTCAAGCTCGCGCACCTTGTTTTCATTGGTGACCATTCGTCGTTCGAGCGAATCGACGCGAACATCGAGCAAACCAAGTTCGTCACGAAATTCTTTGGTTAAACGCGAAAGAGCGGCACGTTCTTCTTCGGTAGAAGCTTCTAAGGTGGCCTCCTTTTCTTCCATGCGCTTGAGAATGCGCGCGAGAATTAACGCAACATCATAGCGGGTAGTCACTTTGCGGCCTTTGAAAGTGCCGTCGGGATAGCCTTCCATGTAACCCTGTCTGACCAGAAAATCCACATCGCTGTGGGCCCAGTGATCAGCCGGAAGGTCCTGAAAAGCCGCAGACTGTGCAAAAATGACTGCCGGCAACAGCAGGCACAAAATTGTGGCAAGAAATCCCTTGATCGGGAAAATTCCGCTATTTATCTTTGTTTGCCTCATTCTTTTTATGAACTTTTCCTTATGTTTTGGAATGCTCCAGTTCCAATATCGGCACTCTTGAAAAAAATGCTGAGAAATATCGAAAAAAAAACTGATATATTCATGAATATGATCTCGCCCGAATATTTACGCCCATATAAATTCAACTGGAAAACCCATGCTTTCCTTTCTCTTGTGCTGCTTCTGGGCGTGGTGCTGTTCAGAGAACAGGGAATGGTTTTGCAGATGACAAGACCAGCGCTGGCCGCCCTGGCCATGCTGGCAATTTTTCAACTGTTGAGCTATTGGGGCTTTTTTCTGGCGGAGAAAATTCAGAAGCGTTTAGAAATTGATTTTCCAAGCCTGATTCTCTGGCTTTACCCGACTCTGGTTCTTCTTCATCTGGCTTTTTTTTCATTCATTCTGGTAATTACCACCAACTACTTCTGGGGAAGAGGTTTCTGGAGCAGAGCGTTGCAATTGAACGGCCTTGAAACGACAAGATTCTTTTCAACCTGCTTCGCGACGATGATCGTTTTTACCGCAATGCATTTCATTTTCGCGACAATGGCGGTCTTGAAATGGATAACCGGCAGTTCGCTGGCCAGGGTCGAAGCATTGCAACATCCCGGTCAGGATAGCTCTGAGGGAATGCGGCAAATCAGCCAAACGATCAAATTGATTCGCAATGAAACTGATCTGATCCAGGCACAGCGGATAAAAGCGAACCGGGTCAACCGCATGGCTTTGCTGGTGTTATTTTCATTTCTTCTGGGTGGCAGCTGCTGGATAGTTTTTTTCAGACCGGCAGTAGTTCTTTACTATCGTGCGGAAATTCAGTTGCGATCATTCATCGAGCCAATGGCCGCCTTTGCTGCCCTCGAGCATCTTTGCGAAAAGTATCCCGACTATCGCTATATGGATTCGGTTAAATTCCGAATGGCCTGGATACTCGACCGGCGTATGAATAAGCATCAGGAAGCGGCAAGAAGCTACCTCGAGTTCATTGAAAAATACGCTCCGAAAAGCACCTGGTCTGATGAGGCCTATGCTGCTCTGGTTCGCCTGTATCTTGATAAAATCAAAAACCCGCATCTGGCCCTACATTACAGCTCAGAATATCTGCGCCATTTCCCGCAGGGAATTTTTGCCCCGCACATGCATTTGTACCGAATTCGCGCCTTGTTTCAGACAGGCCAGAAAAAAGAGGCTCAGGCCGAAATTGACGCAAGCCTGGCAGATTTTTCAGGCAAAATGATGCAGATAATCAGCAATGAAGACAGATTGCTGGAACTGGTAAGTTTTGACGATGCCATCAAGGCCGAAATCAATGCGAACGCAAACTCTCGATGAAATTTTTGACATGAATCGAATTCAACACCCGAGCTAACCCCAGTCCATGCCGGGTTCGAAGAACTTTTTTCGCTTGCGAACGCAGTTCTTCGACAAAAACCTCTTCAAGCACCATTCCGACAAAAATAGCTTTCCCTTCATGCTCGAGTAATACCGGCGCACCACTGTATCCGGCAAAAACTTCAAAATCGACGAGAAAGTCTGGATAGATTGCAGCCGGCAACAATGGCGAAGATGAAATTATCGCACTTCGAACAATGCAATTGCCGGTCTGGTCGAAATATTCTCCGTAGGGGAAGCCATAAACCAGCAGTTTGCTGCCAACCCCGGCCCGATAGCGCGAAAAGTCCTGCTCCCGTGCCAAAATTGATGGCGAAAGCAGACTACAGCTGCAATCTGCCGGCAATTCAAGCAAAAATGCAGCAACATCGAAGTGCCTGTCGGCAAAAAAAAGGTTCTGCCCGTCTTTTCGGATCTGGTAAGCCAGGGAAAAAGCCTGTATTCGCCCACTATATTGCCTTCTCAGTATTAACTCTATTTTTTCCCCGGCTATCTGCCTGAAAACATGAGCTGCCGTAACCAGCCAGGCCTGACGGTTGCCGGCAGCCTGAACCAGAAAGGCAGTTGCAAAAACCGGCTCTTTTTGGGCATTAACCCCGCTGATACGGACTACCGAGCCGACACCGGTCTCTGCCTGAGCCTTAATTTCGTGACATTGCCAGGACAAAGTAAGCAGAACAGACAGAAACAGGCATCTCAAGTTCATTGAATCAAGCCAGCTGCAACTTAATCGGAGTAGTATGGGCGATGTTATCTGAAGCCGGGCATTTGGCCTCTGCATCTTTTATCAGCTCGAGCTTCTCTTCGTCACTTAGGTCGGCATCAAGGTTGATTCTGAGAATTATCTCTTCGAAGCCTGTCCTGATATCAGGGTTTCTGCCGGTCAGACCGTCGGTATCCATGATTCCTTCGACTTCCATTGACATCGAACGGATTTCTACCCGCTTGCGCCTTGAACCAACCTGAATCATCGTCATAACACAGGCGCCAAGACCGGTAAGAACGTATTCCAGCGGAGTTGGGCCGGCGTTTTCTCCGCCGGCATAAGCCGGCTGATCAATAATCATTTTGTGATCACCAGTGACAGCTTCCAGTTTAAATTTCTGCAGCTGTTTCAAATCAACTTTATAGCTTTTTTTGGACATGTAGATGCTCCTAACTTAGATAAACAGATCAGCAATGATGCGGTCTGCAAAAATAATACCCTTTTCGCTAAGTTTAACCAGATTTTCTTTTTTTTCAAGGTTGCCCTGTTCAATGTGCCAGAGCAATTCGGCATAAAAAACATCTTCCTGAACTCCGAAGCGGCGTTCAAAGCTAGAAAGATTCAAGCCGTCCTGCAATAAACGCAAGCGAAGCATTAAATACTCATTACGTCGGTCAACAGAACTGAGCTGCTCGTGAACGGCCGATTCCCCTTCAAGCCAGCGAGCCAGGTCGGCAGGGTTGTAACTTCGCAAAGCTCCCTCGCAACTGACCGCTGCAGGCCCCAGTCCAATGTAATCTCCAGGCTTCCAATAGTTCATGTTGTGCAGACAACGAAAATTCTCTCGGGCATAATTGGAAATCTCATAATGCTCAAAACCTGACTGAGCAAGAATTTTTTCAACCTGATACAATTCATCAGGATCAGCGGTATCCGGGTCGGGAAACTCTTTTTTCGCAATCATTCGCTGCAGAATTGAGTCGGGCTCGACCGACAAAAAGTAGGCCGAAACATGCTTTATGTCAAAGTCTCGCAAGAAACGATCAAGATCATCAGCAAGCGAATCACAGCCAGGAACGCCGAGAATAAGATCAATTCCAAAATTGGCGATATGCTTTTCACAAAGTTTCAAAGCATTGGTCACCTCTGTCATTTGCGCACGTCGGCCAAGAAGCTGCAGCTGCTGATCTTGTAGCCGTTGAACCCCGATACTCAAACGAATTCCCGGCAAATCTTTCAACAAAGAAACTATTTCAGTAGTCAGATTTTCGGGGTTTGCTTCAAAGGTCCATTCTTTTATAGAATCAGCCCGGACATATTTCAGCACCATTTCAATCAAACGTTTAATTCCCGACGGACCGAGACACATCGGGTTTCCACCGCCGACAAAGACAGTGTGAATATTTTCAACATATTCAGGCAAGCGTTTTTCAGCTTCATTTTCGAGTCGATGCAGATATGAGTCGAGCATACCCGACTCGGGTGTTACTGAATAGAAACCGCAATAGGCACATTTTCCGAAACAGAAAGGCACATGAATATACAGGCCGGTACCGGTCAGATCATAGATTCCGGTGATCATATTCTGTCTATCTGCTTTTCAAACCCGAATCGTCGGCGCAAAGTATCGACAAAAGCTCGATCAGCACGCAAAGAAATGAAGCCAATAGGTGAAAAGCCCGTTCGGGCCGATTGAAACAAAAACAGGATCAGGAGAAAAATGGTAAACTGGATGTTTGGCCATGAATTGATCTGCCATTGGCCGCTCCAGACAATTTCATAATCACTTAAAGGATACAAATAGTAAATTGGCCATTGATAGCCATCAGGGCCTCTTGCACCGATGATGTCACAGAAAAGATGGAAGTGCAAAATAACTGCGCTCCAGATAGTCAACCTGGCACTTCGGCTGAAGTGCCAGATTATTGGCATTAATGCAAGACAGAAAAAGATATTGTGACCAAATTTGTGATGCAACGATGAAAACCAGACCGCTTCGCCGCCATTAAAAATATCGACCAAAGCCCCTATTCCATCGATATCAGGCGCAACTGAAGCGGCAAACAATAGCAGCGCATCTTTAGGTTTTTCACTGATCTGTCGGCCAAAACACCAGCCAACCAGAGCATGAGTTATTATATTCATGCAATTCTTCTTGTCATCTGATTTGTCTTTTTGCTAAGGTTTCAGATGTATGATAACGCTTAATCGTTACAGGAGACAATACCAATAATGATTTTCAGACAAATCAGCGTCGGCTCAATGGAAAATTTTTCCTATCTATTCGCCGATGAAAAAAGCCGCGAAGGCATACTTATCGACCCGGCCTTTGACCACAACAAGCTTTGCACACTCATAAAAGACGAATCGATAAATTTAACCCATATAATTCTGACTCACCATCATTACGACCATGTAAATGCAGCTGAAGCAGTAAAAGCGCGAACCGGAGCCCAGATTATCTGCCACCCGGCGACGGTAGCTTTGTTGCGTGGCAGTTCTTCTTATGACAAGCTGATCAACGATGGCGACAGTTTCATGATCGGCTCTGAAAAAATCGAAGTTTTACACACCCCAGGCCA
>CAZQUE010000144.1:0-7784 GCA_964596185.1 uncultured bacterium | reverse complement strand
TCAATCTAAATTAATCTGCAAAATTAGGCTAATTTAAAGTGCAAAACAACACTTACGATTACTGATGTCTAGAAGCAGGCCGTCCCAGAAAATGTTGCCGTTGGCTTGTCTTTCATGACTGGCCATGCCGTGTATCCACTTGGTTTCACCTTTGGCTGTGTTTATTCTGAACTCATGGTTCCAGTAAGCTCCGGTTTTAACCGCTCGCCGAACCGAGTCTGTTAAGCTGGCTATATCATCGGGGTGAATGGATCTCCATACAAAGCCGTTGTCGCCCATGACCTGTTCTGGTGTGAACCCGAAAAGTTCGCGAACGCCGGGACTGATATAGGGAAATTCGTCGTCGGTCGGGTCGTCGCTGTGCTGCAGGTTCTGAAAAACGACACCCGGAATGTTCGTGGCAAGTCGTGTGTATCGGGCTT
Organism: uncultured bacterium; assembly: GCA_964596185.1. Lineage (GTDB taxonomy): Bacteria > Muiribacteriota > Ozemobacteria > Ozemobacterales > Ozemobacteraceae > DYKG01. Next base: position 7,362 of record CAZQUE010000144.1, on the reverse strand, counting down.
CCGAAGCTTCGAGCGCCGCCTGTGCCCGCTTTCGCTCAGTGATGTTTCGATGAATCCCGACCACCAGTCTCGGTTTGCCTTCTTCGTCTGCGCTTACAATGCCGGCGTTTGAGGCCACCCAAACGTAGTCGCCGGTCTTAGTGGCAAGTCGGAATTCAGTGCCGTAGGTTTCGGATTCCCCGGAACTGAAAGCGAAAAAAGCTTTTTCTACAGCGGGTCGATCCTCAGGGTGCATCCTGGAGAACAACCAGTCTGCAGATTGAGGCGGATAGTCAGGTTGATAGCCGAGCATTCGCAACGCAACCTCATCGAACTTGATCAGGCCGGTTGTGAAATCCCACTCCCAGATTCCCTCAGATGCACTTTTCATCGCCAGGCGCAGACGTTTTTCTTGCTCGCGCAGGGCTTCCTCTGTTGCCTTGCCTTCGGTGATATCTTGCCAATTAGGCGGCGATTTCGGGTTATTCATTGAGTTTCACCTTTCGAAACATGATCGAGCCATGCAATCTGTACAAAGCACCGCATGCAGCATTCCCGTCTTTGGAGCGAAAAGGCTGGCGGTCAAGTTCCTCTTTTTTTGTTTAATGTAAGTGAAAAATTATCACAAAATAACAGTCAAAGGCAATCTTGAAACTGTTAAGTTGTCTGTTCGTGCAAGAATAAAGAAGAGTAGCGGCTATTCGAGAATAAATCTGAATAACACTTTTCCCTGCAAAAATTCAACCTCAACGACAGTTTCGAAGTTTCGAAACGACGCACTTGTTAGAGAGATCTGTATTGAATTTTAATATACTAAAATCCCTCTAATTTCAAGAATAGTAAAAAGGAAGTCAATTTGCGTAAAGACCTGTTTCCAAACGGGAATCGGGTCGTATGTGTTTTGAAAATGTGTATTAATGTGCTCTTGGTAGATTTCCTTGATCTTCGAAGCCGCTTTAACGCCCTTTGAAATGAGGTGATTCAGACCGTATCCGGTTATTGAAAGCATCTTTGAGTTGAACTCTTCATTAGCCTCAATTGAATCAATCAGTAGTTCGGTATGAAATAGAGAACTTTGAAGCTCTTCGAAAAAGTTCTCTATTTGGAGTTTCTTATAATTTCTAATTGCGTCATAAACTGGACTACCTACGTCTATAAAGATTTTCGGACTGGAATTAGTTTTCAGCTTATACCCGCAAGATTCATTTAGGAAAGCAAAAACCTCGTTGTTCGCCTCGAACGCGGGGTAAACACTGAATCTTGGGTCACGGCCATAACAATCAGTAATAATCAACTCTTCCGAAGAAACATCCATAAAATCTTTAACTCGCTCAAGGTGAGGGTTTAGCAATTCAAGATTCACTGGAGAAGAAAATGCAAACTTGTAACCCTCGGCGGGAAAGTGGCTCTCATCGTGCATATTGTAAATCAAATCAGGGCGTGATAAAGAAATCGCCCGCTTCAATGCCTTGTGTTCAATTCTTTCTTCTGATTTCCAGAAGATCATCCTTGAGTGAATATCCTCCCAGGAGTTGTCCAGAAAACTATGCATATCGCCCGGATGATTAAGCCATCCTGAATTTTTTTTATATCCATCCGGATTTATGCAGGCTATAAAGTGCCAGTTTGTAGCAAACCGGTGAATTTGAGAATCAGCATTTGATAGTTCTGTGAGCAGCCAAAAAATGGTTTGTGAAAAAATCGGTTCGGAAGCATCCTCGCCGCCATAAAGAAGAATACTATTGTATTTGGATGTTCCCGATCCTCTTTGTACTGGTTGTTTATACGATAAGAGTTCAATGGGCTCACCTTTTTCTGATAAGCCGATTTCTTCAAGTGAAAAACCCGGCAATTTTGAGAATCTGAGAAAGAAACCTTTCAATTCTTGGTAGGAATAAAATTTATTAAGCTCGTTATTGATGACTATTCTCATTTGCTCTCCATTTACTCTTCACAGATACCAAAAGAAACAGGAGTTTACCAGATGAACCCTCCTGAAAAGTAGTTTCCACAATTTTTCTCTCTAACGCCGGGCGTGGCCGGAAAAACTTACGGGGCGGCGTAAGCAAGACCCGTGAGCCGGCCGGTTTTTCCGCGTCGACGCACTTGTTCTGCCCATTTTTCATTCATTTAACTCAAAATCAGGCTACTTTTTGCATGTATTCTGCTTCGTATTCTGGAAACATAATTATTGAAGGATGAATCCCGAAGGCATTAGCCAAGCTTTCTGCCCGTTTTTTACCAATTTCAACTCTATCATTTTCAAGCAGGCTAATATTTTTAGCGTTGATCCCTGATCTTTTCGCCAATTCTTCTTGCGTCCAGCCTTTAAGTTCGCGAAGCATTTTTATAGCTTCACCTGTTGTTACAGAGATTTTTGGACTTGCAGGCAAAAAATCATTTTTTCTCATATTACCTCCTAATACTCATGAGGAGTAATTTCAATAACGTAGACAGTTATTTTTTCGTCCTCAACTTCATAAATGACCCGATACTGAAGATTAAGCCTGGAAGACCTTTGTCCTTTTCTTATCCCTGACAATTTTTCATCATTAAAACCAGGAAAATCTTTTAGAATTGAAGGGCCATGCCTAAATACAAGATCCTTCCAAAGTTCATACTTTTTCAGAACTTGTAAAGGAAGTTTTTTGCAAACCTTTAGCAAGCTTTTGTTTTCACGAATTTTCCACATTATTAATAATAATAAGTTATTGGTTTTGATTAGTCAAGATTGAGAGTCTCAAATTCTCTCAAAAGCTGATTAAATCTCAATTTATTTCATTTTTGGGCATAACGCCAGTTGTGACCGGAAAAACTTACGGGGCGGCGTAAGCAAGACCCGTGAACGGCCGGTTTTTCCGCGTCGACGCATTTGTTATGCGCACTTTTTAATAGGTCTTATTTTTACGTCTCTGGCCAAAATTTCTGCTAAACGATCCTTTTCTAGATCCAGTTCATAGTCCATTTGAAGCCCAAGCCAAAATTGGGGAGACATCTGAAAATATCTGGCAAGTCTTAGCGCTGTGTCAGCCGTAATTGCTCTTTTACCGTGAACAATTTCATTTATTCGACGCGGAGAAACACCAATATCTTGAGCGAGCTGATTCTGACTTAAGTTAAATGGTTCAAGAAATTCATGCATCAAAACATCTCCCGGATGCAGCGGAGGAATTTGATTTTCAGCCATATCCATCTCCTATTACGGGTTTACTTGTGGTAATCAACAATTTCCACATTTAAAGCGTCACCTTCTGACCATTCAAAACAAATTCTAAATTGGTCATTGATTCGAATACTGAACTGGCCTTTTCTATCACCAGATAGCTGCTCTAATCGATTGCCAGGAGGAACGCGAAGGTCGTTAACAGTGTTTGAACGATTAAGCATTCTCAATTTTCGAAAGGCAACAGCCTGAATGTCTTGCGGCAGCTTCTTTGAAAGCTGACGATTAAATAACTTTTCTGTTTCTTTGCATCGAAATGACTTAATCATATTTATATGATATTACACTTAACGTTAAGCGACAAGCATGATTTAAAATTGGCTTCATTAGCGCATAACGCCAGTCGTGACCGGAAAAACTTACGGGGCGGCGCAAGCAAGACCCGTGATCCGGCCGGTTTTCCGCGTCGACGCACTTGTTAGGCCCTTTAATATAATTTAATTTCAATGATCTTTGAATACTGCTTGAAATCGTTGTCGCATGTAAAAATTGGGATTTTATTTCTGTTTGCTACCGCACAAATCAGAAAATCGACGTGCCCTCCCTGAATTCCATTTTTTCTACATTCATTAGAAAATTCAGCGGCAGTTACATAATCAATATCAATTATTTCTAAGTTTGGAAATGCATCAAGTCTATCTTTGAGCTCTTTAAACTTCTTTCTATCAGAATAACCAGACAAAATTTCTTGTCTTATAGGTCCAATTATTAGAGCGTCGTTGTTCAAAATTAGCTCTACTAATCTTTTTTCATTCTCTTTATTCGCTATTTTGCTTCGCCTCAGGACAGAAGACCAAATGCAGGTATCAACAAGAGTTTTCATTATTTTCGTCCTGATTTATAGTCATAGTCAGGGTCAGGATCGAATTTACCAAACAATTCAATTATCTCTTTTTGTTTTCTTTTTTCAATAAATTCTTTCAGGGCTTGATTAACAGTTTCTTTCTTTGTGCGAAGCTTGCCAATTTCGAGAGCAAGCTTTAAAAGATCATCATCTATTGCAAGATTTGTAGGCATACTTTTCACCTCCACACATATTATACCACAAATCAATGTGTAATTTTATTTTTTTGGGGTCTAACGCCAGTCGTGACCGGAAAAACTTACGGGGCGGCGTAAGCAAGACCCGTGAACGGCCGGTTTTTCCGCGTCTACGCACTTGTGTACGCCCGGCATGGGCGTGAACTTATGAGGTGAGATCGTGTCACTACGGTCAAGTCCTCTGTATTGGAAGTCATATGATGAATGTTTATCATACAATACTAGCCGAAGGCAATGGCGGAGCTGTGAAGCTCTGTCAGAAGGAAGCCGAAGTGCAAAGCCATGAGCCGACGAACAGAAACAGCATACAAGGCCAAGTCCGGGAGCGAGTTTGCATTTATGCCCTTGGGTGCAACAAAACGAAGCTCAGACTTCACGGGATATGGTAAATGCTGCTGGTGCAACGCACAGGATGTGCTAGTGCCGGGCAGGCGCCAGGATGGCGCATATTTTGCCCGGCGGTGGCGAAAGTTCACGTTCTTATCCGGCCCGGCAGCTCTGGCTTGTCCCCGGAGGGGAGGAGACCTCTTTGACATGCAGCCTGACAAGGCGACGCTGAGGGTGGCAACACTCCCAGTGATCAAAGAGGAGTCAGCAGAGGCCATAGTAGCTCTATCTGAGCGAAGGGCCGAACATGAATCAGGGAAGAACCTCTATGAGTTCTCATAATGCAAAGACTCCGACCGGAGGAGCATCTGTGAGGCGCGTCAACGAAACGTTCAACCCAAATCTTCACCTGCTGGAACGAATACTTTCAACTGAAAATGTAAGAACAGCCTGGGAACGGGTGAGAGCCAATAAAGGCGCTCCTGGAGTGGATAATGTTTCCATCGACCAGTTTCCAGATCAGTTCCGACCACAGTGGAATGATATTCGTAAATCCATTCTGGCAGGCAGTTACAACCCATTACCTGTAAAAAGGGTTGATATTCCAAAAGCAACGGGCGGAACCCGCCCATTGGGAATTCCATGTGTTCTTGATAGACTGATGCAACAGGCTATATGCCAGATTCTAATGCCCATCTTCGATCCGGGTTTCTCAGAAACCAGTTCCGGTTTTCGTCCGGGCAGATCAGCCCATGATGCCGTTAAAAAGGCGAAAGAATATATCAGAGAAGGCTATCGAACTGCTGTCGACACCGATCTGGCGAAATTCTTCGATACAGTCGAGCATGACGTTCTGATGTGTCGAATATCCAGAAAAGTGCGCGATAAAAGAGTTCTGAACCTTATCGGAAAATTTCTTCGCGCCAGAGCGCAGATAAAAGGCCGATTTCAGAAGACAGTAAGAGGTGTTCCTCAAGGGGGGCCGCTTTCTCCGCTATTGGCTAATATCATGCTTGATGATTTTGACAAGCAGCTGGAAAAGCGCGGTCTCAGATTCGTGAGATACGCCGATGACTTCATTGTTTTCGTCAAAAGCCGCCGCGCCGAGTGCGTGAACTAACCGGCAGAAGCTGGGGCGTTTCTCTAGATTATCGTCTGAAGAAGCTGGCACTCTATGTTCGGGGATGGATGAACTACTTCGGAATTTCCGAATATTATGACCCAGTCTCAGAAATAGATATGTGGCTTAGAAGGCGCATCAGATGCTGTATCTGGAAGCAATGGAAGAATCCGCGAACTCGAATCAGGGAGCTGAGGAAAATGGGCACGCGTCTTAAATTTGCAATATTTGCAGGAATCAGCCGAAAGGGCCCGTGGCACAGCGCCAGAACCAAAGCAATTCAAATAGGAATATCAAACAACTGGCTTACTAAAATGGGGTTGATCTGCATTAAAGATCTGTGGGTGAAGATTCAATACCCGGCTACGGCCTGGTAAGATTCATGAAGATGCGGAAGCATGTCCGGTGGTGTAGGAAGGAGGGGGGAAAGCCCCCTCTTTACCCGATTAGGCTATTTTAACCTATTTATAAGATTTTCACTCACCAGATTAAGCCTTTATAGTGCTCTAGATAGAAATTAATCGCTATTATTGTTCTTTTCAGTCTACACAATTAAAAACCAACTATCCAAACTTGATTATAAAAAGCTGAACTACTTAGAAAGTAAAAGTGTTTCTGCTTCGGCAGGAACAGTAATTTTGTTCTTGCTATAGTCATAACTTGAAGTAGTAGTCCCAGTTTTTTCTATTTTCATAATGGAACCATCTGGAGAAGGCATCAAAAAGGTCACTTTTGAAGTTTGAATGACCTTAATACGCCTGAAATCTGATTTTCCCAACCAGTTTTTTGATTTATATTCTATAACCTCAACAGTTGGTTTTTGTGCTGGGTTATCCTTGAAGTTGATCTCAATACCTTTGGTCATTCTTTCCTGTGCAAGTGCTACAGCAGAATTATCCTTTGATTCGACCAGAACGGATTCTAAACCGTCAATTTTTTCCATTTTAACCAGAATCCAGTTTGGGGCATTCTTATCTGTTTCCGGAGCGACTTCTTCACAGACAAACAAATTACCCATATCCTGGGCCATTCTTTCGTATGGCCCAGTTGGAACCTGCCATGTTCCAGTGCCTATTTTCATTACAGCTTTTTTATCGTGTTTTATCATTATTAAAAGCTGCCCATTAAGATCAACGGTTTGTTTTGCAAGCAATTTATCATGCTCTATTTCAATTGTCATTGAGCTTATCTGCTTTGGCTGCTCGATTTTTTTTTCGCCAGCATAAATTGTGTTGTTAGCCTCTGAAACATCTATGCGTTTTATGTATTCGGCTGAAAAAATGAATTCATTTGCCCTGTTTAGAATTTCGCGTGGTGTTAGCTCAGCTTGTGCTTGGTGGACAACAAGAATAAGCATAGAGATCGTAAAAAGAAACCAGACTTTTTTCATAATTTTGTCCTTTAAAATTCGAAATCTTAAAATATGCCAATATAACCCTGAATGTGCTTTGGTCAATTAAATCTTCATTTAATCTTCTTCAATTCATTTCATTAATATTTTGAATGACAAATAGCGTAACGCCAGTCGTGACCGGAAAAACGAGACGGGCGCGGGTGTTGCGCAAGCAAGACCCGTGAACGGCCGGTTTTTCCGCGTCGACGCACTTGTTATACCGATTTGTAAGTGTTCACGTGGTAGCACTCCCACATGACCTATTTTTTGTATAGGTAT
>CAZQUE010000143.1:0-7994 GCA_964596185.1 uncultured bacterium | reverse complement strand
CGCCCGGCAGCGCCCATGATGATGGTTTTTATTGCCATACAACATCCTTTCCGAAAATATTTTGCCGGCCTGAACGGCCGGATGATTTCATTGTTTTAATGATTGCAGGTCGAACAGGAACCTGAAGAACAGCTCGAGCATGAAGATGAACTGGTGTTTTCATTGAAATCAAAGCTGGTGCGGCTTCCTGAAGTTGCAAACGAAGACATTTTCTTAACGACATTCTTTTCCGCGCAATGTACACATTGAACATCGGCAAGATTGTCTTTTAGCGAACAGAGTTTTTCAAAGTTTTTTCCACAACTGCGGCATTGAAATTCATAAATCGGCATTCTATACCTCCAGAAAGCCCATAAATAGGCCAAAATCTGCAAAACCAAGATCAACTCAAGCTTCCAAAGAATCCTAACACAGCAATTGCATACAGTCAAACAGGAAATTGCGCTAATTCATCAAAGTCCGTATTTTTCGATTTTGGATCGCAGAGTATTTCTGGTAATTCCCAGATAAGTAGCAGTCTGCACCTGGTTCCACTTGTGTTTTTCCAGGCTTTGATACAGCAGTTCTTTTTCCATTTTTTCCATGACCTCTGAATAGGCAGATCCTGTCGATGCAGTTTGTAGTGATACTGCAACAATTGTTTGAATTGCTCGCTGAATGTCAAAGTCAGGTTCAATTTCGCCAATTTTGGTGGGCTCAAGGGTTTCAGTAGTCTCCTCTTCTTTAGAGGACGACTCCGTTATAATGGTGTTTGGATGCGATTCCAGTACCGGGATGGGTTCGTTTTGGGCAAGTTCATTTGCCGCTTTCAGTCGAACTTCAACCGGCAAGTGCTCTGGAAGAATTACCTGATCACGGCTTAGGGTGTATGATTGTTCAATGGCATTGCGTAATTCTCTAACATTTCCCGGCCATGAGTACGCTGAAAGTACGGCAATAGCTTCTTCAGAGATGCTTTTGGGCGCACCTTTGCGCTGAGCTGCAAGTAAAGAACAGAAATATCTTGCCAGCAGTGAAATATCTTCAGGTCTTTCCCGTAATGGCGGCAATTTTATTTCAATAACCTTAATTCGATGATAAAGGTCTTCTCTAAAGCGGTTTTCGACGATGGACCGACGCAAATCTTTATTGGTTGCGGCCACAAGTCTGACGTCAACCTTGATTCTTTTATTGCCACCAACCCTGACGATTTCTCGCTCTTCAAGCACGCGCAAAAGCTTTGCCTGCATTTCCAGGTTCATATCGCCAATTTCATCGAGAAAGATGGTTCCGCCCTGAGCAAGTTCGAACATGCCGGGCTTGGAATTGTTGGCTCCGGTAAAAGCCCCCTTTTCATAGCCAAAAAGTTCGGATTCCATCAAACTTTCATTGATTGCCGTGCAGTTGATCGCCCAAAAGGGCTGAGACGCTCTTCCAGAATTATAATGAATTGCCTGGGCGACAAGTTCTTTTCCAGAGCCGGATTCACCAGTTATCAAAACGGTGACATCTTCTTCGGAAACCTTGCCGATGAGCTTGTAAACTTCCTGCATTGCAGGACTGTTTCCTTTCAAGGCACTTGACTTGGGGGCCTGGGTGGCTATTTCGGCTTCAACGCGTGATTTTTTCGAGTTAAGTCCCCGAGAAATGAGCAAAAGACATTCATCGATGTTGAAAGGTTTGCTCAAAAAATCGTAAGCTCCAAGTTTCATGGCAGTGATGGTGGTCTCCATGTCAGTATAAGCAGTCATGACAATAACCTGAGCTTCAGAGTCGATTTCGCGAACCCGCTTGAGCATTTGCAATCCATCCATCTCAGGCATGCGGATATCGACAAGGGTAATGTCGGGTTTGAAGCTTTGAAAAAGGCTTAAACCTTTGATACCGTTTTCGGCAAGCATTACCTCGTAACCGGCCTTTTGCAGTGCTTTTTCAAAGGCCCATCTTACGCTATGCTCATCATCAACAACCAGGATTTTTGCGTTTCCAGCCATTTGCTAAAAATCTCCTTGTTCGACTTCCTCAATCAATTCCTTTTCCCGGGACTTTTTTCTAGAGCTTCGATAGGTTTCTTTTGTGAAAGGATCAACTATCTGGTCACCATAAAGGACCAAAACCCTGCATCCAGGCTTAACCCGATCGATAGTTGCGCAGACTTGATCTTTAAGCATTTCCAGACTATAACGCAAAGAAGTGTGAAATAGAAGAAGATTTTCTACTTCAGCCTCACGTGCCATTAGAAGAACTTCCTCAAGGTAAGAATGTTGCTGAAAATTGCGCTCATCATCTTCAACGCTCAAATAAGTGCACTCGTGGCAGAGATACATGCTTTTTCGAACATCATCCGGGTTAATCGGCCTTGAGTCACCGCCATAGGTAAAAATAATCTTTTCGACTTCTTCGGCGATTTCATTTTTTCCCCGGGTCCAGATTATTTCATTCAGTTCTTTCTGGCTTAGGCCTTGGTATTGTTCTTTCAATTTGCGGCGGATCTCGATAATATTGAAACCTAGGCTCAATTGTCTGTTAGAATGTTTGGTGCGAAAAGAGCGAATGAAAATCCTTCCCTTTTGGTCATCAAGTTTGATTTCGTTGCCGGCATCTATTTCTATCCATTCAAGGGGGAAAGACAAGTCATTCTGGGTGCGCCCAAGATAATCGCGCAATAGTTCAATTAAACGATTGTTTTTTGGATAATAAATTTTCAATGCTGCGGTTTGATCGCCGGCACCAAGATTACGAATATTCAGTAGATTAACCAGGCCGGCAATATGATCGGCATGACCATGAGAAAGGAAAATTCGGCGAATGCCAAAGACCCGGTTAAATAGTGACGTAGCCACACCTTCCCCGGCATCGAAAAGAATGTTGAAGCGACGATGGTAGAGCCAGGTTGAAAAAAGAGCTCTGGAAAACCCGCGGAGTTGGTCTTGGAGGGGTAATTGAGGGGTTGCCATTTAAATCCTTCTTCTTTATGAATTGAAGGTAATCTAACACATTTTGCAATATCTTTGCCACGACTTTATTTTTCAACAAAAGGCATACAATGAAGAGAATTCTGATAAAGTGCTTGATAAATTGTTTCCAAGAAGTCCAAAAATATGGTAATTTGCTTTTAACATTGAATTGCAGGAGAGGTGAAACTTGAAAAGCTCCAATCTAAAAGAATTGATTGAAACCAAGTTGAAAAGCTATATTACCCGATTTATCAGGTATGCCGGCTATTCGCATCTGACGCCTGAACGCAAAGAAATCGTTGCCGGAACTTTTGCCTATCTGAAAGATGATTGCGACCTTATTCCCGACGATGTTCCAAACATAGGTTACCTCGATGATCTGATGGTGTTTGTTGAAGCATCGAAGCATTTTATTGCGACTGGAACGCCTGTCGCCGGCGTTGCCAATCCGGAAGAAGTCCTTGAAGATTTGCAATTCATCGAAAAACATGCCGGATTGATGTTTGGCGATCAGCATTTTTCTATTGATATTATTCGCAAGCTTGGCAAAAAACATGTTGGTGATCTTGCCAGCCTGGCTCAGGAAATCAAGAAAAAATACAAAGACTTTGGAGATTTTGACGATGCAAAAGACTAGAATCATCCTTGCAATATTGTTTTGCACAATGCTGTCATGCTCGGCTATTTTTGCAGCTGATCTTTTTACACCATTGGTAGACATTTGTACCCGACCGGAAAGTTTTGCAGATCAGTTTGTAACCGTCAAGGGTGATTATTACGGCTGGAGCAAAGCGCCAGGTTACCCTCCCGTTACCCGATCAGACTGGGTCATCGCCGATGAGTATGACAACGCCGTTTACTGCACCGGGAAACTTCCGCAGACGTTTGATCCAAGATCGAAAAGTTCAATTGGGCAACCGTTGACAATTCTAGCTACCGTAAGGGTTAAAGACTTTCAGCCATATCTTGAGGTTCATGAAATCAAAACAATTTTAACCCAGATTGAAGAAATGGTTTCGGTGGCTCAGATTGTTTTCGACCCGGTAAATGCCAAAGGTCGTTACGTTAGTCTTCTTGGTGTTCTAGCCAAAGGTTATGGAGTTAAGGGCGAGAGAATGTATCTTCTGGCGGATCCAACCGGGGCATTGAAGCTTGGTCGCCTGCCAAAACTTTATCCCAAAGGCACTATTCTTCACCTCCGTGGAACGGTCGCCATCGATGAAAATGGTTTGCCAATGCTCGATGAAGTAGAGATCATCCAGGCACGCGTAGACTGATAATAAGTTTAAAGACTTTTATAGGGCTTGAATAGGGCTTTACCAGATTCAAAGCCCTTTTGTTTTTGAAGGGATTGTCGATTTTCTGCAATAATCAATGCGTCATGAAAAATGAAATAGATTTACATGGTTTTCTGGCTGCCAAAGCAATCGAAGAGTTTATAAAGCATTATAATGAACGAGTTCGCCGGGGTGATCTAAGCCAGATCAGCGTCATTCATGGTTACGGATCAAGCGGAACCGGCGGGAAAATACTGGTAAAACTTCGCAATTTTCTCGCCAGAAATTCAGACAAGCTTTCTTATACAGCCGGCGAGGAAAGCATTGCCAGAAATCCTGGCATTACGCTGGTAAAACCACGAAAACTATTGCCAGAAATAATCGATATGCTTGCCTCAGAAATCCTGGATTACTGTGAACAACCCAAAACCAGAAATCGAATTGCCGGGAAATTTCGCAATGCCGGTGAAACTCGCATAAAAGAAGCAATAACCGAACTTGAAAAGAAAGATCTTCTAACGTCTTTCAATAAGGGGCAGCACCGGGTATACCAAAGCAAAGCGTAAAATTATTGTAGCTGCTCGGTTGGCTCTGAAGCTTGTTTTTTTCGGAATTTGCGCAAAATGAGCATGAAATTTTTCAAAAACCAGAAAGCCAGTCCGTAGAGTGCAAAACCCCATGAAATAAAGAAAAGAGTAATCGGCGGATTAACGAACAAAGCTATCAACAACAGCAAGACCATGAGTTTTCTCTTGTTGCTGGTTTTGGGAGTCTTTTTCATCGCCGGGTATTCAACCTTGCTGACCATGAGAAATGAAGTAATAATGACAACAACCGGAATAACGTAGCTAGGGATCTTAAGAAAATTAAAAAACTGCAATTCATAAATGGTCATGGTCGCTAGAATGCCGGCACCAGCAGGAATCGGCAAACCTTCAAAGACATCCTGGCGCGATGGCGGAGTTATGTTGAATCGGGCCAATCGCAAGGCACCGCAAAGCATGAAAATACCCGAAATTACCAGCCCCCATATTTTATCGTGTTCAAGATAACGCGTATAAACCAGAAAGGCTGGAGCAACACCGAAACTAACCAGATCGGCCAAAGAGTCGAGTTCTGCTCCAAAACGTGAACTTACCGAGGTAAGTCTGGCAAGGCGTCCATCAAGAATGTCGAATATATTAGCGATCAGGATCAACCAGCCGGCAAGCAGAAATTCGCCCTGTGAAGTCATTACTATCGAGAGATAACCACAAAAAAGGTTCATCGAGGTGCAGGCATTTGGCAAAATAGACAAATGACGATGAGCAAACCGTTTCTTTTCTTTTGGCGCTTCGGTTTGCGGTTGATTCTCTGCGGTCAGGATGTTTTCTACTGCGTTATTTTCGGCCATTCTATGCTCTTCTGGCGATTATGGTCGCACCGCCCTGGACTCTTTGTCCAAGTTTAACTTCAATTCGGGCATCGAGGGGAAGAAAAAGGTCTGTGCGCGAACCAAACCTGATCAATCCGAATCGGTCGCCGCGTTCAATTTTATCGCCGGGATTTTTCCAGCAAAGAATCCTGCGAGCGATCAATCCGGCGATCTGTCTGACGACAACGCGGTAGCCATCAGAATCTTCGATACCGATGGTATTTTGCTCATTTTTTATCGAAGCTTTCGGCTCATATGCGGGTAAAAATTCTCCGGGAGCGTAGTGACGATATTCAATTTTCCCGCGAATAGGAGCACGATTGATGTGGACATCGAAAATGGAAAGGAAAATGCTTACCCGTTTGGCTGGGCCATCGATAAATGGGACATGTTCAACGGAATCTATGCCGACGACTTTACCATCGGCCGGAGAAACGATCAGGCTTTCACCCTGAGGAATCTGGCGTTCAGGGTCGCGAAAGAAATACAAAGTAAAAGCACAAAGAAGGTAAAAGATCCTTCCCAGCCATTTGGATATGGCAGAAGAAACAAAACCGGCGGCAAAAAGAATGCCGGCCATGAAAAAGCCTTCTTTGTGTATTGGGCTGCGCATAAATAATCTCCTGTGAGAATAATCTGAGCCCCATTATAGATTCGCCCGGTGCCCTTGTCAAGGCAAGATAAACCCTTTATTCAAATCAATTCTGGTTGATCAGGGCGAGAATTTCGTCCCAACTGCTGTTTTGGGCAAACTGGTAATATGCGTAAAGCAACGATTCGGTAGAGACATAGTTTGCCAACCATGCAGATCGATCGGGTAAAGAGATCGATAGGCCGTGCGCATCGGGAAAAGCAGACAAAGAACGATAATTGGCGACAACCAGATTTGAAAATTTTTGAAGAATCAGGTCGATCTCAATCGCGGTTTCAGGCATGTTATTGCGGCAATGGGTCAGCAAACTGTAAAGGTCTCGGTAATCGGTTGATTCAAAGGCCTGAATAACGTATTTTTCAGTCGCATCTTCAACTTCGACCATTTTGCTGTCACGCAGGTTAGCCAGAACCGGACCAAGTTTACTGATTTCAGCCGTCACTTTGGTGAAAAAATTCTGCAGAAGAATCATAAAGGCCGGCATTTCTGAGGTCTTGATTAAAGAAACCGTGACCGCTGAGGGTAGAGCCCTGTCGAGATACTTGTTTCTGTATGCTTCGCAGAAAATCTCACCCGCCTTTTCGGCGTTAATATTGCCGGAACCCAGTCTGGAAATTTCTTTGACAATTTCAGCATAGGGAAAACCGCTTCCTGGAACGAAAGCCTGTGACATAACCAGATATTCGCTACATGAGGAAAACTCGGCGGCGATCTCGATCATTCCCATATTGCAGGCATCGAAAACCAATAATTGCAAAGGGCGTTCAAACCCATCGAAGGTTGTATTGGCTCCTTTAAGCCAGGCGGCAATCTCAACCGGGTTGCCGCGGGTCGCTGCAGAATCATCCTGAATCAGAGAGTTGCGAAGGCGCTCAGCACGAGTTGAATTCTTCCAGCCATCGGCGTGAGAACTGATAATCAGGGCATAATTTGCAGCCGGAAAAGTTCGTCGTGACCAGGCGACGAAATCGGCAATTACCATGCCTGAGCTTGAATCGAGGTTGGCAACGCTCGCCAACTCAATTAGCTTGCCTTCTTTGAACATCATTCGCTTCATTCCGTGAACGGCAATATCGGCCTGAATAATAATTTGTGTGCCATCAGGCAGGCCGGCATTCTCGATTTCAGCGATGTTGTCGTTGATATAATTGGCCAGATTGTTATCACCACCAAGGTAGAACAGCAGCACCCAATTGTTGGGCACTACTCCGGAATTGCCCGAATTAAGTGATTGCGCCATGGCACTGTAGGCTGCCTTAACTTCAGCAACCTGATCCAGAGTCGCATTGCTTATTTTTTCGGGATGACTTTCAAGAACATCGGCAATAGCCCTGACCGTGCTGTCGATATGAGCAGCCGTAAGTGCATTTGGGTCAATTCGCCGACCATAACGGTCACGCAGACATCGAGCAATGTATGAACGGGCGGTCGAGCGAATGGAAATCTCGATTTGATGGTCGCCGTAAAGGCCTGCTGAATCGGCCGCCATGTATTCGAGCACGAATCCTGGGTGATTGCCATTTTTCACAAAAACTACGTATTGGTCGCGAATACTTATTGGTTCAAAGCTGAAGCGCCCTTCTTCATCAGCGCTGGATTTTGCAGCAGGATCGTCCTGAATGCTGAGGCTGAAGGGGCGATAATCAAGCAGTGAAGGTGAAATTCCGCCAAGTCCAGTGCTGACTCCGACATCTGCAAGATTGATACTACCTTTG
>CAZQUE010000142.1:0-8117 GCA_964596185.1 uncultured bacterium | reverse complement strand
AGCGCATATCGTTAAGAACAACTGTGCTTGTTCCATCATCGGCAGTCTCAAGGGTCGGGCAGATCATGTCCATGGCGAACCAGGTAAACAGTTTCCCGGTTTCATGATTCATCGCTTTGGCGACCAGCTCATTATTGCTGGGTATGGCCTTTTGAATAGGCGAAAGAGTGCTGCCGTTGCCGATCTTCATGTAAGTAACCATGAAATTTCGGTCTATATCACGGGCGACTACCCTGAATAGGCGATTGTTGAACATGGTTGGTGTCGCCCTTACTTCTACCGGTTCGAAACCCTGGGCCGAAAAGATTTTGTGTCCTTCCTGAACCAGATGTTGTGAATTGCGAAATCCCCAGAAGGCATATAAGGTGCTGAGGGCCAGCGCAAGAGCAGCCAGCGCTTTGCGTTTTCCCGGCGATAGAAGATTGAAAAGACCGATGAAAAAAACGATCAACAAGGGAAAAGAATAGAAGGGGTCGATAATGGGCAGAGCGTCGTTGGCCAGACGTTGGTCGGAAAAAGGCCAGAACAGAGGCGTGCCATAAGTTGTGCACCAGTCGATGAGAGGGTGGGTGAACAAGGCCAGAAAGGTCATGCCGATCCAGTCTTTTGCCGCTGCCTGTGAACCGGTAATTTTCTTGAATAAATAGCCGAGGGGAACTGAAGCTAGCAGCAGTAGAGGCAATGAATGGGTCGGGCCTCGGTGGTATTTGAGTGAAGCCCACTCGCCCCAGAAGCCGGCAATGATGTCAAAATCCGGCAGAAGGCCGATTAAAAAGCCATATAAGGCGGTTTTGCGGCCGATTTTTTTGCTGTAGGCTGCCTGAGCAACTGCTGAACCCAGCAGACCCTGAGTTACCAGGTCCATTTTAAGCCTTGCGTTTAACCGTCAAAGGCTCAACCACTTTCGTGATTTCTGAGTAGTTGATCAGTTTGGTGAGTATAATCTGTGTCACTTCGTTGCCTCCAGAGAATAGCAGTTTTCCTTCAGCCGTTTCTACATCTGCTAAAAGAATATCTCCTATTCGCAAATCTGCAACTGAAACTTTTATGACTTCGATTTCGTCGTTGATTGCAGCTAGAGAAGAAATTTCGAGTTCTGCCAGAATCATTTCAGTGAGGTTTGGGTCGAAAGAGCCTTTGCCATTGCGAATTTTCGTCGATATAACATCAAAATCTTCAGTTTCTTCTTCGAGGCGCAAAATGGCTTCGAGTATTTTCAATGCTCTCGATTCAAGAGGCAAGTCTTCGAGACTGACATCGTCTTCAGGGTAGCCGCTGCCGTCGTAGTTTTTTTCACAATATCTGACGATTCTGGCTATCTTTTCAAGGCGGGGAATATTTCTCAATAGTTTTTCGCCGGCCTCGGGAACCTTCGCCAGCATCTGTTCTTCTACGGCATTCGGCTGTATTTTTAAAGTTATTTTTTCAAGCAATTGATGGGGAAGAGTTACATAGCCAAGTTGCGAAAACATTGCGGCGGTTTCGAAATCCCATAGGTCGCCAATGCCAATGTGGGGCGCGACTTTGGCTGCCAGAGCCTTGAGTTTTCTTGCGCGACTGAAGGCCATTGGCGTCGACAGGGAAATTACATCGCTGAGCATCTGTACACAGCCGTTGAAAGTGCGCTCTAGGGTGTCTCTTTCGGTGATCGTGCGACGATAATAGTTGATGCCGGCGATGAAAGCGCTCGCCATATCCTTGTGTGGGCAGGGTTTGGTAAGAAATCTGAACACCCGACCCTCGTTTATGGCTTTTGTTGCTAGCTCAAGGTCGGCATAACCGGTCAAAAGTATTTTCACCGTGTCTGGGGCTATTTTCTCGGCTTCGGCGATCAATTCAAGGCCGTTCATGCCGGGAAGTTTAAAATCTGACACCAGCACGGCAAAAGGACCCGACCTTTTGATTATTTCAAGGGCAAGCCAGGGTTCTTCTGCTGTTTGTATGTCGACTACTGCTGAGAACTGCTTTTTATAGGTCTTGAGAATCTCAGGATCGTCATCGACTACCAGGACTTTTTCGTTGATTTTACTCATAGAATTCTGCTCGAAAGAAGATGATAAGGCAAAAATCTTTTAAATACAAGCATTAACGATCGCCGATAACCTTGTTGATTGTTTCTGAAAGCATCTTGACTGAAGTTGGTTTTTGCAGGTAAGCACCTGCACCTTGTTCAAGCATTCGCGTAGAAGATGCGTTCTGGGTTTCTCCGGAAATCAAAATGATTTTCGTCTCCGGGGCGCATGCTTTTAATAATCCGAATAGTTCTTCTGTGCTGATGTCCGGCAAGTTCATGTCGAGAATTGCCAGTTCGAATTTCTGCAGGGCTTTTATGGCCTCTGCAGCGGATTTTCCGTTTTCAAAACCACAGGGGTGAAAATTCAGCCTTTTAAGCATGTCACAAAGAAACTTTTTTACGAGCGGCTCGTCATCGACGACCATAATGGATGGCAATTCCTGCGTGACTAAAGAAGCCTTTCCAATCTTTGGATCAGAATTCTGATGGCCTGAATTGTCGGTATCTGCTTGTGTTTGGCGTATTTCCTTGGGTATGAAAATTTGTGGCGGATTCTTCGGGGGAAAAAGTTTTCGAAGTTGCATGTTGTGAGATATTGCCTGATTAACTGCAGTAACGATACAGCTGGCACTTTCCTTCTGATCGGGGTCGGACAGTTCATCCTGAAGGGTTGAGCCATAGCCGGTAATGATCTGAAACTGATTATTGAGATCGTGGGTGATTTTTCTGATTCCGCCAAGGCCGGCTACAAGGGTTTTTAGATCGCGATAGAGTATTTGTTCAGGCATGAAAGCTGAAACGTTTACTATGCCGACCTGTACTTTGTCTTTTTTGATTGAGTCAACTCGCAGGCAGGCCGAACAAAAGGGGCCTGTTTTGCTGTCAGAAGAACACTTTTGCAGGGTAGAGAAAAATGTTGTCCCTTCTTTGGGTTGCATCAGGAATAATTGAAACGCTTCGCGATCCTGTTCGGAAAAAAAGCCCAGAAAGTCTTTCAAATCAATGTTGTCTGAGAAGTCTGCAGGAAAAACCAGGTTGAAATTCTCTGCCAGTCTAACTGTTGAATCTGTCAGCGAAAACGAAAAAGAGCTTGAGAAAAGTTCGGCAAAGCTGTGACTATGCTTCGAATTCATGGCGGCTCCCTCTATTATGATCTCCCAATTGCTGCAGTAACCTATCTCTATAATTATTGTAACCAATAATCAATTTGCTGACAACACTTAGTTTCTTTTTTCTACCAGCGAGTTATGAAAAAAAATCCTTCGGTGATTTTTAGAGAATTAAAAGGCCAGAAAGACTCTCATTTTATGCACAAAGGTACGGTTGTAGAATAAAAATATGCTATAATCGGTTGGTTTTACATCATTCTCAGCGGGCATTTATGTCTTGAATGGCTTGGTTAAAATTGTTAAAGATAGTGTATTCTTGCGCTAAGAAAGAGGAAAAATGAAAAAAATTGCAAGTTGCTTTATTGCGGGTCTGTTGTTTTGTTCGGTTGCTCTGGTTATTAACGCGGCAGAAGTTGCCGTTGACGAGTCGTTAGAGCCAAAGGCTGTTTACAATCTGGAAATAAACGGGCAGAAATACGAAATCAATCAGGGCCAGGAGCTCGAAGTAAAGGGCGAGTTCAAAGACCCTAAAATCAGGTTTGAGGTTGAGCCTTACAAAGAATTCACCTATGGCGGTATCTATTTGAAATACCCGCAGAATTTCAGCTTTGAAGCCGATCTGGCCGATGAGAATGTGAAAATGTGGAACCTTTCTGGTAACAGCGGCATTCTCATGCTGCAAAAATACAGCCTCGAAATGGATCACCGAACGATGGCCAATCTGCTTCAACCTCGCTATGGTGAAGAAAACGCCAGGGTTGCTCCCTGCACTTTGAAGTTCGGCGACAAAGAAGTTGAAGGCTCGAAAGTCGTGGCGACTTTCGGTGGATCAGCTATTTCCCAGGAAGTCTACTCTTTCAAGCAGGGCGAAGGTTCTTTGCTGATGATTCTGCAAGACAGCGTCGACGCTAACGGCAACCCGACCGCTGAAGGGCTGGCCTTGAAAAAACTAGTCGGCGAAACTTTCAAACTGAAGTAATTCATTTATATTTTGCAAAGAAAGCCGCTCAGTTTGGGCGGCTTTTTTCTTGGAGGTCAGACATTGACAAGTCTTTTTCAATGTGAGAGTCGGTCGATATCACAGATACTTTCGAAATGCCTCTAGTTAAAGTGCTGCCCAAATGAAAAGGCCTGTTTTTGTTTGATCAAAATGTTTGATCGATACAAAAAATCAGGCCTTTAGAAAAGCGCTTAAGTTTAGTCGTTTTTGCGGGAGATTACCTTGGCAAGGCCTTCAGGATGAAGGTCGCGTTCAAGTTGCTGCACGGTGCGGCTTTTGCTGTTGATTTTGCCCTTTAGAACTGGGTAGTCGATGCCGCCTTTGCTTTTAACGGTGAAAGTGAATTCGGGGTCGCAGGGCAACATTTTGAAGCCGTCTTCTTCGAGTTTAAAAGCCTTGACCATTTCGTTGCGTCGGTTGATCAGCTTCTCGATTGCAAGCTTCTGCACGAATACCGGCCAGCCGCAGTCGGCAAAACAGCGCTCGAGATCTTCGCGGGAAAGGGTAGCTATGCGCATGACCATCCAGCGAGCATCGGCCCAGGTGCAGTTTTTCCAGGCGACCGGAATGTAAAGAGGCCGCATGAAAAAGTTGATGCTTTGTGGCATCAGCATGATCAGATTTTTTTCGAAACTGTTGATTTCACCCGATGGTTTCAGGCCGCCGAGAGTGCAGCCCAGATCGCTTTGAAATTCAACCTGCTGGTCGAATTCGCCGGTTTCCATGTTGTAAAGAAGGCCAACGCGACTGTTGTCGTCCTTCATATCTTTGTTTTTGATCCAGGCGTTGAATACCAGGGAACTTCTGGCAACGCGGTCTTCAATTGCCCCGGTTTTGCTAAGCGCTGCGCCGCCCAGGCGCTTGATCGCCGGGTTGTAAAGCGACAGCTGGCACTCTTTGAAAAGCACATAATAACAGCCGATTCGATCCTCGGGAATGCCTTCCTGCTCAGCCATTTTTGCATCAACGATGCCTGAACCGAGAACCTTTCCGGTCTTGTCGGTTAATACCGGTTCTGGTAGCAGATAGCGGTGCGCATGAAATTCAAACTTAGATTGCAAAAGAGCATCGGCAAGCTGATCAAAGGTGCAAACACCATCCTTCTTTCCGGGTTTATCCAGAACGAGAAGCGTTTCACCAGGTCCGGAATAAAACTTCAGATCGGTGTAGCGGCCGCCAAGGTCTATGTAAAGCCGAGTAAGCGCAACGTCGGTATGAACTTCATCGCCCCATTTCAGCTTCCACTTAAGACCATAGCGGTCTTTGGTGGTTATTTTCGGCGATGTTGCATCTTCTTTTAGCTCGTCGTAAAAAAGAACGCGGCGGGCAAAGCTGTCGTCAAACTGGGCATAATCCTTGTCAACTGCCCGAATCTGCGCAACCGTCTGCTTGAGAAACTCCTGAAAATGATTTCCGGGCTTTTCACCAGTATAGGCAATATGATCATCGACCGGTTCAAGGCGGCTTATTTCATAAGCCGTCAGGTTGGCAAGTTCTTCGGCCGAATATACCGCTTTTTTGCCGGGCTTTTTCAAATTCTGCGCTTCCAGCCGAGCTTGACGCCGTCCGATTTTCTGGTCTGGGCAGATGATATTGGGAACTTTTAATTTAATCGGGCCGAGCGCGATATTGCCGACAAATTTGGCTCCCCTGAAAATCTTATGCGGCTGTGCGCCAGGACCAATGTCGGCACAAAGGCCGTAATAAAGGCGCTGAATCTGCATGAACTCACGTTCGACAGCTGCCGTTTGCCCGGTGGCCTGGACAGTTTTTCCAAGCTTCTGGCTGTCGGCAATGATTTTGTTGAAAGCGACGATTGTCTGGTGGTTGAGAATCTTTTTCTTTTTGTCGCCATATTTTTTTGTCAGGGCATCTAACTGTATCTCTTTTGCCGCTTTTACCTCGTAGGTGAACGCGGAAATGTCGCCATGGGTGGCGGGCCTGAATTCAAAATCGGGAATTTCCTGTTCGAGCGCCGATAAATCAGGTGAGTAGGTGCAAAACACCAAAATCAGCATTGAGACCAGAAAAATACATCTTTTCATAGACAACCCCCAGACTGAAGCTAAAAAATTATTATAACAGAAGAAACTTATTGTTGCCCAGCTCTTGCTTATTAAAAGAATTTCTGGTTAAATTAATCGCATATAGCAGGGAAGGGTATGGATTATGAAGAAATTATTCACTGCATTTACTCTTTTTGTCTTCGTTTTAGCTGGAAACATCATTTATGCCGGCAATTTCACCATTCTTCACACTTCTGACGTTCACGCGCACGTTTTGCCGGTTGCCAGCGGCAGTGAAGAGGTCGGCGGTTATGCACGGATAAAAGCCTATAAAGACGGCCTGGAAAAGCAGGGACACCATGTTTTGATGCTTTCCTCCGGCGATGTCTTTCAGGGCACGTTTTTTTATAAATTTTTCCAGGGAATTCCTGAAATGGAATTCATGAATGAAACCGGATATGCAGCAATGACTCTTGGTAATCACGAGTTCGACGGTGGCCAGGAGGCCCTGGCTGAAGCTTTGACTTATGCCAATTTTCCGGTTCTGGCTGCAAACATCAGATTCAAAAAGATTCCTGAACTGCAGATGCAGCTAAAACCATGGGTCATGGTCAATGCCGGCCCGCCCTCAGACCCGATTAAAGTGGCCATTATCGGCCTGACCGTTGAAAACCTCGCTGAAATCGTCCCCGGCGTTTTCGTTAAGGATATCGATGTTATCAAGGCCGAAGAAGCGCTCGAAAAATACCTTCCCGTCGTAAAAAATGCCGGTGCTGACGTGATTCTTGTGCTGGCTCACCTCGGCTGGGAAAGAGAAGTCGAACTTTTCGACAAGTTCCCCGAAATTGACGGCATTCTCGGTGGCCACACCCATCTCGAAATTTCGCCGCCGGCTGTGGTGCAAGGCGAAAATGGCCACAGATTCATTTCGCAACCAGGTGAATGGGGCAAGAGCATTACCAGATACGATTTGCGCTACAATCGCGCCGACAATTGCCGTCTACAGGTTGAAGCCGCCGCTCTCGTGCCGATGAGCAGCGATATCGCCGAAGATGAGAAAATTAAAAAGGCCGCCCAGGGTCTATGGGAACAAATCCAGGTCAAGGTTAACATCCCGCTTGGCAAAACAGATGTCTATCTGAACGGAGAGCGAAGCGCGATTCGCACTCGAGAAACCAATCTTGGCAACCTGGTTGCGGATTGCATAGCCGAGACTACCGACTCCGAAATCGCTCTTATCAATGGCGGAGGTATTCGCAGCTCTATCGCCACCGGAACCGTCACAATTGGTGATTGTCTGAACGTTCTGCCTTTTGATAATTACCTGATAAAGCTGACCATGCCGGGTCATGCCCTGATAAAGGTTTTTGAACAGGTTCGTGACGCAATGCATCATGAATCAGGCTTTGGCGGATTTTTGCAGGTTTCGCGCGGTCTGGAAGTGAAATACGAGCAAAATTGCGTTGTCGTTAGTTTCAAGGGCTTGCCCGTAGATGCACAGCAATCTTATGTCGTTGCAACCAATGATTTTCTTTCTGGTGGCGGAAACGGCCTTACCGGCTTCATGGATGCCGAAATTGCCGAGTCGACCGGAATGCTGGCTGCTGACGCCTTCATTCGCTACATCAAAGAAAACCCGGAACTGGCACCGGTTGAAGAGGGCCGAATCGTCGTGAATTTCAAACTTCCGACGATGAAAATGCCCAAGGGCCTGCTGAAAACAATTCCGCAATCCTTCTAACTGATTATTTAACGCCAGATATTCCCAACGCTCAGTCTGATGAGGCTTTTCTTTCAAGCTTTGCAGCAGGCTGCTGGCTTTTTTCTACACTGACCCGTTCAATCGAATCCTGCCAGCTGCCGAGCCAGAATCTTGTGGCAGTAAGCGGCCAGCTTGCAAAAAGATTGATCAGTTCTGCTGTCGAAACATGAGTGTTCCACTCTTTGCTGAACGGACTTGAAAACGAGCGAAAAGGAAGCTCTTCGGC
>CAZQUE010000141.1:0-8245 GCA_964596185.1 uncultured bacterium | reverse complement strand
TTGAAAAAGCCGGTGTTAAACCGTTCCGCTTTGTAAGAAGCTTGCCCGCTGACGAACTTGAAGGCATTGAGCCAAATACTGAAATCAATGTTTCAATGTTTAAAGAAGGTGACATTATCAGCGTCACCGGAACCAGCAAGGGTAAAGGTTTCTCCGGAGCGATGGAAAGACACAATTTCAATGGTCAGCCCATGACACATGGTGCTTCTGACTATAGCCGCGCTACCGGTTCCACTGGTTCAGGTACGAATATGTCTCGAACCATGAAGGGCAAAAAACTTCCCGGTCAGTATGGTAATGTCAAGCGCACCGTACGTGGTCTGAAGGTTGTTAAAGTTGACGAGCAGAAAAACCTTCTGTTGGTAAAGGGTTCAATACCCGGCGCCCCCAATGGTCTGGTCGTTATTAAGCACCAGGCTTAAGGAACGGAGGAGAATATGGAAGCCAAGATTTATAAAATGAATGGAACCGAAAGCGGTTCAATTAAACTTAACGAAGCAGTTTTCGCCAAGGTGGCACACCCTCAGACCATCAATGATGTTGTAAAAGCTCAGCTCAACAATGAGCGCCAGGGCAATGCTTTCACCAAAACCAGAGGTGAAGTTAATTTCAGCACCAGAAAAATTTATCGCCAGAAAGGCACCGGCCGCGCCCGTCACGGCAGCATCAAAGCCGGAATCTTCGTTGGCGGCGGCACATGTTTCGGTCCCCGTCCACATGCCTTTGATCAGCGCCCACCCAAAAAAGTGGTCGATCGCGCACTCATCGGCATCCTTTCTGAAAAAGCAAACGAAGGCGCAATTCGCGTAATCGAAGGTCTTGATTTTGCCAGCGGCAAAACCAAAGATGTCTGCGCTTTTCTGAAGAACCACAAAATTGAAAAAGCTCTTTTCGTGGTTCCAGAACTCAATGAAAACATCAAACGTGCAACAAGAAACCTTAAAACCGTTAAGGCTGTAACTCCGATGCACGTAAACGCTGTTGATCTGCTGAAATACGGCCAGGTTGCCATCAGTGACAAAGCAGTGAAAATGCTCGAGGAGGTCCTGGTAAAATGAATACACCTCAAGATATCGTAATCAGACCCATAGTTTCTGAAAAAAGCTATGATCGCATGGGCGAAGGAATCTACCAGTTCAAAGTTGCCAGAAGCGCCAACAAGAATCAGATTAAAGATGCTGTTGAAGCTCTGTTCAAGGTAACTGTAACTAAGGTTAATACAATTAACGTAGTTCGCAAACCCAAACGTCGTGGAGTTTACCGTGGTTTCACTTCAACCTGGAAGAAAGCCATCGTTACCCTTAAAGAAGGCGATTCAATCACTTTCTTTGAAGGAATTGCCTGAGAAAGTAGGAATAGGAGAATAAAATGAGTATCAAAGTCTATAACCCTACCACCCCCTCACGCCGCTTTATCACAGGTTTCACATTTGAAGAAATCACTACTGATAAGCCTCATAAGCCCCTTTGTGAATGGCTGCATCGTAAAGCTGGCCGCAACCACCATGGTCACGTGACTCTGCGTCATCGTGGCTGCGGTAACAAACGTCTGTATCGCATCATCGACTTCAGACGCAACAAAGATGGCGTTCCTGGTACTGTTGCAACAATCGAATACGATCCCAACAGAACCTGTCGCATTGCCCTCGTTCACTATCGTGATGGTGATAAAAGATATATCCTCGCACACGAAGGTATCAAAGTCGGTGACATGATTGAAAACGGTCCCAACGCTGATATTATTGCCGGCAACTGCCTTCCCTTGAGAAACATTCCTCTTGGCTCGACCATTCATCACATTGAAATGAAACCTGGAAAAGGTGCCCAGATTGCAAGATCTGCCGGAACCAGCGCCCAGTTGGTCGGTAAAGAAGGAAAATACGCTCAGATCAATATGCCCTCTGGCGAAATGCGCCTGATCCTTCTCGATTGCCGCGCCGTTCTCGGCTCAGTAGGCAACAAGGATCACATGAACGTTACTATCGGTAAAGCTGGTAGAAAAAGATGGATGGGTATTCGCCCCTTCGTTCGCGGTTCTGCAATGAACCCGGTCGATCACCCGCATGGTGGTGGTGAAGCTCAGACCAGCCGTGGTCGTCCGCCAGTATCACTCTGGGGTAAACCGGCTCAGGGCTATAAGACCCGCAAGACCAAGAACCACTCCAGCAAATACATCATTTCGCGCAGAAAACGGTAAGGGAGAAGCAAGATGGCAAAAAAAGCTCCATTTGTATGTGAAAGATTGTTGAAAAGAATTCAGGATATGAATAACAACGGTGAAAAGCGCCAGCTCAAAACCTGGTCCAGATCTTCAACCGTATATCCTGAAATGGTAGGTCATACCATCGCCGTTCATAATGGTAAGAAACATGTTCCCGTGTTCATCACCGAAAACATGGTAGGCCATAAGTTGGGCGAATTCGCGCCCACCAGAACTTTCCGCGGACATGCCGGTGAAAAATCGGCTTCTGCCAAGTAAGGGAAGGAGATAAATAATAATGTTACGACTTG
This sequence comes from uncultured bacterium, assembly GCA_964596185.1. GTDB lineage: Bacteria > Muiribacteriota > Ozemobacteria > Ozemobacterales > Ozemobacteraceae > DYKG01. Next base: position 5,735 of record CAZQUE010000141.1, on the reverse strand, counting down.
TTGGTGTAACCATTCCCGATGACGTAGATCTGTTCAACGGCCTGCGGATGATCAAAGGCCTTGATACTAAAAACAGCCGCGCTAAAATCGAAGCAATTCTGACCAAAGCCGGCCTTTATAATCGCCAGCTCCAGCCAAACGGCAAACTTGAAAAGGTTTATCCCAAAGTCGGCACTCTGTCATGGAAACAGAAGTCCAGACTGATCGACCTTCTCGAAATGCCCCGTGCAGTAGTTCGCAACCTGAGAATCAGCCCGAGAAAACTTAGACTCGTCGCCGATCACATTCGTGGCAAAAGCGTTGATGAAGCTCTTGGAATCCTGCAGTTCCTGCCAAAAGGCGGTTCTCCAATTCTGCTCAAGCTTCTCAAATCAGCTATCGCCAATGCCGGCGCCAACCATGATCTGAAAGCCGACGATCTCTATGTCGCCAAGATCACTGTTGACGGTGGCTCGATCATGAAAAGATTCATGGCCAGAGCTCGCGGACGCGCCTGTCGCATTAACAAAAGAACTTCTCACGCCAAAATCGTTCTTCGTGAAAAATTCTCAATGGCAAAAGTAGCTGTTGCCGAAACTGCTGAAGCTCCGAAAAAAGCAACAAAAAAAGCAGCTGCAAAACCAGCCGCCAAGAAAACCACTGCAGCCAAAGCTGAAAAGCCGGCAGCAAAAAAAACCGCCGCCAAGAAGACCACTAAACCCCAGGGAGGTAAAGAATAATGGGCCAGAAAGTTAACCCAATCGGCATTCGTCTTGGTATTACCAGAACCTGGGATTCCAGGTGGTTCGCTAAACGCAGCGACTATGCCAAATTCCTGCATGAAGATGTAAAAGTTCGTGACTTCATCGATAAAAAGCAGTTCCGCCGCGAAGGCATCGGCAAAATCGAAATTGAAAGAAAATCCAACAACAAGCTGCGCGTAACCATTTTCACCGCCAAACCTGGCGTGATCATTGGCCGCGGTGGCGAAAAAGTTGAAATTCTTAAAAAAGAACTTGAAGATCTTACCGGCAAATCAGTATTCCTGAACATCCAGGAAATCAAGGCTCCAGATATCGAAGCCAAACTGATCGCTGAGAGTATTGCTCTTCAGCTCGAAAGACGTGTTTCTCATCGCCGCGCAATCAAACAGACCATCAGCAGAGCAATGCGTGCTGGTGCCAAAGGCATCAAAATTACCTGTTCTGGCCGCTTGAATGGGGCTGAAATTGCAAGAAGAGAATGGGTTCGCGAAGGTCGCGTGCCACTGCACACTCTCCGCGCCGACATCGACTATGCTACCGATACAGCAATCACAACCTTTGGCTGTGTTGGCGTCAAAGTCTGGATCTTCAAGGGCGAAAAAATTGGTAAGCAGAACTTCAACGCTCCTGCTGCCCAGAACAACAAAAAGTAAGGAGGAACCCGGACTATGTTGATTCCAGCCAGAACCAAATTCAGAAAACAGCACCGCGGTAGAATGAAGGGTGAAGCCAAAGGCGGAAAATACCTTGCATTCGGTTCCTTCGGTCTTCAGGCTCTCGATCCTCATTGGATCACCAGTGCTCAGATCGAAGCCGCACGTAAGGTTATCACCAGAACGGTTAAACGTGCTGGTAAAATGTGGATTCGCATTTTCCCAGACAAACCCGTTTCTAAGAAACCTCTTGAAGTTCGTATGGGTAAGGGTAAGGGCGCCCCGGAATTCTGGGTAGCCGTTGTAAAACCCGGCAAAATTCTGTTTGAACTCGAAGGCGTTCCCGAAAATATCGCCATTGAATCACTCAGTCAAGCTGCCAACAAACTCCCGATCCGCTGCCAGGTCGTTACCAGCAAAATGTAATTTAGGAAGGTGAAACATGAAGAATCGAGAAGATTTTTCTGAACTGAACGAGCAGGAACTCGAAGAAAAATATAAACACTTTAAGGAAGAACTGTTCAACCTGAGATTTCAGGCTGTTACAGGTCAGCTTGCTAATCCTTCAAGGATCAGCATCGTACGCCGCAACATCGCCCGCGTCAAAACCTACTTGACCCGCATGGAAAAGGCAAAACTTTTTCAGATGCTCAAAGAAGAATACAATGCGCTTCTGAAAGAAGAAAAAATCGATTCAATGAAGACTCCTCTTCGCGAAAAGATTTCCCGCCTTAAATCAAGACTTTCTATGAAAGCCCGCAAGGTCAATCAGGAAATTCGCGTCAGTTGCGACAAGAAAGTTGCCGAACTGGTTAAAACTATCCGCACAGAAGTTTCCAAGAAGCTTAAAGCTTCTAAGGGCAAGGATGAAGTCCAGCTGCGAGCGGTTTCTAAACGTCTCAAAGATCCCAAGTGTACAATTAGAAAGAAGTTTCTTGACAAATTGTCTGAAATGGGATTAAATGAAGCTTCTCAAATTGCCAATCTGAAGGAAACCAAGCGAGCCAAACTGCGTGAACTCGAAAGCATTCGGGCTCTGCAGCGCGAACTGACCGCAGGCCGGCTGCCCTTTTAATCAGGAGTAAACAATGGAACAGAATAAAACCTTAAGAAGAAGCCGAGTCGGCAAAGTAGTTGCTGATAGCACCGAAAAGACCATCAAGGTTGAAGTAGAAGGCATGATTCAGCATCCTCGCTACAAAAAATACATCAAACGTCATACCAGATTCCTGGTTCATGACCCCGAAGAAAAATGCAAGGTCGGCGATCTGGTTCGCGTTGAAGAATGCAGACCGGTAAGCAAGAACAAAAAATGGATCGTGCGCGAAATAGTTAAAGCCGCCGGTTCAGTGGAAGAATAAGGAGCTCGGTAATGATTCAACAGGAAACCGTATTAAAAGTTGCTGACAACTCCGGCGCAAAAAAACTGCTGTGCATCCGCGTAAAAGGCGGCAGCACCCGCACTTTCGGCGCTGTAGGTGATATCATCGTGGCTTCTGTAAAAGATGCGATTCCCGATGGAACCGTTAAGAAAAAAGAAGTTGTGAAAGCCGTTATCGTTCGCACCAAAAAAGAACATCGCCGCCCCGATGGCAGCTATATTCGCTTTGATGACAATGCCGCGGTAATCATTAACAATGATAACAACCCACGTGGAACCCGTATTTTCGGGCCGGTCGCCAGAGAACTTCGTGAAAAGCAGTTCATGAAAATAGTTTCTCTTGCCCCAGAAGTACTGTAAGGGAGCCTAACAGATGCATAAGAAAGTAAAAGCCAGACGCGCTGTAGAAAAACCCCATATCAAAAAAGACGATATGGTAGTTGTTCTTAGCGGAGAAGACAAAGGTAAAAAAGGCCGGGTTCTTTCTGTAGAAGCAGAAAAGGGCCAGGCTTACGTTGAAGGCGTTAACTTCGTAAAGAGACACACCCGACCCAATAGAAATGTTGGCAAGGGCGGAATCATCGAAAAAGAAGGCCCGATTGCTATCAGCAAGCTCGGACTTTTGACCCCAGATGGTAAAGAATTAACCCGCGCCAAGATCGTTAAGCAGGGCGAAGAAAAAAATCGCGTCTGCGCAAAAACTAACGAACCACTCGGTCGTAAGTAATCAACCTGATAGAAAATCAGGAGAAAATAAAGGAGATTCGGCATGGCAAAGACAGAAACTGCTCCCAAAAAGGGAACAAAGTCTCTCCCAAGGCTGAAAGAGAAGTACGTAAAAGAAATCGCTCCGAAGCTGGTTTCTAAGTATGGTAACCCGATGCGCGTTCCCAGGGTAACAAAAGTTGTTATCAACATGGGCGTCGGTCAGGCTACACAGAACGCAAAACTTCTTGAAGCAGCAACAAGAGAGTTAACTCAGATCTCAGGTCAAAAACCTGTTGTTACCCGCGCCAAGAAGTCTATTTCTAACTTCAAACTGCGTGCTGGCGTACCGATCGGCTGCTGCGTAACCCTTCGCGGCGACAGATCTTACTTTTTCCTGGACAAACTTTTCACTATCGTTGTTCCCCGCATCAGAGACTTTCGTGGTCTTTCCCCGAAAGCTTTCGACGGTCGCGGCAACTATAGCCTCGGTCTTCAGGAACAGCTGGTTTTCCCTGAAATTCATTATGATTCAGTTGAAAAGGTTCAGGGTATGAACATCACCATCGTTACTACTGCAAAAAACGACGGTGAAGCTAAAGAGCTTCTCGAAATGATGGGCATGCCGTTCAGAAAACCCACGAAGAAGCAGTAAAAAGGAGTTGTTATGGCAAAGAAAGCATTAGTTGAAAAATGGATGAAAACTCCCAGGTTTTCTACTCGCCGCTACAACCGCTGCAATATTTGTGGTCGGCCGCGCGGTTTCATGAGAGATTTCCAGATGTGTCGTATCTGCTTTAGAGATATGGCTTCAGTTGGAAGGATCCCCGGCGTTACTAAATCAAGTTGGTAAAGGAGATAAAGAGTTATGAGTATGACTGATCCTATTGGCGATATGCTGACTCGAATCCGGAATGCCAACATGGTTAAACACGAAAGTGTTGAAATGCCATCTTCCAAAATGAAGATCGAAATTGCCAAGATCCTCAAAAAAGAAGGCTATATCCGTGATTTCAGATATTATAAGTTTCAGAACAAATTCAATCTGAAAGTGTTCCTGAAGTATGGAGAAAAGAACTCCACAACCATCATGGGAATCGAAAGAGTTTCCAAACCCGGCCGCAGAATTTACTCCGGCAAGGATGAAATTCCTAAAATCCTCGGTGGACTGGGCGTTGCTATTCTCTCTACTTCCAAGGGTGTTCTTACCGATAAAGAAGCCCGAAGCGCCGGTGTTGGCGGTGAAATAATCTGCCGCGTCTGGTAGTCAGGAGGAAAGCACATGTCAAGAATTGGTAAAAAAGCAATTATCGTCCCCAAGGGCGTCGAAGTTAAAATTAACGGTCTTTCCGTTTCTGTAAAAGGTCCCAAAGGCACAATCAGCAAAGAAATGCCCGAAGGCGTTGACTTCAAACAGGAAGAAGACAAGATTCATTGCACAATCCCCGAAAACAGCCCGAAACCAATCAGAGCCAGATTCGGCCTGGTAAGAAGTTTGATCAATAACATGGTTATTGGTGCAAACGAAGGTTTCACCAGAGGTCTGGAAATCATTGGCGTTGGTTATAAAGCTCAGAGCCAGGCTCCGAACAAAATTCAGCTCAACGTCGGTTATTCACACCCGGTTGTTTACGAAGCTCCCAAGGAAATCACCTTGAAAGTCGAAGCCAATAAGGTATTCGTTACCGGCATCGACAAAGAAGTGGTTGGCCAGACTGCTGCCGAAATTCGCAAAATCAGACCTCCTAAACATTACAAGGATGGCGCTGGTATCAGATACCTGGGCGAAAACGTTCGCATCAAGGTCGGCAAGAAACTTGCAGCTTAAGGCGTTAAAGGAAGGTAGATTATGAAATTGAATAAAAAAGATATGCGTCAGCGGCGTCATGCCCGCAGCAGATTTTATTTGTCCGGTACTGCCCAGAAGCCACGCCTTGCAGTTTTTCGCAGCCTCAAACACATCTATGCTCAGATCATCGATGACGAAACTGGCGAAACTCTGGTAATGGCAAGCTCTCTTGATAAAGACCTGCGCACCTCTGTTAACGGCGGCAACAAAACCGGCGCCAAACAGATCGGCCAGAAAATCGCTGAAAGAGCTATGGCTAAAGGCATTTCCACAGTGGTATTTGATAAAGGTGGATTCAAATATCATGGTCGCGTCAAGGAACTGGCAGAAGGCGCCAGATCCGCTGGCCTGAAATTCTAGGAGGAAAACCGATGAACGAAACTGGCAATCCTCGTTTTCGCCGT
>CAZQUE010000140.1:0-8381 GCA_964596185.1 uncultured bacterium | reverse complement strand
GGCGCCACAGGGCACCTTATTAGTCGCGACTCCATAAGATTTAATCAGAATATCTGTACATTCATACGGCCCCAAAGCATGTACGGTGCCGCGCCAGAGAACGATTGGTGTCAAAGTCGAATAAGCGCCGCCATCAACATAATAGTCGATTACCGCAGCGACGATTTTGCCTTTTTCATCAGTACCAATTTTCATTTTAATCAGGCCGGGATGCCTTTTTGAGCTGGCAATAATGTCTTCTTCCCGCTTATAAACAAGCTTTACCGGTTTCTCGAGAATTTTTGCCAGAATAGCGGCCTGGCCGGCAACGACTGAAGGAAAATCTTCTTTGCCACCAAATCCACCGCCGGTAGTCGTCTGCACCACCCGAACCTTGTTGCGATCGATGCCAATCGCCTGCGCCACAGCGTCGTGGACATAAAAAGGACATTGCATCGTGCCATAAACGGTCATCGAGTCTTCAAGCCCAGGAACGGCTATAACACCATTGGTTTCCAGATACGCGTGTTCCTGATATGGAGTTTCATACTCGCGTTCAAAAATATGTTTCGCGCCCTTCATCGCAGATTCGGCATCGCCTTTTTTTACGGTATAGCGACTGAAACAATTATCTTCTTTGTAAATTTTTACCGCATTCTCGGCAATGGCCTCACGAATGCTCAAAACAGGCTTGAGAGGCTCTGCAGAGATTTTCACCTTTTCTGCGGCAGCAAGGGCCTCTTCATAAGAATCGGCAACGACCAAAGCAACCGGTTCGCCGTGAAAACGTAAGTAATCCTGGGCCAAAAATGGCTCATCCTCAAAAACCAAAGGTACAGCGTTTTTGCCGGGAACATCCGCATGTGTTATAACGGCTTTTACGCCGGGCATTTTTGCAGCCTCGGCGGTTTCGATTCCGTTCAGCTTTGCATACGCATAAGGCGAACGAACCGTCGTAGCATAAAGAATGTCGGAAAAACTGTAATCATCTATGTAGCGTGCCTTGCCTTGCACTTTATCCCATGCATCTTTTCTGGGAACTGATTTGCCAACAACGGGCATCTCGAACCTCCTGGTTTAATTATGAGAAAAAGTTTAACACATGCAATCCAGAGATTCCAGAAATGCAAAAGCAACCTGAAAAAAACAGTTGAATCCTAAAAAATCAGCCGGCGAGAAATTTCATGGCTACCAAAGCAATCATGGCAAGGATAAAAAATATGATTTTCTGTTTGGTTTCCGCGGCCGGGTCAAATTTTGGTGGCTGTGGCTCGTTTTGATTTTCGTTGTTTTCGTTTTGTTCGTAATTGTCCATTGCTGATTTCCTTATCTTTAATTCGTGACTAACATCGACAGCTACCCACAATTTCTTGAGTGATTCACACGCATGTTAACACAGCGGGAAATATGCTGCAACCTGCGCCCACCCAGATTAGATTTCGCTCAGTCTTTTTATTGTTGAAAGTTAGCAGCGAAAAAAAGTACCCTGAAAAGAAAAATCTGAGGCAAAAAAATGAATTCAATCAACAGAAAACTATTCGTCTTTCTCATTATCGGCCTGTTTTTCGGCAAGCTCGCCCTGGCAGGAACGAAGGCTGGCGAAACCACCATCAAACTAAAAAGTTTCGACGACAAAAAAGAGATAGAACGGTTGATTCGCCAGGCCCAGAATTTTCCCGAAACAAGACGTATTGAGTTTGTCTCAGGCTATCTGCTAGGCAGAAAATATCGCCCCGAAACCAGAGCCCGCATCAAAAAACAGAACCGCAAAAAAGTAGAAAAAAAGGAAGCGAACAACGAAAATCCGTTAATTGTCGATTATCTACGCACCAATTTAAAATATCTTGATTGCATGACTTATGTCGAGCATGTTCTGGCAATTGCCAGTGCCGGAAAAGCTGATTATCAAAGCGGATTTCTTAGCCATCTCGTCGATATTATGTATTCAGCAAACGGAAGTGTCCTGATGAACCATCTGCGCAACCACTTCACCTCTCAATGGGCCGATGCAAATGAGCAAAAAGGTTATCTGGTCAACATTGCAAGAAATCACAAACTTGCTGAAAGAAGAATTCTTTATTTGAATCGAGTAAAACAAAACCGGACATTTTATGTTGAAGACCGATTTATGATCGCCAAAGAACCGCAGATTATGTGGTTCTTTACAATCGATAAGATTCTTTCAAAGGAATTCACACCTGAATCTGGCGATATTCTGGCACTGGTAACCGACAAAGAAGGACTCGATGTTACTCACATGGGTTTTTTCATCAAAAAAAATCAAAAAAACTGGTTTCGCCACGCCTCTTTAAAACTCAATCGCATTGTCGATCAGGAATTTTATGATTACATGCACGATCACAAAACGGTTAAGGGGCTGATGGTCATGCGGCCTGTTTTAAAAGCAAAATCTCCGGCAGCCTATATGTTCGAATCGACATCAGCCGGGAAGTGACAATTTATAACTGCAGAAGAACCACGGCCAGATCATTTTTTTACCGGACCTGAAAAAGCTTCATAGAGATTGACTACCCTTGAAAAAGCTGATGACCATGCTGACGAATTCCCAGCCAAAATAAATGTAGAACACCAAAAGTAGAATCAGCATTATTACAATTCCAACGTTTTTTTGAGAGCTTTTCAAATGAGAAATATCGGCGAGCAGTTCTTCATTGAGGTAGCTTTTGATGGCCGGCACCAACCGAAACGACCATTCAGGTTGAAACAGCAGCAACCACACTCCAAGAATGATCGTCAGTAAAATTAACGGCATAACCAGTTGCGAGTGAAAAAAGACACCGACCAGAAAGCCAAAATCAACCATCGCCAGAAACGCATAAATAAGAAAGCCCCACCACTGATAGAGAAACTCGAACAAATTGCCCTGCCTGAGTAGTTGCTTTCGCTCGTCCCGACGCAGAATCATCTTTTCAAGCTTCTTCTCAATGGCGAACAAAACATTCAGAGCCAGCATGAAATCCAGGGGCAAAAGCACTATTCGAGCTTCTTCCCAGTGTAGCATAACCCTATTGCTTTCCAATAAGGCGATAGAAATTTTGGCCGATTCAGGCGACGGACTCTCAAACTGATAGGAATTGCCGCGACTGAAATCTTTTAAAAACCTGACAACCCTCGAGAACTCCTTAAAAGAAATGCGCACGGGTTTTTTGTCGGCAAATTTCAACAAAACCTCTGAAGTAGCGACGTCGTCAAGAAAGACCCACAGACCGAGCAACTTTGAATCACCAACATAGGTGGCACCAGGCATGGAAATGAATCCACCCGGAACACCGCTTGTACTGACTCCGCTTACTTTTACCATTCTGCCTGGCCTAACACTGCGGTTCTAAACCGACAATTCCTGAATTTAAAAACGATTGAAACATCTATCACAAGTAAAAAAGATCTGATTTGCCAAAGTTTTTAAGTATTTTCAAATATTGCTTTACCCGAACAATAGTGTAATCATGTTAACAGAAAAGGCAAATAGTGATGAAAATTCAAAAAGAATCTTTTTATGCAGTGTTTATACTTATTTTATTGGCTGCAGGTTTCATGGCTTTCGTTTTTCAGGACCTTACCGATAACTTCATCGCTCCGACCACTCTTTCTTTTCTTGGCATCAAAGATGGCCAGGCTCAATATTACGACTACTTTTCTCCCGATGTTTCATTTTTCTGCTTCTTTGCGATTGTCACCCTGGTAGTGTTACGTGTAACTCAGGAAACCGAACCGATAATTTATATCTTTTACGGCGCGTCACTTTTTTTCTGCTTTTTTTACTTTTTCATCGCTCCAATTGAATCTATTCTGGTAATCTGCGCTTTTTTCATTCCGGTCTTTTTCTGGCACCAGAAAAGAATCAACAGCGTTGTTCTATTTTTTATTGCACTGCTGTTGATAACTTTAAGCTGGTATTTTCTGAAAAAACCAGTGATCTTCCTTCTGATGATGCCAATGTGTCATCTTTTTGCAATCAGAGCAAATCATGCCCTGCAAAGCCGTTATTCCCAAGGTGAGGTCAGGGTTCTGGCAAAGCTCAGCTCGACCCAAAAAAGCAGAATAAACCCGAATCACAGCATTTTGAAAGGAGATCTATGGGAAATAATCGGCCCTGAAATTGAAGCTCTGGCTGAAAGCTGGAGCAAAGTAAAAAAAATGAATCAAGGCGATTTCGAAGCAGCAGAAGAAGAACAGGAACCAAAGTCTGCAAATCGTCATTCCTACGCTCTATCTTCTCTTCTGGAAATTCAAAATCCTGCTGATCTTGAAAAATCCACGCAGGCATTAACCCAAAAGGATCCGGGCTTCGATCCTGAAAATTTCCTGCAAAAATTTCGGTTGGCCTTCGAAAAAATTCACCATGCCTGTTACAACCATGAAATAGAAACTATTCAGGCGATGGTTTCCGACGCCCTTTTCGAGCAATTCCGCTGCCGCGTCGCAGAACAGAAAGAAGCCGGAATTCGCTTCAACTGCCCAGAAGTCGAGATTCAAACGGCCCATATTGCCCGAATTGCTTCAGACGACATTTTCGACGAGATTCATGTTCTTGTACGAGCCCAGGCAGTTGAAACGGCAGTAGACGTAATTACCGGCGAAACTCTCAACGCTGAAAACAAATTGCAAAAAATCTGCGAATACTGGTCTTTTGTGCGCAAACCCTCAGCAAAGACTCTTGATAAACCGGGCTTGATGGAAGGCAGCTGCCCCAACTGCGGTGCGCCAATTGTTATTGGCCAGGCCACCATCTGTTCCGTCTGCAGCTCTTTCATTCGCTCTGGAAATTACGACTGGGTTTTATCAAAAATTACCCAGGCCTGCGAATGGGAATACGCCAACCCCAGAGTTATTCCCGGCTGGAAAGAGCTCAAAGATTCTGACCCCCAATTTACGACCCACCAAATTGAAGATCGCTGTGCCGTCGTATTTTGGATGATTCGCCTGGCCGAGCAACAAAGGAAAATGGAACCTGTTCAGAGATTTGCCACCGAAAAGTGTTGTGAAAATTTTAAATTTTTATTTTCTTCAACCGGTAAATACACCTTTTTCGAAAACATCTCTTTTGCCTCGGCGACACTCAAGGCGATAATCGTTAAAGAAGACATCGAAAGGATTTACCTGCTTGTCGTCTGGAGCGGCATACCGGTCAGCTGCACTGCTCAGGGGCGAATTCCCCAGCTACATCGTTTCGTTAAACCAAGACGCGACGTATTTGTTTTTGTCAGAAAAACAGGTCAGAAAACAAACCTTAACAACGCCCTAAGTGGCGCCCACTGCCATTTTTGTGGTGGCCCGCTGACTTCAGGATTTGCGGTAAACTGCAATTATTGCAATGCGCTTTTAAATGACGGATCAGACTGGATTCTCGAAAAAATCCTCAACCCGGAAAGCCAGGAATACATTTCAGTTCAGGTTTTCAAGCAAAAACTGATCAAAAAAGTTGTCGAAGAAGTCAAACAGGAAAAAATCGACAATGAAACAATGCGCTCTGGCCGCGATCTGGTCGGCATGGCTGCACAAATGCTGCTTGCCGATGGCAGGATTGACGATGCAGAAATGAAGCTGATCAGAGAATTTGCCGAAAGCTTTTCGATGTCAGAAGAGCTTTTGAACGGAATTATTGAAGCGGTAAAACAGGGTGAGCTGCGCATACCGATTCCCCAAAACCTTAAAGAAGCCCACAAATTAATGGAGTCAGCTATCAGAATGGCTCTGGCCGACGGAGAAATTGCCGCGGAAGAACAAAACTACATTGATCAGCTGGCCAAAAAATTCGGCTATGGCAAAACTGACCTGAAAATGCTTATGCGCAGGGTAGAAAATCAGGTCAAGCTGGAGAAACAAGCTGAAAAGCTTTTCAAATCAGAGAAAAAGAGTATTTAATACCTGCCGCCCCGCCATTTTTTTTGTTCAGCAATAAAAACAACAGTGCAGTACAGTCCTGTTTTGTTGAATTATTTTCTGGTCGGGTTTATACTTTTTTTCAAACCAAGCAATTTTTTAGATGTTTTTTACAAAATCAGGTCGACAAACCTGCAATTATAGAAAAGGGGACCATATTCAATGGGGTCAGTAATGGTAGAAATCTGGGATGCTACCGGTAACAAAAAAGTCAAAGCAGAATTACCCGACGATGAAGCACTGAACCGAATAATCATTCTTCTGATCGACAAGATGAATCTGCCGCGTTTTACGCCTGATGGACAACTGATGAGTTATAAATTTCATCACAAAGCCTCTGGAAGGCAGCTTCTTGACGATGAGACCTTCCGCCAGGCAGGAGTTCAATCCGGCGATATCTTGAGAATTCAGCCTGAAATAACCGCAGGAAGCACTGAATGAATTCAGACCAGAATAATTCCGATAACGACTCTGAAATCCTGCACATCGACCCAAATCAGGAAGAAAATCGGTTTTCGCGTTTTGAACTGATTCGCTGGTGGGATCAAAAAAAGCTCAGTGCGGCCAAAATACTGGTCATTGGTGCCGGAGCCCTTGGCAATGAGATTATCAAGAATTTTGCTCTGATCGGTATCGGCAATATTCTCGTCGTTGACTTCGATCAGATAGAACCATCAAATCTATCCAGATCCATTCTTTTTCGCGAAACCGACCGCGGCCGGCATAAGGCTGAAGTTGCAGCCGAAAGAGCCAGAGATATACTTCCGGAGATCAACATCAAGGCTCTTTGCCTGAATGCGGTCACCGATCTCGGCCTGGGCGCATTTCTATGGGCAGATGTAATTCTCGGCGGACTCGATAATCGCGAAGCACGCCTGGCCATAAACCAGAATTCATTTCGCTGCGGCAAAACCTGGATAGATGGAGCAATAGAGGGCTTAAGCGGAATTGCACGAGCTTTTTCCCCCGGTGGGCCATGCTATGAATGCACGATGAGTGAAGTTGACTGGAAAATTCTCAACGCACGAAAATCCTGCACATTGCTTACCCGTGAAGAAATGATGTCGGGTAAAACCCCGACCACCCCGACCATCGCCAGCGTTATTGCAGCGATACAATGCCAGGAAGCGATCAAGCTTTTGCACGGCATGGAAGTCATTTCAGGCAAGGGGTATATCTTCGAGGGGCTCAATTTTTATCAGGATGTGATCAGCTATAAACGCAAAACCGATTGTTTCTCTCATGAGAGCTACCTGCCAATCATCGAGCTGGATGCTCAGGCCGAAAAGCTGACTCTAGCCGAGGCACTGCAGATAGTGAGAAAAGAACTTGGCGAAGCTGCTGTTCTTGAACTTAGACAAGAGGTTCTCACAGGGTTTTCCTGTAGCGAATGTAATATCGAAACCGAATTTCACGCCTCACTCGGCAATGTCAAAGAATCGGCAGCAATCTGCCCTAACTGCAAAAAACCACGTTTCCCGATTCTTGCTCATCAGTTCGATGGCAGCGAACCCTGGCAGCAAATGACTCTTGCCGAACTGGGTATACCGGCATTCGATGTATTTTTAGGCAGAGACGGTGAAAACCAGAAAACCTGGCTGCTCAATGGCGACCGTGAAAAGCTGCTGGGCACTCTGTCAGGGAAAGGCTGAAAAGAATGACCCAGAAAAACATCCAGCCCGCAGTGGAAGGCCTCGATTTTCAAAAAGGCTACGATGCACACGAGAAAAAAAGTAAGCCTTTTCCCGGCAAGAACAACGATGAACCGAGAGTGCTGATCGAAAAATCAGTTTATCAGGAGCTTCAAGAGCATGCCAAAGAAACCGTAGCAGTAGAGCTTTGCGGCATACTCGTCGGCAGCACCTGCCAGGACGACTCGGGCAAGTACCTTGTCATCAGCGGCAGCATTCGCGGCAAACATGCCAGAAATGAAGGGGCACAGGTTGCTTTTACTCATGAAACCTGGGATCACATTCACGCCGAAATGGAAGCCAAATTTAAAAACAAGGCAATTGTCGGCTGGTATCATACCCATCCTGGTTTTGGAATTTTCCTTTCCGACATGGACAAATTCATTCAGGACTATTTTTTCAATCAGCCGTTTCAGGTAGCTTTGGTAATCGATCCGATCAATTCAAAAGAAGGTCTTTTCGCCTGGATTGAGGGTAAAACCCGCGCTCTATCAAAATGCTGGGTCGGCGAAGAAGTGCACCGCCTCACTCAGGGGGCCGTAGGCAGCGAAGAGATTCGCGAAAAGTTTCCTGCCCAGGCCAATTATTCCCAACAACCCAGCCCGGTTCAGAATAATTCTGATAAACCAGAATCTCCCCCCGAAGAAGGCTCGACATATCGCTATCTGACTCTGGCACTGGCCTTTCTAATCGGATTTTCTCTGGCAACGACACTGTTGCAACGAGCTTTGACCGAACAGATTCTCAAGACCGCCAGAGCCGAAACTCGCGAGTTACTCGGCGCCTGGGCTGCAGACACTGCCGCTG
>CAZQUE010000139.1:0-8461 GCA_964596185.1 uncultured bacterium | reverse complement strand
AGTCTAACCCAATTCAATTACAAGTTCAATCTTTCTTAAACTTATTTGAGTTAACCCATACCTTCAGGAAGGTTTATTTTCAGGGGAATTTGCTTGTTTTATTGAAAGCGCTCAAAAAACAGCATCTGTTTAAGGCGGTTTGAACGTTGTTATTCTTCTGCATCAATAAAAAAAAGAGAATTGGTTTTCTGGCAGCTGCTTAAAGAGCAAAATGCAATAGACTCATAACATTGCTTAAGAATCTCCGGCGAATGGCTCAGAAACGTAGAATAAACTTGAGAAAATATTTCAATCTGATAAAGAAATATGTGTCAGATCCAAAACTATGTCACCCTCATCCGAATGATCGGTTTTACGCCAAACACATAATGGGAGAGTCCTGTGTGGTAGGCGCCGCGCGCGGGGATCTGTGCGGGGGGCCGGGTAACTGGCACTCTTACCGCGACCCAATTTTTTACACAACCGACAATATAGAACTTTTTTGGGGGCTTGTTATTGTTGGATTCATTGTAAAAAAACATGGTATCCAATGATCGGTTTGTAAGTTTATAATCTATATTATGGTACGTGACAGTCAGAAAAGTTTGCCTTTTACCCTTGCTTTCAGGGTGCCTCAGGATTTTCGCAAATTCATTTCAGCCTGCAACCGCAAGCTGTCAGAAGTTTGTCGAAGTTTTGAGCCAATCGAAACTGCGCATATTACCGTAAAATTTCTGGGTCATTCCTCGGAGCATCTTAATGAAGACAGCATCGTCGACTATCTGCCGGCCATTTTTGCGACCGCAAAGAAGTATTTGCCATTGAGCATTTATGTTCGCGGCTTTTCAACCTTTCAATATGAAAAGAACCGCAATTCTGTGATTTTTCTTAAGGTAATGCCCAACGATAAGCTAACAAGGTTTCATGAGGAAATATGCGATGTTTTTTCGGACGCTTTTGACATTTTTCCACATGCTGACCAGGATAATTTCGAACCACACCTGACCTTGAGCAAGGATCTTTATCCTGAGAAGGAGGCGCAGATTGCCAGACTTATCGCCAGATCTCACAAAATGGCCAAGCGTCTGCTCAAGCTTGACGACCTTGTGGTCATGAGCCCGAATCGTTTTTTTCCAGTTCAAGCTCAAATCAGTCGGCCGTTAATCTGCCCACCGGTCAAGTAATCAGGAAAATAGACCAATGCCCCGATTAAGCCATTCGATCTGATCGATAATTCTCTGATTGCCTGCCAGTTCAGGTGATTCATCAATTGTTGCCTGAAGCCGGTCTCTGGTTTTGATCATATGCTTGATCAGGGTTGAAAAATTAGCCATTTTATAAGCCTTGGGCTTGGGCTTTTTTTTGTTCATGAGGATTCTCGAAAAGCCGTCGAGATTTGTATTTACACTGATAAGAAGATCTATTTTCTGGCCTGATTCTGCTTCGTTGAGATCCTGGAGATGAAAGTAAAACTCCTCGTCTGACTTGTCGTCGGCAACGACTACCATTTCCTCATCAACTTTCACAACGGTTCCTTTGAGGCGTTGCATTCTTTTCATTTTATTCTCCCGATTGACCGTTTTATCTGTTCGCTATAATATGACATCATGAAAAATAATATTCCAGAATTTGTAAAAAAACCACTCAATGAACTTCCATATGTCATTTTAGATATTGAGACCACCGGATTCAAGCCCCAGGAAGCCGGAATAACCGAGATCGCGATCATATCGATCAACAACGGCAAAGAAGAGCGTTTTGAAACCATGATCGATCCTGAGTGTCCGATTCCGCCAAAAATTACCGAAATTACCGGAATCACCCAAGATATGGTAACGGGTCAACCCAAGATATCGGAAGTTCTGCCTGTTATAGAAGAGCTGTTCAAAGACTCGATTTTCGTTGCTCATAACGTTCCCTTCGATTGGTCTTTCTTTGATTTTAACTTTCGCCTGCACATGAAGCGGCCTTTGCGAATGCCATCGCTGTGTACACTGCGTCTTGCCCGGAAGTTTCTCGGTCTTGATTCAAACAATCTTGGAAACGTAGCCAGACATTTTGGCATTAATCTTGTTAATGCGCATCGAGCCATGAATGACACGGTTGCTGTACGCGACATTCTCTTCAATATGTTCGACCGGCTCGGGCAACATGGAATAAAAACCGGTGAAGATCTTTACACTCACAATCTGATCTTTGCAGAATGTCCGCCCGTCAGGTAGAATCTGCGCCATAGCATGCACTTTTTCCAAACCAAGAGCGACAAGTTTGTCGCGCAGATGTTGCATCATTTTTTTTGGCTTTTCTTTGCTGAAAAGAGTTTGAGAAGAAATCAAGACAATCTGAAAAACCTGGTATGATTTATGCTTTTTAATAATTCACCTCGTCGCAACTACGCCAAATCGGAATTATTTTTATTATTTTCAGGCCGGTGAAGTGCGACAGGCGGGTAGACCAAAAAGGAGAGCCATCATGAACCTAAAAAAAGCTTTGGTAATCTGTGTGCTAGTTCTTTTCTCGGCTCAGCTGAATGCCGGCTATCTTGTCTGTCAGCGTGGCGATTTGCCACTGCTATCGCAAAAGATCAAGGTAAGCATAAAAAACCAGGTTGCAGTTACATCTCTGGAGCAGATTTTCTACAACCCGCATGAAGAAACGATCCAGCCAAATATCAGATTTCCGGTTCATGAAAAAGCTTCTGTTCAGGCGTTTTCACTTACAGACAGTTCCGGCAATGTCTATGCCGGAACAATAGAAGAAACCAACCAGGCTACAGCTCAGTTCAATGAAGCCAAAGCCCAGGGAATGATGCCGGCTTTGGCGGTTCAAAAACAACCTGGCGTTTTCGAGACAAGCATTGGCGCAATTGGCCCAAAATCAAGGGCTACGGTTATCATTGAGTACAGTGAGATTTTAAATTACAAATCAGGCGCTATCTCTTATTCTCTGCCGTTCAATATTTCTTCATGGCAGCGCCAGGAGCTTGAACAGGTCAGTTTGCAAATTGAAATCGCCGATCAGAAGGCCATTACTTCGGTGGTTTCAACCAGCCACGATATTTATGCCAGTAAGGTCGATGATAACAGCTGGCAAGCAAATTTTGAACGCAACAATTTTCTGCCGAATTCAGATTTTAACCTGCAATACGAAGTTAAAGCCGAAGAAATGGCGGTTAACTTTCTTTCAACAAGACCTGATCCAGAAAAAGACGGTTACTTTGTGTTGATGCTTTCGCCTCAGGAAGTAATTGAGCAAACCGATATCGCCAATCGCGACATTGTTTTTATCATGGATACCTCGGGCAGCATGGGCGGTCATAAAATTCAGCAGACAAAAGAATCATTTCGCTTTTTCATTAACAAGCTCAATGAAAATGACCGCTTTGCCATCATTGATTTTTCTGATACTGCAAGAATATGGAAGCCAGAACTCATGCCGGCGACTGAAGAGTATCGCCAGGAAGCGAAACTTTACATTGAAAGCCTGAGGGCGCGTGGTGGCACCAACATTTATGAATCATTGCTGCAGGCTTTAAAAACATTTGACGGCGATGAAAAAAGAACCAAAGCAATTATTTTTCTAACCGATGGTGAAGCAAGTGCAGGAATCACTTCTACCCCGCAAATCGTAAACGACTTCAAAAAACATAATGTTGAAAACATTCGTACCTTCACGCTCGGCGTTGGCCAGGGGGTTAACAAGTCCCTGCTGGGCAAAATCGCCATGGAAAATCGTGGTGAAGCTCTTTATCTCGATGCCCGCGAAAATCTTGAAACCAATCTCAAAGGATTTTATGAAGCGATCAGCACTCCTCTTCTGGTCGATTTGAAACTTGATTTCGGCAGCATGCAGATAAGTGAAATGTATCCAGAAGTACTGCCCAACGTTTATAAGGGCACACAGATTGTCGTAACCGGTCGCTACAAAAATAGTGGTGAAGCGGCGATAACTTTGACCGGCCTTCTGAATCAGGAAACCAGAACTTTCCCGATCAGCGCAAATTTTGTCGGGGAAACCTCCGAAAATCCTTTTGTGGCAAGATTCTGGGCCAGAACCAAAGCCGATGAACTTTTGAAACAAATCAAAGTATATGGCGAAAAACCTGAATTGAAACAGCAGGTGATTGCTCTAAGCAAGGAGTATCAGTTTGCGACCCCTTACACATCTTTCATTGCGGTAAGTGCAGAACAGGTCCCCCAGGTCAAGCAGCAGGCAAAAACATCCGGTCATTCTGCTGCCTATGCCAACATCAGGGCCTTAGCAGCTCCCAAAAGAGTAGTTGTGCAAAAAACCAAGGCCAAATCGGTTTCTTTATGGGGCGCGGCTGGCTTCGTTCCATTTGCCGTCGCGGTTCCCAACTTCAGAAAAGCACGCGAACAGGCTCGACACAAGGCTTGTTACGCCAACATGCGTGTGCTTCAGGGTGCTGTTGAAATGTATAACATGGATCATGAAGAGATGATTACCGTGTTGACTGAGCGTGAAATTCAACTCCTGATCGAAGGAAAGTATCTAAAAGGCGATATAAGCAGGCCCGAGCAGGACTGCGTATATGGTACGATCGGTGATTTGAGCCAAAATGGCATGATCTGCTGCGCAATTCACGGCACAATTGAAGAAAACTCTACTTCTGAAAAGGCTGTTTATGCTGATGGAGCCAACGGCTATGTAACCTACGAACAGGTTGTGGCCCAGACTCCCTGGACCACTCGCATCTGGAATGATTATCTGGCTGATGCAGTCAGCCTGCTGATCAATGTCCCTCTTTTCATTCTTGGACTGGCATTCAGCCTCTATCTGTTTTATCATATTCTTGCCCTGCCGTTTAAAATATTCAGAGCACTTTTCAGTGCGGGGTCTGCCAATGAGTAAAAGTCCTGATACGGAGAAAATCAGATGAATCAAGCTGACAAGCAATTGCAGAGAATTCCACAGGTTCGCGCCGAGATCACTCATGCAGCCAACCCGCACTCAAAGCTTCATCGCACTTTGGCCTCATTTTCTTCTTTGCTGGTTAACACCTATATAATAATCGCCCTGAAGATAGCTCCGCCAAGTGTTGAACTTTCGTTGCTTTTCTGGTTACTGTTCTTTGTCAGCATGATTATTGCGGGGAAAGAGCGTGACGCCAGTTACTGCTTCGCCCCAATGGTTCTGGCGACAACTCCGTTTGTCGTCTGGGGAGCGGGGGTTGGCGTCTGGTCGGCAGCCTCTTTAGTTGGAGCAGCGGTCACCATTGGCTTTCAACGAGGCGTAACCATGTCTTCCCTTGCTTCTGGAGCTTCTGAAATTGCTGAAAACCTTAGTCAGAGCAATATAAAACGAAAAATCATCAAGCTTTCCGAGAGCGATATTGAGGCTCAGGCATTGCTCGATGAGGATTTGAAAGAATTTACTGAGGTTGAGGCTGAATTGCTGAAAGTTAAAAAGGTTTTCGATCGGGCCAATAATAATATGCAGAGAATGTTAAAACAAACGATCGCCAAAGTTGAACAACTGCAGAAAGACCATGCCCGGGTTTTGGCACGCAGCGCCGGCCTTGCTTCTTTCCTTAATACTCTGGATTTCGACAAAATCCGTAAAGAAGCTGAAAAACTTAAGAATCAGGCTGATCAGACCAGCGATGAAGTCGCTAAACAACAGTTGTTGGCGACAATAAAAATGAAAGAAAAAAGATTGTCGGAACTAAATGAACTTGAAACCTGTCTAAACAGAGTGAAGATTCAAAAAATGCAGATCTATGAAATGTTTTCGAGTTTGATGGACAAGATGCACGCACTCAGATTTGCCGACATCAAAACGATGCAGGCATCTTCCGATGCAATGGTAAAAGAAGTAGACGACATCAGAACCGGACTCGACGACATTGAAAAAGGTCTTATTGCCGCTGAAAATCTCAGCAAATTTTAATGTGAAACCGGCATTCGTTTCGCATTTATCAGGAGGAATAAGCTTATGAGCAGATTTACCAGAAGCTCCAACCCGACTCTTCGCCCGGAAGTGTTCGAGCGCTTTCAAGCCACAGCCGGCAGCCGCACCATGACGGTCAATGGCGCAACCAACAAAACCCTTTTTCTGCTTTTACTGGCATTTGTCGCCGCCAGTTTCACCTGGCGAATGACTCATGCCAACCCGGGCATCGCGATGAGTCTGATGATGCTTGGCGGAATAGGTGGCTTCATAACCGCCATGATCACCGTTTTCTCTGTTGGTTCGGCACGTTTCACAGCACCGATTTATGCTGTTTTTGAAGGCCTTTTTCTTGGTGCGATTTCGGCTGTTTACAACCAGTTTGACGTGAACCCGGCCTATGGCGGAATTGTTACCCAGGCTTTGCTACTGACTTTTATCACTGCAGGTGGCATGTTGTTTTTGTATCGCACCGGCATGATTAAAGCTACTGAAAGATTCAGGGCTGGCCTGATTTCAGCCATGATCGGCCTAATTTTCACCTACCTTTTCTCTTTCATTCTCAGTATTTTTGGTCTGGTTCCGCCGATTTTTTCAAGTGGCCCTATCGGTATTGTTTTTAGCCTTATCGTGGTCGCCATTGCAGCCCTGAACCTGGTTCTGGATTTTGACGTCATTGTCAAAGGCGAGCAGGTTGGCGCTCCCGAACATTTTGAATGGTATGCGGCTTTTGGTCTTTTGGTCACCCTGGTTTGGCTCTACATTGAAATTCTGAATCTTTTGGCCAAACTACAGCGTCGCGATTAAACCAGAACTCTTATGAGACAATTTGCCAGAACCTTGCTAGTCTTGGTTCTGGCTATTTTTTACGTGCTTTTTCCCTACGATATTCTGCCGGATGTTCTTGGTCGAATTGGGCGAATCGACGATGTTCTGCTGATTTTTTTACTGGTTTTCTGGTATTTCATCAAGCCGGTTATCGATGAAATGAAATACAAAAATCGTTATAACCATTCAGGTTCTTTCGAAGGGGAAAATCAGAATGATACCCAGACCGATGACCCTTATGAAATTCTTGGAGTGGAGAAAAATGCCGATATGGCGGCAATTCGGCGGGCTTACCAGGAAAAAATCAGGCAGTATCATCCGGATCTTGTAGCAAAAATGGGTCCGGAAATTCAGGAATTGGCCCGACAAAAATCGCAAAAAATCAACAACGCCTACCAGAAATTAAAAAAGAAAAAATCCTGACAGCGAGATTATTTTTTTGAAAAAAGATATTGGCCGACGATCCAGCATTGGCCTCGATTGAAACCGAATTGCTCGCTCAGGGCAATAAGGTGCATACGCCAGCGTTGAAACCAGGTCCAGGCCATTCTTTTGCCGTAAGCTTTTTCAAAATGCGGTAAAATTGCGAGACGATTGAAATAAAACCGACGCAGCCATTTTTCGGCGGTTGATTTGTAGTTTTCTCCGCTGATTTTCCAGTGATCTTCAATGAAGAACATTTTCTGGAAAAGCATTGGCATTTCTGAAGAAAGCATAAGGCGGTTTCTGGAAACAACGTTTCCCGGCAGGTCGTCGAGGCCGACAGAATCGAGATAAAAGGCGGCGTCAGCGTGAACTGGCAATTGCAGAAAAAATTTCCCGTCGGGTTTGAGCCAATTGCAAATTTTTTCCTGCCAGCCTGAGTTGCCTGCAAAAAGATCGAATCTTTCAACTGAAATTACCCGGTCAAAGTTGGCGGGCAATTCAAGATCGGCAAATTCGGAAGTTATGATACGAACATTGGACAAATCAAGTTCATGAGCTTTTTTTCGTAAATAAATGCCCTGGCTGACAGAATCGGTAACGGCGGTAATGTGGGTTTCGGGGTATTGTCGAGCCAGCCAGAAGGTCATCGCTCCCCAGCCGCAACCAAGTTCAAGAATGTTCATGCCATCTCTGATGCGGGCGCGATCTGATGTCATCCAGAGCATGGTTTCTTCAGCTTCTTCAAGGTCTTCAGCGCCGGTTGGGAAATAGCAGCAACTCATAGACATTCTTTTACCCAGGTAGAGAGCGAAGAATTCGCTGTCCATTTCGACCATCTGCTCATTGAGTAGATCTTTCTGTTTAATATTAACGCCGGTTTTCAGGTCTTTGACAATTTGTCGGAAAACCGAATGCCGAGCTTCAATATCGCCAAGGGATGCACGCACGCAGGCACCATGGCAAAGTTGGCGAATCCAGGCCCGGGTAATCTTTTCAGGTATCAGGCCAGTTTCGAGAACTTTCAGAAAAATTTTTCCGGTCAGGCTCATTTTTGTTCCCTCAAGAATTTTACGCTGGCTATTAGAATAGCTTTTAACCGAAAAATCTTCAAGATCAATTAAAAATTTCTTTACAGAAGCGCCCTTAGAAGTTAAGTTAATCAGGTCTTTAAAGGAATAGTCGTTTGCAGATTACCGCGAAAAAAAAGTCAGGTTTCACACTAATAGAGCTGATGATCGTTGTTTTGATCATTTCAGTTCTGCTAGCCATGGCAGCATTCAGCTATCGTGGCATCAGAAACCGTATTCGACGCACCAGT
>CAZQUE010000138.1:0-8611 GCA_964596185.1 uncultured bacterium | reverse complement strand
TTTTGCATGGTCAGACTCCGGCCGGTGCGTTGCGTGCTGCAGGAGAACCAACAGTCGTTTTCAAGCTTGAGTTGCTTAACCCAACCAGTTCGGCCAACCCGGTTTTGACTTTCAAAAAATCCGCTACTGTAGTTGTTGATGGCGGAAATTATCAAGCACAGGTAGAATTTACCAACATTCCTGCGCTGCCATGTCTCGCCAAAATGTCTATCAGCGGTGGTTACATCGTTGCCGTTGACAGTAAAAACTACGCGAATTGGGTTGGCCTCAAGGAACTGGTCGCAAATACCACCAACACGATCACTCTTTACGGAGAGGGCAGCAAGACTCGTGATGATGTCGCTTACAATTTGATTCAGCAGTTAATCGCCGTTCCGACAAACGTTTCAACCCTACCAACCCCGACTTTTACCAAAATTTATGAGATTGTCGATGGCCTGAATCTTTCTTCAGAAACAGTGTATACTGATGCCAAATCGGCTTATGACCAGATTTATTCGTCGGCTGCCCCGGCTGATGCTGAATTTGCACTGCCAAGCGGGTATTCCTCAATTGCCTACCCGAAGAATGATGCGACTACCAACCTCTCATTGGTCAATTTTTCCAGCACATCGGAAGCCTGGCTCGTGCTGATCAACCGCTCCGCCGGCACTCTCAGCCCTTCGTGGTCTGCTGCGCGTGCCGTGGGCAACGTTAGAGCGAATGTTTTTGCCGATGCCAGCCCAAGCCCCTCTGGAGAGCCGATTTCTGACGAACATAGATTTCACTTGATGTTGCGCGAGCTGAAAAATAAACTGCCGAAACCACAAACCGGAATTCCGGCCATCAGAGGCAGTGTCAGGGCGGTCAGTCTTGAAGAACAGCAGAACTTCACGGCCTACACTACCGGGTTTGTCCTTTCGACCTTTCCCGCGACCTGTAAGCGCATTAACGATATCAGCGGCACGAACAAAAAGGTATACTTTTTCCTCGACAATGATGATGTTAGCCGCACCGGCGTGAATACTGTGCTCGACGGTCTTGCAACCGCCTGGGCCAATATCTATGCCACCAATCGCACCGTTTTCGGCGCTGAACCAGAGAACACACTTAACGGTCTCAACGTTAACGACTTTTACATTCTGATTTCTTCAAAAATCTATACCGCCGGCTATTTCTATTCCGGTGATTTTTACCCGAAAACTACCAGCGGTGTCGCTTATTCGAACGAGAAGAAGCTTTTCAATATTCAATATCCAACCGATTCCCAGGATCTCAATCGCTCGATTACCGATCTTTCAGCCACAATGGCTCACGAATTTCAGCACATGATTCATTTTTACCAGAAAATGAATCTCAATGACCCGGCCTATTGGCTTGACGAAGCCATGTCCGGCTATGCCGAGCAGGTGAACGGCTACAAAATCGAGAACGGCCAGAATCAATCAAAAGCTTTGCAGGCGCAAAAATACTTTGAGTATGTTAACCGTATCAGCGTCAATGAATGGCATGCCCAGAACGACAGCAACGATATCATTAATGCTCATTATGGCAAAGCCTACCTGTTCGGAACCTGGCTGGCCCAGAATTACGGCACATCAGGATCGGTTCAGAATCTTCTTTCGCTGCAATTGACTGAAGAGGCTGCCGTTGCCGCTTTTACCGGCGAAACTTTCGACAAAACTGCCGCGAAATTTCTGATGGCGATGCTGGTCAACGATAGCACCGGCGGCATCTACGGCATCAATGGTCTCGATCTTACTAACACTTACAGCTTTGGCTCCGGTTGGGCCGATGTAACCCTGACCGGGCCGGCCATGACCAGCGTCGATTTTAGCGGCGCAACCTCTGGTTCGCCGACTTTGCTGCCATATACCGCGGCTTACGTCAGAATCAGCAACGGGAACGGCTCGGCCTTGAATGTTAGCGCTAATCTGCCGACCGGCGTTTCCCTTTTCCAGCTAAGAAAAAACTGACCGCAAAATCGCCTTAAATTTAAAGTTGCAAAAACGGCAGATGATTTTGCCGGGTTGATTTTGCAGTTTATTTTTGCCCGTTGATGGGGTATTCTGGTTGCAGAAGTCATGTCCCGGGAGGTCGCCAGTGAAGCAAATGCAATGCAAGATCGTCATTATACTTTTTCTCGTGCTACTAGGGGCATTATCATTAGCGAATGCTTCTGTCGTCATGGGGCCACAGTTCTTCATTAAAATCGAAATTACCAACCTTGGAATCGAAACCATTACCAGACCGGACGGCAGCGCCTATACCCGGAATTTCGTCGAGTTCAAGATTCTTGAATTCACTCAAGGCTCTTCTTCGCGTTTGAAAGTTGGCGATATAATCAAGCAGGAGATTTCCAAAAAATCAGCAGGTCTTGTTAAAATCGGCGACAAGCTCATTGCCGGCGTTGAAATCGGTTCATCGATGGGGCCGGCCGGTCCGGTTGAATTTGTTCTCTATAGCCCGATAAAACGAGAAAATGGCACCGATCTGCTGCCGTTTTTCAACTGATTGTGCAAACATGCAGCTTTTTTTAGACAAAAATCGCAATCTTCCGGTATCGCCCAGACTGGCTAAGCTTCCTCTCGGTCTGCTGATCGCATTTTTTGCCGGACTTTTTTTCTGTTCCGGATGTTTCAGAAATGGCGACTCTATTCTTGGCCCACAGCCTGTCGAAAATCAGGCGACGCCTTTGCATAATAACCTGCAAGCTCAATTGAATATTTCAATCAAGCATTCACATGAATTGCAAGCTGCAATTCGTGCCGCCGACACTGCCAGGGCGGTTTTTGAACTTAAGCTTGTAAACTATGGCAATTCACTTAATCCGATTACCCTGATGCGCAAAAGTGCCGATGTAATTGATAACCAGGTAACGGTAAGTTTCACTGCGGTTCCGGTTGTGTCGACTCTTGTCAGCATGACCCTAGAGGGCGCTACCTACGAAGGCGCACGTGAATTTCATGCCGGAATCGATCTGAAACCCGGCGAAAACAGTATCGAGCTCGTTGCTTCAGGCTCGGCCGCTCCTGAGGATGTTAAGGCCCGGGCAGCTATCGCCGCCATTGGCGATTTTGCAACCATGCAATCTTTGCCGGCAGCTCTGTTTGCAAATCTTGATCAGACCTGGCAGGCTCTGTCGGTTGCCGATCAAACCAGCTCAACCAAGCTTTTTGATGCTTTCAAGACCCGGGTCGCCGCAACTAAAATCACTGCTTTTGCAGCCGGTGAAACTCACAGTCTGATTTTACGTGATGACGGCACGCTGGCGGCATTTGGCAGTAATGTCTACGGCCAGCTTGGCAAAAGTGGCTCGAGCTTTCAGCTTGAACGCAAATACATAGCCTTTCATCAGCCTATTGCTAAAATTGCGGCTGGTTCTGACTTTAGTCTGCTTCTTGGACAAAACGGCAAAGTGTACGCCTGCGGAAACAATGCCGATGGGCAACTCGGCGCAACCGGCATCGGCAATTCTGCGTATCCGCTCGAAGTTGTCGGAATCCCGATAGTTAGCGATATTTTTGCCGGATACGGTAACGCGCTGGCCCTCGACGCTGCCGGCAATCTGTATGGCTGGGGCAGAAACAACATGGGCCAATTGGGCCAGGCGCCGACAACTTCCGGCATTGCTGTTCCGGTGCAAATGGCGACAAATGTTAAACAAGCCGCAGTAGGACTAGATTTTATTCTTGTTTTAAAAAACGATGGCACTGTCTGGGGAATAGGTAACGACGAATTCATTCAGCTTGCCGTCGATCTTTCAGAAAGCGGTAATTACTCTGCCAGCCTTGTTCAGATCGCGGCTCTGTCAGAAGTCTCTCAGGTTACAGCCGGTGGCACACATTGTCTGGCTGTTACCACTGCTGGAAATGTTTACGGTTGGGGCAGCAATCTTCAGGGGCAGGCAGGTCTTGGTGCAACCCAGGTGCCTGAGGGGCCTACGCTGATTGCCGGCTTGTCGGGAATCGCTCAGGTTGCTGCCGGTAAAGAATTCAGCCTTTTTCGCACTTCGACCAAAACGATCTGGGGAACTGGTGTCAGCAGTGCCGGTCAGCTTGCCGACAAAAGTTCAGGCACGAATGTCAGCGTTCCGGTTCAGCTTGCGGCATTGTCCGGTGTAAACTTTTTTACCTGCGGGGGAAGTCACGCACTCGCATTTTCCAGTGAAGCTCTGGCCTGGGGTGCCAACGAGGCAGGGCAGTGTGGCAACGGCCTGCAAAGTCCCGAAGACGAAGGCGTAACCACTCCGGTAGCCCGCGCTTTAAGCTGGTGATAGCGATGAAAAATCTCCCGGCTCGCGGACTGATTATTGTCGGTCTTACTATTACAACCACAATTCTGGCAGTTTTTCTTGGCTTTTTTGCTCTCGAAGCCACGACAATGGAAAGATTGTATCGCGATTACACCTTCTATTTCATTGGCCTGGCGGCGCTGCTTTTTCTGCAGAAGGCTGTCGAAACAGCTCTGGGTCGACGTTCGGAGTTGAAACGCTGGATTGGTGACAATTACCCGGCATTGTTGCTGGCGCTGGCTCTTGTGGTTGCAATCGGTTTGGCCATTCCGGCAGAATTTCGGATCCTTGCCGATGAGACCAATCTTCTGGGTATGGCCATGGCAATGTTCGATCACCATCAGTGCTACAACCCAACTCAGGTGATGTTTTATTTTCATGGAATGTCGCGCACCATCGAAAGCGTTGTTGATATGCGGCCCGGCTTTTACCCGTTTCATGTTTATATAGCCCATTCAATTCTCGGTTATGACGCCGCCAATGGCTTTGTCGTCAATCTGCTGGCCGGATTCCTGGTTTTTGTTCTGCTTTATGCGCTGATCGAACCATGGCTCGGTAAGCCGGCCGCTTGCCTGGCAATGCTTTGTTTGGCGGCTTTCCCACTTCTGGTCATGTATGTTCGCTCGGCTGGATTTGAAACAGTAAACCTGCTTTGGCTACTTTTGCTGGTTTTTTGCTTTCACATTTTTCTGGCAAAACCCGAGGCGGCACGGGCCGAGTTACTGTTTCTCGCTTTGCCTCTTCTGGCGCAGACCAGGTATGAGTCGGTTCTGGCGGTTTTCTGTGCGGTGCCGCTAGTTCTCTATCTGCTTCCACGAGCGGAATTCGCCCGCCTTTCCTGGCGCACACCAATCTTGCCCGCGCTTTTTCTGCCGGTTGCCTGGTTGCGCATTCTGACGTTCAACAGCAAGTCATTTCAGGTTTCGGCGGTAAATCAGGCTTTCGGCTTCGATCTGTTGCTAAACAACCTGCGCAAGGCGTTGCTGTTCTTTGTCGGTCAAAAACCTCAGTATGGTATGGTCGGTTTGCTTGGGCTGCTCGCTTTGGCGGGATTGCTGAAGCTGGCTTTCGATATTTTCCTCAAAGATGGCAGGCTGGAACCCGCGAAGGCCATAAAAGAAAAAGCCTCATTGGTTTCCGGCGAAAAGCCTGATGCTAAATCAACGGGGTTTTATCCGATGCTTTTTCTTGTCGCTTCGTTGACTTTGACCCATGCTCTTGCCCGTTTTTTCTACTACTGGGGAGATCTGACTTTGCAATACACTTCGCGCCTGGGAATAGTTTTTCTGCCTGTTATGGCGCTGCTGACCGCCTACTTCTGCGCAGCTCTGATCAAGACCGGCTGGTTTCGCTGGCACTGGTTTTTCATTGCCGGTTTGGCAATTATGCTGCATGGTTGGCCGGTTGCTGCAAACAATCTGGCAGTGCGTGACATCTTTTTTTATCGGGAGTTCAAATCAGTTCATGATTTTCTTGAGCGTAATTATCCCAATAAGCGCGATTACTTCATCATCAGCGACCTGGCCAATCTTTACGTGCCTTTTCGTTACAGCGCCATTTACACGGGATACGCTGTCGCAAATCCTAACGAAGTTAAGGCTCAACTCGATCAGCGCACTTACAGCTTTGCGCTGGTGGTGCAGAAAATTAATCGCGGCAATTCTGAACCGGTACCCGCATCAGAGCTTGGCAAAAGGTTCCCATTGAAAACGCTTTATGAAACCCAGCTCAATGCGGCAGAGTTCATTCGCATTTCGCGAATAGATTCAATCCTGGATAATTATTTCGATGTCGAGGAAATGCGCGGTTTATCGATCCCGCGTCCGGTCACTGAAGATTAATTTAAGAGCTTTCCAATTTGTCATTGCTGCTGCATACCTCTTTGCGTGGAAGTAAGGGAAAGCACCGGAGTTGTTCGAGAGTCATGCTTGCGTAGGCAGGGATACAGTAGGCTTTGAATAATTGCGTGAAATCGGAATTATTCCGGATTTGCATTATTGATATCAGATCAGTGGCTATTCTGATGATGAAAAACATACTTTATAACACTGAAAAAACTTTGACACTGAATTCACAAACTTATAAACTTCAGTTCGCTTTATAGTTGCCACACCACATTTTCCCACCCACAATAAAGACTCCGTACAAGGAGTGATGGACACTGTTTCCCTGTCCGGGATTCGAAGTGCTCATTCTGAAAGACGGAAAATCTGATTGTCAGGGTCGGTAAAGTTCTGAATCTGTGGAGTTGCATACAAATTAGAGCAGTAAAATAAATTGTTGGAGTCTTAAGATGTTGAAGAGAAGTTTGTTTGTCTGTCTTTGTCTGCTGGTAATTGCTTCCAGCCTTAGCGCGGCCGTTTTCAGCCGCATGCCCGAAAACCATTGGGCTTGGGATTCGGTTCAGAAACTGATGGATCGCGGTATTCTCGATCAGACCAGTTTCAAAGATTTCGCCGGCGATCGCAACATGACCAGATACGAATTCGCCATTACTTTTTCTCGTTTTCTCGCTCATGTAGCTGAAAAAATGAATGACGGCTCAATGCTTGCAACTCGCGAAGATCTCGCTGCTATCGACCAGCTCAGCCAGGAATTTTCTTCGGAACTTTCCCTGCTCGGACTGAGAAACGAAGGCCTTGAAAAGGATCTCGAAACTGTAAAGAGCGACATTTCTATTCTCAAGGCTGATCTTGAAGATATCAACAAAGAAATGGTTAATCAGACCGAAAAAGTTAAGCTCAGTGGTAACTGGCTGGTTAAATCAACCTGGAAAAGTCACAAAAACGACTGGGCAGTTAACCCTTATTCGGGCGCCGGCCAAGCCGGTGGTTCTAATAACCATGCAATGGAAACACAGATGCGCTTTCGTTTTGATGCCCAGATCGATGAAAATATCAGCATGGGTGCTCGCTTCCGCATGTTCTGGAAGGCTGTCGACAATGTGACCACCGGTTATGTTCGCAATGCAACCTGGGGCTTGAACGGTATTAACGCCAATCGCGCTGCAGACAATCGTGTCGATACTGCTTTCCTGAAGATTAAAAAGCTTTTCCACAACAAAGACGAAATGTTTTTCGGTAAAGCCTGGTATTGGATCGGTCATGGCATGCTGGTTAACGCTTTCGTAGATTCAATTCGCTACAAAAGATCTTTCAATAACGATCTTACTCTTACTGCTCAGCATATTTACGATCGCCACCTGGGATCTTACAAAGATGATGGCACAAATGATTTCAGAGGCGTTTGGAACTTCCTTGCCGAAAAGAAATGCAAAGACAAGCATTTTTATCTTTCTCTTTATGCTCAGGATGAACCGGATCTGGCCAACGACCTCAATCGTCAGGGAAATCGCTTTGCCAACCCGATTCCTGCGCCAACCACCTTTGGAACTCTCGGACTGATAAACCTGGGCAACACTGTTGCTGGTGATCAATCCTCAGACAAACGCCGTGATATCGAATTCGGTTCAAGCGGCAATATCGGTCGTAACGACACCTGGACCTACGACCTGAGCTTTGTTTATTCTGATTACCATGCAGATATGGTTTCAACTGCCGTAACTCCGACAATTGATATCGATAGAAAAGGCTGGCAGGGTCTTGGAGCCGTAACCTGGACTCCGAACAAAGAATACAAAGTAAAATTGCAGTATGCCTTTGGTGACGATGAAAATGCCGGTGGCTATGCCCTGGTTAATGATGCTCGCTACGTATATTCACACGAAACTCCCTGGGAAGACCTCGATCGCGGTAATTTCTATTTCACTCGCGGTTTGCAGAACATGAGCGATCTCAAGTTCCAGGTTGAATATACTCCGAAGCACGCTCCGAAACATTATTTCAGAGTAGTCGGCGACTGGCTGCGCGAACTTGATGACATCAGCAAAAATGACCTGGCTCATTATCGTGCCGGCAATATCAACGGTGTAATTCCTGTTGGAACCGATCTTAGAAATACTCGCTATGATACTTTCAACAATCTGGGTATTGCTGATCCTTCAGCAACCATGATTCAGTTCGAATATCGCTATGCTCTGACCAAAAACACCAAGATCAAAGTTGGTTATGCTACCTTCGATCTGACCGGTGACGCTCAGAAGCCGACTGCTCTCAATGGTAACACCAGAATCAAAGCCGGTAATGGTTTGAACAACGATTATGATTATCAGCTCTTCTGGACTGAAATCTACAGCCTGTTCTAATCTTACCCCCCAATAAGACCGAAAAAAAGGGCCGCGTTTGCGGCCTTTTTTTCATTATGCGATTTATCGCACTACATGGATCGTAAAGACGCGATTTATCGCACTGTAGCTATCGTAAAGACGCGATTTATCGC
>CAZQUE010000137.1:0-8874 GCA_964596185.1 uncultured bacterium | reverse complement strand
AGCTTCTTCAATGAATTCGTCATCAAGGTTCCCAATGCCCGCAAGGTTCTGGCAAAAATGGCCAAACAGGGAATTTTCGCCGGCATTCCGCTCGATGACTATTTCGCCGGTCTGAAAGACCATGTGCTCGTTGCCGTAACCGAAAAACGAACCCGCGGTGAACTCGATGCCTACGTCGACACGATAGGAGGGCTGATCTGATGGCTGAACCTCTGATTTTTGATTTATCAAAAGACGGTCGCCGAGGCTACACCCTGCCGGCACTCGATGTTCCGGCAGTCGACCCGGCTGACCATATTCCCGCCCGCTTTCTTCGCAAAGAGCTGCAAATGCCCTCTTTGTCTGAAGTTGAAGTCGTTCGCCACTTCACCAGACTTTCGCGACTCAACCATAGCCTCGACATCGGCTTTTACCCGCTTGGCTCCTGCACCATGAAGTATAACCCGAAGGTCAATGAAAACGTTGCCCGACT
Source organism: uncultured bacterium (assembly GCA_964596185.1). Taxonomy (GTDB): domain Bacteria; phylum Muiribacteriota; class Ozemobacteria; order Ozemobacterales; family Ozemobacteraceae; genus DYKG01. Next base: position 8,402 of record CAZQUE010000137.1, on the reverse strand, counting down.
CGGCGGCTTTGCGCATCTGCATCCCAGGCAGCCCGAAGAAACTGTGCAGGGCGCGTTGAAAATGCTGAAAGATCTTGAAGAATATCTTGCCGAAATCACCGGTATGGATGCCATGACTCTGCAACCAGCTGCCGGCGCCCAGGGCGAGTTTACCGGACTGCTGATCATGAAAGCCTATCACAAAAAGAATGGCAATCATAAAACCAAGATCATCATTCCCGACAGTGGTCACGGAACCAACCCGGCAACCTGCTCAATGGCCGGTTATGAAGTCGTCAATGTCAAATCCGGCCCACGTGGCGGCGTTGACATGGAAGACTTCAAAGCCAAACTGACTCCGGATGTTGCCGGTCTGATGATCACAAACCCCAACACACTCGGGCTTTTCGATGAAAACATCGGAGAACTCGCTAACCTGATTCATTCGGTCGATGGCCTGGTCTACTATGACGGCGCAAACCTCAATGCCATCATGGGCTGGACCCGCCCCGGTGACATGGGATTCGACATCGTACATCTCAACCTGCACAAAACGTTTTCCACGCCCCATGGCGGCGGTGGCCCTGGAGCCGGCCCGGTCGGCGTGAAAAAGCATCTCGAACAGTATCTGCCCAACCCGCGCATCGTCTTTGACGGCAAAAAGTATAAAGTCAGCACCAAGGCCCGCGAATCAGTCGGCCCATTGCTGGCATCGCTTGGAAATTTCCTCGTGCTGGTGCGTGCCTATGCCTACATCATCGTCAATGGCCGGGAAGGCTTGAAGGATGTTTCTACCCATGCGGTTCTCAATGCCAACTACATGATGCAGCGGTTGAAAAAGACCTTCATGCTTCAGTATGATCGCTTCTGCAAACATGAATTCGTGCTTTCAAGCAAGAATCTGGCTGAATATGGCGTGAAAACGCTCGATGTTGCCAAACGCCTGCTTGACTTCGGCTTTCATGCGCCGACTGTTTACTTCCCGCTGATTGTTGAAGAAGCAATGATGATTGAGCCGACTGAAACCGAAAGTAAAGGCACTCTCGACTGCTTCATGGAAGCGCTTGAAATGATTGCCCGGGAAGCAAAAGAGAACCCCGACAATCTGAAAAACGCTCCTCTCAAAACACCGGTGCGTCGTCTCGACGAAGCCACGGCGGCTAGAAAACCCGATATCAACTTCTACCGACCACCGTTATAAGTTCTAAACTGCAAAACAGGGGCTGATTTTTTTCAGCCCCTGTTTTTTGTTGGAAAACATTCTCTCATGGAAAGAATGTTTCAAATATATTCCCCTTCTTTCACAAGAAAAGATTGAAAATTGTTTCAATTAAGCCTAGAATCAGGCTAAATTTCCATTAAAATCAATCAAACTTTGGAGGAAATCGTGAAAAAGTATTTGGGATTTTTTTGTCTTGTTTTGTTCATTTTTCTATTTAATTCGGCTTCTTTTTCTGCCGGGTCCGGGCTACCTTATCCTGACAAGGATTTCTGGGTTAATGAGCCTGAAAAAGACATTCAATGGCACAATCACAAGACCACTGCCATGGATTTCATAGCATACGACGTAAAAACCACTCTTGACGATCTTAAAAACCTTATTGAACCCCATCATGTTTGTGAATTTGCTTATATTCTGAACCCAAACCTTGAAAAATATAAAAAGGAAATGCTTGAAAAGAAAATAGATGATTTTGTCAGCAGCAGCATCCATGTAAAAAAGATTCGTGATGCCGCGAAAGCCGCAGATTTAAAGCTTATGAAATCTCATTCGCAGACTGAACGCAGCAAAATTGTTGTCACCCTGAATAAGCTGCTTCACCAGGAATTGGCCGCTTTTCAAAAAGAGTTTAACGACAAAATTGTTAAAGCTGTTCATGAAGGCATTGAGCAGGAACAAAAAATCAAGGGTGGCTTCGGGCCATGGGTTAAATTTGTAAATTTGCAACATGATACCGAAGCAGGTTTCTCGCCAACAGCCTTAAAAGGTGCAATCAGCAAGGAAATGTGGCACAAGAAGAGAACCCTGAAAGAAAGCCTGGAATGGGATGCTAAGCTTTGGGAAACAACCATATTCCCGGTTGATCCGGCTGCTTCAATGAAAAAGCAGAATGAATTCCGGCAGATTCTTGTCAGACTTTTTGCACTTCTCCACAAAGGAGGGGTGAAAATTAGAACTTCAGATAGTTCAAACGATTGGGTTGATTTTTCGTATCCAACCGCCTCACTTCTTTCAAGGGGCGGAAGAGTTCTTGTCGTCATAAAAAAAAGCGCCGGCCTGGATTTGCGGGCTGTCAGCAACTGGATCGTCTCCGGTAAAGCCTCTGGACAAAAACAACTGGAAAATTCAATTGCCGGTTTCAAACACCGACTTGTATCTTCTCATGAAATCACATTTGCAAATGATGAACCCAAAGAGAACAAAAAAACCAATTTCCATAATAACTATGCCATGGATCTGGCGTTTGGCGGTTATGGCAGCGAAGGCGCAGACGGCAGCGCAATACAACCCAACGGTCGCTTTGCCCACCTTTTGTTAGTTCTTGGTGATGCACCCAAAAGCAGCAAAACCTGGCAAACCGGTTTTCTGGTCGGTGTTGAAAATAGTGCTCCCCAATTGTTCAATAATCGCCTGATTGCCCCCAAAGGACACCTGGGCACCGTTCATGATGCAAGCGGCAAATCAGCCGAAATTTCGATAACCAATGATGCCAAATGGTACAACTTCAAACAGATTCATAATGAAGCCGATGAAAAAACTATACCAGGGAAGCATGATTGTGTTCGCCTTGTAATTGAAAGTAAAAAACAGTTCGATGCAATAAAAACTTTTGCTGAAGGCATTTTAAAGACTAAAGACCCGATAAAAATGAATAAAGCAGTCATTGAAATGCTTGGCAAAGTCCCTGAAACTTCTGAATGATAGAATAAAAAAAAGATCGCCCGATTGGTTCGGGCGATTTTTTTATAATCAAAAGCAACCGCAGGGATCACTCGGCACTTAGGGTTTTCTGATTGAGACACTCCTCAAGCCAGCTCAGGTCTTTTTTGACGTCGGCAACAACGAAGGCTTTGTCGATTTCAGACCAATTATCGGCCGGGCATTGCTTGACAGCATTTTTAAGGTAAGAGAGCCGTAGTTTTTCCATATCCTGTTTGTGGCCATGAACCTGTGCCAGAGTTTCTGGAATCACTATACTGCGGCCATTTACGCCTTCCCGCGGGTCGCCTCGCCGAACTTCGATGCCCATGCTGCGTGCGAAAGCCAGCTGTGAATTGTGGTGTTTTCCGGCTCCGGTGTATTCGGTTTCCTGCACGACGATTATCTGGTCGCTATCCATTTCGCGGGCCAGGGAAACGGCGCCGGTAACGCTGGTATTGCCGGCGGGGCCGCGTTCTATGCCTTCCATTTTCGCGAGCAGTTCAGTGATGTAGAAGACTTCGCCCTGGTTAACCAGAACGTAGTCATCCATGTAGCGCAGACTGCGGGCAGCATTGCGCGGCACATCGACACGATCGGGCCAGGTCGCGAAGGGAACGCCGAAACCGGTGTGTCCGGTGGTGAATGACTTGCGGTTAAAATCTTTGTCAGAAGCCATGTGAAGGCCGGAAAGATCAACCGAGCAGGCGACGATGCGGGCATCGCAACCGGCACTGAGCAGGCCGCGGGCGGTTCCGGTGAGGTTGCCGCCACCGGCGTGGGTTACCACAACTGCATCGGGGAATTTTCCCGCCACAGCTTTAACCTGATGGGCAATTTCACTGCCGAGACTTTCGACGCCCTTGATTCCAAATGGAGTATAGAGAGAAGCATTGAAAAAACCAGTCTCTTCAAGGGTTAGAAGTAAATAATAAAAAAGCTCGGGGCCAACTGAAAGCTTGATGACTTCAGCGCCGAAAGCTTCGCATTTGCGGCCTTTTTCGACGATTTCGGGCTGCCCCACCCCACGTGAGTCGAACACTTCCTGGACAATTATGCATTTGAGGCCACGCTGGGCTGCCTGGGAAGCTACAGCCGCGCCGTAGTTTCCTGAAGTCGCGGCAATTACGCCTTTGTAACCCTTCTGGGCGGCCACATAGGCCGAGATCGAAGCACGGCGGGCCTTGAAGCTGCCAGAAGCGTTTGCGGCTTCGTCTTTAAGAAAGATGCGTGCACCTTTACCTGGTGCACTGATTTTGCGCACTGCTTCAGTGAGGTTGCGCAGTTCGAACAGGGGCGTGTTACCGACCTTGGTTTCGGCCTGAATGCGGATGATATCTTCGAGAGAAAAGCCGCAGTCGTTCATCATGCGCTCGTAGTCGAAGGCGATTTCGCCCTGGCGGTAGACATCGTAATCGATGCCCATCGAAGACTTCATGATTTCATTTTTTCGCGCCATTACTGCCTGATAAGATGTATCCCTGCTCATGCTTTGCCTCCAAGACCGATGGTCAGTAACTCTTCGACTGTTTCGCCAAAGCTGTGCTCATAATGGGGTCGAACCACCTTCAGAACCCCGCTGACTTCGCGGTCAATCAGGGTTCTGACGGTGACTTCGTCGCCGGGTTTGGCGTCAGAAGTTAAAAAGCCGGCAACACGCATGATATAAGGCGTCGCGCGTGTATCTTCGGGCACTTGCGGTGCCCTTTGCTGGGGGGTTAAAAGAACTTTTTCGATTTCGACCCAGGTTCCGGCCTTAACTTCTGTACTCATGATCAGCAACCTCTTTCGTATGCGCTATTACCCATGAGGCATGCGGGAATCGGCAGGTCAGACATGCGTTTGAGGCCGGCAGAAGCTTTCACAACGATGGGAATCATGTTTACGGCAGCGGCCATGGTGCCTTTTCCGCCGGGGATCTCGGGCTTGATGCACATATTGATATTGGGATCGCCTTCGATGTTGATGTAATCGCCGGTATCGACGTTTTCAACTTCGGGGTGGATCTGCTGGGGGTGAATAAGTTTGATGACTTCTTTGCCGTTGGCATAGCCGATACCGATGTGGCGGCAACCGGCGACCATTCCGGGCTTAACTTTTACAACCGGAGTTTCGCGTTCGGTATTGGAAATGATTGGTTCGCGGGTTTCTTCGATTTTATCGACATTGAGGCCGATGGCGTCGGAGATCATGCGAATTGATTCGGGGAAGCCGATGTGGCCGACGATGGAGCCGTCTTTGATGCCGGCGGCGAACTGTTCGGGGGTTGTGCCGACGCCCTGGGTTTCCATAACGGTTTTGCCGAATGGCGAAAGGTCGTTGATGCGAGAGGCTTCGATGCGTTTAACGTTGAGGCAGGCGCCGGAAAGGTTAATAACCAGCTGGTCGAGAACGAAGCCGGGGTTGACGCCGGTACCGAGGATGGTAACGCCGTTTGCTTTGGCGATTTCGTCGAGTTTTTTGGCCAGTTCGGGTTCCTGGGCCTGGGGGCAGGCCATTTCTTCGGCGATGGTAACGCAGTTGATGCCGCGTTCGAGGATGAGTTTGAGGCCATCAAAAACGACTTTGGTAAATGAATGAACGGCATGAACGCAAACGTCGACATTTTCTTTTTTTAGTATATCTTCGGCTTTGTCGGTCACTTTAATGCCGGTTTCGCGGCCAAGATTGAGAACTTCGCCGATATCTTTGCCGACGATTTCAGGGCGTTTATCGATAACGCCAACAACTTCAAGGCCTTCTTTTTCAAGCATCAGTTTGACCATGCCACTGCCCATGGCTCCAAAGCCCCATTGTACGACGCGGATACGTTTCATATAGATTTCATTTCCTTCCTGAAATTTCTTTTGTTTAGCGGCAATTAATGCCGATCGAGCGTTATTATAACACTTAGGCTATAAAGGGCAAGTCTTTTTTAAAAAGGCGAAAAAGGAAAAACGATCGCCTTGATAGATGCTGCTTAAACTTTTGCAATAAAATCTAGTTGTCTTTCCAGCCCTTGCTGCGCCAGATTTTCAGGCTTTTCAATTTGCCATCTGCATCGACGATTCTTTCTTCTTCTTCGAGTCCGTGTTGGTTTCTTTTCCAGGTTATAATTTCTTGCGAGTTGTTCTTGAGGTTTGAGCTTGCCTCTTTAAGCATCTTTTTATTGGCATCATAGGTCATGGTTCTTTTGTATTCAAGCTCTTGTCCTTTGAAACCCTTGACCTCGATTAAATTGTCATTGCCGTCATAGCTGTAAACTACGCGTTTTTTCTCGTTTTCCCCTTCGTTCCACCTGATTGTTTCAATCAATCGATTCTTGTCATCGTATTTTGATTGTTTTATTGTCGTTTCATCAAAATCCTGGTCACGGAACTCAATTTCGTTGCCTTGCTGATCATATTTATAAAGCCATTTGTTGTTTGGTCCGCCTGCCGGATAAGCGATCTCGATCAACTGTCCTTTATCGTTATAGCATTTTTTGGCAATGATTTTTTTCTGGCCGTTATCGAGGTAGTAGCATTCAAGTTCCCTGCCCTGTTCGTCACGTTTGAAAAACTTGTTTCTGTCTGCGGGTTCTTTGATTTCTTCAATTACGAGGTCATTTTTGTCATAAGCGTATTTGACGACCTTTGAGGTCTTTTTTTCATTATCCACTTTGCGTTCTTCAACAACCCTCTTTTTCTCGTCGTATTTATAGTAGTATTCGTCATTGAGCTTTTCGCCCCAGAAGAAGCATTTTTTAGTGACATAGGTATCAGCATACTCATAGGTCCACTTGGACATCAGCTTTCCGTCTTCATCGAAATTCACTTCCTGAATTGGCAGGCCATCCTTGTTAAACCGTTCATATCTTTGTTTAACAAGCTTATCGGTAGCTTTCCCATCGACAATGGTCGCCATAAATTCCATGCGATGTTGAATTTCAGAGGCCTTAATAGCATTGGCCTTTTTGATCGCCTCTTCGTGCTCGGCGGCGAACCGGTTATTGGCGGCTAAGGCCTGTCCCAGGGGCAAGCAGACTAACAAGGCTATAATTGCCAGGTATTTGCCTAATTTTATCGATGGAATTTTCATCTAAATTCTCTCCCGGAGTTTAATTAAAGTTGAAATCATTTTTCCACATTTTTGAATTAAAATCCAAGGGAATTTTGCATGCATTCCTGGTTGCTGATTCGGAATTTCAAAAAAGAGTTTTACTTTGCGGCATCCCGGTAGTAAAATAGGCGAAAAGACAAGCAGACAGGAGGATCTTTCACTGCAATATCATGATTATTCAGAATATGCCAATATTCAATATCCAACAATGTGAAATATCAAATATTTAATGATTCTGCATAATATCTGTTCGACGGAAATAGAAAAGTGAAAGGAAAAATAAATGTCAATTCCAGACTACCAAACCATTATGCTACCGCTGCTCACGTTTCTTTCTGATGGAAAAGAAAAATCGGTAAAAGAATCTGTAGAGCACCTTTCACAAGTCTTTAAATTAAGCGATTTAGAGCGCAAAGAACTTTTGCCAAGTGGCACGCAGACTTTAATTCACAATAGAACTGCCTGGGCAAAAACGTATTTGTTGAAGGCTGGCTTGATTCTATTTACGAGAAGGGGTTTTTTCAAAATAACTGATAGAGGAAAGAGCCTGTTAAAACAAAAACCTTCAAGAATAGATGGCAAATTGTTAAGGCAGTTTCCCGAATTTGTTTCTTTCACAAGCCGGGTAAAGGGGCAAGAAAAAGAAGATGAAATCGATGATACTGAGGACTTATCTGAAACGCCTGATGAATTGATTGATAAGGCTTATTCACAAGTTAAGAACGAATTGGCAAATGAAATTCTTCTGAAACTTAAATCTTGTGCACCAGACTTTTTTGAAAGAGTCGTGGTGGATTTACTTCTAAAAATGGGATACGGTGGTTCAAGAAAAGGTGCCGGAGCAGCAATTGGCAAGAGCGGAGATGAAGGGATTGATGGAGTAATAAGTGAAGATAAGTTAGGCTTGGACAATTTATATATTCAGGCCAAAAGATGGGAAGGAACGGTCGGACGACCTGAAATTCAAAAATTTGTTGGAGCATTAACTGGCCAGAGATCAAGAAAAGGCGTTTTTATAACTACATCAAACTTTTCAAAAGAAGCAGCCGAATATACTCAAAGAATTGATGCAAAGGTCGTATTGATTGACGGTCCGATGCTTGCAGACTTAATGATAGACCATAATGTTGGAGTATCAGTTGAAAAAATTTACGAACTCAAAAAAATTGATTCAGACTATTTCATTGATGAATAAAAACCGTCGAACAAGTGCATCGACGCGGAAAATGGCAGCCGATCACGGGCCTTGCGGAGCAAGTCCCGCGCCGTCTGGCCATTTCCGGTCATGACAGTCGTTGAACTAAACCGCTTCGCGGCAGGCATTTAAAGCGGTTTAAACAGGGGTTTACAGAGTTTTTTCCCAGGTGCTTTTTGAATTTCTTTCGTGCATCCTGAAGACAAGCCGGAACCTGGTTCCGGGATT
>CAZQUE010000136.1:0-8974 GCA_964596185.1 uncultured bacterium | reverse complement strand
AAATGTGACATTTGGCTCGACGATCTGGCCCACAAGGTTTTTATCGTTGATCTGAACAATGATATTATCTCTTCTGCTTATGCACGCACCGACCAATATGGCGTGCCCGGCGACAAGTTCGGCGTAACGGTTTTCATACCGAAAACAGACTGGACAAACCCGAGCGCTGAGAATGTCGATATTATTGAGCCTTTCTGGGGTCTGCCGTTCAAGAAGACTTGTCAGATTTCGCAGATCGACGAGTTTCATCAGGTTGACATTAATATTGAGCGCAAGGCGCTAGAGTGGTGTGCCGGCGAGCTGGTCGTCGTTTTTAATACCCGGGTACCAAATCGTCCCGAGGTTGTCGCTGCCAAGATTGGTCGCCTGGCCAGTTTCACCGACCGCCCGGAAAATGATGCCGCTCGCTACGAGCTGAGCCGCTATCTTTCTTCGGTCTACTCGCCTTCCGAGCTGCGCCAGTCGCAGGAATCCCTGCCCGAATCACTTGAAGTCTTTGTCGTTGCCGCTGAAAAATTTAACCAGCTGCACCTTGAAAAATTTTAAAAAAGTAGTTGCAAACCCGGATGGAAAATGTTAATATCATTTTCACGTTCGAGCAACGAACGCGATCCTGAGTAGCTCAGTGGTAGAGCAGGCGGCTGTTAACCGCCTGGTCGGGGGTTCAAGTCCCTCCTCAGGAGCTCACACAGACCCGAAGCAATTCGGGTCTGTTGTGCTTTAGAGTAAGCTCTAAGCAAGCATGGCGTTTTTGTCATTCCCGCGAAAGCGGGAATCCAGTATTCACTATACCCAACCTGGATGCCTGCTTCCGCAGGCATGACGCCACCTCGTCATTCTCGCGAAGGCATTTTGTTCTCGTCATTCCCGCGCAGGCGGGAATCCAGTCCAAAGGTTAGATAAATTATAGTCTTTACTACGGTAAGATCATCTGCAACAGCCAGCTTCACCTGCAATTTTCACTTGCACGCTCCAAACAATTGTTTTATTCTGAAATCAATACCGAAATCAGCCAAAGCATTAAATGGCGAAACATAAAGATCAACTTTCTGAGAAGAAGAATCGCAGAATGGATAAAAAGCAGCTTTCAGAACGGGACATCTGCACAAAATTTATTACTCCGGCTCTTGAAAAAGCAGGCTGGGACATAAACACTCAGATACGTGAAGAATTCAATATTACCAACGGTCGCATCATTGTGCGGGGCAAGATGCACAGTCGGGCAAAAAACAAAAGAGCAGATTATGTGCTTTTTTATAAGCCGAATATCCCAATAGCAATAGTTGAAGCTAAAGATAACAATCACAGCGTTGGCGATGGTATGCAGCAGGCTCTAGGCTATGCAGAAATGATGCAGGTGCCATTTGTGTTCAGCTCCAATGGCGATGGCTTTCTCTTTCATAATGCCCTCGTCACCAATGGCCAGATTGAAAAAGAAATAAGCCTCGATGAGTTCCCATCTCCTGATGCCCTCTGGCAGATGATGACCGCTAACAAGGGTTTGAATCCAACTCAGGAAGCCTTGATTACTCAAGACTATTACAGTGATGGCAGTAACAAGACACCACGTTACTATCAGCTCCTGGCGATAAACAAAACTATAGAAGCAATAGCCAATGGTCAGAATCGCATTTTACTCGTAATGGCCACAGGAACCGGCAAAACTTTCACTGCCTTTCAAATCATCTGGCGACTCTGGAAATCAAAAACAAAAAAGAGAATTCTCTTTCTTGCCGATCGCAATATCCTCGTAGATCAGACCATGACCAATGATTTCAAACCTTTTGGCTCAGCAATGACCAAAATTAAGAATCGAAATGCCGACAAGTCCTATGAGATATATCTAGCACTCTATCAGGCGGTTACCGGCACTGAAGAAGAAAAGAACATTTACAAACAGTTCAGCCCTGAGTTTTTTGATCTGGTCATTGTTGATGAATGCCATCGTGGAAGCGCTGCCGAAGACTCAAACTGGCGACAGATTCTTGAATATTTTTCTCCGGCCACTCAGATTGGCCTTACTGCAACACCAAAAGAAACGAAAGATGTGTCGAACATCGATTACTTTGGTGAACCTATCTACACTTATTCGCTGCGTCAGGGAATCGACGACGGCTTTCTTGCACCCTACAAGGTCGTGCGGATTGATATTGACAAAGATTCAGGCTGGCGACCCTCGAAGGATATGCTCGACAAGAATGGCAATCTAATTGAAGACCGCATTTATAATCTCAAAGATATGGATAAAGCCCTGGTTCTGGAAAAACGCACCGAGCTGGTTGCTGCTAAAATCAGTGAGTTTCTGCGCCTGACCAATCGCTTCGATAAAACCATAGTGTTTTGCGATAATATCGACCATGCCGAGCGCATGCGACAGGCTCTTGCCAACCAGAATGCCGATCTGGTTGCCAAAAACTCCAAGTATGTCATGAGAATTACCGGCGATAACGAAGAAGGCAAAATCGAACTCGACAACTTTATCTTTCCTGAATCGACCTATCCGGTAATCGCTACCACATCAAAGCTCATGAGCACCGGTGTTGATGCGCAAACCTGTAAACTGATCGTTCTTGACCAAAGAATTCAATCTATGACTGAATTCAAACAGATTATTGGTCGCGGCACCCGCATAAATGAAGATTTCAACAAGTATTTCTTCACCATTATGGATTTCAAAAAAGCTACAGAACTTTTTGCCGATCCTAATTTCGATGGTGACCCGGTATCTGTTTACAAACCAAAGCCAGGCGAACCTGTGGCCCCACCAGAAGATGAAGATTCAGAAAGCGGCGAAAATTACCCACCCGGCGAAGAATTCTCCGAAGGCGGCACCACTGGCGAAGATGGCGGCAACTGGATAGAAGATCCGCCACTCGAACCACCTAAAAAATACTATGTTAATAATGTTGAAGTGAAAGTCGCCTCTGAGCGTGTTCAATATTTCGATGCCAACGGCAAACTTATCACCGAATCGCTTAAAGACTATACCCGCAAAACCCTTGCTGCTGAGTTTGCTTCTCTGGATGAATTTCTGACCCGCTGGAACAGTGCCGAGAAAAAGCAGATAATTATTGAAGAACTGGCAACCCATGGAATTTTCTTTGAAGAACTTGAAGCAGAAATAGGCAAAAATCTTGATCCATTCGATATAATCTGTCATGTTGCATGGGATAAACCACCACTGACGCGCAAAGAAAGAGCCGAGAATGTGAAAAAGAAAAACTATTTCAGCAAATACGGCGAACAGGCCCGCAAGGTGCTCGAAGCTCTTCTCGATAAATACGCAGATGAAGGCGTAGTAACCATTGAAAAAACTCAGATATTAACTATCGATCCCTTCAAGGATTTCGGCACTCCTGTCGAGATCATAAAACACTTTGGCGGCCTCGATAACTATAACAATGCGCTGCAGGAGCTTGAAGAAGCTCTTTACTGCGCCTGAAAGATAACGGAGATAACGCGTGTCAATCACAACTCTCATTAAAACCATTCAGGATATTATGCGCAAAGATGTCGGTGTCGATGGAGATGCCCAGAGAATAAGCCAGATGGCATGGCTACTGTTTCTTAAAATCTTCGATGATCGTGAAGAAGAGTGGCAAATCACGGTTCCGAACTACAAGTCACCGCTGCAATCAAGATTCAGATGGGCTAACTGGGCGAAAAACCCTGAAGGCATGACCGGTGATGAATTGATCGACTTTGTTAACAACGATTTGTTTCCTGCGCTTAAGAAGCTGGCTACCAGTGCTGGCGTAACGCCGCATGGCAAGGTGGTCGGCAGCGTGTTTGAAGACGCATACAACTATATGAAGTCAGGTACTCTTCTGCGTCAGGTGATCAACACTATTGAAGAAGACCTTGATTTCAATTCATCTGATGACCGCCACCTGTTCAATGATATCTATGAAAAGATTCTTTCAGACCTGCAGGCTGCAGGCAATGCCGGAGAGTATTATACGCCACGCGCAGTAACGCAGTTCATGGTAGATATAATTAACCCGCAGCTCGGTGAAAGCGTCCTTGATCCGGCATGTGGCACGGGCGGGTTTCTGGTGAACACCATTGAGCATCTTCATAAGCAGGTTAAGAAGCCTGCCGACAAAAAGACAATCGAGAACAGCATTCATGGGGTCGAAAAGAAGCCAATGCCTCACATGTTGGCTATGACCAATGTAATGCTGCATGAAATAGATATTCCGACCAACATACGTCACGACAACACCCTTAGCCGCCCGCTGAAAGACTATGGCCCGAAAGATCGCGTTGATATTGTCATAACCAATCCACCATTTGGCGGCATGGAAGAGGACGGCATCGAAACCAACTTTCCCAAAAAATATCAGACCAGGGAAACTGCCGATCTGTTCATGGCGCTTATCATGCATATTCTCAAGCACGATACAGGTCGTGCCGCTGTGGTATTGCCTGATGGTTTTCTCTTTGGCGAAGGGGTAAAAACCACTCTGAAACGCGAGCTGCTTGAAGATTTCAATCTGCATACCATTGTCAGATTGCCGAAAGGTGTCTTTGCGCCTTACACCAGTATCAACACGAATTTGCTTTTCTTTGAAAAAGGCGGGCCGACGAAGCAGGTATGGTTTTTCGAACATCCGTATCCAGAAGGATACAAATCATATTCTCGATCCAAGCCTTTGACCATTGAAGAATTCGATCGCGAAAAATCCTGGTGGTATAAACGCAAAACCAACGAATACGCCTGGAAAGTACCGGTCGAAGATATCGTTGCCCGAAATTACAATCTCGATTGTAAAAACCCCCATGAAGTGCTGGTTGATCATGGCGATCCGGTAGAATTGATGGCCGAATATGATGAGATCGTCGCAGAGCTGAACAAAGTGCGCGATGAATTGAAAAAAGAGCTTATGAAGGCACTCGGTGGCGAACAGTGACAGAAAGCAATCGCATCGAAAACAAACAGGAACTTACCGATAACCTGGAAAAAGAGGTTACTGGTTTTCTTAATTCGCATGATGGCGGCAAGATTCAGATTGGCATTGATAAAACCGGTAAAGTCATAGGTGTCTCCGATCCGGATTCAGTTCAGTTAAAAATTAAGGATCGCCTGAAGAATAACATTGAGCCATCTATTATGGGGCTTTTTGACATAGTCCTCGAAAAAAGTGATGAGAAGCCGGTTATATGTATTACTGTCGCAAGTGGTCTTGAAAAACCTTATTTCCTGAAAAAATACGGCATGACCGAGAAAGGCTGCTATATCCGCATTGGCAGTGCAACTGAGCCGATGCGGCGAGACATGATTGAATCCCTGCTAAGTCGAAGAGTTCGAAACACTATCGGCCGTATGGAATCAACCCGTCTGAATCTTACTTTTGCCCAGCTTAAAATTTATTATGAAAGCAGAGGGCTGCATCTAAACCAGGCTTTTATGCAGAACCTCGAGCTTTTAACTCCTGAAGGAAAGCCCAATTTTGCCGCTTATCTTCTTGCTGATGAAAATGGCGTTTCCATTCAGGTTGCCAAATATGCAGATAAAACACGGGTTGAGCTGATTGAAAACCGTGATTTCGGTCGTTGTTCGCTGATCAAGGCATTGCAGGATGTTCTCGCCCGCATGGACGTTGAAAACACTGTCTTTACGAAAATAGGCTATCCTCTACGTCAGGAAAGAGAAATGATAAACAGCATGGCAATGCGTGAAGCCGTTGTTAACGCAGTTGTTCACAATGATTATTCAAATGGTGCAGTTCCAAAATTTGAATTTTTTTCGGACCGGCTTGAAATAACCTCGGCCGGTGGGCTGCCATTCGGAGTAACAGAAGAAGAATTTTACAGCGGCTTTTCTACACCCAGAAACAAAGAGCTTATGAGAGTTTTTCGTGATCTTGAAATAGTTGAACAGCTTGGTTCCGGGGTTCCTCGCATAGTCGAAAAATATGGTCGCAAGGTGTTTGAAATCAAGCCGAATTTTATCCGGGTAATTCTTCCTTATGCTGAACATGCCAATGTGTCACCTCAAAAGACTGTGGAAGAAACTTCGGAAAAAACTTCGGAAAAAACTTCGGAAAAAATTATTCAGGCGATGAAAGACGAACCTGGCATCACGATTGAAAAGCTTGCTCAGATAACCGGACTGACAACCAGGGGCGTTGAATGGAACCTGACAAAACTCAAGGAGAGTGGCAAAGTTAAGAGGGTGGGGCCTAAAAAGGGCGGCCACTGGGAAGTCCTGGAGCCATAAAATGAACAAAGAAACAAGAAAACTGTTGGAACAGCATTTCGATACTGCCTTCGATGCGCCCGATGGCATAAAAAAACTGCGCGAACTGATTCTTACCCTGGCTATGCAGGGCAAACTCGTGCCCCAGGACCCTAACGACCAGCCCGCCAGCGAACTGCTTAAAGAAATCGAGGCCGAAAAAAAACGCCTGATCAAAGAAGGCAAAATCAAGCAGCAAAAGCCATTGCCACCTATAAAGCCCGAAGAAATCCCCTATGAAATCCCAAAATCCTGGGAATGGACAAGACTTGAAAATCTATGCGAATTAGTCACTGATGGCACTCACCACACGCCAAACTATACAGAAAGTGGCGTTCCTTTCTTGAGTGTAAAAGATTTAAGCTCTGGATTTATTGATTTTTCAAATACGAGATTTGTTTCACCTATTGAGCATCAAGAATTGAAGAAACGATGTTTTCCAGAAAAGGGCGATGTTTTGCTTACGAAAGTTGGCACTACTGGAATAGCAGTGGATATAGATGTTGAGAAGGAATTTAGTCTTTTTGTAAGCGTCGCATTATTGAAAATTGTAAAACCTTTTACCAACCCGAAATTTTTTACGAGATTGATAAACTCACCTTTAATAAGACGTTTTTCAGAAGAAGGCACTGAAGGAGTTGGTAATAAAAATCTAGTTCTGAGAAAAATTAAAGTATTTTTGTTACCCATACCGCCACTTGCAGAGCAACAACGGATTGTTGAGAAGATTGATCAACTGATGGCGAGGGTTGATGAGCTTGAAAATTTGCGCAAAGAGCGCGAAGAAAAGCGCTTGAAAATTCATAAAGCTGCGATAGATCAGCTTCTATCAGCCAAAACCGAGACCGATTTTGCCGCCGCCTGGAGCTTTATCACCGGAAATTTTAATTCTTTGTATTCGGTAAAAGAAAACGTCGCAGAACTACGCAAAGCAATCCTGCAACTAGCCGTCATGGGCAAACTCGTGCCACAAGACCCCAACGACCAACCCGCCAGCGAATTACTCAAAGAAATCGAAGCCGAAAAAAAACGCCTGATCAAAGAAGGCAAAATCAAGGCTACAAAGCCTTTGGTCCCGATCAAATCTGAAGATATCCCATTTAAACTTCCGAGTAAATGGAGTTGGGCTAGACTCAATGATTTAACAAGTCTTATAACAAAAGGATCGTCGCCCAATTGGCAAGGAGTAAATTATACTGACAAAGAAAATGGTATTCTATTTATCACTAGTGAAAATGTTGATAATTTCAAACTTAGATTAGACAAAAAGAAATACGTTGAAGAGAAATTTAATCAAATTGAGCCAAGGTCCATACTTCAAAAAAATGACGTTTTAATGAATCTCGTTGGCGCTTCAATTGGCCGAGTTTCATATTATTACCTTGAAGATATTGCAAACATAAATCAGGCAGTATGTTTGATTCGACTGATAAGACTCGGGGTTTGCCTTAATTTAAGATATCTCTTGGCTTTCTTTAATAGTGAAATTTGTATTTCATACATGTTTGACAATCAAGTCGAAAATGCAAGAGCAAACTTAAGTATGACGAATGTTGGTAAGTTTGTTATTCCAATTCCGCCAGTAAAAGAACAGCAGCGAATTGTTGAAAAGGTAGACGCTTTGATGGAGCTGTGTGACAGGCTTGAACAAAATCTTACCGATGCTACCGAGAAACAGACCAATCTGTTAAACTCACTGATGGCAAAGGTATGAGGCTCAAACCAACCGTCATGCCTGCGCAGGCACGCATCCCGCCACTTCTCGTCATGCCTGCGCAGGCACGCATCCCGGCCTCTTCTCGTCATGCCTGCGAAGGCAGGCATCCAGGCTGGGACAGGGGAATGCTGGATTCCCGCCTTCGCGGGAATGACACGGTCGTTAGGCCTGCGCGGGAATGACGCAGTTGTCATGCCTGCGCAGGCAGGCATCCAGATTAATAGGGATAAGGCATTATGAAACATAAAGAAAAGCAGCCATGCGTTTATATTCTTGCCAGCCAAAGAAACGGAACACTCTACATTGGCGTCACAAGTGATCTGATTAAACGAGTCTGGGAACATAAAAACAATCTGGTCGAAGGTTTCAGCAAAAAATACAATGTTCATACGCTTGTTTACCATGAATTTCACGATTCAATGGAAAATGCTATAGTGAGAGAAAAGCAAATGAAAAAATGGAAACGCGCCTGGAAATTGAATCTAATCGAGAAAACCAATCCGGATTGGAAGGACTTGTATTTCGATTTTGTTTAGTTTCTATGAATACTGGATTCCCGCTTTCGCGGGAATGACACGATCGTCATGCCTGCGCAGGCAGGCATCCAGGTTAATACTGGCGAATATGTCTGAACTTCAACGTGGCGTAGCTGGTGTATCTTTCGATACTTTACCAATGCCACAGCTGACGGTTGAAGATATTGATGTTGAAGCAATTCAATCTGATTTCAGCAGTCGGAAAATAGATGATAAAAACCTGCAGAGCCTGAAAATTCTAGTTCAAGAGCAGGGGCGATTGGTCCCAAGTCATGGCGGCATTCTTCTTTACGGTAAAGATCGGCAGTTTCATTTTCCGAGTGGCTGGATACAATGTGGTCGTTTCATCGGAAAAGATAAAGGTGATATTTTTGACCATATTGAAATTCATGATCCGTTGCCTAAAGCCGTTGAGAGTATAATGCTGTTTTTAAAGAAGCATGCGATGCGTGGCGCAGATTTTTCTGAAATCAGGCGGAA
>CAZQUE010000135.1:0-9208 GCA_964596185.1 uncultured bacterium | reverse complement strand
GCGTGTCGATCGCGCGCGCGTTGTTTTTGCCAAGAAAAACGAGCAAGCGTAGACGTATGAAGCTGAAATTCCTGCCTGCCGCGGCTTTAAACAACTATCAGAGTTTTCTGCAAATACGGGGCTGCATTGCAACGCTGCGCATCTTCGTTTCTTGTTGCTAAGCCGGCTGCGGTCGGGTGATGCTTCGTTCATGCAACTACGCCGTCTCCTGACTCTGGCTTCACTAATGTCTCGCAACGCGTTGAAACCCCGCCGAGCCTCCATCCCTGGAGGCCGGCGAGGTTGCCCGACTTCCTGTCGTGCAACAACGCTTTTGCGGCCATTTGTTCAGAGAGTCAGGGCCGTCTTCGTCAGCATTCACTGCGCAAGCACCCGCCCCTGGCCTGGTTCTGACGTCTGCGCTTATGCAAAGCCGCCCCTTCGCAGGTTGTGGTTTGACACCTTTGCTTAAGCAAAGCCGCCCCTTCGCGGCTTCTTATGCTTTAGCAGCTGGCGATGATAGCGCAGCGGGCAGGGCAGGGTTTTTCAGCGCAATGCTGTCGGAGCTTGCCGGTTTTCTCAAAAACAAAAGCCGCAGAGATCGACCGGCGAAGCCGGATGCTGAGCCGCGAACGAGGCCTCAGGATGAGGCTTCGAGTTCGCGTGTCGATCGCGCGCGCGTTGTTTTTGCCAAGAAAAACGAGCAAGCGTAGACGCATGAAGCTGAAATTCCTGCCTGCCGCGGCCTTAAACAACTATCAGAGTTTTCTGCCAATACTGGCCGGCATTGCAACGCTACGCATCTTCGTTTCTTGTTGCTAAGCCGGCTGCGGTCGGGTGATGTTTCGTTTTTCAGCAAAAATGCTTTGTAGGGTTTACATAATAAAAATTATCTCAACGGCATTTTTCTTGCAAAAAAACAAGAAAAAGCAAAAAATATTTTAAAACAAATAAATGTTTAAAACAAAAAAAATATGAAAAATGGTGGCGGCTCGGAAGGCTGGGTGGAAAACTTGAAAGCCGGCAAGTTTTCAACTTTGTCGTGCAAGTGAGGCTTGCCAAATTATTTCAGTATGCAGGTTAAGCCAACTTTGTCGTGCAAGTGAGGTTTGCCAAATTATTCCAGTATGCAGGTTAAGCCAATTTTGTCCTGCAAGTGAGGCTTGCCAACTTTTTTCTAGTATGCAGATTAAGCCAACTTATGTCCGTTAATCTGGTTCGCCAGCTTTTTCGAGCTTGCCGATTGCGTTGATTATTGCTAGTTCTGTGAGATTGCCCGGGTTTGTCCGGGAAGGTCGGGGAGAGGAACTTACAGTTGAAACAAATTTGGGTGAATTTATGTTTGGGATTAAAGCTTTTGTCGGTTAATGCAAGAGAAAAGCAAAAACGTTGGTAAATGACCTTGTCAAGTTTTGCTCGACTTTTACCGATTTAGAATAAAAGCGCATTTTCAGGAGATAAAAAAGATGATTGACATGAAAAAATGGCTGACTGATCAAAACTCGGTTAAAGATTACGATGATCCGGATATCGACCCCGATAAAATCGTGACCCGCCACAAAAAAGCGGTTGCCCAGGCCAGATCAGCATTGCGTGACCACCTGCGCATGCAGTTTCGCAATGCCCTGCTTGACTTTTACAATGAAAACCTTCCCGAAGAAAAAACTTTGCTGAGCTGAAAATTGTCTTTAGTCTGCTCTTAGAAAGGCCGGAGTCTGTGCACCGTGCATTGTGCACGAAAAAAAGTTTTTTACCTGTCTTTATAAGAGGGAAGACTTACGGATTTTTTTTTAGAAACCGCTGGTGGCCTAGGTCAAAAAAGTCGTGCTGATTTGCTTTAGCAGTTTGAACTTTTTATAATTGCCGAACCCGATGCAGATATGAACTTGTGAGATTGAGGTAGTAATGAGTAACACCATCGCCGTGCAGACTTTAAATCCCGTTCTTGATATTTCAAATGAAAACGCCAGTTCTCAATGTGAGTCGGTGCAGAACAAACAGGCACAGGTCGTGCCCCCAAGCCCTTCTGAACCTCCTACCCTTGAAATGCTGATGCAAATGTATGCTACCCAGGAAAGGGAATGTTGGCTCTGCGAGGGCATTGCTAGAAAGATTGCCGAGGCTAAGGAACTTTCCGAAGATGACACCTGGCATTTTACCTCGTGCGTACTGAGCTGGGAATATCTGCACCGCAACAACGATTGAATCGAGCAGTAAGTCTTTTCATAAGCGAATTTAATAAGGAATTACAAAATAGGCCGTTTTGACTGACGGCCTTTTTTATTTGTCGAAAACTTTCATCAAGCTGAAATCATCTCTGATGCAAAAATTTGTTTAAGCTTCTGGCTTGAGATTGCCGATCTACTATTGAAGCATATTTTCATGCCTGTGCAGGAGGTTTCTGGTTGAGAAAATTTGTCTGGCTTGGTGCGATTGCGGCTCTACTGGCTTCAGTGCCTGTTTCTGCAGCGATTTATTCCTATCGCGATGAGCAGGGACGACTCTATCTGACCGATAATCCGCCAAATAAAAATTACAAGATAATCGTTACCACCAAAAAAGATCGCGAAGGCCCGGATTCGCCAACACCTGCATCTTCTTTCGCCCCACACTCAAGCTACCAGGCCCAGAAATTTCTTCTACCCAACGACGAAACCTATTCCGAATACATCAACGAAGCTGCCGCCAAACATTCTATCGATCCATATCTGATTAAATCGGTAATCAAGGTAGAATCTGATTTCGATCCCTATGCCAGATCGTCTAAAGGCGCTCAAGGGCTGATGCAACTTATCCCTTCAACAGCCAGACTCGTTGGCTGCAGCGATTCATTCGACGCCCGCCAGAACATTCTTGGCGGCGCTGCCTATTTGCGCATGATGCTCAAACGTTTTGACGGCAGTGTTGAAAAAGCATTGGCGGCTTACAATGCCGGCCCGGGCAATGTCGACAAATACGGCGGCATTCCGCCATTTCGCGAAACTAAAAACTACGTAAAAAAGGTTAAACACTATTACCGACAATATTCCGCCGGTGGCGTCAGTCGCACAGGCAAAAAAGTCGTCATGAAGAAACAAAAAGTCATGCCTGCCCTGCATTCTGATCTTTCGCGGCGTCTGAACGATGCCTACGAAAAATTTCGCGCCAATGATCTTGAAGGGGCGGTTGAAAAGTATCGCGAAATTCTCAACATCTACCCTCGCAATACACAGGCGCTTTATAACCTGGCCTGCCTTCTCGACATGGATCAGTGCTACGAAGAGTCCATCGAAGTTTATCAGGCAGCTCTGAAACAGGATCCATACCTCGATAAAGCTTTATTCAATCTGGCAGTAATTTATGAGCGTTTCGGGATGACCGTCGAAGCGATCGAAAGCTGGCAGAAATACATTCAGGCCACTAAAGATGAGGAAAAGATCATCATGGCCGAGCGCTTTATCAAAGAACTTAAAGAATATTCGAGTTTGAACTGAACTGCTATGAATGAAAATCAACCAAGATCAATCTTTGAAAACCTGCTCTACTTAGGTATTGCCACCTTTTTTCTCTGGCCTTTCGTGCAGTTGTGGTCGATCAAGGCAATTCCGATGTTTGAATCCGATGTGCACCTCCGCGCTTCAGTTGAACTGGAAAATCTTCTCGAAGAGGCATTGTGCCGACCATTTGAAAAGATGAGCTTCCGCCCGCAATTCAAGCCGGTAAAAGGCTGCGAAGATCTTGGCCTGACCGGCAAGGTAGAATCATTTCCGCACCCGGATTTTGAAGGCCTGGTTATGACCAGAGCCCAGGTTCGCTGGGGCTGGTTTCCGTTTACGAAAACTTTGACGATGGAGCATTTGCGCACCCGCAACAAACCATGAATAAAAAAGGAATTACAATCTGGGAATTGATGCTGTTTACGCTTTTTCTCGCCGTTGCAATCGGCGCGTCGGTGTTCTTTTTCATGCTGCAGTCCGATGATTTCAAAAAAGCTCAACAAAAATACGAGTGGGTTCGAAACGTCAATCAGGTGCTCGATGAAGTCAGTCTTGAACTGGCAAACGCTGTTATCGTGAGTTTTCCTGTCTCTGGCCCGGATAAAGAATGTTTCTACCGGTCGGCGATGAATTCAGGAAACCTTCTGCCCTCGATTGCCCAGGAAGGTTTTTCGTTCAGCCAGAACAGTCTGAACTATGTTTCCCGCAATGCTTCAGCCTCGGCGGGTCTGCGTCGACTTGGCCGCTTCAACAACCCGCTGGTCGCAAATTGTCGTGAAGGCAAATTCCTTCGCCTCGGTCCCGATCGTTTGGAAATCTCTTTCAAAGTTAATGCCCCTGATAATTCCGGTGAAATAAAACAGTTTCGCCGGGTGATCAATCTGAGGAACCAATGAACAGACAGAACGCTGAAAAACATTCTGTAGTGCCGATTGTGGTCATGTTGTCCTTTATTCTTCTGCTGCTGGCCGCACTGGTTTTTCGCGTCTACCGCGCCGACCGTGATCTGGGCGAAGTTCGTATTGCCGAACGTCAAGCGCGACTGGCGGCTGAGTCCGGTTCTCACTATGCGGTCGAAAAGATGCGCTCGATACTAAATCACACCGATCGCACCGCCAACACCAGAATTCTGACGACTAATTTTTTCGCCAACAGCCTTGATATCGATGTTTGGAAAAGCTATGGCCTGAAGACCGATTGCTCTTTCAGAATCGTTGGCATTCGCAAACTTGGCGATGACGATATGGCTGAAACGCCCCTGATCGATGAATCGCTGCGGTTTCAGGTTATCAGCGAAGGGCGCTGCGGTCGCCATCGCTATACCAATGCTGTGGTCGTGCAGTTATACGACCTTTCAGCGACCTTTGCCGTGTTTGAAAGTCTCGACGAATTCTATTATGGCCGTCCAATTCAGCCCTGGGTCGAAAAAGCCGAGTCGCTCGAAGCTTTTGTTGAGCAGAACAGCGAGCTTTTCGAAGCTGGGGTTCTCGATCGCATGGGAATTTGCTACGATCCTGCACTGCTTTATAAAATGTTCGTGCCCGATGGTCAGGATCCTTTCAAGTCTTCTGACGGTAGCAAAATGGTCGGCAATTTCGGGAGCAGATGGTTCAAATACGCCGATTCGCCCTGTCGCGGTCCCCTGTATTGCCAAACCCCGATTGTCGTCGATTCTCACAAGTTCTTTGGCCCGGTGCAGACTGCGCTTTATTTCTATCGTCGCGGCAACAGTCAGCCGGGAATCGAACTGGGCAACACGGCTGTGGCGCTCAATTCCAGTTACCGCCTTCATGATGCGGCAAATCGGGCTGAAGGGCGAAATCCGCCTGATGTGATCATTGACCGCGATTCAGCGCTTTATTCTTCATTCATTCCCGAATGGCGGCCTGATTTTGCCTTTCTGCGTGAATTTGCCAAAAAGAACGGAATCTATGTCGACGAGCTTGGTCGTGGCTTCAAAGCCGGCGCTCCCACTAGTGTCGATTACCATCCCGGCGAAAACCATCTCTATTCGGACAGTTATCTGACCGCGAATTCGGTCTCGAATGAACAGGATGAGATCAAGGATCAGCACATCGTTTTATCGACCGACACCAGATTCAACGGTTTCAACAATCTCAGCAGCGAAAACCTCGGTGGCGCAAGAATCATTTTCAGCGAGCGCTCGGTTTATCTGCGCGGAGAAATCGGCTCTGATCTCGTCATCGTCACTCCAAGACATATTTTTCTGACCGGCCCGACCAACGTTGATTCCAACCTCAATCTGTTTTTGGTAGCCGGAAATGGCACCGCCTTATCGACCGTTGATCTGGAAAAATACATCAATGAGAACAACCCCGAGCCTGAATTCGTCGATGCCGCACGCGAATGGCTGATCAACGCCTTGATCTACAAGCCGGGTGCCGGCGTCTATACGACCCAGTCGCGTTCGCACAAGACCGGGCCGGTAAACTTCCGTAGTGTGTTCAGTGGCAAAAGTCTGAAAGTGCGAATTTACGGTGGCTGCATCGGCGGAAACCTGCAGCGCTGGATTGACAACCTCGAGCCCGACTCCCTCAGCATTACCTGGAACCGCGAAGCCGCGTCAAGGTTGCCGGTAAAACCGGTTTCTGTTAACATTCTGAGAATGAGAACCCGACCTGAACGTTAGGCCTGGTTGTCGGGAGGTGCTGAAAATTGTCGCTGCAAACCAATCTTGATCATGTTTTATCAGCTATCCGCACTGCCGAAAAACGCAGTGGCCGCGAACCTGGTTCGGCAAAACTCGTTGCGGTGTCGAAAACCGTCGATGAATCGGCAATAAGGGAAATGTTCTCAGCCGGCCAGACGATTTTCGCTGAGGGCCGACCCCAGGTGCTGCGAGATAAGGCGAAGAACCTTGTCGATGTCGGACTGCACTGGCACTTTATCGGCCCGCTGCAGTCGAACAAGGTTAAGTATGTTTACCCGGTGGCTGAACTGGTGCATTCGATCGATCGCGTAGATTTGCTCGAACAGTTTGCCGAATTTGCGCGTAAAACCGGGCGAAAGTGCCCCTGTCTGCTAGAAGTGCATATTTCCGAAGAAGCTACCAAACAAGGCTTCGCACCGGAAGAGGTGCCTGACATAATTGGCAGATTTCGTGAACATCCTGATCTGGATATTGTCGGCATGATGGGCATGGCTCCATTCGTCGGCGAAGAACAGGTCATTCGTGCCTGTTTCCGCAAGCTGGCCCGGATTTTCGAAAGCAGTCGCCAACTGGAAGGGCCGGCATATCATGCTCGTGAATTGTCGATGGGCATGTCCAACGATTTTGAAATCGCTGTCGAGGAAGGGGCAACGCTGGTGCGAGTCGGTACCGCGTTGTTTGCAGGTTAAAACATGCTTTATTTGCTGAGCAATCTGATCAGACTTCTTCAGATCGTTATTTTCATAAGGGTTTTGCTGACCTGGATAATGCCCGGCCAGCTACCTGGACCTTTGCAGAAAGTAGCCAATCCCATCGATCGCCTGCTGAAAATTTTTCAGGTGCTGATTCCGGCCGGGGGCGGCTTCATCGATATTGGACCGATGCTCTGCCTGGTGTTGCTTGAAGTTATCCAGATGGTATTGCGTGCCGCTTATTTTACCCTTTACGCGGGCGGATTCTAAGGCCTGAGCGGCCTGTTATTTCTCTTGTTGCAGGTTTATCGGCAGGTAACCGAGGATTTCTTTTCCAGCCTGTTCAAATGCAAAACCTTTGCCCATTTTTTCGAGAATCTCGGCCAAAGAAGCCCAGCCTGCTTCAGCAACCATTTTCAAGGTTGTCAGATGAGCGTTACGGTAGATTGCGGCGACTTGTCGACGGTTTTCTGCGCTGCGAATGGCATTGGCAAAATTTTGCAGCATCTCGACTTCAGGATTGAACCCGGCGTCGACACTGCTAATCTCTGAATCGAATTCAAAAATCTGTGCCAGTCCTTCGTTTAGCCAGATCGGGCAATTGCCGCGCGCGAGCAGAAAGACGACATGATGCGTGTATTCATGGCGGATGGCATTGCGCAGAAAATCAGGATTTACCGAGCTGCCTGGCACCGGCAGCCTGATTTTTCCATCGTAGACACCGCCGGCCCATTCCGGTAGATCATGGACGTTACGAAAATCTTCGGTTTGAAAAACCAGAACCTGTGAACGCTGCGACGGATAAAAGTTAAGCTTCTCACCGATCTGCTCGTAGGCTTCTTCAAGCAGCTCGAGCAGGCCTTCGGCCCATTCTTCGGAAAATGATTCGTGGCAGGTCAACGCAAAATGAATGCTCGAATAACTGTGTGAGTGCTGATTAACCTGGTTTTCCCGGCGAATCTGTTCGAGCAGAGTCCGTGCCTTTTCATTGCCGGCACGATCAAGATTGTGGGCGCGATTCAGATGATATTCAGCTTCACTGAGATCGCCACTGCGATAGAGCAGGCGGCCCAGCGTTTCATGAACCCGACCCTCGTCGGGAACCCGGTCGGCCAGAGCTTCAAGAGTGGTCTGCGCTGCAAGGGCGTTTTCGCTATTTTGAAAAGCCGCTGCGACTTTCAATACCGTTTCGACATCGTTTGGGCGAAGAGCGATAATTTCTGTTGCTTCCCGTTCGATTGCCGCGGCATCTTTTACCGTTACCAGGGTCGACAGCAGGTTAAGGCGAATTGAAATATCTTCGGGTTTCTGGGCTTTGGCGGCGTTGAAATGCCGGATAGCCTCGGTGTAGTTTTTCTGATTGGCGAGAATGACGCCAAGATTGTTGCGGGCGCAGGCCAGATTGGCCAGAGCATTGTCATCAAAGGGGTTCAGGCGGCAGGCCTTTTCAAAATCCTTGATCGCTCCGGCGTGGTCGCCCTGGCTGGCCTTGAAAAGACCCTGGCGATTGAATAGCCATGCGTCATCAACATTGGTTGCCTGGCTGGGCGAAATCTGCATGCAAAAAATCAGCAGCAGGAAAAGAAGAGAGCTTTTGTTCATATTTTGACGTCGATTTTCAGGCCACGCAGGCCATCGGGAATTTTCGGATGTTCTTTTTTCTCTTCTTCTTTTTCATCACTTTTTCTTTTTTCTGCCTGAGCTGTTGTCTGTTTTTTGCCTTTTTTCTCTTCTTCCTCGTCCTCTTTGCGCACAACTTTATCTTCAGTACCTTCGGTTTTTTGCACCGATTCGGCCTTGTGGTCACTCTCGTCTTTGTGCTGTTTGACATTTTCCGCCAGTCCTGCTTCCTGAGCCTTTTGCGCTTCACGCAGGCGACTGGCGTCATCGTTGGCCATAAGATTTGTTTTCAGGTCAATTGGTCTAATCGTCATAACTGCATACCTCTACTAAAAATATCGGCAAATGCAGCAGTAAAAGCAAAGCGAAAAATCACGCAGAACTTTTTTTCACGCTAAACGTTGAGAACCTGACTAGATGCGATGTTGCAACCGATCTTGCTGCTGTGGCCTTCAACAACTATCATCTTCAGGTCGGCATTGCTACCCTACGCGTCTTCGTCCTTTGCCGTGAAGCCGGCTACGGTCGGGCGATGCTTCGTTCGTGTTCGTGCTCGTGCTCGTGCTCGTGCTCGCACCTAGGCGCGATCAGGCGAATCCTGCGGCGCCCTGGCACTTGCACATCCTGTGCGGCGTAATCGCTTCGGGGCGGCATTGCAACGCTGCGCGTCTTCGTCTTTTGTCGTGAAGCCGGCTGCGGTCGGGCGATGCTTCGTTCGTGCTCGTGCTCGTGCTCGCACCTAGGCGCGATCAGGCGAATCCTGCGGCGCC
>CAZQUE010000134.1:0-9308 GCA_964596185.1 uncultured bacterium | reverse complement strand
GTATTCTTCACCGAACAGCTTTTTAAAGCCGAAATCGGTAAAAGGATTCAAATATTTTGCAGGCAGGGGCATCAATGAGACTCCAAATCTGGAATGCGGGCCGAAACATGGGTCGACCCCTACGAACGCCATGCCATTATAGCTTTTTCCCGTAAACGGGTCAAGAATGGTTGGCCGCATAGGAAGTTAGTTCAGCCAACTCGGTAATGCGCTCCATAATGCGTTCAATGCCAAGGCGACTCTGCTGCTGAAAACAGTTTATTCATTGAAATTTGTCACCCCAGTCGAAATGCCTTTGAAAGAAGATGAGCAACGATCTTCGCACAGGCAG
This sequence comes from uncultured bacterium, assembly GCA_964596185.1. Classification (GTDB taxonomy): domain Bacteria; phylum Muiribacteriota; class Ozemobacteria; order Ozemobacterales; family Ozemobacteraceae; genus DYKG01. Next base: position 8,977 of record CAZQUE010000134.1, on the reverse strand, counting down.
TGCCATCACCATAGGGGTTATGCGCCTGGCTCATCCTGCGATAAGCATCTGCATCGCCAAGCAGCTCGGTTGCAGCGGCAACTATTTTTGCCCGATCGGTGCCGACCAGCTTCACCGTGCCGGCCTCGACCGCTTCGGGGCGCTCGGTGGTATCGCGCATTACCAGCACCGGCTTGCCCAGCCCCGGCGCTTCTTCCTGCACTCCTCCGCTGTCGGTGATAATCAGATACGAACGACTCATCAGATAAACGAACGGCAAATAGCTCAAGGGTGAAATCAGAAAAACGTTGTCGACCTTACCGAGAAGCTCATTGACCGGCTTTTGCACATTCGGATTCAAATGCACCGGGTAGACGATATCGACATCGGAATTCGCCAAAGCGATTTCTTTGAGCGCGGCGCAAATATCGATGAAACCCTGGCCGAAATTCTCACGGCGGTGACCGGTGACGAGAATGATTCTGCGCCCGGCCCCAAGCCTGAAACCATTACTTTCAAGCTCTTTCTCAAGCCCGGATGCCAGCTGCGGGTCAACTTCGATCTTCTGCAACGCCAGTAGTAGCGCATCGATAACCGTGTTACCGGTAACGACAATCTGCTCGGGGCGCACATTTTCGCAACGCAGATTGTGGGCAGAAAGCTCGGTCGGAGCGTAATGCCAGGCGGTCAGGCGACCGGTAAGCTGCCGGTTTGCCTCTTCGGGCCAGGGACTGTAAAGATTACGGGTGCGTAAACCCGCCTCGATATGTGCCACGGCAATCTGCTGATAAAAAGCCGCCAGCGCCGCCGCAAACGAAGTCGTCGTATCGCCGTGCACGAAAACCAGATCGGGTTTGAACTCGCCCAGAACAGTCTTCATGCCCTGCAGCACGTTGGCGGTAACGTCGTAGAGATCCTGGCCCGGCTTCATGATGTCGAGATCGTAATCCGGTTCGATAGCGAAAATCTCCAGCACCTGATCGAGCATCTGTCGATGCTGCGCGGTTACACAAACCCTTGTTTCAAAATGCTCCGCATGCTTCTGCAACTCTTTCACCAGCGGCGCCATCTTGATCGCCTCCGGCCTGGTGCCGAATACTATCAACAATTTTTTCATCAATAACGACCTCAATTTTTTTTTACAGAATACCCTACTCCAGGCCGCAAAGCCACAAAGAAAAAAACGCGGCGGGCAGGAATTTCAGCTGCATGCATCTACGCCTGCGGCTGAATCGCTGATCGTTAGTGATGTTTGAACCCGGTAGTTCGCGAACGTCATGCCTGCGCAGGGGCGGCTTTGCAAAAGCACAGGTGTCAGACCAAGGCCGGCGCAGGGGCGGCTTTGCATAAGCGAAGATGCGCAGCGTTGCAATGCCGCCCCGAAGCGATTACGCCGCACAGGATGTGCAAGTGCCAGGGCGCCGCAGGATAGCGCGCGCCCAGGTGCGATAACGAGCACGAGCACGAGCACGAACGAAGCATCACCCGACCGCAGCCGACTTAGCAGAAAAAAGATGCGCAGCGTTGCAATGCCGCCCCGAAGCGAGCGAACTACTTCTTCAAACCGAGGCGTTCACGCTGGTAGCGCTCGCGCAGCGGCTCCCACCACCACTGGTTGTCGAGATACCACTGCACCGTTTTGCGCAGCCCGGTTTCAAAAGTTTCACGCGGCACCCAGCCAAGTTCGCGCTCGATTTTTGTGGCATCGATGGCATAGCGCATGTCATGGCCAGGCCGATCGGTTACGAAAGTGATGAGATCAGCGTAAGAGACTGGATTCCCGCCTTCGCGGGAATGACAGGATAAGTCGCGGGAATGACAGGATAAGTCGCGGGAATGAAGCGGGACGAGTTCATCGAGGATAGCGCAAATGGTGCGAACCACCTCAATATTCTGTTTTTCGTTATGCCCGCCGATGTTGTAGGTCTCGCCCGGCTTGCCCTCAGTGGCAACCTTGACCAGCGCCCGGGCGTGATCCTCAACGTAGAGCCAGTCGCGAATCTGCTCGCCCTTGCCGTAAACCGGCAGCGGCTTGCCGTCGAGAGCATTGAGAATGACCAGCGGAATCAGCTTCTCCGGGAAATGATATGGCCCATAGTTGTTCGAACAGTTGGTAATGATCGTCGGCAGTCCGTATGTGCGATACCAGGCACGCACCAGATGATCGGAACTCGCCTTGCTCGCCGAATAGGGAGAACTCGGCTGATAGGGAGTTTCTTCGGTAAAAAGACTGTCGTCTAGCTCAAGATCGCCGTAAACCTCATCGGTCGAAATATGATGGAACCTGAAATCGTTGCGGCCTTTGGCATAGTGCCGCGCCGCTTCAAGCAGGTTGTAGGTGCCGAAAATGTTGGTCTGAATGAACTGGGCCGGGCCGTCGATGGAACGATCTACATGCGACTCGGCGGCCAGATGCATGACCAGATCGGGAGCGAACTCGGCAAAAGCCTGCTCCATTGCCCCGCGATCGCAGATATCAGCCTGCAAAAAGCGATATCGCGGCGAATCGGCGATTTCTTTGAGCGACTCGAGATTGCCGGCATAAGTCAGCTTGTCGATATTGAGTACTTCGTGCTCAGTTTCCCTGATCAAAAGGCGCACGACCGCCGAACCAATGAATCCGGCCCCGCCGGTAACGATGATTTTCATTCAAAACCTCACAAACTATGATAATAAGCTGCTTCATCTGCGACGAGATTCGCATCGAAATCAGGCAGAATGTCTTTGAGGACAAACTTCAGCTCAGGAAAAATACAACCACAAACCTCATCGGATTCAGCAAAAATCCGGTATTGCTCGAAATTGTTGCCTGAATGTCTATAAATTGTCAGAAGCCGATCCCAGGGGTGGATAATCCAGAACTCTTGAATATGGTGCTTTTCATAAAGAGCGCGCTTTTTAATCTGATCATAAGATGCAGTGCTGCTTGACAGAATCTCCACCACCAAATCAGGTGCCCCAACACAACCATGATTGTCAAGTTTTTCCGAGTCGCAAATTACCGAAATGTCGGGCTGAACCACATCAAAAATCTTGTCGTTTTCTTTTGAATCTTTTGGCAGACGCACATCAAATGGCGCGATATATACTTTGCATGATTTGTCTTTAAAGAAAAGATTCATTACCGTGCCCAGGTCTAGAAGAATTTCCTGATGGGCACGCGTAGGGGCATTCATGTTGAAAACTCGGCCGTCAATAAGTTCACAGCGGTTTTCGTCATTCCAGGTAAGATAATCGGCATAAGAAAATTTCTTTTGCTTCTTTTGCGATTGTCCGGCCATTTAACCTTCTCCTCAAAAAATTCTTTCAACAGGGGCAGCAGAAACCGGGGTTTCAGCTGCGGCCGTAATTGTCGTCGAATCTGATGATGTCGTCTTCGCCGAGATAGCTTCCCGACTGCACTTCGATAAGTTCAAGGGGAATTTTGCCCGGGTTTTCAAGCCGATGCTTAACACCAAGCGGAATATAAGTCGACTGGTTCTCACTGAGCAGAATCGTTTCTTCGCCGCGCTGGATGCGGGCCGTGCCCTTGACGACGACCCAGTGCTCGGCGCGGTGGTGATGCATCTGCAGCGACAGCTGCGCTCCAGGTTTGACGGTAATGCGCTTGACCTGATAGCGCTCGGCAAGGTCGACGGTCTCGTAAGTGCCCCAGGGACGGTTGACGCGCAGGTGATTGAGAGCTTCAGGACGGTCGGCCTGCTTGAGCTGGTCAACGATGCTTTTTACGTTCTGCACCTGATCTTTGTGGGCAACAAGCACCGCATCACCGGTCTCGACGATGATATGATCGCTGACGCCGACGACACTGACGAGACGCCGCGACGATCTGACATAGCAGTTGCGGGTGGATTCGAGCAGGACATCGCCGACGACGACATTGCCATCGGCATCCTGTTGATTGACATCGGAAAGGGCCGACCAGGCGCCGATGTCGTTCCAGCCGGCATCGAGGGGGATCACCACGCCGCGGGTCGTTTTTTCCATAACAGCATAATCGATGGAAATAGACGGTGACTCTGCGAAAGCGGCGGCATCCAGTCTGATGAAATCAGGATCTTTTCGTCCGGTTTCGAGAGCTTTACCTGCTTTTTCAGCTACGGCGGGATTGAACTTTTGCAGTTCGTCAAGATAATCGGCGACCCGGAACATGAACATGCCGCTGTTCCAGTAATAGCCGCCTTCTTTCAGATAGCTTTCAGCGGTCGGCAGATCGGGTTTCTCGACGAAACGTTCGATGTCGCTGGCGCGGCTGGCAGCATCAACGCTCTTTGCTCCGGCCTTGATATAGCCGTAACCGGTTTCAGGGCGGTCGGCGACGATACCGAAAGTTACCAGCGCCCCGGTGTCGGCGAGCCTGGCTCCGGCGAGCACCGCTTTCTGAAAGGCGACCGCATCGGTGATGACGTGGTCTGCCGGCAGAACCAGCATGATATCTTCGGCAAAGTTGTTGCGGCAGTATTCGGCGGCGGCGGCAATCGCCGGGGCGGTATTGCGCCCGAGCGGCTCGAGGATGATTGCGGCAGCATTCTGACCGATGCGCTGCAACTGTTCGGCGGCAAGAAAACGATGGTCTTCATTGCAGACGACGATCGGCGCTTCGATGCCCTCAAGACCGCGCAGGCGCAGCAGCGTTTCCTGGATCATGGTGTTGTCGCCCGCAAGAGGCAGAAACTGTTTCGGATAAAGCTGGCGCGACAACGGCCACAGGCGGGTGCCGGCACCTCCCGACAGGATGATCGGTCTGATTTTCATGGCGTTTTCCCCGTTTTAATGAGTTTTGCGCCAATATTAGCACCATGAGGATGCCTAAGGCAACTCATCAATTTATCAGGCAAATAACAATCTGCGCCCCTTCGGCTCTGGAATCGGGTCATTAAACTCTTCTGCAGTTTTCAACCAAAGGGTCATCGCTTCCCTAAGGTTTTTCAAAGCTGCTTCCTGAGAAGGGCCATGCGCAGCACAACCTGGCAGTTCAGGAGCCTCGGCAACAAAAATCTGATCTTCCTCGCTCCAGAAAATTATAACCTCGTATTTTTCAATCATATCTCGCCCCCGAGCTTGTTTTTAACAATTACGTCCCTTACCTGCCTGACCTGATACGCCTTTGCCTTATCGCCATCCTGCTGAATGTTCACTTTCTCATAAACATCCTGGCGGCGAAAAATGTGATGACTCCCGCTGATTCTTTCTTCAAACCCTAATTTTATTAGCAAGTAGCGCAAATCTTCAAAGCTGATATTGGCATCGCTAAGACCTCGCAAAACTTTGAAGAGAATTTTTGCCGCTTTACTCAAAATAACTCCTGTATTTGCTAGTTACTAAGATTTTAAGAAGTTATCAACTCAAAGTCAATTTTGCTTTAACTTGAAAAAAAACGGCGATTGCATTATAGTTGCCTGCAAAACAGCAGGAAGGCAACCATGAAAGCAGTCATTCTCGCCGGCGGACTCGGCACCAGACTCAGTGAAGAAACCGTGATCAAACCCAAGCCGATGATCGAAATCGGCGGCCGCCCGATACTCTGGCACATAATGAAGATCTACGCTGCTTACGGCATCGACGACTTCATCATCTGCCTCGGCTACAAGGGCTACATCATCAAAGAGTATTTCGCCAACTACTTTTTGCACAACTCCGACGTCACTTTCGATCTGAAAAACAACGAGATGAAAGTGCACGCCAACAAGGCTGAAGCCTGGCGCGTAACCCTCGTCGACACCGGCGAAGAGAGCATGACCGGCGGACGCCTCAAGCGCGTTAAAAAGTATCTCGACGACGAAACTTTCTGCTTCACTTACGGCGACGGCGTTGCCGACATCAATATCGCGGAACTGCTCGAATTTCATAAAGCTCATGGAAAAAAAGCCACCATGTCGGTAGTGCAGCCACCCGGCCGCTTCGGCGCGGTGCTGCTCGATGACGCCCGTGTAACCAGCTTCTCGGAGAAACCCAAGGGCGACAACACCTGGATAAACGGCGGTTTCTTCGTGCTCGAACCCTCGGTCATCGACCTGATCAAAAACGACGACACGATCTGGGAACGCCAGCCCCTCGAAAAGCTGGCAGAAGCAGAGCAGCTTCAGGCTTATCGCCATGATGGCTTCTGGCGGCCGATGGATACCCTGCGCGACAAAAACTACCTCGAAAACCTCTGGGCCGAGAACAAAGCGCCCTGGAAGGTCTGGTAACATGGCGATAAATCGTGATTTCTGGCGGGATCGCCGGGTTCTGGTCACCGGCGTCACCGGCTTCAAAGGCGCCTGGCTGGCTCTGCTACTGCACGAGCTTGGTGCCAAAGTCTGCGGTCTGGCCGACCGGGTCCCGACCGACCCTTCTTTATTTGAACTTGCTTCAATCAAAATTTTAATTGAATACCGGCAGACCGATGTTCGTGACCTGCCGGCCCTGCAAAAAACACTTAACGATTTCAGACCCGAAATCGTGCTGCATTTGGCGGCCCAGGCGCTGGTTCGGCCTTCGTATCAGAACCCGGTCGAAACTTACACTACCAATGTCATCGGCACGGTTAACCTGCTCGAAGCGCTGCGTCTGCAAGGTGATGTCAGGGCCTTGATCAATGTCACCACCGATAAGTGCTACGAGAACCACGAATGGGACTGGGGCTATCGCGAAATCGACCGACTCGGCGGCCATGATCCCTACTCTAACAGCAAAGCATGCAGTGAGCTGGTTACCGCAGCTTACCGCAATTCGTTCTTTGTCGACGGCACGACGGCAATCGCCACTGCCCGCGCCGGCAACGTCATCGGCGGCGGCGACTGGGCTGCCGAGCGGCTGCTGCCCGACATATTCAATGCCTGGCTTGCCGAAAAGACGGTGCTGATTCGTAATCCGAAATCGATCAGACCCTGGCAGCACGTTCTCGAAGCGCTGCACGGCTATCTGCTGCTCGCTGAAAAGCTGATTGGCGAAGGCAAAGACTTCGCAGAAGCCTGGAACTTCGGACCTTACGAAGCCGATGCCCGTAATGTCGGCTGGATAACCGCGCATCTGCAACAGCGGCTGCCGGGGCTGCAAGTGCAACTCGGCGATGGCGGCGGCCCGCATGAAGCCTCCTATCTCAAGCTCGACTGCGCCAAAGCGCGCAACCGCCTGGGCTGGCACCCGGCTCTGCGCCTTGAAGAAGCCCTGGACCTGATCATCGACTGGTATCTGGCTTACCGCGACCGGGCTGATATCGCTGCGTTCAGTCGGCGCCAAATCTGCAATTTTCTGGAAAAGATCGATTCATGAACACACCAATCTGCCGTTTCTGTAAAACCGAACTGAATGATACCTTTGCCGATCTGGGCATGTCACCACTTTCTAATTCTTATATCAGGCCTGAAGCTGCTAACGCTGCCGAGGTTTTTTATCCTTTGCATGCGCGGGTATGCCGCAACTGCTTTCTCGTTCAGCTTGAAGAGTTCGAAAGCCCCGAAAACATTTTCGGTGATTATGCCTATTTTTCTTCGTATTCGCAAAGCTGGCTCGAGCACAGCCGCCGCTATGTAGAAATGATGTGTGCGCGTTTCGGCTTTGATGAAAACAGTCTCGTTGCCGAAATCGCCAGTAACGACGGCTATCTGCTGCAATATTTCATCGAACGTCGGGTGCCGGTGCTCGGCATCGAACCGGCGCGCAACGTTGCCGAAGTTGCGCGTGGAAAAGGCGTCAACACCGTCTGCGAATTTTTCGGCCGGGAAACTGCCCAAAAGCTACGGAATCAGCAAAATCGGCCTGCCGACCTTATTCTCGGCAACAACGTGCTGGCCCATGTGCCTGACATCAATGATTTTGTCGGCGGCGTCAAGGTCTTTCTTGCTGAAAACGGGGTGGTGACTTTTGAGTTTCCGCATTTGCTTGAATTGATCAGACACTCACAGTTCGACACCATTTACCACGAGCATTTTTCTTATCTGTCGTTACTGAGCGTCGAAAAGATCTTTGCCGCCCAGGAACTGGAGCTTTTTGATGTTGAACAGCTGCCAACCCATGGCGGATCGATTCGTATTTTCGCCCAGCACGCCGGTGGACCGCAAAAGTTGCAGCAGCGCCTGCTCGATCTGCGTGCCGCCGAAAGCGCAGCCGGACTCGACCGGATTGAAACTTACAGCGCTTTTTCGGCGCAGATCGTCAAGATAAAATCCGACCTTCTCGAATTCATGATCGCGCAGCAACGCGCCGGCAAAAAGGTCGTCGGCTACGGCGCCCCGGCCAAGGGCAACACGCTGTTGAACTATTGCGGTATCGGCCGCGAGTATCTGCCTTTCACCGTTGATTTGAGTCCGCACAAGCAGAACACTCTGCTGCCCGGCAGTCATATTCCGGTTTACGCCCCCGAGCGCATCACTGCCGAAAAACCTGATTTCGTGCTGATTCTGCCCTGGAACCTGCGCGATGAGATCATGACACAAATGGCTGATGTTCGCAGCTGGGGCGGCAGATTTGTCGTGCCCATTCCGCACCTGCAAATTCTTTAGCTTCTGCCACCAACCTGGCAAAGAACTCTCACCAAGACACAGAGCCACTAAGCTTAAATAAAGACACAAACTTATTTGTGACCTGGTGCCTTCGTGTGAGAAATACTTGCTAACAGAATTTTGCGAAACCTTGGGAAAGTATTGAAGGCCGCGGCAGGCAGGAATTTCAGCTGCATGCATCTACGCTTGCCCGCTGCGCTATCATCGTCAGTTGCTTAATTTAAGAAGCCGCGCAGGGGCGGCTTTGCATAAGCGAAGGTGTCGTAGTCTGCGGATTTTCTCTGAAAGCGAAACCCTGAATTTCGAGTCGGCAAACAGGAAGTTTGCCGACCTTCAAGATCGCCATGGAAGGCGATTCTTGAAGGTTTCTCGAATATCAGGAGTTGAGCTTGAAGCTAGAAAATCAAGCAGACGAAGATGCGCAGCGTTGCAATGCCGCCCCGAAGCGATTACGATAACGAGCACGAGCACGAGCACGAACGCGAACGAAGCATCACCCGACCGCAGCCGGC
>CAZQUE010000133.1:0-9322 GCA_964596185.1 uncultured bacterium | reverse complement strand
CGCTAACCATAAGAGTCTCGGCCTATTCCAAAGTGGCCAGGGAAATCGAGAAGCGCAATCTGGTTCCGGCCAAAGGCGATGAAGTTTCGGTCGAAGGTCAGGTTCGCTTTCAGAAAGACTCCCCCAGCCTGCTGATCAACGCCCCTGAACACATCAGAATCGTAAAGAAATCAGCCAATGTTCCGGAAGAAATCAAGAATATTGAGCCAGACAAACTCAGTCACAGCAACCTCAACACCTATGTCTGCGTTACCGGCAGCGTTCTCACCACAAAATCCTTTCCGTCTGGCATGATCATCAACATCGACGACGGCAAATCCGGATTGCCGGTATGGTTGCCCAAGCAGCATCTTGAACCTGGGCTAACCCTTAATCCCGGCGATCTTATCGAAGCCACCGGTATCGTTGAAACCTTCAAGGACAAACTTGAAGTAAAAATCACCAAAGAAAATTCCTTCAGGGTCATTTCGCGGGTCAGCACCACCGAACCGGCGGAGGAAGAAGACTGATGACGATACTCGAACATCTTCTCAACCCACAATATCTTGATTTGTTTTATTTCAGCGCTTTAGGTGTGCTGTTTTCGCTGGCAATATCATTTTTGCCGGCGCTGCACATTTATAACGTAATCGGCATCTTTCTGATGATCGTGCTGAAGTTTGAAGCGACCATGGCTCCGATGCAACTGATTTCGCTCTGTATCGGCATGATAGTCGGCTATTCGATTCTAAACACGGTTCCGGCCACATATTTTGGCCCGGGTGACGAAAGCATGTCATACTACATTCTGCCGAGCGCAGCCTGGGTTGCCAAGGGACGCGGATACGAGTCGGTAATTCTTACCGGTGTCGGTGCGCTTGGCGGCATCATTCTGCTGGCAGTTATGGCCCCGGCTTTTCTAATGTTCATGCCGGGTCTGAAAACTATAACCAGTCCGCACATGTTCTGGATCCTCGGTGCGGTAATCGCCTACATGATCATGTCTGAATGGCCGAAAGGCATCAGTCAATCACACAATTGCTGGGAAAATTTCTGGGAAGGCTGGCGCTTTCTCGGAGTCGGGATTGCCACGTTCATTCTTTCCGGCATTCTCGGCTTCATTGTCATGGCCAAAACCATGGTGCCGCTCGATTTTGCTTTTCAGAGCATCACCCCGGTTTTCGTCGGTCTTTTCGCGATTCCCTGGCTGATCACCAACATCATCAATATCGGTATCATTCCCAAACAGCACGAGGCCGAATCGATGGAGCTCGACTGGGATCTGGTTTGTCGCGGCACCTTCGGCGGCTTTCTCGGTGGCTTCTTTGCAGCCTACATTCCGATCGTGACTGCCGGGGTCGGCGGCCTGATGGCCGGTCACGCTACCGCACAGCGCGACGGGCGTCTTTTCGTCATGAGTTACGGCACCTGTAAAACGGTTTATTATGTCGGCTCTTTTCTGTTGTTTTTCATTCCCGGGCTGAGTCTGACCCGCGGCGGCCTTGCCTGGATCGTCACTCCGGTCGTTTCGGTTCTGACCATGAAAGAATACGTTCTTTTCGTGGCTATCATGCTATTTTCGGCAGGCATTTCGTTTATGCTGCTTATGCCGTTCACCAAAATGATTCAGAAACTTGTTGAAAAAGTAGATTATCACTGGATTTCAGTGGTTGCGCTGGCTCTGGTGGTTCCGGCGGTTTACAGTTTTACCGGCTGGGGCGGCATGGCAATCATGGCCGTTTCAACCGGAATCGGCCTGCTGCCGGTTATGTTTCAGGCGCGCCGCATGAACCTGATGGGGGTTCTGCTGCTGCCGGTCTGCCTTAACATGGCAGGTTACGGCAACGATGTTTTAAGACTGCTGGGGTTGATATAATATGAAAGGCTTTACACATTTTATCAGCGGCATCGCGGTTGCAAGCTTCTTTCCGCAAGCTGTTCACATGTCTTCACAGGAACAATCGTTTATACTCTGTCTGGGAGGAATCTTCGGCATTCTTCCCGACACTCTCGACTTCAAATTCGCCAAGTATTTTTACAAGTCAGATTTCGAAGTTCACCCTGACCCGGACAACCTTGACGCGCGGGTTATCGCCAAGGCCGTAGCCCAGGCGGTCGAAAAGGCTGTTGCAGAAGGACGCGGCACCGTTCAGCTGCACACGATGCAACTTGGTTCAAACCTCTGGCGTGGCTACTCATTGTGGTTTGACTCAAAAACCAGCGAAGTATGTGTTGAAATCGGCCCGCTTGTCGACACCGGCCAGATCCCGTTCGAGGGCACCGAACTGAAAGACCCCGAAAAAGCTTCTGCAAGGGTTAAGGTCAACTGTGAATTTTTCCAGCAATTCGACAAAAAGTCGAATATTGCGATCATGAGCGGCCCATGCTTTGAATTCATCAAACGCGACACCGGCAAAATCGAGATCGTCTTTTTGCCCTGGCATCGCACCTGGTCACACAGTTTCACCCTCGGAATTCTCACCGCCCTTTTCGTCGGCCTGATAAGCTTTTTTACCGTTGCCGAAGGCCCGAACCCTGAACTTTACTCGATTCCGCGCTGGCTGCTTTATCCGTTGATCATTCTCTTCGGCTCAGCAGTGCACATCATCGAGGATTCTACCGGCTTCATGGGCAACAACCTCTTTTATCCGTTCACCAAAGATCGAACCGATGGGTTGGGGCTGATGAGTGCCGCAGAGGCAATTCCCAACTTCTTCTTTGTCTGGACTTCGATAATCGCGATTCTTTACAATCTCGATCGTTACCGCTGGGCGCCTCAGAGCACGCCACCGGGTATCGACAACCCGACAACCTTCTTCTTGTGGTTTTACATTCTGCCGGTAGCAGTTATGGCGTTTTTCTTCTTCAAGGGCAAACGTGATAAACAGGCGGCCAAAGACGAAAAGCCCGGCGAAAAAGGCAAAACCATCGACTTCGATTCACAAACCGCAGTTGAAAGAGAAACCGACGCTTCAATCATCTAGGTTTCAAACAGAATTTTGATTTGCATACCGGGGCCGGATCAATCGGCTCCGGTTTGTTTTTCATCAGGCTTTCTTTCTGATTTGATCAGCACCGGCGCACTGCCATCGGCGGACAGCAATTTGAAAACGACCGGGGTTTTGTTGAAAATCTGCTCAGCAATCTCTTCGGCATGAAAGATAAAACGATCGCGAATAACCGGTAAACGACTCTGATCGATAGCGGCTTTAAAGGAAATCTGAATTCGGTCTTCCAGTTTATCGACCCTTACACTGGTATCAGGATTGATTAAAATGCCGGCTGATAGCAGGTAAGTCGCGAGCACATCAGCGTTATCGCGAATAATGGTTGCGCTGTAAAGCATTTTACCACCGGCAGCAGTCTGCAGTTCGATCATGCCATCGATTGTTGCCGGGCGATCATGACTGCCGTGAATCGAGCAGCTGACGACATAAGCCCCAGACATGTCAAGAGAGCCGATGCGCAATACTCCGGCTGCCGGGCAAGCCGGCACAGCGGCAAGCAGCTTTTGCCCGCTCAGTTGGCCGGTGAGTTCGGATTCCCGGATCAGTCCGGGGCTGAACAACTTATCCTGATTCTTTTCGAGAAAGCCGGCCACGGCTGTTTCATAAGTTTTCTGCAGTTCAAAACATTGTTTTTGCTGCCGCGAAAATTTCTGCGCCTTGTATTCGCGGTAGATATCGGGACTGAGGGCTCCGAAAACGACGAGAAAAACCAGGGCGAGAAATCCGGCGACGGTTTTGAAGTCGTTGGTATCGAGCCTCTTTTTTGTTTTAACGGTTTTTTCCATGGGCTGATCTTAACATTTTTATGCAACTTTTTCAGGCTTTTGTGATATTTTCATTGTCGCAATCACAGGAGGGCAAATTATGTTCGTCAGCAAATTTCTTTTGAACCGGCAGAAAATTTTCAATTCATGGGAGATTCATCGGGTTCTCGAGAGCCATTTCCCCGGAGTTGAAATGATCGCCGGCCAGGACTATCTGTACCGCCTTGAATGGTATAAGATCGGCATTTCGGTGCCGGTTCTGGTTTATTCGAAGCAGCGACCGGAAATGCGCGTCTGCAAAGAATTTCAGCTGTTCGAGTGTGAAGAGTGCCCCAGTTTGCTGCCCGCCGACATGACCGAATGCGAATTTTCGATTTTTCTGGTTCCGGATTTCGCGACCGACTTTTGCCCTGAGCATGATTTTGAAAAGATTCTGGCCTGGTTCAAAGAAAAGCTTGAAGGTTCAGCTGAGATTATGACCAGTGAATCCGGCCCCAACAATTGCATTTACTATGACCTGCAGGACAAAAGCTATTCTCAGCAGACCATCAATTTAAAAGGCACTCTGCAGATCAAAAACCGCAAAAAGCTCGAAAAACTTCTGCATACCGCGATTGGGTTAAAGCCTGAGCTCGGCTGCGGGCTACTGCTGCTCAAGGGCTGAAAGAGGCAGATTTAAAGGTACCATTTTCTTCCCGGCATTAATAAACGGCAAAGCTCTGTGCAAAAAAATTATGCCAGACTGGTTTCAAGTTTTGCTTTAATTTTCTGCCAGTTCGGCATTATTGATGAAAGCAACCGGTAAAATGCGGGGCTATGGTCATGGTGAATCAGGTGACAGAGCTCATGGGTAACCACGTAGTCCAGACAGTCTTTCGAAGCCTTGATCAATTCAGGATTCAAGCTAATCTTGGCCGGATTAGACAAACTACCCCACCTTTTTTTCATGTGTCTGATTTTTATGCAGGGTTTCTTAAAACCCATGGTGCCAAACTTTTTCCAGCAGCGATTCAAGCTTTCGTTAAATTGCACTGTAGCCCTTTTTAAATACCAGTCCGCCATCATTTTCCTGACGATTTCTGAATTGGGCTCTTCGCTGCATAAAATCAGAAATTGTCCTCTGGTCAAATTCACTTTGTTTTCAGCGCTTTGTATTATTTTCAGACGATAGTTCCGGCCCAGATACAGATGGGCTTCGCCACTGACACAGCTTTTCTTCGGCATTCTCGGTTCAAATTGTTTAAAATACTCAAGCTGTTTGAAGATCCAGGGCGCTCTTTTTTTGAGCCTGATTTCAACCTCTGAAATTTCTGCTCCGGCAGGAGCTTTCACTATAATTGACTGATCAGGATAAACAGATATTTCAAGCGTTTTTCTGGTAGAAATCAGCAGGCTGTAGTCTATGACTTTTTGTCCAAAGCAAAAAGAGCGTTGATCACCATTATTTGCCTGAATCATTGAAAACTCCTGTGTTTTGCCACCTGCAGAACTTTTTCAATAATGTCATCCATCTGGTTAAGTGACAATTCTACCTTTCGGCCGTTTTTCACTTCATCAAAAAGATAGTCGTCGATATCGTTAACAACTTGTTTTTGGGCATCTTCGTCATCCCAGAAGTGTATTTTTCGATGTACAGAAAGAATTTTCTGAATGGCAATTGCAGTGTCAGCGGCGATTTGCTCGATTGTATTTTCGGATAAATCATGTTCTGCGAAAAATGGTTTTAAAACGCCAAAGTAAGCCATGGCCTCATCATTGTTTTCAAGCTTTTCGGGAACATCGTCGTGAACTTTACCGACAACTTTGTTGCGTATTTCTGCTACCCTATTCAGATAATCAAGATCAGAAATTCGTTTGGCTCTGAAATCATCTATAGCCTGTTGAATAAGCTTTGAAAACTTATGGTAGAAGGCGGGATCCTCTTCCATTTTTTCACTGATAACTTTTCTGGTGGCATGCGCAATTATGTCAGCTTTCGAAGCAGTTGTCCCGGTTGATTTGCCGATTCCCCGATCGTCTTTAACCTGGCGAAACATTTTGTCATCAAAAATATTAACCGGTTCATTGAGTTGGGTCACTTCACTGGCCTGAATATGAGTATCAAGAAGTTTCTTTATTCGCGGCTCAAAGTCACGATAATCGATTGCTTCGGCATAGCGGATTTTAACTGAGGCCCGCAGCAGTTGGAACTTACGCAGATCGGCTTTATATCTGCGCAAAGTCTCATCATCGATCTCGGTCATAAAATATTCAGATGAAAGGGCAATTGCGAGATTCTTCGAATAATCGGTCAATCTTGTATAAAACTCAGCCCTTAATTCATCGTCGGCCAGCAACCTTTCGTATTCTTCTTCATCATAAGAATGCTTCACCGGTTTAAAGATATCCCACAAGGCGCTGTAGCGCTCAGGCAAGCGCTCGATTTCACTCTTGATCGAGGTAAGAGAGCCGGTAATTTCATTTTCGTCAAAACCTTCAAAAGCGCTATACATGGTCAGTGCGCTGTCAAGCTCGCCCAGAACACTTGCATAATCGACAATATAACCGTATTCTTTGCCGTCAAAAAGTCGGTTAACTCTGGCAATTGCCTGTAGAAGCGTGTGTTCACGCAAAATTCGGCATAGATACAAAACCGTATTACGTGGGGCATCGAACCCGGTTAACAGTTTATCGACAACGATGAGTATTTCAGGCTCATCGCCATGTTTGAACTGATTGATGATCTGTTTGTTGTATTCTTCTTCACTGCCGTAACGCCTCATCATTTTGTTCCAGAATTTAACAACTTCATCATTGGTTTCTTCATCAGTTTCTTCATAACCTTCACGCATATCAGGTGCAGAGATCATAACTTCAGAAGAGACGATGCCGATATCATTCAAATATTCATTGTATTTGAGTGCCGAAACTTTATTCGGTGCAACCAGCTGCGCCTTAAATCCGGTTCCCTGCCAGCTCGCACGATAATGCTCGCTGATATCGAAAGCCCGCATGTAAATTACCTGATCGGCTTTATTAAGCATTTCAGCGCGGGCATACTTTCTTTTCAGGTCGGCCTGCTGTTCTTTGCTTAAGCCCTGGGTATGACGCTCGAACCACATATCTACGGCCGCCTGATTCTGCGTCATTTCAACATGGCGGCCTTCATAGAGCAGCGGCACGACCGCACCATCGGCAACCGCCTGGGTAATTGAATAATGTGGTTCAAGCAAACCGCCGAACTTTCTGAAGTTGTTTTTTTCTTTTTTCAGCAGCGGGGTTCCGGTAAAGCCGAGGTAACAGGCATTGGGAAACATCTGGCGCATTCGCACCGAAAATGATCCGAACTGGGTTCGGTGCCCTTCATCAACCAGAACAAAAATATCCGGCGATTCGTCCTTATATTTTTGTGACGTGTAAGCCTTGTCGAATTTATGAATCAGGGTAGTTATGATTCCCGCTTTTTTATCGGCAACCAGTTCAAGAAGGTTTCTGCCTGAAGTGGCGCGATTTGCATCGAGCCCGCAGGCGGCGAAGGTATTACCGAGCTGGCGGTCGAGATCATCACGATCAGTGACGAGAACGATTCTCGGATTCAGCAATTCCGGATCAAGGGCGAGGTTTCTTGCCAGCATCACCATGGTCAGAGATTTGCCCGAGCCCTGAGTTTGCCAGATTATTCCACCTTTGCGCGCCTTTTGCTTCTCGAACTGATTAACCCGACTCAACGTGGATTTTATGACAAAATACTGTTGGTATCTTGCAATCTTTTTTACGCCGCCATCAAACAGGGTGAATTTCCAGGCGAGTTCAAGCAATCGTTCAGGTCGGCATAAGGCATAGATCGCCTTATCCTGTTCGGTGACGCTACGTTCACCTTTTAAGGCGTTATCAGAAAGATCAAAAACATTTTTAATTTCAGCAACTGTTTCACTATTGATTTTTTTGTTAACTGTTGCAAGTAAACTGGCGAATTCTCGGGTTCCGTCTTCAAGTTTCTGCTCTTTCCAGACCGCCCAGAATTTGGCAGCAGTGCCGGTGGTGGCATACATTGCCCGGTTTTTGTTGACCGCCAGAATAGATTGAACATAAACAAAAAGTTTGGGAATATAGTCGTCGTTCTGGTTGCGAATTGCCTGCGAAACCGCCTGTTCGACTTCGATCTGCGGGGCTTTGCATTCAATCACACAAAATGGAATTCCATTCACGAACAAAACGATGTCAGGCCTGGCAGTGTCAGTGCTTCGCGCTCTTTCAACGCTGAATTCGACCGTGACATGAAAGCGGTTGCGACCGGGATTGCGCCAATCGATATAATTCAGGTTAAAGCTTTTTGAATCGCCTTCGATGCTCTGTTCAAGGGCGGTGCCAAGGGTAAGCAGATCATAAACCGCTTCATTGGTTTTCAGCAGACCGTCGTATTTGACGTTTTTCAGCTTTTGAATGGCTGTTTGGATATTTTCTTCGCTAAACAGATACTCACCGCCCTTGTATCTGATGCGATTTATCTCTTTAAGCTGTTCACGCAGGATATTTTCAAGCAAAACATTCGAGGTTCGCCCCTGCCGCTCTTTTAGTGCCTCAGCCGGGGCAATAAATTCAAACCCCAGATTAATCAACAATTGCACTGCCGGAATCTGCGATAAATGTTTTTCATTAATTTCAAAATGTGTCATGGTTTTATTCCAAGGGCATGCCAGTATGGCCTAAAGGCAGATTCGACAATTTCGGACATCAGCGAAAGAAAGGGGTCATAGTCATTTTTCGTATGCGCATTATCAAGCGTTTCGTAATATTCAAGACGTTTTTCCACCGGCAGAATCGCGGGCGGGAAACCGTCTTTCATCAGCTCAAGATTCATCAGCAATCTTGAGGTTCTTCCGTTTCCATCAACAAAGGGGTGAATCTTGACAAAATCTGCGTGTACCCTTGCCGCTCTTTCAACCGGGTGCAAGGCCGAAGCCTGATTTTGATACCAGTTGATAAACCTGTCCATTTCGCTCTCAACATGTAGAGCATCTGGTGGAACATGTTCGGCACCAGAGATGATTACGTTGCTCCTGCGATAGACACCGGCATTTTTATCATCGATGTTTTTCAAAATCAGCTGATGAATTGATTTTATCTGCCAGGCCGAAAGAGGCTCGTTTTTTTGCAGCAATTCTTCGACGAAATAGATGGCATCGCGGTGGTTAGTTGCTTCAAAATGCTCACGCAAGGTTTTACCCCCGACGGTAATGCCTTCGAGAGCAACTTTCGTCTCTTTGAGAGTAAGGGTATTGCCTTCGATTGCATTCGAGTTGTATGTCCAGCGTACCACCAGGTCTTCATGAAGATTGCTTACAATTTCAGGCGGCAGCGGTCTGTATGAATCCAGCTTTTCTTTTAACAGATCCAATTTCCGGTAATCAATCATATTTTTAAAAATCCTTCTACTGACACTCTTAGTTTCTGCTAGTCGTGACCGAAAAAGAGAGACCGAAGCAGGTGTTGCCTAAGTAATTGCACCACAAGGAAGATTCCATTCTTTCTCATCAGGCCAACAAATCTGGAAAAGCACACAGGCTTTACAACAAAGATATTCATCTATTG
>CAZQUE010000132.1:0-9363 GCA_964596185.1 uncultured bacterium | reverse complement strand
TTCAAACCATACTTTATTTATTTCGAACTTTCTGTTGGTTTTCGTTACAATTGATTTTATTCTCTGGAAAGTTACGTTGCAAACGATCATTGGCTGACCACTTACGTTCATCTGATACTGAGGGCCAACTTCGAGATTTTTGATTGCGCCGCTGGTTAAAAGACCAGAGAGAATGTTGAGCAGGTCGATCGAAATAGTCAGATTGACGTTCCAGGTTGTGGAAATAGAATGTTCTTCACTCTGCCAGGTCACGCCTTTGTATTCGCGATCAAGTTCTCTGCCTTTGCGATATTTGTAGCCGGGTTCGGTGTAACCATATCCGGGGAAATATTCGCGAAATTTTTCTTCTGAAAGATATTTGCTGAAATCATGAGAGATTTCGACCTTCATGTAGCCGAGGGCGCGGTAGAGAGAGGCTCTGGCGCCTACTGGCATTGATTTGTAAATATCGCTGAGAAGTTCGATCTGACCATACTGATTCTTTTTGATCGAAGAAAGAACTTCTTTGCCGACGTTGATACTTATTTTGCCATGTTCTTCAACGGCGAGGTTCCACTGCACTTCGTTTTCAGGGGTCGGGTTTGAACCATAC
The DNA here is from genome assembly GCA_964596185.1 of uncultured bacterium. Taxonomy (GTDB): domain Bacteria; phylum Muiribacteriota; class Ozemobacteria; order Ozemobacterales; family Ozemobacteraceae; genus DYKG01. The sequence goes on along the minus strand of CAZQUE010000132.1, from coordinate 8,771 downwards.
TGATTGTAGGTTTCCTGAACCTGCCAATAATGTGCGATAACGTTGAAAATCTTTTCCTGGGTCGGATAAAGCTTGTCGCCCGGCAGCAGCACATCGGCGGCCATGGCCTGCATTCCGACAAAAACGAGAAAGAGAACAGTTAAGATTGATTTTTTGTTGAGAGTCATTACTCGATACTCCTCCAATAGCTTATGTACTTAACCCACTTATGGAAAAAGTATAGCAGTCATATCGGAGTCGGGCAATAGTCAGGCGAGTGACAAAACTCTGCGGTTGTAATGTCTCGATTTTAGCGGGTTGGGACGTTGCTTGAATGGAAATGTCACAAAAAATATGCAGCGCCATGTTTCTGGGTTTAACGAAAGGCCAGCAACCAGGGTACCGTAACCGACAATCTCACTGCTTTCAAACCTTTGGTGCTTTTCTGCCGCTTTAAAATCGCAGTGTTGGCAACTTTTTTAAGGCAGTGTTTCAGTCTTTGCAGGCTGCTTTTGAATGTACCGAAATCATATTCAGGGTCAAATTCAAGGCCCCAGGCCGAGCGATAAAGGGACTCTATTTCAACCGGATGCGGCACCGCCAGGAATAGCTGCAACAGAATGCTGTGCGGAATAGAGCCTGGTTTTAGTTTCTCGCATGAATCATTGTAGACGAGCTTTCCGGCGGGAGCATCAAACACCAGGGTGTCGACGGGATAAGATTGTTGCCAAACCCGGTATTCATCGTTGTGAATAGTTTTAGTTTGATTACTGGATAGCAGGGTGATGAATTCTCCGGCGCGGTTTGAAGGTGGAGTTTTTATGATTTTGTCGAAATCCTTGAATAGCTGTTTGATAAGCTTCATTGCTGCCGGCGGTGTGTGTTCAAGATGATTCTGCAGATACTTATCTGCTTCGGGGAGGCGAGCGGCTGATAAAGCTTTGGCATAGTGAGGCCAGAGCGGGTCATAAACCTGACTGTTCAAAAGAATTTTCAATGGTTGGGCAAGATTGATATCAGGAAAATTCTGTGGCATGAAAAGTGCGGCATAAAATTCGATTTGAGCCAGCTGAAAACGGGCTTTTTCTTTGATAATTGTTTTTCTGGCCAGGGCAAAAAGTTCGGCTGCTTCCCATTTTTTACCAAGGAAAAATTTCGCGGTTGCCAGGCCAAAATTGCAGTCGCTGACCTGGATTGCTGAAGAATTGCGCGTTTCAGCGGTTTCGAGCATTTGCGCAAAAAGCGACTCAGCTTTCTGGTATTCTTTGTGGTAGAACAGGTTCAGAGCCCGTAACATTTCGCCAACAAATCTTGAGCGCGGCTCAAGTTGATCGTGGTCAAATCGATCGGCCTGATTCCAGAAGGTTTTTGCCGCTGCGGTTCTGCCAGTGATCTCACATATCCAGGCGAGAATGCTGCTGATTTCATAAAGCCCGCTTGAATGGTTTCTCTCTTGCCTGATCGGGTAAACCTCGCGAAAAATGCGCATGGCTTTTGAAAAATGGCCAAGTTTTAGGTAAAGCTTGCCTAATGCCATGCCAACAACAGAATTGGTCCAGAAATTCTTGACCATCTTGTTGATGGCGTAGGCCTGGTTGAAATAATGCGCAGCCCGGATAAAGTTGCCAAGATCGTATTCAACCATGCCGATATTGGCCAGAAAGGAGCCCTGTAAGGCCTTGTCATTTAAAGTTCGTGCACGATTCAGTCCATTGATGTAGTAGGCGCGGGCTGAACCCGGGTGCCCTCTGGAAAAGTAAAGATTGCCGAGCGAAAGCTCGCAGCGGGCTAAATGCGGCAGATTTTGATCGACAATGAAGCTTTCTCGGGCCAAAAAAAGCTCTGAAAGAGCATCGTCAGCTCTTTCCATTCGTTGATATACGATTCCGGTGGCGTAATGTAATTGCCCCATCACTGATAGATCGTTTTCGTCGGCTGAATCTCGTGCACTTTCAAGCAGATGCAGAGCCTGGTCGAATTTTTCCTGCATCGAATAGGTCTTGCTGATATTTAACAGCATTTTTGGGGAAAGCTTGAATGGACTGTCTATGAAGTGATCGGCAAAGAGATTTATCGCTTTGAATCGTCCTGAATAGAATAAATCGGTGCAGCATTCTTCGAACTTTGCAAATACTTCTTCTTCAAGCTTCAGCTTGATGCCGTAAAAAATCAATGCTTCGACCATTTCAGGTTTTTTTGTGCCAAGATTAGCGAAAAACCACTCCAATAAGTCGTTTTGCCGCTTCAGGAGAGTTTCGCTATGATTGTTCAAAAATGAGCGCAGCAGCTCTGGAACATCAGGAGGAAAAACCGTTGATTCACGATTGAATCCATTTAGAAATTCAATCAATCGTTCTTTTGAAAAACTTAGAAAGATATCGCTGAAATATTGCTCGATAATACGGTTTATCTTTGGTTCTGGCGTTTCCCTGATAAAAATCATTTCTGCTTCAAATTGTTTCTCGCAAAACTCAGGCAGGGCTTTGAGTTCCATCCAGAGTCTTACTGTCGGTTCGGTGTCTTCTGATGGCTGGCTGACCGGAAGTCTGAGCAAGCGCCTGGGTATTTTTGTGAAAAAAAGATTGTTCCAGATGAGATCTTTTTCTTCGCGGTTGTCGAGTTTTATCGGCGTCCTTTTGAAATATTTCAGGGGGAGCTGGTAATAGGCCGCTCTTCCGCTCCAGGCCGTCATTAGCGCGACTCTTTTCAAGACCGTGTCCGAGGTGTTTCGGGCAATGATCAAAAGTTCCTTGAGATTGTAGGGTACCGCACAAAAAAGCCTTGCCATGGATTCGAGACCTGGCGCGTAACTTTGGTCTTTGCACAGGTCGATCAGCGTTTTTTCAAGGTTCGAAATTTTCAACTGTTCGCCAGAAACATTTATTTTCTGGGTGTATTTCTCATCGAAGCTGCTGTGAAAAACAAAAACGATTGAGAAGCCTTCGATGGTGCGGTTTCGGCGCCTTCTGGGCGAGACAATGGTTATTGGTTCACCCGGCTGATTGGCGAAACCGAGTAAAAAAAGCGCGGTCTGGTGTGATAGATATTCTTCTGAACCTGCCAGCATCTTGGCAAGATGGGGTAACAGCAGCTTGAAACTTTTCGTCGGCGCCAAAAACCACTCCTGCTTTAAAAAATTTATGTCATTCTAGTCTATCATTTTATCAACTGCCACTTATACGGAAGAGGGTTTGCCAAAGTCACTCGCTTTTCATGCGTTAACTGTTTTCTGTTTCTCAATCACGCTCGCCGCCACAGGAAGGGTCAGAAAAAATGTCGAGCCCTGACCGACTTTGCTGGTTACGCCAACTTTACCGCCATGGCCGGTGACGATTTTCTTGACAATGGCCAGGCCCAGACCAGTGGACTTTTCACCATCGGTCGGTCTGACGCTGGTTTTGCCGAATTCCCTGAAAAGCTTGGGCAGTTCGGTTTCGGGAATACCCTGACCCTGGTCGATGACGCTGACTTTGATCTCATCTTCGATTTTTTCGGCTTTAAGTTTGACGGTGGTATTTTTCGGTGAAAACTTTACCGCATTGGTTATCAGATTGTCGACGACCTGAGAGAGTCTTCGGGTATCGATCATCGCGAATGGCAATTCATCAGGGATTTCACTGAGAATAACAATGCTCTTGGCCTTGGCGGTCAACTCATGATTCTCGGCAATGCCTCTCAAAAACGGCACAAGATCGGTTTGAGCCAATTCCAGTTGCAGATTTCCTGATTCGATTGCACTGATGTCGAGCAAATCGTTAATCAGATTGAGCATGCGTTTAGTCGTTGCCTTGACCTTGTTGAAGAAATAGTTGCGCTGTTCTTCATCGGCGCAGACTTCAGAGTTGTTGATAATGTCGATGTATGACTGAATCAATGCCAGAGGGCTGCGCAGGTCGTGGGCTGCGATGCCAAGAAATTTGTTCTTCATCTCATTGAGCTGTCTTAAGCGCTCAAGGTCAAGAGTTCTCGCAACAATCAGTGAAAGGTGCTCAGCTATGGCCATAAATTTTTCAACATGGGCGTCTTCGTATGCTCTTTTTTCATTCTTTGAGAAAAACAAAAAGCCAATCGCCCGGTTGTCGGCAATGATTGGGCAGGTAAGACTGCTTCTTACACCTTCTTTTACCACCAGCCTGGTAGAATGACTATCTGGATGCTTCGCCAGATAGTCTTCAAGATCATTGAGGATTCTTGGCTTTCCAGTATCGATAATCGTTTGCAGTGTGCTGCCAGAAAGCGGCGACTGATAACCCAGGCCGAGAAAAAGATGTTCGTATTCAGATCTGGCCCAGATCGACCGCACCATTTTTTCCTCGTCGGCAATAACCGAAACACCGATGCGATCATAGGGAACATGTTTTTTAAAACCATCATAAAAATGGGCCATTACCTGGTCGAGGGTAGCGCCACGATTAAGGTCGGTAGTTATTCGCAACAGATCTTTTCGAAACTGGTCCATAATACCTCTCGCTGTTTAAACTTTTACGGTGGCGAACTGCAAATGCTTTTTCAGAAGCATCGTGCCGCCTCCCTGGGAAACTATGGTCTTTACCCGCTCGACGTTTTTCACCAAAGATCCGCTGAGCTGAGTAATTCGTGTGCCTGCAAAGGCTTCAGGGCACATTGGTGTCGATGGCCCAAGCATGACCGCGGCCCGATTTCTCTTAAGTGCACTGAGCAGGCCGTCGACGGTATTGTTGACGATGCTGGTCGCAGTAATTATGGCGACATCACATTCGCTTAGAGCTTTAAACCCTTGTTGCGGAGAGATGACATCTGGTTTTTCGGCATCGAGTTCAACGACTTCAAAACGACAGCCACTTGCTTTTATGGCCGGAACCAGGGGGGCAAAGTAGCCGACCATGACCACGTGGTCGCTGCTGGTCAATTCAAGTAAGGATACAGCCTCATTGTCGAGAAATTCACGTTCGATTCTGCTGTTCAAGGCATTGAAAGTCGCCAGAGCTGCAGTTCTTTCAAGGGAATTTTCGCTTGTTAACCAGGAAACGACCTCAGTTGCGGGTAGACCATTTATCTCACCAGCTTTGCGCAAATGGGTGCAAGACCCTGAGTGGTGGTTGTTAGGGGTCCAGGCAACGCCACTTCGCCCGTCACTAAGCTCGACACAGCTATAGCCAAGCCCTAGACGAAGATCGGCAACGGTTGCATTGTCAACCTGCTTCATGGCAAATTTTATAAGTGATTCGCTTAAATTCATGGTTTCGCCTCGCAATAAATAGGTATTATTAATTAATACCCCAGCGATGCTGAAAAAAGCAAAATAAAAGAAAAATCAGCCGAAAATTCTGCTCAGATCAGCCGCCATTTCCTGAGTAATCTTGGCCATTTCCGCTCTTTTTTTCTTGAGAAAGGTTGGAACGTTGGCCTTTTTTACCGTTGACAATTCACTGATTTTTTCGCACAGCTCGCGCAAGGTCAACTGGTAGTTCTGAGGAGTTCGCGGGATGTCGAGATGCTGTTCCATCTCAAATTTGATCATGGCAATGCGAAAGTCTGTTTCATCAAAAAGATAATCGAACTGGTCGGCTATTTTTTTGTCGGGATCAAAGTCTTTTTCAGAGTCTGCTTCGGCATCGATAAAGCGCATAAAATTCGTCAAAAGTTCTTCCATTTTTGGCCTCCTGATATTTTAAAGGTCGTAGGGGGTCAGGCTTTCGAAACCATCTTCGGTTACGACTATAGTTTGCTCAAACTGAGCTGATAAAGAGCCATCGCGGGTAACCGCAGTCCATTCATCTTCAAGAACCCGTAAAAATCTTTTACCGAGATTTACCATTGGTTCTACGGTAAAAACCATTCCCGGAACCAATGTAATGCCGGTTTTAGGTTTGCCGAAATGCGGAACATCGGGCGGTTCGTGGAAATTTTTGCCGATGCCGTGACCAATGAATTCTCGAACAACCGAACAGTTTTGTCCTTCGGCAAATTCCTGAATCGCCCATCCGACGTCGCCGAGAGTGTTGTCGGGCTTAACCATTGCCAGGCCACGCTTAAGCGATTCGCGGGCGACATCGACAATTTTATGGGCTTCAGGGCCACAGTCGCCGACGTAAAAGGTCATATTGGCATCGGCGTAATAACCATGCAAAATTGAGGTGACGTCGACGTTGACAATGTCGCCTTCCTTAAGAACCCGGTCTGAAGGAATTCCATGGCAGATGACCTCATTGACCGAGGTGCAGACGCTTTTAGGAAAGCCACGGTAATTCAACGGTGCCGGGATGGCATTGTTCTTTAAGGTGTAATCATGAACCAGTGCATTGATATCATTGGTGGTTATTCCGGGTTTAACGAATTCTTCAACTTTTTTGAGGGTGTCGACCACCAGGACGCCGGCTTTGCGGATTCCCTCGATATCCTGACTGGTTTTCAGCCTGATCCGATAATTGCGATAGTATAGATCGGCAAGATTTACCTTGTTCAAGTTTACACCACCCGCCATACAGCATTTTTTATACTTAAGGCCACTCCCGCAGGGGCATGGATCGTTGCGGCCCACCGTTGCATGTTTCATTTCTTCCTCCTGCCGGCCACGCTGCAGATGGCGCACCGGGACCAAGCCTGATCAGTATACTCTTGCACGAACGATTAGACAACATAAAAAACTTGCCTTCAGTTAAGTTTGACCTTAGTATAAAGCCTTGTATTTACAGCTTGTTTTTCGGAGGTTGAGCGCATGAGAAAGTGGCGAATTGAAGATTCAGCAGAACTTTACAATATCGAAGGCTGGGGCATCGGCTATTTTGGAATCAGTAAGGCCGGCAACGTCACGGTCAAACCTGATAGAAAAGAGAAACAGGCTGTAGCGATTAAAGAGATTCTCGATGAATTGAGTCTCAAAGACGTTTCCTTTCCAGTTTTGCTTCGTTTTCCCGATATTCTTGACGATCGCATCGAAACGATTTCAAATTGTTTCAAAATAGCCGCCGAAGAATACTCATTTCAGGGAAATTACCACACTGTTTACCCAATCAAGGTCAATCAGCAGCGGCCGGTTGTCGAAGAGCTCGTTCGCTACGGTAAAAAATTCAATATTGGTATTGAAGCGGGTTCAAAGCCAGAACTACACGCTGTTCTCGCGATTATGGACAACCCGGATGCAATTATAATCTGCAATGGCTACAAAGATGAAGATTTCATCGAGCTTGCTCTGCTTTCACAGAAAATGGGCAAACGAATCTTTATCGTAGCGGAAAAGTTCAATGAATTGCGACTCATTGCCAGGCTTTCCAAAACTCATAAGGTTATGCCAAACATTGGGATCCGCATAAAACTCGCAGCTTTTGGCAGCGGTAAATGGGAAGATTCGGGCGGTGACAAAAGCAAATTCGGCCTTACTCCCAGCGAACTTATTGAAGCCGTTGAATTCTTGAAAAGCGAAGATTTGCTCGATAGCGTTAAATTGATTCACTGCCATCTTGGCTCGCAAATTACCAATATTCGCAAAATCAAAAAGGGCCTCAAAGAAGCATCTCAGTTCTATGTACAAATGCGCCGACTTGGCTGTAACGTTGAGTTCGTCGATATCGGCGGTGGCCTTGGCGTTGATTACGATGGAACCCGCACCACCATTTCATCAAGCATCAATTATTCGATTCAGGAATACGCCAACGATGCAATTTCTGCCCTACAGGATGCCGCGGATAAAAATGGCTTTCCTCATCCCAATCTTATTACCGAATCTGGCCGGGCACTGACAGCACATCATTCGGTGTTGGTCTTCAACGTGCTTGAAACCACCTGCCCACCAAGGAAGTCATACGAAGATTTCGAATTGAACAAAAAAGACCACGAAATAGTCAGAGATATGCATACCATTCTCGACTCACTGACTGATCTGACGATGATCGAAGCCTGGCACGACGCTCAGCAGCTGCGCGAAGAAACTCTCGATCTATTTAACCTTGGCATGATCGATCTAAAGACCCGTGCCTTGTCTGACCAGCTCTTCTGGGCCATTGCCCATGAAGTGCGTGAACTCGCCCAACAGCAGAAGCATCCACCCGAAGAATTGCGTCAGCTCGATAAATTGCTGGCGGAAAAATACTTCTGCAATTTTTCGCTGTTTCAGTCGCTTCCAGATGCCTGGGCCGTCGATCAGTTATTTCCGATCATGCCTTTGCACCGTCTTGAAGAAAAGCCGGTTCATTTCGGCACTTTGCAAGATATTACCTGTGACTCGGACGGCAAAATAGACCGATTCATCGGCAATCGCAATTTTAATCCCTGCTTGCCTCTACACGGCTTAAAGACTTATGAGCCATATTTCCTCGGGGTTTTCATGGTTGGCGCTTACCAGGAAATTCTCGGTGATTTGCACAATCTCTTCGGCGATACCAACGCTGTACACATTACCATCAATGATGACGGAACTTTCGAAATAGACAAGATCATCGACGGCGAAACCGTTGCCGACGTTCTTGATTACGTGCAGTTCAGCGCCAAAAAACTGGTTCGCACCATGGAAACCTGGGTGTCGAATTCAGTAAAAGAAGGTAAGATTACCGTCACCGAAGGCAAGGAATTTCTGGCCATTTATCGCTCGGGATTGTACGGCTACACTTATCTTGAATGAGCTTTTAAAAATTCGATTACCTGCTCGGTGATGAAGTCCGGGGTCGAGGCCCCGGCAGTTACAGCTACTCTGGCGACGTTGCGAAAATTTATTTTTTCGAGCTCGGCAGCTGTTTCGACGTGATAGGTACGATTGCAGATCGAGGCAGCAATTTCAGCGAGACGCCTGGTGTTGGCGCTGGCTTTTCCGCCGACTA
>CAZQUE010000131.1:2838-9364 GCA_964596185.1 uncultured bacterium | reverse complement strand
CTGTTAACGACGCATTGGCACTGACTATTTCGGCATATTGTTTCTCTGCTTCTTCGCTACGGCCAACCGAAGCAAGTCGCCGCGCCCGCAACAGGTTTTTGATCAGCGAAAAATCACCGACCGAGGTACGGGTCACGAACATGGCCATTTCGAGGGCATCATTGGCCCAGATCGTTTCAGGCAGGTTTTCGACGATATCTTTCAACAGGTCGAGGGTCTTTTGAAAATCATGCTGGTTCAGGGCCAGAAAAGCTTTTTCAAGTTTGATGCGGGCCAGAAAATCGGTCTCGCCAATCGGGTCAGCGGCAAAAATATTCTCGCGGGCCGCCGCGACATTTTTCTCATTCTCGTCAAGAAGTGACTGGGCCTGCTGATAGTCTTCCCGGCAAATCATGATGTGGGCACGATAAAGAGCGGCCTCAACGCCTCTGGCCGGCGCCGCCTTGAGCAGGTCAGTCTGCAGAATCACATCGAGCAGCCCATAGGCCGTTTCCGGATCTCGTCTGATTTTAAAGGCAAAATCGGCCAGGTCGAGCAACAGCTCAGCTTTCAGCTCAGCATCGACGGTAACCGAACCGCGACATACGCTAAAAGCCTCTTTATAGGCGATCTCACCGAGAATAGCTTCAAGTCGCGCCATACTCAGCATCATTTTGGCCAATCGCAATGCCAAAGTCGATTCAGGTCTTGCATTGATCAGACTGCGACACAGGTCAAAGTGAAAATTGGCGGCATAAACCGAAGCATCCTGATTCAGACGTTCGTAAATGAAATTGTCGAGCACATTGTCGGTATCAAGAACGATTTCGACGATTTTTACAATTGAACTGCGCCCCGGACGCCGAAAATACAGTTCGATCAAGGCCTGACGCAATGCCAGGCTGATAGCGCTTTCAAGCTGTTCGCGCAAGCGTTTTTCAAGATTGAAGGTCGGCCCGTCACTTTCATAAAGCTTGTTGAAAACCTCAATACGAAAAGCGCCGGTAGAAAGCACCTGAATGTATTCTTCGAGAGCATCGTTCTTGCGGCCCAAAGCTTCGAGAACTGTGGCGACCTCTTCGGCAAACAGACTGTCACGGCCGATTTTCTCGCGGGCCTCGAAAAAGCCCTGCAAAGCCTCTTCATAAAGCTGATGCTCGATCAGAACCGTCGTATAGTTCATGTACTGATCCTGTCGCTGAAAATGCGGACTCATGAATGGTCGGCGCCAGACTTCGATCGCCTGATTCGGTCTTTTGAGCAAAAACAGACAATGGCCCATTTTTTTAATCGTGTTCCAGTTGTCGGGAAATATTCGATCGACTTTCTGCAAAGCATGCAGTGCTTCTTCAATTTTGCCGGTGTCGATCAGCAGATCAGCAAGCTTTTCGAGCAACTGAAAATCGCTTTGAATATCAGGATTCGCCTGCAGAACCTCGATCGCCTTTTCCTTCATGCCAAGCGCCAGATAGCAATCGGCCATATATCGGCTATAATCGGCACTGGTAAAGCGATTACGCCGATCGTCGAGAGTCTTGATCAGCTTGTCGACTTCGCCTGATTTCAAGGCCATATCGAGCAGATCATTGAACAGCGTTCGATTGCCCGAGCGCTCAAACTGAGCTTCCAGAAGCATCCAGGCTTCTTCTTTTCGCCCAACCTGCAGAAAAAATCGCGCAAGCTGCCGGTCGGTCCAAAGATCGTTGGGCTTTTCACGGCGCCAGACTTCAAGCAGCTCGATGCCTTCGCGAAAGCGCTGCAACTCGTAAAGAATGTCGAGCAAAGCCTCTCTGGCCGCAAAAAATTCACTGGTCTCGCCTTTATTCTTTGCCAGCATTTCCTTGAGCATGGTGATGGCCTGTTCATGCTCGCCAGTGTCGCGTAAAATCTCGACAAGCAGCCGTCTGGCCATGGTGGCATAAAAATCTTCGGGGTAATCGCGAATGATTTTTTCAAGCCGGGCGCGGGCCTCGGTCAAGCGCCGCATCCGCAAAGCGTTGGCCGCTTCGTTGTATAATTCCGCAGCCTGCGCCGAACGCATCTGACTGATACGCATCTGAGCAGACAGTTCAGCCGCCCCATAAGACAAAAAGCCTACCAACATTCCGATTAACACTGTTAATTTTTTCATTTGTCATCACCATAAATGTTGAGCGAACGATAATAGTCGCTCAACATCTGTTTGTAATCTTCGGGAAACTCTTCTTTTACGTCGGTAAGAAAATCCTTCGACAGATCCAGTGAATCGCTACCGATTTCACCAATCGGCCTGGCCGGTTCCTGTTGCTGAATTTCTCTGGCTTTGCGCGCTTTTCGCTCTTCACTTTCTTCATCACGGTTCTTGATCGATTTCTGCGCTTTGAGCATGCGTTCATAAATCTCTTTCTGACGCTCTGCCACCTTTTTTCGCATCTCCGGGTCGAGAATGCTGGTTTCAAGATCTTTCATATCCTGAATGACGTCATCGAGACGCCCCAGAGTATTCATCTGTTGCCGACTTTCACGCATCAGCTTTTCCAGAGCCTCGCGAATCTGCCGCTGTTCCATGGCCATGCGCTTGAGCTGTTCCATCATCTGCTGACCGCCCGGCGACATCTGCTGTTTCATCATTTCCCGATAAAGACTGAGCTGACGACGGGTTAAATCCTTGAACTGCTGCAGGGCATTCATCGGGTTCGAAGACGAACCACCCGAATTCTGCTGATCCTGCGCCCGCAAAAGATCTTTGGCCAGGCGGTTGAACCTTCTGACAATCTCATGCTGGTCGCTCATCGCCTCGCTAAGAGCACGGTCTTCGAGATTTTTTACGATCGCCGAAAAGATCATCTGGGTGTCTTTGACCGATTCTACTACGACCGGGTCGATGGCAAAGCTCGAACGAATGAACTGTTCGAGATCATATTCAAGACGTGCGCCCTGCTGTTTTACCAGAACCTGCAAATAGGAAACCTGATCGATGAGCCCCTCGATCTCCGGGCGCTGGCCGCGCATAAACTGGCCGGGCATGTCATCGAGGCTGCCGACGAGCTTTTCCTGGTCATGACTCACCCTCAATGCCCGGCGAATGAAATTGGAAAGATCGAGCTGGGGTGGCTGCCCACTCTGACAGGCAGTGCAAATCTGCTGGGTGCTCTTTTTCAGAGATTCAAGAAATTTGAGCATGTTTTGCTGCTGCTGCGAAGCTGAATCAAGGTTCTTTTGCTGCATTTCCTTTTTGATGTCTTCACTCATTTTCTGATGGTCGTTTTGCTGCATCTGATCACGCAGATTCTTGACCTCTTCAAGCAGCGGATTCTGCTGAAATTCTTCATTTTTGCGATTTTCAGTCATCTGTTCGGCCTGCTTCTGCAGTTGATCAAGTTCCTGGCCGATTTTATCCTGTTGATCGGTTAAATCCTTGAGGCGGGCCTCTTCTTCTTTACTCAACTCGCCTTGCTGCATTTTCTCCTGCAAAGCAGCCGTTTCCGAAGCCAGATGCTTCTGACGCTGGATCAAATCTTCAATGGCATTACCAAGGGCGTTGAATTTCTGCTGTTCTCGCACCTGTTCAAGTAATTCGATGGTGCGGTCGAGCCCTTTCAGATATTCCTCCATTTTGAAGGCTTCCTGATATTTTTCCAGGTCTTTTGGATCGAGCTGCAAATCTTTGAGCGATTCGCGCAACTGCTCCATCATTTTTTTAGTTTCATCATCGAGCACGTCATTGAGCAATTCGCCGACCTTCTGCATGCGCTCGATCGCTTCAGGAGAGCTAAATGGGTTGTCTTCCATTTTCTGCTGCAGGTCTTTAACGCTTTCGAGAATCTTTTCGGCTTCCTGCTGCTGCTTGTCACCTTCCTGAATCGCTTTTTCGATCGCCTGCTGCGCTTCATAATCAAGCTTCTCTTCATGGCGGATCTGCTCATAAGCCTTCATCAGAGATTCCTTGCGCAGTTTCTGAGCTTCAAGAAATTCTTCGAGCTGCTCTTCAACTGACTGTTGTGACATTTCCTCGCCGCGATACAGGTCATACATCGACGGCATCGACAAATGATAGGTGCTGGTCGTGGCGATATTCGGTTCAGGAGTTTTCGCATCTTCAGCCTGAATGAAATAGCTGACCTTGATACCAGGCTGCAGCTGCAGGGTATCGAGCATCCAGGGAAATTCGACTTCATATTCGGTTTTCGGCCGAAAATCAGGTTTGAGATTCTGTGGTATCAGCGAATCGCGATCGCCGACCCGGTAATATAAAACCATAACCTTGACGCCGAAATCATCGCGACTGACTGCCTTGATATCGAGGCGACGCTCAGTGGGAAAAGGCACATCCTGCCCGGGCTTGAGAATCTCGACGGTCGGTGCAGCGTCGGTCACTGCTTTCAGGCTGTATTGCACCGGCTTTTCGCTGCGCAAACCCAGATCGTTTTCCAGCACAAAACTATAGCTGGTATCGGTAGCAACGACGATTTCATGTGAAAACCGCTTATCATCGACGATTTTCGCCGGAAACTCGCCGCCCGGCTGCTGGACAACCAGTGCTTTGGCAAGTTTCTGATCGGCCTCTGCCTCAATCAGCACCCGACTGCCAACGACCAGGGTGGCATCACCAACCCCTGGATTGAGTCGAACCGGGCCACTGGCAATATATGTCGGCTGATAAAGGGTCAGCTCCAGCTTTTTCAGCTCCGGACGCGGCATAACCCGCACCGAATAGCGGGCGGATTTGAATTTTTCAGCGCTGACCTGGTAATCAACCGAATTCTGCAGACTGTTAAGCGTATAAACAAACCGCGCCGCCGAAGCGTTGGTGTCGGGATACATTTCAACCGCGGTGCCTTCATCTTTGTCAGGCTCGAAAAGGCTGAGAACAATGGGCTCGCTGAGTGAACGCGAGGGTATTGCCGATATCTCAAGGTTGTTTCCACGGGCAACCACAGCATGGCCCGGCGCGACGTCAAGTTTCAGCGAGGTATAGGGAGCAATTGCCCGCCATGGCAGCAAAAGGCGACTCGCGCCAATCTGCACTTCGAGTGGCGAAACAAAATACCAGCCAAGCACCAGCAGAAAACAGATCAGCATCGAAAAAGCAGACTGCCGCCGCGAAAAAGCCTTCAAGGAAACACGCAGATCCTGGTGTTTCAGCTCACCGGCAACGCTGGCAACGGTAAGCCGGCGCAGGGTTTCCGAGGTTCCCGGATCGGGCTTTTCGACAAGAAACTCTGCGGCACTCGACAGACCGGAATTGTACCGACCGGTATTCTGCTCTATTTCCACGGCCAGGGCGGTATCGGATGGCGGACGCAGCAGGGCGTGCATGGCGCGCCAGAACCAATAGATCATTCCCCCGTAAACGGCTATTGCAACAATGAAGCGCACTGGCTCAGACTGCATTGGCGTGCGTTCGAGAAGCAAAAAAATCAACAGCAGCGCAAAAAAAGTTACCAGCCACCAGAAGCCGCTGGCCATGAACTGCCGCAATTGCCGGCCATGCCGATAGCTGCTGAACTCACCACTCAGCCTGAGACTGAGCTCATCATATTTCTGCAACAGATTTTTAAGGTCGTTGTTTTCGCTCATTTTTCACTCACTGATTCATCACAAACACCAGAATGTTCAGTGCCATCTGCATTGCTTTTTCGCGTATTTCCGGGGTGTCGGTGGGGTGAACTCCTTCGTCTTCAAGGCCATCGCCGACATCTGATTCAAGCAGATAAAGAACTTTCATGCGGCCCTTATCGAAGATAGCATAGGCAACCGGCGGTTTACCATCGTGCTCGTGAATTTTCGGCAAACCCTCGGGAAACTCGTAAACCATGTTGAAAATTGGGTGATCTTTCGGCAGCGCCACCAACTCAACATCAGGGTAGAGTCGACGAATCTCGCGCTTGACGTATTTTTCCATGCCGTAGGAATCATTGATCCAGAGAAAGCCGCCATTGTCGAGATAAGTCAACAGCGTGTTGATTTCATGGTCCTTGAACTTGATCTGACCATGCCCGGTCATGAACAGCAGCGGATAACGATAAAGCTCCTGATCGGAAATCGCCACCGCAATGTTTTCAGCCTGTACCGGCAAGCCAAGTCGTTCGCCGGCCTGTCGGACCAGATTCGGCATCGAAGTCGGGCCGACATACCAGTCACCGCCGCCGCCGTATTTGACCCTGGGAATCATCAGGCGGTCGAACTCGGCGGCGTCGAGCGGTAAAAGATGAAGCAGCAGAACCAGACAAAGAAACGTTACTGTTATTTGTCTGTTACCTGATTTTATTTTTTTCATACAGATTACCCTTGTTCGATTCCTGTTTTATCTATTCGCGCCCTTGTCGTTTCATCAGCTCAATCCCTTCAGGCGCCGCAAATACCATTCAAGACAGGGCAACAGTAGCAGTATCAGCAACAGCAGCCAACTGTCGCGCAGGTCGATTATTCTGGTTTCGAGCTTTTCGCCTGGCACCGCATCGATCGCCGCAATCAACGGTTCGATATTATCGGCAGGGCAGTAGATACCGCCGGTCTCACTTGCCAATTGCTGCATCAAAGCGCTTTTTACCGTCGGATCTTCGAA
>CAZQUE010000131.1:0-2738 GCA_964596185.1 uncultured bacterium | reverse complement strand
CCACGCGAAGAAGGCAACTCGATACTGACATTAGCGTCTTCGCGACGATTCGCCAGCCATTTGAGCATATTGACCATCATCGCCGCGTAAGGCGCAAAGCCGCGATCGGTAGGCACCAGCCTGAACCCGGCCGGCCACAGCGGGCCGCCACTGACAAAAATGACGTTACCGGCTCCAACGCGACTGCGCAGCATGAATGGCAAGGGATCAGCCCCGCTGCGCACCGTCGAACTCAACAGAACCTCGGCCCCTGGCCGAATGGATTTGTATTCGAACAGCCCCTCGAATTTCGGCAAAGTCGCGAAGAATTCCATGTTCTCAATCGGGTCGTCGGCAAGTTTGAGAAAATTATAGGGTGTTTCTGCTGATGTTAAAGCCATGTTGCCCGGGTTACCCCGCCATTCTTCACCGGCAAGAGTCACCGGCAGCAGTGTTTCGAGAGGCGTGCCCGGATATCCAAGCCGGTCAAGCCCGACAAAGCCCGGCAAAAGCAGCAGACCAAGACTGCCCGATTCCAGCCGCGCCACGATTTCCCCGGCGAATGGAGCGATAAAATTGTAAGGTACGCCGCGCAAAATCAGCACGTCAGTTTCGGCAAAATCTTTAGCCAGCTCAGGTTGGCGCACCCCGGCAACCGGCTTGAAATCGCGACTACAGACCCAACGATCGTCCTTTATGCGCGTCCAGGCGATCAGATGCGCATTCGGGTCGGTAGACAAGGCGTTGATGATGAATTTAGCATCCCATGACGGGCTACCGGAAATCATCAGCACGTTCAGACGCTCGCGCACCACTTTCAGCAAAAACGAAACGCTGTTGTTTTCGTGGGTTATTTCGCCGGGCACTTCAGGAATCTTTAGTTCGAACTGAAACGAGCCCTCTTCATCGCAGGGAATATTCAGCGCAAAAACGCCGCGATTGGTATTCTCGGTAAATTGCGCCTCAATCTCGCTGTATTGCTGCTTGTTGCGTAGCACCGTGATTTTAACGCTGTCGCTGCTGATGCCATAACGGCTGATCTCGCCGCGCAAACGCACACTGGAATTGAGATAGCCCGTCGCCGGCGGGCGCGGCAAACTGATTGCCAGATCGACGCTTTCTTCGAGTCCGCCAGGCCCGACAAAATAAATCGGCGTGCGCAGGTTAGGCAGAACAATCGCCGGGTTTTCGCCGCTGGTATTGACTCCATCGGTCAGCATGATCAGGCCGAGCAGGCTGCCTTCGCCGAGATTGCCGGTCACATTACGTGCTGACGCGCTGATATCGGTCTGGTTGCCGGTGGCCTTGATGTTGAAGGGCTCTACTTCTGAGATAGAAAGCGGTGAAACGTTTTCGGCAAAACTGAAGATTTCTGGCATAATGCCGGTTTTGTTTTGCAGCTTGTCAAGCAGTTTCTGCTGCGAAAAAACCTTGCTGATGCGATCGAGTCGGGTATCGCCCGCCTTGCCGATGCTCATGCTCTTCGAACCGTCGATCATTACCGCCAGTTTATTCTTTTGCGGCACAAAGCCGCTGACGATAAGCACCGGGCCGCAAAGCAGCAATGCAAACAAAATTACGAAAGCAAAGCGCAATGCCAGCAGCAGACGGCGATCGCTTCGATTGACGTTGCGCTCCTCGCAGCGATAGAGATACCAGGTCAATGGTAACAATGCCAGCAGAACCAGCACCAGTCCGGCCCATCCCCAGGCCATGGCAATGCTCAGCGATTCGATACTGCGAATCGCCCCGGTGTTGAATCCTGTTAAATTCAATAATCCGTTCATATTTCGACCCGATTCGAAGATCTGCGATTTGCAAACCAGCATTCGCCGAGCATGACCAGCAAAAGCAGCCACAATGCCGGACGGCCCAGATCATAACCGTCTCGCAGAAGCGAAACTTTTTCTTTTACGCCGGGCCCTCGCCCAACTTCTGCTTTCAAAGGAATGAAGCGGGGAATCTGCCGCATATTCATGCGCTTGAGCCGACTTTCTTCTGCCGGCGGATTAACGGCAAACCCTGTAATTACACGGTTTTGATTTGCAAGCTGGTAATAACCGAGCTGGTCGGTTTCGCGGCTGCTGAAATGCATTAAGCCGCCATTGGCCTGGTTGCTTTCTACGGCGATCTGATTACCGTCGGGCAGGGTCATTATAATTTTGCCGCCATGGTTCAGAGTTGCTGCAATCGGCATGCCCGGTCGAACGCTGCCGATATTGAGATCCTGGGCGGTTACCATGGCAATGAGCATCTGCTGCAGAAATGGCAGCCAGGTAGGCTTTAGCGGCCAGTCGCTCCAGGCGGTATCGGCGCTGAAAGTTATCAGCAGCGCCCGCCCCTGGCCGCGCTTTTCTTCGACGATTGCCGGCAGACCATGACTGAGACGGCTGAGCAACAATGCCGCCGGATTAGGGCGAACCTGAAAGAATTCGTAAACCTGAGCACGGCCGGGATCGCCGTTGCCATCACGGGAAAACAATGAAAATGCCGGATGGCCGAAATCTAGATCGGTCATTTGATAGGCAATCGAACGGCTGACCGCGTTGCCAACCCGTTTGAAAATGCGTGCCGGCAGCAGGTAGCTGCCGCCGAGTTCATCGATGAGATTGCGGTTATACCATTCGGGATCGATCTTGTCGCCGAGGAACCACATCAGGTTACCGCCTTCGAGCAGGTATGGCCCCAGTTTTTTTACCAGATCAGCCGGCAAATCGCGCTGATTGATCAGGCCAACGGCACTGAAACGCTTCAGATCA
>CAZQUE010000130.1:0-9370 GCA_964596185.1 uncultured bacterium | reverse complement strand
CGTAAGCGCTCAATAAACCGCTTCTTATAATTTATTGCCGGCTATGGCATTTTGGCTGCGTCAATCTTCAACAAGGAGTTTTTATGGCGCAGAAAAAATCAACAACGGAGCAGAGCAAAAACGCCCGCCGCCGGCAACGGCACCTGCAAATGTGGCGCGAGAGTGGCCAGACTCAGGTAGAATATTGCCGGGTAAACAACCTTGGGCTGAAAGCCTTTGGTTATTGGCTTCGCAAAGATCATAAAAACAATAATCCGGCACCGCTGCAACTAATACCTGTTACCTTTAACACTCATCCTGCGGCGAACCCGGTCGAAAAAAATTCTACCGGGTTGTATTTCAATTTTTCGGATCGGGCCCGGATCGAAATTTCCAGGAATTTCAACCGGGAAACCTTTTTTCAGATACTTTCAGCTCTGGCTCGCATATGATTTTTACCGGCAATGTCAAAGTTTATATTACTCTCGGCGATGTCGATATGCGCAAAGCCATCGACGGTCTGTCGGCCATGGTGAGCGGCATTATGCGACTAGACGTTTTCGCCGGGCACCTTTTCGCTTTCAGCAACCGCCGACGCAGCATGATCAAAATTCTGTATTGGGATAAAAACGGTTTCTGCCTTTGGCAGAAGCGGCTCGAGAAGGGGCGTTTTCGCTGGCCATCGAGCCGGGTAGAAGTTTTACAGGTCGGGCAACGAGAACTGGCCTGGTTGCTTGAAGGTCTTGAAATCAATCAGGCGTCTGCTCACAAACAACTTACCATTTCGCACGCTTATTAGATGCAAGTTTTTGAGCCCCAGAATCATCTAAAACCTGCAGAAAATGCTGTACTTTGAGCTGCTCCGGTGGTATAATAGCTGCCATGACACCAGCTCTTGATCAATATTTAAAAGAAGATCCCATCCTGAAACAGATGGTTGATCGAGAGATCCGGGAAACCAAGCTGGAAATAGAAGCAAAAGACGAGCAGCTCGAAGAAAAAGATCAGCGGATTGACCTTCTAAATGAGGAACTGCGCTATCTCAAAGCCTTTATTTTTGGCCGCAAAACCGAGAAGACCCCGCAGTCAGATAACGGTATCCAGCCTCTGCTGCCATTTTCACAAGAAGAGACAGCTCCGCCGGTTCCGGTGTTCGAGCAAGTCAAATCCATCGAGATCAAAGCGCATTCAAGAAAGCGTGGCCGCAAGCCATTACCAGCTGATATACCTGTTCAGGAAGTCATTGTTGATATTCCCGAAATCGATAAAACCTGCGCGTGTGGCTGCCAGAAGGCCAGGATCGGCGAAGAGACTGCAGATAAACTTGAATTTACACCGGCCAGGGCCCATTTAACCAGAATCGTCAGACCAAAATACGCCTGCAGAAACTGCGAAGGCACAGAATCTGACGAGCCGACTGTTTCCATAGCGCCAGTTCCCGAGCAGATTATTCCCAAAAGCTTTGCCACGGCAAGTCTTCTTGCTTATATCATCACCTCGAAATTCGTTGATGCACTTCCTTTTCATCGCCTCAGCGGCTGTTCAGCCGTCAGAAAATAGAAATCAGCCGTGGCACCATGTGCAACTGGGCAATTAAAGTTGCCATGGTTCTGAAACCGATTCTTGAGCTTTTCAAAGAGATGCTTCTGGTCTCCAGCTGTGTAAATGCAGACGAAAGTCGCATGCAGGTTCTCAAGGAACCGGGGCGAAAAACCACCGATCAATCATGGATATGGGTTTTTCGCGGCGGGGCCCTGGAAAAGCAACAGTAGACCATTCGCTGTTGGCAGAAAAAACTGGATGTTCGCCGATACCGTCGAAGGAGCCATAGCTTCGACAACTTTATACAGCATAATCGAAACAGCGAAGGCAAAAGGTCTTGAACCATACTGGTATCTGCGCTTTCTTCTGGAAAAGGCTCCGGGGCTAAAATCAAAAGAAGATTTCAGAAACCTGATTCCGCAAAATGTCGATCGGCAGCTGATAATAAATATGCAACAGAATCATATCAATGCCGGTATCATGCCCGTCTAATTTTTCAAGAGGCGTTTAAACTCGCGCTTACCAATATTCAGCCTGACTTTGGCCGCTTTTTTCACAGGTTTCAATGTGTCTATTCCAGATGGTTGCTCGTTGCGCTCTTTCAGCAGGTGTCATAAAGCCAATTCTCCTGTTATTAAAATTGATACAGAAGAATTACAACATTCCAATTGCCTTTAACAGATGCGGTTTATTGAGCGCTTACGTTGCAACATACAAAATGTCTGACCATAATAATTATGTTTGCCTTGCCATTATTAAAGAAGCTGAAGGTGTCACTAACTGGTAATCTTTCATAAAATTTTCAAGTTTTGGCACTGCAAAAAATAGATTTAGGTGCTACCACTTTGCTTTTGATAAGAGGTAATAACGATGACCGTAGCAGTTTCAAGGAACAAAGCTTGGAATAGAGTAACAACGCCGATGCCAACGGTTAACAAGGCATAATTTTGAAATGCAGTATTTAATTCTATTCCTCTCATGTTAGTGGCGATTACTATTCCACCTAGAAGATTGATGACTGGAATAAGAATACTGTAAAGGTTTCGATTTTTCGCAAACTTGGAATAATCCCTCATTTCTCGCCAAAAGTTAACAAGGAGGTTTGATGACACGCTGCTTTCAGGTGTTAAATCCAGACCTTCCGTGATTTTTGCAATTCTTATGCATGCCTTACCATGCACAAGGTATTGGATAAGACTCATCATGACAAATATCGTCAAGCCTAGAACAGGCTTAGAGCCAACAATTGCGTCACCCATATATTCTACAAGCCTTATTGACAAGCCATGACCACTGAGAATCACACGCGTTGTTTGAACATTTAACGCAAGCATAAACAAATGCAGAACGAGCAAGATGTCAGGATAATGCTTTATAGGGCGAATGCCCATTACAGAAACCACGCACAATGCAAAGGCCAGAACTAAGTTGAGTATCAGCAAAGCATTGATGATGTAATGCGGCAAAGGCAATACCATCATAGCAATCAGCAATGTTGTATAGACCGCGAATTTCATACAGCCTCCCATAAATAACTAAGCATTTTAAGACTGTTGAGAACACACGTTGGATTACCTTTTAAAAAGGCAATAGAATGCTGCCCCTACTGCGCCAGCGGCAACAGCAGGCCCAGCCAGAACCATTGTGGCGCCGGCAGCCATTCCGCCACCAACGACACCACCAATTGTTGCCAAGCCTACTGAACCCGCACCAACAGTTGCCAGTGCTCCAACGCTAGCGGCAGTGCCGGCAGCAGCACCAACATATGTGCCAACGCGTGCTGCTTGAGCACCTTCTGAGTCACCGCTGAATACAGTTTCATTTAACAGCTTTGCAGCTCCACCACCGCCAAGAACTCCAGCGGTAACTGGCGCAGCAAGAGCGCCGCCGGCCATAGTAGTCATAATGGCAGAAGCAGAGGCACCAGTAACAGCAGAAATTTTTGTTGCAGTCACAGCCACGCCTGTTGCTGCCGCAGCATTCGACACATTACTTTTCTGATCGTTCATATTGACCTCCAAATTTAAAAAATTTATAAGACTTAGTTTTTACCGATCAAAAGCTTTCTTGATATCTTCTTTTTGCCCTCCTCTTCGTTGTTATAATATTGGGAAAGCAAGCTTTTCCCCTGCAAAACCTGGAGAAATTTTTCGCCTTGAATTTTCTGAATGTCTTTTTCATGGGCGATTATCTTGTTGGCAATAGCTATTTCCTCTTCAAAAAGCTTACATATTGATTCTCTAATCTCTGGCTTTGGCCAGGGTATTTCCATTTTGTTTATTGCCGAAACGGGGATTTGTGGACTCAAGTTGCCAGAAGTAATAGAGGATAAAAGAGACTGACCATATGTAGATTTGAAAAACATATACAAATATTTTGCGTCTCGAGTCTTGGACAAACGATCAGGATTGAGAATCCTAATAATATGAAAGGCTTGAGAGGCGATGAAGTTTTCCGCATCAGGCTTAACAATGCCGACTTTTCCAACGATGCCTTTTACGCTTAAAATAACATCCAGGGGTTCCAATCGATAAGTCTCATAGGTCTTGGATGCGATATCCACACGCTTTTCTTTTCCATCTATTATAAAACCAGCCATTGGTAGATCTGCCGGGATTACTTCATAAACTTTGCGCCCATTTTTGAATGGTGGGATTATTTGAGATCGTCTTAAGACAGCAATTTCAGGCAACTTAACCGTAGTCTGAACCGGATTTGAAACAACAGGAGCTGTTAGATAACGGTCTGCTGAAAAGCTGTAATCAGCTGCGCTGATATCTTCTATGGGAACTAATTTCTTTGATAAGTCTTTTTCACTAGAGCGCTCAAGACAGAATTCTCCGATCTTTTCTATAGCAGCTAGATCGACTTTCCTTGAACGCTTGTTGTGAAATCTCTCGTGCATCAAGTTCACAAATAAGACATTATTTTCTGATCTATTCTTATTTAAAACAATAAGAAAATAGTCTTTTGTGTTGACTCCCAGCATGTAAGGAGGCATCTGCACGACTGCCTCTACAAGATTGTTTTCTATGAGATATTCTCGGAACTGTCTTATCAGCCCTTCTTTAAATGACAAGCCCATTGGCAAGAAGGCGGCTATTTTTTTTGTAGTGCAAGCCAATAAATGCTCTATGTGGGCAATTTCCGGTTCACATTTTCCGTTAAAGAATCTGAAACGATTAAATCTGTCTGGGAGAATATCTTCAGTGAGTTCTGGCAAGAAAAATTGGATTAGGAGGCTAGAGTCAAAGGTTTGCAAGAAATCAGATCCCTTGTTCACGACAACCCTAGGATTGACCAAAGGATC
Source organism: uncultured bacterium (assembly GCA_964596185.1). Taxonomy (GTDB): domain Bacteria; phylum Muiribacteriota; class Ozemobacteria; order Ozemobacterales; family Ozemobacteraceae; genus DYKG01. The sequence continues at coordinate 4,539 of CAZQUE010000130.1, read as the reverse complement.
TTGGCTAGAGGGTGAAATATTCACCTTATCAACAATTTTCAAAAAATTAATAAGCAAGGATGCCTCATCATCTACGTTGTCAAAGTAATAACAGGCTTTAACATCAGTATCTGGAGCCCAACATCCCCAAATAGAACTTGGCGAATATATAGAAGAGGAATCTGATGAGAGCATCTTCAATGCTATTTTTACATACCCCCTCACACCCTGCATAAAAACAGCTGCAGGTGATAAATCCTTAGAATATTTGTTTCTAGCTGCATAGAGCATGAATTCACCAAATGAGGGCAAATCGTAATCATTCTTGATGTAAGAAAAAAGCAATCCAATCGCTTCGACCGGAATGTTTTTGAATTCGTCCTCTTCTTTGACGACAATAGACTTGAACAAATCATGGTGGTTGGCTAATTCACGAAAATTTACTACTAATTGCACCGTTGAGTGTGGCAAACTGAAATAGTTTTCAAATCGCAGACTGGCGGGAATTTGGTTTTCGTCGCTTAATATTTTCCATGCTTTCATTATATAAAGCAGGCCTAAAACCTCACCAAGAATCGCTTTTCGGTTTCCTCTGACAGAGGAAATTACCATTTTCAAGTTTTGAACAAGGTTTTCAAATGTTTGTGATTTTTTCAAAGCCAACACCCCTTTATGTCAAAATCCATATATTCATTAACCCAATAACGCAGCCCAAAACAAACCCAATCGCTTCTATACCAGTAAATTCTCTATGAGCTATTGTGGTTACAACATCTTTTATCTCGCCATCCGGGATTGCAACTATATTTGAAACTACTGTTTGCTTAAGGGATTCAAGCGCCTCTAGATTGTTCGGTGCATCGGCATTATGTATCAAACTTAAAACGTAATCATGGACGAGCTTTTTAATGTGTGCGATTTCTTGTACATTATAAATCTGTGCGTCTTTTGCCATCGTATTGGCAATCTCATCAGCTATTTTATCTGTAAATTCCTGGATTTTACTCTCTGGCAACAGGCTCTCAAGTCCTGTATTCAGTAATCTGTCAACAATCACATCAGATAAAGAAGCTGCCAATTCTTTTTTTCGTTTAATCAGTAACCCCTGAATAACCCACAGCCACGGTTTTTTCGGGTGAAACAGCATGAGAATAGCGAGTTTGTTAGTAAACCAGCCGATGAATCCTGTAATTAGAACCGATATAATCAGATTAATCATTTTTCTTTTGCCTCCTTGAATTTGCTCCAGATATAGGCATGAAGCAGCATTTTAGGATGTTTCGCAAGGAACTCACGATCGCGCATGTTTAGGAAACCACGCACCGCCAACTGATTATTTTCAAGATGTTTAGCCAACAGCAACTTTGTAAGCGAACTTAGTGAATCCATGATTATTACTCCTTCGTTGAGTCTGTCATACTTAACAAAAATCGAAACTCTTTCAATTCGTCACAGTTTGAAGAATCAATCATCGCCAGGGCTTCTTGTGTTTTGGAATCAAGGTATAGCTGTATCAGGCGGTCTGTTTGTTCAACTCCGAGAGCAGCCTCAACCGTTGTCAGATATTCAGCGGTAGCTTCCGGGAAACTTGTAACCAGCATTTTAAGTTGTGCTACAGGACTTATCAGGGCAGAGGCCTCGGCGCTCTCGGGTTCTGGATACAATTTATTTATTTCATTCAGGAGCCCTTCAAAGTTACCCTGGCGGACATGTTCGCAGAAAGATACCTGTCGTTGCATTTCGCGCCTCCTTTTTTTCTTCTTACAACTCAAATTTAACAGAAAAAAACGCAAGCGTCAACTAGTTTTAGTAAAACTAGACAAGTTTTTTTAAGATTTATTTACAATAGGCTCCTCGGGGGTGCTTAAAAGCCTGAAAACCATCATCAAATTGACAAATCAGGCAAGTCTCTTGTTTAACCTTAAAAAAGTTTTCCCTTTTTCGCTTTTCAATTGATTTACATATAGAACTTAAATCAGAACTTTGAGAAACCAGGAGGTAACAAAGTGGCTTTACAAAAGAAGAAAACTGTAGGATTATGGAATATTAAAATTTTCGAGGAGGAAAATATGGGCAGTTCCCTTGTCGACATCAAAACTGCAGCACAAAAGCTTGGTCTAACCCCTCAACAAGTAAGGAATCTTTGCCGCGAAGGCAAATTACCAGGAGAAAAGGTTGGAGCCTCATGGATCCTTCAAGAAGCAGATGTTGAAAGTTACATAGCAACTACAAATTGTGGGTTTGCTGAAGACAAAGCCCTATTCACAGTAGAAAAGAAGCAAACAAAACCCATTGCTTTAAGCTTTTTTAGCGGTGCTATGGGCATGGATATTGGTCTTGAAAAAGCAGGGTTCGAGGTATTGTTGGCATGCGAAATAGACAATGCCTGCAGAAAAACAATTTTACGCAACAAGCCCAATATTGCTTTGATAGGCGACATAAGAAACTATACTGCGAAAGATATAAGAACAGCAGCTGGCCTAGATAATGATGCTGATATAGACTTGATTGTTGGCGGTCCGCCATGCCAAGCTTTCAGCACCGCTGGAAAAAGACAGGGCTTCGAAGATGAACGTGGTAATGTGTTTCTCACGTTCTTAGACAGAATTCTGGAGTTAAAACCCAGATTCGCAGTTATCGAAAATGTAAGAGGAATTTTATCGGCAGCGTTAAAGCACAGACCTCACAGCTTGCGCAATGCAAATAACCCGCTCACACCAGAAGAATTGCCTGGAGGAGCAATGCGACATATTCTCTCCGTATTAAGAAAGGCAGGCTACGGAGTAACTTTCAACCTTTACAATGCCGCGAATTTTGGAACACCTCAGAAAAGAGAGCGTGTTGTTATCATATGTTCCAGAGACGGCCATAATGCGCCATATTTAGTGCCCACTCACTCTGAAAACGGCGATTATCAGCTACCCAAATGGCGGTCATTCAGAGAAGCGATTGAAGAAAAGAAAATAACAGCACACCATCACATCAATTTCCCTGAAAAGAGGCTTAAGTACTATCGTATGCTTGGCCCTGGACAGTATTGGAAACATTTGCCACAGCACTTGCAAAAAGAAGCATTAGGCGCCTCATACGAAGCTGGAGGCGGAAAAACAGGTTTTTTAAGAAGGCTGTCATGGAATGATCCTAGCCCGACACTGGTCACCAATCCAGCTATGCCGGCAACAGACTTAGCACATCCAGAAGAAAATAGACCATTAAGCGTTGAAGAATACAAAGCAATCCAGCAGTTTCCAGACGATTGGGTCATAGAAGGAAGCCTGCTTGAGCAGTATAAACAAATCGGCAATGCTGTTCCGATAGGACTTGGCTATGCAGTAGGTTCATTAATACAAAAGCTATTAAAAAATAAGCCGGTGCCCGTTTTCAAAGGTTTTTTGTATTCGCGATACAAGTTTACTGATCACACCACTTGGTCAGACGGATTGAAGAAGCAGAGAAGGAAGCAAGAACCAACACAGCTCAATCTGGCTTTAGGTTAGGTGTTTTGCCAAGGGTTTTCCTGTTCAACAGCCAAAGCTACTGGATTTTTCTGTAAGACTCTTTTGACAAAAGCTTTGAAAGAATCTTCAGAAAAATCCTTAACGCCAAAACGCTTATTTAGTCCATCCCACATATAAGTTCCGGTAGTTGCGTTAACACGAAACCATTTCTCAATTGTTGTTCCTTGCCTCACGCGGCTACTAGAGCTGTTTTCGGAGTTGCTTCTATTTTTAACCTGCAATAATTCCTTATTTTCGCTACAAAAGTCTACGCTACGAATGCTCTCGCCCCAAGCACAATGCCACTTGAATCGGATAAGCTGCTCTGATAAAAATTCTTCGAGTAGCAGACCAAGAATGTTTTCTGCGGACATACTCAACCGATGGGCAAACTTAATTTGTTTTAGTGCCTTATCGTTTAAGTGAGGGAATCTTGAATTTATAATTGTATCTATGATTGGATCTGCAACAGTTCCGGGAAGGTTCGATACCCGTCTTGAAATCCGAGATTCAGAACCATTTTTGTATTTGCGAATCCACTTTCTGAGGGTTTCTTCTTCAGAGGCTCCTTCAATGTTTGGACTCAAGTCTGGATATTTTTTGCAAGCACGAAAAATATGTTTAAAGCCAGAATCCCACAGATCTACATGTTCTTGCTTCGCCATGTTTTTAGCAATAGCTTCAGTACCATTGTTTTTTAATATATTCGCTAACTTCATATCTGCCTACTACTTAAAGGATTTGAACAACTCTCGAAAAAGCAATTTACGCCTTTCAACATGAGAATGCAATAACAATATCTTGTTCGACGATTCTCAGAGAGCCTTCTTCAGAATATGGCGGGAGGGATTGCGGCATTTTTTTTTGGGGGGGGGGGAGCCGCGATAGCGGCGTGCGGCTAATCATTAACCCTGGCAAGTTTGGTAGGGTCGAGGACAGGCGCGGTATTCGCCTTTCAGCAAACCCGTTTCCTATTCCCGCAACATCAGACCGTGCATGAGGTTCTCCCTTACACGGTTTTCCGACCACTTTCACCAAGAGGTTTTCGAAGAGTTCCGCCGCA
>CAZQUE010000129.1:0-9631 GCA_964596185.1 uncultured bacterium | reverse complement strand
GTCATTCAGGATGCCATGGGTTTCTCCGGCATTACAAAGCCAGGCATCACCCGGATTGGCCGAAAAATGCCTGCCGTTATAAATGCCCGTGCCTTTGCCCCTGACAATGAAGTATAGTTCAGCGGTGTCAGGATGGCAATGCTCTGGAATTGTCGCTCCGGGTTGCATTTCATTCAATCCAAGAGAGCTGAAACGCATGCCCTCGGGGCAATGCTGCAGATAATCGCGGCAGCGAATTGCGCCTTCACCGCCACGGACATTCATTTTTTCAATTTCTTCGAGTTCTTTGTAAATGAACATTTGTTTTATTCTGCCGGGGCGAATTTGGCGGTGAAATGTCTCAGGAAAGGTGGTTCCCAGGTGATTTTCAGACCACGTGCCTTTTTGCGTTCGGCGAAAGTTTCAATAATGGCTTCAACGGCGTAATCAAAGTGACTTTGTGTGTATACCCGACGCGGAAATGCCAGTCTAACAAGTTCCATTGTTGCAGGAATTTCTTTGCCGGTTTTTTTGTCTTTTTTGCCGAACATGACCGAGCCGATTTCGACGCCCCTGATGCCGCCCTTCTTGTAAAGCTCACAAACCAGAACCTGCCCGGGGTACTGGTTGGCGGGAATATGCGGATAAAATGATTTCGCGTCGATGTAAACGGCATGTCCGCCAGTGGGTCTGATTATACCTATTCCAGCTTCAGTTAGCCGGTCTCCCATATATTCGGCCGTGCGGATTCTGTAGCGAAGATACTCTTCATCAAGCGCTTCCATCAGACCAACTGCCAGCGCGTCGAGGTCGCGGCCGGCCAGGCCTCCATAACTTGGAAAACCCTCGGTAAGAATGAGGAGATTGCGGCAATGGGCTGCCAGATTATCGTCATTCATTGCCAGAAAGCCGCCAATATTGACCATACCGTCTTTTTTTGCGCTCATGGTGCAGCCATCGGCATACGAAAATATTTCCCGGGCAATTTCAAGAGGGGATTTCTTTTCGTATCCCTTTTCGCGGATTTTGATGAAATAGGCATTTTCGGCGAATCGGCAACAGTCGATAAAGAAAGGCACCTTGTATTTTTTATATATTTTGGCGGCTTCTCTGATGTTTTCCATTGATACAGGCTGTCCCCCGCCTGAGTTGTTAGTAATTGTCATCATGCCGAGGGGAACCTTCTTGTGGTTCTTTTTTAGAAAGGCTTCGAGCTTGACCAGATCGATATTGCCCTTGAAGGGGTGAATTAGTGCCGGATGCTTGCCTTCTTCAATGACCAGATCAACAGCCTCTGCGCCGGTATATTCAATGTTGGCGCGGGTTGTGTCGAAATGGGTGTTGTTAGGCACTACCTGGCCTTTTTTAACCGCTACCGAGAAAAGAATCTTTTCGGCGGCGCGCCCTTGATGGGTAGGAATAATATGGTTGAAACCGGTTATTTTTTTTACCACAGATTCAAAATTGTAGAAACTTTTGCTGCCGGCATAGGCTTCATCTCCGGTTATCATTGCTCCCCACTGCTTGTCGCTCATTGCTCCGGTGCCGCTGTCGGTGAGAAAGTCGAGCAGAATGTTATCGGCTTTGATCAGAAAAGGATTGTAATGGGCGTCTTTCAAAATCTGGTTGCGCTGTTTTTCGGTTGTCTGCCGGATTGGCTCGACCATTTTAATTTTGAAAGGTTCGATTAACGTTTTCATATTCACCTCAAAAAGTTTTTTTTCATTCTAGCAAAACCTTTGCCCAGTTCAAATAAATATTTCGGGCACGACAATAAAGTGGAACTAAGGTAGCGATGAAACACTCAATAATGTTATTATACCCAACACAAATGCCGGATCGGAGATTTGCCAATGAATTTGCATCGGTCTTTCTGTTGTTTTCTCTGCCTCTTCTGCTTTGCAGGTATGCTTTTTGCCGCCCAGGATATCAGTGAAGCCGTAATTAAGGAGCAGACCGCTGGACTGGAAGCCAGTGAAACTACCCTTGAAGAGCATTTGCAGGAAAAAGCTCAGCAGGAAATGGCAATGGAAAACCCTGAGGAGATCTTCGAGACCCCGGCTCCTGATGCTATTCCATTTGAAGATGGGTCTTCTGAAGAGCCCGATTTGCAGGTTGCATCAGCTTCTGAAGAATTTGTTAATGACCTTCTACCGGAGGATGAAGAAGAAAAGCTTTATGAAAAAGCGCTGGCTCTCGATCCGGTATTGATGTTGCGCGGGAATCCCATCGAGGAAATGAGTGAAACCTCAAGAAAAGAGAAACTGCGTGGCAGAATAATTCCAGAAAAGCGAAATATCAGCCGGCGCCGCTACATGTTTCGCTGGGTGCTGCAAACCGATGATGGACGACGAATTCCACTTAAATCAAACCTCAAGTTGCTGACTCTGGTTAGAAAAGAAGAGCTTCTCGACGGGCCGGCCATGTTGACCGGATATTTTGTTGCCTCGGCTCTTAATCCGGAACTCAAGTATTTCAATGTAGAAAATGCTGTGCCGGCCGGTGATGCCGACGAAGGCAAATCGGAAAAATCTGCGGTCAAAAAGGATAAATAGGGCGTAGCATTGATCGAACCCGAAAAACTTGAAAAAACACTGGCCCTGATCCCCGACAACCCGGGCGTTTATCTAATGAAAAACCGGGTTGATGAAATCATTTATATCGGAAAATCGAGATCGCTGCGAAAACGGGTGCGTTCATATTTCAACCGAAATCACGATAATCAGAAGACCGCGATTATGGTTTCGGCAATTGAAAACATTGAATTCATTGTAACTGCAAATGAAATTGAAGCTCTCATTCTTGAAAATAATCTGATCAAGAAACATAAGCCAAGGTACAACATCCTGCTAAAGGACAGCAAGACACATCCTTATGTGCGTGTAACGATCAAGGATCCATTTCCAAAAATCGAAAAAGTCCGTCGGGTGAACTTCAAAGACGGCAATCTTTATTTTGGCCCGTTTCCCAATGCTTATGATCTGAACCGCATCCTTGACCTTTTAAGTCGCACCTATGGGCTTTGCACTTCAGATCGACGTTTCGTTGCTGAAAAAGTATATCGTCCCTGTTTGAAATATCATCTTGGAATATGCCAGGGAGTTTGCCAGGGCAAGGTTAGCCCGGCGACTTACCGTCTTTCTGTCATGAAGGCCGTCGATGTTCTTGCAGGAAAAAGCCTTCCTGATTATGACGAGCTTGACCATCAACTGGAAAGGCTAACCGCAGAGTTTCGTTATGAAGAAGCCGCTGAATTGCGTGATACAATTGCTGCGCTGAAAAGGTTTTTTGAAAATCAGAAAGTTGAATTCGTAAAACCGGTAAATTCTGATATTTGGGGATTGAGCCACACTCCTGACCGATTGGTCGTTTCCGTATTTTTCGTTCGTGGTGGCAAGCTTCTGGGAAATCGGATAATCGATGTAGAACGCGAACCAGGGGCCGAAACAGAACAGATTCTCGCATCCTTGATGCAGCGCTTTTATGATCGCAATCTCATTCCATCGTTGATTTACATCTCGATGCTGCCGGAGGGCGTAGACTCAATGAAACAATTACTGAGTCTGCAGGCCGGAAAAAAAATTGTTATCGCTGTTCCTGCTCGCGGACAATTCAGACATCTACTGCAGATGGCTGACACAAATGCGCTCGAAGTTTTGAAGAATTTGAAAACCGAGGGGTTAGACCGTATCGAGGCCGGAGTAATTGACCTGCAGCAGCGGTTAAGTCTGGCAAAAGCGCCGCTTAGAATTGAATGTATCGACATCTCTCACATTCAGGGAGTCGACCCGGTCGCTTCTCTTGTGGTTGCGGTAAATGGTCAGGCGAAAAAATCCGATTACCGTCTTTACCATATCAAGGAGGCTGGCGGCGGTGATGACCCCGCTTCAATCGGTGAGGTCGTGCGACGGCGCATCAAGCGGCTTTTGCATGAGAATCAGCCATTGCCCGACCTTTTGATCGTGGACGGCGGGATTACGCAGGTGCGCTCAGCTGAGCGTGAAATTAAGAAACTTGGTGTTGAAATTCCGCTTCTTGGACTTGCCAAACGCGAAGAACTACTGGTAAGCTCAGATGGAAACGAGCGGCGGTTGCCGCACACCTGCGCAGGAATGCGTATCGTTATCAAGTTGAGGAACGAAGCTCACCGCTTTGCCAACAGTTTTCAGAAGAAAACTCACAGCCGCCGGATGGTGCGTTCTTCGTTGTTGAATCTGCCAGGAGTCGGGCCGGTCATTCTCAGAAAAATCCTCTGGGCGTTCGGCTCAATTGATCGGGCCGCTGCCGCAGGAGCCGAGAGTATTCGCGAAAAAGCGGGAATTCCTCTGAAGACTGCAGAAATAATCGTTGAGGCTGTAAATGATGAAAAAAAATAGGTTCAGGAGCTTACTGGCGTTGGCAGTATTTTTGCCGGTAATACTATTTGCTTTGTCTTCCCGTAGCAAAGCATTGCCGTTGCATGACGACGAGCTTGCCCGGCGTCTGCATCAGGGGTTTACTCTGGCTTTTGCTACGCCTGAAGGCTTCAAAGAAACCGGGGTTTTCAAAATTCTTGGTTATCTTGAGCCTGAAGTGGCGATGATTCATAAGATTACTCCCAAACCTGCCAGTTTGAAAATCGAGTATTCTGATTCCGGCGAAGTCGGTAAATTTTCCAGCATCAAGGTTATCTGCAGCCAGGTAAAGTATTACAGTCTGACTATCGCCACGGCAACATTTGAGTTTCCCAACTGCCGGCTCGATGACGAAGCTTTGCGCAACAACAGAATTAGATTTCTCGACACCGATGAGATCAGGCTTAAGACTGAAGTTTCCGAGGGTGATATTCTGAAAGTTTTCGATTTATATGCTCAGGCAAGGTCGCTGCGGGATTTGCGGCTGGAACTCAAACAAAACCGTGCCAATCTTGGTGGATGGTTTCGCAAGGGCATTCTGACGGTCAAATTTGAAGTTCGGGGCGACATTAAGCTGGTCAGCCCCAAGGTGGTCAATTTCAATTGTGACCGCCTGACTCTTAATCGCATTCCTTTGCCAAGAAATGCTGCCAGGTCGATGATTGCCAACATCAATCCGGTTTTTGATTCCAGAAAAACCTGGTTGAATTTGAATATCGACAGCATCAACATCCTCGATGGTTTTGTCGAAACCAACGCCAGAATCAACAGAAGGGAAGGGTAGTAAAAAATGCCAACATCAAGAAGAATTCACCGTATAGCCAATGTAATTCATAGTCGTCAACCTGATCTTATTTTCGCTCTTGATGGGGTACATGACCAGCACAATCTCTCAGCGGTTCTTCGCAGCGCGGACGCCACCGGAATAGGCCATGTAATCTGGTTTCCCGATATTCGCAAGCCCGATACCGTCAATCCTGAAGTTTCCAAGGGTTCTGAGAAATGGGTGAAACTAGAAACCGTAGGCAATTTAAAAAACCGCCTTTCAGAATTGAAAAAACAGGGTTTAAAAGTTGCCGCCACGCACATGGGTGCAAGGGCTGTAGATTTTCGCAGTCTTGACTGGACTGCTCCATGGGTTGTGGTAATGGGCAACGAACAAAGCGGCTGTTCTGATGAAATTCTTGATGTGGCCGATGAAAACATTTTTCTGCCAATGCTGGGCTTTGTACAAAGCCTGAATATTTCTGTTGCCTCTGCGGTCATAATGTACGAAATTCAACGACAACGGGAAGATGCGGGGATGTACAGCCGGAATATGCCGGCTGAACATGTAAAATCTCTTTTCGAGCAGTGGCAGCTCGAGCCCGAAGGCTATGATCTTGAATCACTGATGCAGCGCCCTGAGGGGGAGTTGCCCGAGCCGGAATTCAAGCATCAGGATGGCCGGGCGGTACGCAAATTCCCGAAAGTTATGCCCGAATAGCGTTTCAATAGTCGATCAAGAATTTTTTATTTTTTTTCATTTTTTCGTAAGCAAAACCCTTAACTCTTCCGAACAAAAAGTACACACAAAATAAACAGACCCAAATGGAGTTTGGTCGATGGGAAAACTTTTACACGGATTAAGGGATTGGTTCAAAGACTTTGTTAAGGCATTGGTATTCTTTCTTTTTCTGCAGACGTATGTGGTACAGGGGTTCGTGATCGAGGGTGCCTGCATGGAGCCGGCTCTTCATTCTCATGAAAAGATTATTGTCAACAAATTGATTTATAAAATCAAAGAGCCTTCGGTTGGCGATGTTGTTGTCTTTTCATACCCACTGGAGCCGGAAAAAGATTTTATCAAAAGAGTGGTAGGGGTACCCGGTGACATCATCGAAATAAAAGACGGCTATCTGTACCGCAACAATCGCAAAATGCGCGAGCCTTTCGTTCAGGAATACGTTTTCGGGTCTTATGGTCCGGTAAAGGTCCCTGCCGACCAGCTTTGCGTTATGGGTGACAACCGTAACAACTCCCATGATTCAAGATCCTGGGGGCTTCTTAAAAGATCTATGATCAAAGGCCGTGCCGAAGTTAAATTCTGGCCTTTTGATTCAGCCGGGACAATCGCCAGTCTTGCAGAATGAGTCTTGCAGGATGAGTGTTGCAGAATGATAACTGGGTTGACAGGCTCAACCTTATGTATATATTCTGACTAGCGTCAGGAGAGAAGCGTGGGAACATCTTTCAAAACCAGTAGTTTCATATGTCCGAGTTGCTCGACCAGCTTTGAGGCGAGGATCGTCAAATCCGTCACCCACCAGGGTCAGGATTCAGACTTTTTTCCGCACTATCTGGGTGAAAACCCTCTGCCGTTTTTTTTGGTAAGATGCCCGGAATGTGGTTTCTGTGCCTACCCGGAAGACTATGCTCCCAGCATGTCTGAAAAAAATAAAGTCACGCCTGCCTATATTAAAAAGGTTTTGTGCTTGCCGGTTGCGAAAAAACTTCCCGAAGAGGCTTTGAAATTTTTTGTCGCCGGCAAAGTTTATGAAGAAAATCAGCGCAACCCGTACCATATTGGCAATTTGTACCTCAGGGGTTCATGGTGTTGTCGTTTGATTGAAAATCGCAAGCTTGAAATAGAGTTGCAGCAGCTCGCGGTTAAGCATTTGAAGCAGTCGGTAGAGCGCTCGACAATCACCAATCCTGACAATTTGCCGATCGTCATATACCTGGTCGGCGAACTGTATCGGCGCCTAGAAGATCGGCAATCGGCACGAGAATGGTTTGGTTCGGTCGAAGAGTTCGTTATTGATGGTGATCAACAATGGATACTCGAGCTGACTCAGAAGCAGGCTGAATTAAATGAACATTTTATAAATTGAGGCTCACATTGAAAGGGAGTGAGGGTCTCTACTGTTAAAAATCCTGTTTTTTTCCAGAAATGTTTGTTATTTTGTTACAAATACAATAAACTTACAGGACTTGGAAAAATCAGGATTTTTTTTCGGGGCGCAAAATGGAACGAATTAAAGTAAAATATGCTGACGAAAAGGGTCGGGCGAGAGAAGAGGTTTTTGAAACCCGCTCGATTCAAGAGATGCGCACGGCTTTTCAGGCTCAAGGGTATTATATTATTTCCGAGGAACCCGAAGAGCTGCCGATGTCTGAACAGTTCAAAAAGTTCTTTAAAATTGGCGCCGGCGCTACGATAAAGGAACTAAATGAGTTCACTAAATTGTTGCGTACCCTGATTAAATCAGGAATGCCAATTAATGATGCTCTTGACGTTCTTCTTGACGGTGCAGAAGATACTCAGCTCAATCGGGCTCTTCGCCAGGTAAAAGAAGACATCAGTGAAGGAATCGCCCTTAGCACTGCGCTAGGCAGACATCCGGATGTTTTTCCGGATATCTATATTAAAACCATTGTTGCCGGTGAGAAGTCAGGGGCTCTTGAAAACATCCTGCAGCGTCTAACCGAATATTTCGTCAGTACGATGAATATCAGAAGAAAAATCGTTGCTGCACTGATTTATCCGGTAATTTTGCTGGTGGTATCGCTTCTAGCGGTTTCTTACATGGTTGTTGCCGTCGTTCCCGAGTTTTCAGGCCTTTTTCGCAGCCTTGGCGTTCCTTTGCCTTTACCGACAAGGATTCTGCTCGGTACCTCCGATTTTCTTGGCGAATGGTTCTGGTTGCTTATTTTTGCCGGCATTTTGATTGCCTCAGCTCTGTACAGCTATTACAAAAGTCCTCAGGGAAGGCGTAGCATCGATCATTTGAAGTTGTCGTTGCCAGTTGTGCGTGATCTTGAGACCAATTATGCCTTCAGCCAGTTTTCGCGGACTCTTTCAACCATGGTTGAAGGTGGTATTCCTTTGCTGGACAGTCTGCATGTAGTTCTTGAAAGCATTGAAAACAAGGTTCTTGCAGCCAGATTTGCCATTTTGCCCGAACTTCTTGAAAAGGGGCTGGGTTTTGGCCGGGCTCTGAAAAAAATCCCCGGTGCTCCCATGGTAATGGTGCGAATTATCCATGTCGGCGAAGAGTCGGGCAATCTCGGCGAAATGCTCGATAATCTGGCCGATCATTATGATGAAGAAATTGTTGAAACAACCGATGCAATAACCGCTTTGATCGAACCGGTATTGTTTCTTGGCATTGCCCTCGTCGTCGGAACTCTGGTGATAGCTCTGCTTTATCCAGTTCTTACAGCGGCCTCCAATATCAACTGAGACAGGAATAGACATGGAAAGCTTTAAAGACTATCTGATAAAACAAAAAATTGTCGATGCGGCTCTGGCAGAAAAAGCTCTGTCAGAATGCGGCGGCGATATTGACCGCTTCCTGCGTCGTCTTGAACAAAACCCCGAAGTTGCCGACGAAGCTTTGATTAAGGCTTACGTGACCACCTTCAAGAAAAAAAGTCTTTGCGAGATTCTGGTGGAAGAGGGATACATTTCGATTGAATTCATTCAGAAAATAATCGATGAGTTTGGGGCAGTGCCTGCGAATATCGGGCAGATACTGATAGACCGTCGTGTCATTACCGAAGAAGAGTATGCTCGCGCAGTTGCCAACGAACTTGGTATCGAGTATGTCGATCTTGCACATTATGAGGTGAACGACGAGCTTTTCAACAGCATCGACGTCGCTCTTATGCGTCGCTATTGTTTCATACCGCATCGTCGTGAACATAAAGACATTCATCTGATCATGTCTGATCCAGGGAATGTCGATGCGATCGAAGAGCTTGAAGTTCAACTCGGTTTACCGATCGTGCCGCTGGTTGCCTCGCGAATCAGCCTGCAAAAGCTTTTGTCGCTGATGGTTGAGACCAGCCTTGACTCAAAAGTCGTTTTCGGCGATCTCGAAAACTTTCCACCTCTTGAAGTAGTTGTCGAAGAAGAGGATGATGACAGCTCGCCTGCACCTGGAGTTGCAACTGCCTCCGGGTTTGGCTCAGACACCACTGTGGTTAGAATGGTCGATGCAATTCTGCTTAAAGGGGTGCGAAAAAGAGCCAGTGATATTCATTTTGAGGTCTACGAATCGCAATTGAAAGTTAAATATCGAATCGACGGTGTTTTATTCGAAGTGCTTTCAGACGTCGAACCAAGATTTCGTGGGCCGGTCATCTCGCGCCTGAAGATTATGGCGCAGCTTGATATTGCCGAGAAGCGCATCCCTCAGGATGGAAGATTCAAACTTAAGACCGATGATCGTTTCGTTGACTTTCGTGTTTCTGTCTTGCCCTCTATCTTTGGC
>CAZQUE010000128.1:0-9879 GCA_964596185.1 uncultured bacterium | reverse complement strand
AACAAACACTTGATTTTTACGAAACCCTTCAACCAGATGCCCTGATAATTCAGGATCTTGGCGTTGCCTTGGAACTCAAAAAGCGTAATAGCACCATTCCAAGACATCTCAGCACCCAGGGCGCATGGTTCGGGGTGGGCGGGCTTCAGGAACTTCAGGAACTCGGAATTTCCAGAGTCATTTTGCCCCGCGAGCTCTCTCTGGATGAAATCAAAAGCATTGTCGAAAGATTCCCCGACCTCGAGTTTGAAATGTTCGTACACGGGGCAATGTGTTACAGCATCTCCGGGCATTGCTACTGGAGTATCGCCCTGGGAACCCGTTCGGGCAACCGCGGTACCTGTGCCCAGCCCTGTCGACGTGAATATGGCGAAAATGGCCATCTGCACCAGCATCTGTTCAGCCCTAAAGATCTGCGCTTGATCGACGAGCTTGACCGGATATCGGACGCAGGACTCGCTTCAATCAAAATCGAAGGCCGCATGAAGACACCTGAATACGTTTTTCAGGTTGTCTCTGCGTATCGAGCAGCTCTAGATAAAGGCGAAAAACGGGTAAATAACCTTGATGAAGTTTTTTCGCGAGCTTCGAATCGCGGCTTTATCGATGGCCAGGTTTTGCCCCAGGAATGGCGAACTGCCGACAATCCCGGCCGTGAAGGTGTGGTTATCGGTCGTGCCAGCGGTGAATGCCGCGATGGTCTGACCGGAGTTATCGCCAATAAGTCGATAAAACCAGGGGAAGGCATTTTCTGGTATGACAAAGGCCAGAAACGTGGCACAAGAATAACCTGGGTAAAAATGGATCGTAAAAATCCTGAACTAATATGGGTCAGAGGCATTGGCGGCGCGCTGAAAAAAGGAACCGAACTGCGGCGCACTTCCAGCGGTACCGAAAACATCTGGGAAAAAGACTGGAAAAAAGAATGGGAGCGCCGTCCCATCGATCTGTTCTGGTCTGGACGTGATGGGCTCCCTCTTGCGGTCGAGGCCGTTATTAACGGCTACCCTTTGCGTATCGAAACCGATGAAAAGCTGCAGTTGGCGCTGAACGAAGGCCTTGAAAAAGGTCATCTGCAGGAAAAATTCGAAGTCCTTGGAGAAAATTTTCGCGCCGGCAAGCAGGTTGTCAGCCTGTTAGGTGCCGGTCTGCATATCTCTGCAGGCACCCTGAAGAAGATGAAACGGGCGCTGGTTGAGACCCTGTGCAAACTTGAGTTGATGCCGCCGCCCAAGCCTCTTCCGGCCGGTATTCTGGCGATGTTGCCTGAAAAAAAGCCTTCACCGACAGATTTCAGCCATCTGTTTGCAAATGATGCCGAACCTGAATTGTACCTGCGGGTTTGGAACCAGTCATTTCCATTCGTGCGAGATGTCGGCCCTGACTGCTGGGTTTTGCCATGGAAGGGCGATAAAAGCAGGGCTTCGCAAATTATTCATTCTCGGGTTGCCTGGTGGTTGCCGCCGGTAATCAATCAGCAGCAATTTCAGCAGCTGGTAACCGAGCTTGAAGGCTTAGAAGCGGGCGAATTCTTCTGCTCTGGCTGGGAAGTCTTCGATTTGATGAGGCTTTTCCCGCAGCTTGACTTCAGAGTTGACTGGAGCTTCAATCTCTGTAATCTCAATGCTCTTGATTTTATTGACCGACGCAATCTGCTCGGCGTCTTTTCTCCTGAATGGAAAGAGGAAGAGGTGGCTGACAACCTGCGTGGTTTCAGACCAGTGCCGGCCTGGAATCCCCTCGTTTCATGGTCACGCTTCAAAGATGCTCAAAAAGCCGGCATGGTCGTGCAAAATTCCCATAACGACCATTTCTTTTCAATGCCACTTGGAAATGGCATCAACGGCCTGTTTCTCGTAGATAAACCGGCATCTTTGGTTGTCAAGGGCACTACTTCGCTTCTGCTTGATATCGCAGTTGCCCCAAATGAAAATCCGGTTCAAACCGCAAAGGATCTGAACCGGATCGTTGAATCGTTTAAAGCGAATCAGATAAAACCTTAAAATACCTTTTCATTGGTGACAAAGCCTTTGGCCTGAGGTTTTACGGTAAGCACCGCACAAGGAGCTTTTCTGGCTATTTCGTAACTGGTGCCGCCAAGCCATGAATCGATGAAACCAGTTTTGCCATGGGCGCCGATTACAATCAGACTTACATCGTTATCGCGGGCGTAATCGATGATTGTTTCGTGAACCAGTCCGCCTTTTACAGTTTTGATGATGTCAAGATCATTGAACTTTTCAGGTACAAAGCTGACAAGCTGCTTGAGATTCTGTTCTTCCCATTTGTTCGATGTTTCAAGAGGGTCAGCCAGATTGCCGGCATGAAGAACTTCTTCTTCAATGACATTCAACAAATGAATCTGCGCACCATATTCAGTGGCAAATGTGGCAGCATAACGAAGAGCCAGTTCAGAGCCCTCTGAAAAATCAACCGGAACCAGAATCTTATTAAACTTAATCATTGAAGAACCTTCCCATTAATTAGTTTTTCACATATTACAATTCAAATCGTTATTGGTCAATCTTATTTAATCCAGAAAGGGGTGCGCCCCTTGATCAATGTGGTTTTGTCAAGGCCGTCGATACGGCTGATGCCGACAGTGTTGCCTTCCTGAAAGGTTACCCATTTGTTGTCAGGAGAAAGGCTTGGGTAAATACCGGTGATTACCGGGCGCTGTACCTTGTTGGCTTTCAGATCGAGATACTCGAGCTCATTGCTGCCGTAGCGGTTGGTGAAATATACCAGAAAATTGTTGTCAGAAGTGAAAACCGGAAAGGCTTCGTTCACTTTCTCGGTTGCCGTAAGGCGTTTAATTCCCTGGGCGAATACTGAAATCAGATAAAGGTCAGTCGATCCATCCTTGTCGAGAACCGAGGCAGCTATCCATTCGCCGTCTGGAGACCAGCTGGCGCTGACCACCTTCAGATCCTGCGAAATTTTGTTGGCACGTTTGCGCTCGAGGCTGTATACGAAGAGTTCCGCTTTGCCGTCACAAGTGGTGTACAAAAAGAATTTTCCATCCGGTGAAAAATCCTCAAACGCTGCTCCCGTAAGCACCTTTTTAACCTTGTCGCCGCTCTTGTTGAGCAGGTAAATCTCGGATTTCATATCGACTGTTTTGTTGGTAAAGCCTATCCAGCCGGATTTTTCGTTATATCTCGGAAACATGATGTTGTTGAAAGCTGGAGTCAGCCTTTTCTTGTCTTTACCATCAGGGGAAATGCTCGTCAGGTAATTCTTGTCGAGTGAGGGCGAATCGATATAAAGAATTTTGCCGGCCGGCTTTTGCTGTGCGGTCAAATTTGTTGAAACCATTAACATTGCCAGAATTAAAAATACAACAATAAAATTCCTCTTCATTTTTTTCTGCCTTTCAGATAAAAATCAGGCGGGATTGCTCCCGCCTGTGAGTATAAACCAATTTCAGTATCGCGTGCCAGAATTTATTTGATCAGCTGAAAACCTTTTTTACTTTTGCGTAATGGTTGAGCTTTTCCTGGGCATCTTCGATTTTTTCTTTGCATTCCTTGATTTCTTTCATTTTGGCCTGAACCTTAGAAGCATTGGCTGAATCGTAGATGTCCATTGCATCGAGTTCTCTCTGAAGCTGAGTGATTTTGGCCTTTTCAGAATTTACTGAGCTGTTGAGTTCCTGGGCTTTGGCTTTGGCTGCATCGAGAGCCTTGTCCATTTCCTTCCAGGCGGTCTGCAGTTTTGCCTTAACCTGGTCGATCTGTTTTCCGGTGCTTTCAATAGTGCTGCCGAAAATGCCCAGGAATTTGTCGGTTTTGTTTTCGCGAACCATTTTTTCATATTTTTGCTGCAAGGTCTTGAGCTGATTCTGCAGGTCGCGAATATTATAGTTCGGGTAGTCCTGAGTGTTCACGAATTTGTAGAACGGAGTTGTTCCACTGAAGAATCCTTCTGAGAGAAGTTTTGAGCCGGCCGAGCAGGCATTGTAATAGTCTTTTTCGCCGGAAACATCGGGCATGCCCATGTCGGCGAGCATTTTGTAATAGCGACTATTGGCAGCTTTTTCTGCTTCTTCAGCTATTCTTTTTTCTTCGGCAGCCTGGGCCGCAGCAGCTTTCTTGGCTTCTTCAGCTTTTTTAGCTTCTTCGGCCTTTTTGGCTTCCTGGGCTTTTTTCAGCTCTTCAGCCTTTTTAGCTTCTTCTGCTTTTTTCTCTTCGATTTTTTTCTTGGCTTCTTCAGCCGCATTTTTTACTTTCTCAGCAGTTTCATCAACCTTGTCGAGAAAGTCTTTTACCTTGTCGGCGATTTTATTTGTCGTCGATTTTTCGTCTTTGTTGTCGGTGCCTTCTGAAGGTTTATTTTCTTCAGGAGCCTTGGCCTGGTTGCCACTGTCTATTCTGGAGATATCTTCGTTGGTGAGCGGTTTGTTGTCGCTGCCGACCAGTTCGATTTTGCCAAGTCGATCGAGGCGATAGGTATAGCCTGCCGGCGGGTTCATCGCCATCCATTCTTCTTCGGTCATGAAACCGTTGTCAATCAAAAATCTGATTGTCTGGGTATTTAGAGCGGCAATGCGTTTGCCTTGAGACAGCAATCTGCGGTTTGCACTATCAACTGCATTCTGCAAACGGGCAATCTTTTCTTTTGTGGTCCATTGCGGTATTTGTGAAACCTGATCGGTTGAAGAACTGCTGTCATCATCGACGTTGGGGGCTGGAACCTCGTCGTCGTCGGGGTCAATGGCCGCGTTGGTGTTGTCTTCTGCCGGAGCCTGTGATCCTTCCTGAGGTACATCAAGAACCCAGCCGGTCAGAATAAGATCGGGATTCTTTTCGAGAGACGGGTATTTGTCTTTGTTCGCTTCGATTATTTCACGGTAGCGACTGCCATCGCCGAGAAGGCGCTGAGCGATTGCCCAGAGCGAATCTCCGGACTGAACCGTGTGTTTGATCATTCTTGTGGCTGTAGCCGTTGGGGCTTGAGCCTCGTCATCTTCACCTTCGAGAAGCTTTTTGATCTCTTCATTTACCTGTTCAACTTCTTGTACTATCGCCGGAATGGAAGTTTGAACCTGAAACGGATCATCGCCGGCAGCTTGTGGGTTGACAACTACCGTACCTTCTTCGAATGGAAGGGTTGAAGCATTTGCGGCGGGGAACCATAACAGTGCCAGTGCCGCAAGAACAAGAATAAGTCTTTGACCTTTCATACCTGTCACCTCACGAAAAGAAATTGGTTTACTAATTATTATACAGATAATACGTGTAAAAGGTAAAAAAAGTTTTTACTTTTTAGTGCGATATGCATAAGATAATCTTGTACAATCAGATATTACTCAATCTGGAGGAATCAAATTTATGTGGCCAAGATGGTTGAGAGCCGTTGCAACAATATGGGTCGCCTGGGACAGCAAAAACAGAAAAGGCCTTGACTGGTTCTGGATACTGGTAGTTCTGCTGCTGGGCCCTTTGCTTTTGCCGGTTTATATGGCAGTTCGCCCGCTTCTCCCCAGAGAAAAGCGTGCGGGTGGGCTTTGCTGGAACATTTTCGTTAATTGCGAAAAATTTTTCATCTGGATCGCTGGGGCTGCTGCTGTAGCCGTTTTTGCCGAGAATCTCATGCTGCCCCATGATAAAAATCTGGCTGAAGTTAAACGCGCTGAAATCAAAGCCGGTTCAGTTCTCGGTGCCGTTGCCGTTATCATCCTTCTGGGTCTCGAACGCATCATTTTCGACTCTTTCAAAGAAAAAATCGAGGGCTGATTGAAAAAGAGCGTTCTGCTTTTAAGCTTCATTTTGCTTGCGCCGATATGGCTTTTTGCCCGGCAACTTCCGGCCGGCCCGGTTCAGCCGACTCTCGGCCCTGGTGGAACCGAATACCAGCATGCAGGATTTAGCTGGTGGCAAAACGGCGTTTCAGAAGAGCAATACTTCGTTTTCGAACCCAATCAGCCGGCAGCCAAAAAACCTGGACTGGTAATTTTCCTCCATGACTGGATGGCTTCCGACCCCGGTTATTACATGGCCTGGATTCGCCACCTCTGTCGGAAGGGCTGGGTTGTGCTTTTTCCCAGATACCAGGGAACCGGCGAAGTAGAAAAAACCTGGCTTTTTCATATCGCCAGGTCTGCCAAAGACTATTTGCTCGAAAATTTCCGTCAGAACCGCGTCGATCTCGATAAGGAAAAATTTGCCATAATCGGCCACGGTGCCGGGGCTGTGCTTGGCGCGAACCTTGCTGCCGCCGACAGTTATTTCGGGTTGCCGCGCTGCAAAGCTCTGTTCATTCTAATGCCACATCGAAAAAATCTGAAAATTTATGATCTTTCCGCAATCAGTCGCGATGCCAGCATGATGATAATTACCGGAGATCGCATGGACGAAGCCAACGAAAATACCGCCCGTGAGATTTTTTACGCTGCTGACCGGGTTAAAACCGGCAACAAAATTTATATTTCAGTATGGTCCGATTTTTATGGCCACCCCCCGATGGTTGCCGACGAACTCGCCCCCTTTGCCCCTGAATTGCCCCAATTTGAAAGGTGGGTTATCAAACATCGCTATGATTATTTGCAGCTGGCAAAAGACAAATTTCACGCCCATACCATAAGAACCAGTCCTCTCGACGCATTTGACTGGTTCGTTTCTTTTCGTCTCTTCGACGCGCTTTCCGGGCAGGTTTTTTCAAAAAAATCAGACTTTAATCCGCTAAAAGACAGCGCAGAACTGAGATTTATGGGATATTGGAGCGATGGGCGCCGCCTGAAAGGCCTGATTGGCGGAAACCGCCCTTGACCTGACTCAGATTACCGCCGCAAGAGATTCCTGTTTGTCACGGTATCTTTCGATTGCCAGATCGATCAGGCGGTCACAAAGCTCAGAATAGCTTATGCCAGTAGCTTCCCACAGCTTCGGATACATGCTGATCTTGGTAAAACCAGGAATAGTGTTGATTTCATTGATTATTACCCGGTTGGTGCCGCGTTCCAGAAAGAAATCGACGCGGGCCATGCCGGCACAGTCGAGGGCGCGGTAAGCCTTTATCGCCAGATTGCGGATTTCTTCGCTGACTTCCTTGCTTAAATCGGCAGGTATCTTCAGCTCCGAGCGATCGTCGACATATTTTGCCGAATAATCATAAAATTCATTGCAGGGAACGATTTCACCCGGCAGAGAGGCCATCGGCCGGTCGTTGCCGAGCACTGAAACTTCGATTTCCCTGCCGTTAACAAAGCTTTCGACCAAAATTTTCCGATCGAACCGCGCTGCCAGGTCAATGGCCTCTTTCAGGCTTTGACGATCCCTGGCTTTACTAATGCCGACCGAAGACCCTGAATTAACAGGCTTTACAAAACAGGGATACTCGAATTCCTTTTCAATCATCGTTAACATTGAATCCGGGTTCTGACGCCAGTCGCTGCGCAAAATCTCTTTAAACGGCGCCACGGCAATGCCGGCATCGCGAAACAGCTTTTTGGCTATGGTTTTATCCATTCCAGCAGCTGAAGCCAGAACGCCGCAACCGACATAGGGCATGTCTGCCTGCTCAAGCAGCCCTTGAAGCGTGCCGTCTTCGCCATAAGTGCCATGAACTACCGGAAAAAGAATGTCGAGCTCGACACGATTCTGGTGCGTGGGTTTGTCAACGAGAATCAGGCCTCGGTTGGATGGGTCGCAGTTCAAATTTGCCTTACCCTGACCGGAAAAAGGAATGCAGGTCTGGTCTTTTGCGCTCTTGTCTTCGAGCATCGCGTCGGGTTTTACTCCGACCAGCCAGGAGCCTTTCTTGGTAATGCCTACCGGAATCACATCGTATTTGTCCGGATTCAAAGCCTTCATTATTGAAGTTGCAGAAACCAGTGAAACTTCATGTTCACCCGATCTTCCGCCAAAAATTACGCCAACTCTGATTTTTCCGGTTGTTGATGGATTCATTGCCTGCTCCTCGCTTTAGACTTATAAATGTATTATCGGCAAAATCCAGCGGGGGCTTGAAGCAAAAATCCTCATCAGGGAATTTCCGAATGTGCCTTGTAAGCACCTTTGCCAAGCTGAATCGGCAATTGCTGACGCAGACTGTTTTTGGTCATCTTGCTCAGGCGCGGGTGGCTTTTTCCCAGGTCGTTGGGCTGGCCAAAAAGAGCTTTGGTCAGAAGATACTGATCATTTTCGCTCAAAGTAGAGGCAGAAATGAGAATGGCATTTATTTCTACTCCAGAAAGCTCCTGGGTTTGGCCTGGATACTGATTGGCAGCGATTGTCGACGGAAAATAAAAGGAATATTCGCTGACCAGTTTCTGAACCAGATCCGGTTCGATCGGAATCAGCGATATTTCTACTTTCTTGGCAAGTTCAACGATCGAGGGATTCGGCAAGCCGCTGGTGAAAATGAACCCGTCGATTTTGCCTTCCTGAAGCAATTGCATGGCCTCACCGGCACCAACATATTGATGGTCGATATTTGACCATACTTTGGCGATCGAGAGAATCTGCTGGGCATTGTAGTAGGTGCCGCTGTTTTTGCTGCCAACGGCAATTTTCTTTCCTTCCAGGTCGCTCAAATTTGCAATGCCGGTTTCTTTACGCACGATAATCTGAACGATTTCCGGAAAAAGAGTGGCAATCCCCGAAAGTCCGGTCATCTTCTGCCCGGCAAACATCGCTTCGCCGTTGGCCGCGTAATAGGCAATGTCATTCTGAACCAGTGCCAGGTCTGCTTTGCCTTCGATGAGCAGCTTGATATTTTCCATAGAGCCGGCTGTTTCAAGAATGCTGAAGCCATGGTTGGGATGAGTCTGTTTGAGAATTTTATCCAAAGCTTCGCCGATGGGATAATAAACACCCGATTTAGAGCCGGTAGCCAGGGTATACTGAGTCTTGCTCAGACTCGATCCACAGCCGGTAAGGCCTACTACCAGTGCAATTACCCAGATTATTGTCAGAAATCTCGATGAAGCTTTCATTTGCTACCCCTTTGTTCTATCTTTTGCATATATATAACACAGCATTTCTCCTTTGCCAAACCCCTTGAATTAACTGCAGGAAGATTGAAGCTGCAGCATGCCATTTAATTGGCTTTGTCAATTCGAGAGACATTAGCAAAACAATGTGCTATATTGGCGCCGACATGAAAAGACTAAAACTGCAGGCCATGACTGAATGTGGAATGCTGCTGGCAACAGCTATGGCTTTGGCCAATTTTAAACTTTTTCAAATGCCGAGCGGCGGTTCTATTTCCCTCGCTCCGCTGCCGTTACTGCTGATCGCTGCCAGACACGGGCTTAAAACCGGTTTGCTCAGCGGCGCAATGCTCGGGTTGCTTCTATTGACCATGCGACCTTTTATCGTTCATCCACTGCAGTTTCTGCTCGATTATCCGCTTGCCTATGCTGCTCTGGGGCTGGCCGGAGCCATTAAATGGGAAACTCCGCTAAAAGCAGCAACGGCAACAACGTTGGCAAACTTTATTCGTTTGCAGTTCCACGTCGTTGCCGGTGCGGTATTCTTTGTTTCCGACGCCGATAAAGGCTCATTAACAAAGATACTGGTTGCAAGCTATGCCTACAACCTTGGCCATATCTTGCCGGAAACTCTAATTTGCGCGGTTCTGGCCGGGTACCTTGCGCTCAACCACAAGGCGCTCTGTGCCAGACAACACTGAGCCGACAATCAGGCCATTGCGACCTTATCACTGCCAAGACAGCGGGTACATACATAGCCGCGTGTGCGCTTGCCATTAAGCATTACCCGTTTCTTCTGGAGGTTTATGCTCCAGCGTCTTTTGGTGCGGTGATGAGAATGGCTTAGCGAGAAGCCCATTTTAGGCCCACGATTACAAACCATACAAACTTTAGACATGATCAAACCTCCAAAATAGAGCCGAAGTGAAAATTAATGATAACAG
>CAZQUE010000127.1:0-10013 GCA_964596185.1 uncultured bacterium | reverse complement strand
TCCCAAATGATGCAACAAACAAAACTGTAGCTTGGACAAAAACAGGTGCAGATGCAAATCTTACTTTAACTGACAATAGCGATGGAACTGCTACCATTAAAGGTATAGCCGTTACCACAACGCCTATTACCATTACTGCAACAGTCGATGGAAAAACAAATGAAATTACGGTTAGCGTTGTAGCCAAAACCATTCAGCCCAAGACTATTACGCTTACAAATCCATTGACAACAGATTCAAGCGCTTTTGCTATCATGATTACAAATTTTGGCAATGCTGATTTGAGTGCCTTGAAAACTGAAATAGCCGTTGATGGTGATGCCAAGTCACCCTACGCAATTATTTATGATAGCAGCAGCAGCGATGCTACATCTGTTTTCCTTCTTCCGGATCCAGTTCAGGTTGGGCCAAATTTAGTGGGTTTCACAATAAATTCTCTGACTTTTTCTGGTGCCGAAATACCTGATACTGCTACAATTGCTGTTACAAATAACGGAAACGTTGTTCAGAGTTTCTAAGGTTTTCAAGAGAATAGGGAGCATTGATTTGAAAAAACTGATACTGTTCGTTCTTGTTCTGGTCTGTTCAACAAGTGTTTTATTTGCTGAAGCGGTAGTCTGTAACTTCAGTTCCGATGAGCTGATTTCTTCTGATGACGCGGCAATTCTTCTTGCTTGGAGGACTGAATATAACATTTTCAAATTAAACCCTAACAAGATTGTTACGATTGAAAATGTCCAAAACAGAGCGTCGGTTATTTTGAAAAGAGATGTTTTGGTTAGCAGATTGCCTGATTTGAGTTACGACGTTTTGAGTGATCATTCTGGCGAGATTGTTTCTGATGATATAGCATATTTGCTGGCATTTATTACTGAGCAAAATATTGCAACTCTGAAGAAACAGGCTGTCGACTTTTCAAATGTTGAAACAAGAGCCCAAAATATCATTTCTCTAACCTATTCTCTGTCTAAACTTCCAGGAACACCGATTGGTGATTCGAGCTTTACCACAACAATCACCGGAATTCAAACCGACTGATTCAGTCTAAAAAGTTCTAAGTATCTTTAACCAGCCTCGAAGCTTGCTTCGGGGCTGGTTCTTTAACAGCTGTTTAAAACATTAACACTGTTAATGTTTTAATTTAAATTAGGGACACCTTACTTAATTGCCAAAAATTTGGCAGCGAAAATTTTTCACATTTTTGTGTTTCGCTTGATTTGATTATGAGGCCTGAAAATCCATAATCAAAATCAGGAGAAAATCATGAAGAAAATTGTTCGCTCACAGAAACCAGGCAATATCTATTCGCTGCTCAACGATTTTGCTTTTCGCTGGGTATTCGGCCAGCAAAAACACGCACAGCACACCATTTGTCTGCTCAACGCCCTGCTTAATCTCGAAGACGACGACAAAATTGTTAGCCTGAAGTTTTTGAACCCCTTCAATTACAAAGAATTCAACGAGCAGAAAATGTCTGTCGTCGATACCAGAGTTAAAGACCATCTGGGCCGAACCTATAATATCGAAGTGCAATTGCTTCCCGATCCGGCTTTTGTGCCAAGATCGGTTTATTATCTGGCAAGACTTTATGCAAGCCAGCTTGAAAAAGGCAAAGGCTATGAATTGCTTAACAAGGCCACCGGCGTCTCGATTCTGGGCTTAAACCTCTTTAAAAGCTCCAACCAGATCGTCGAAACTTTCACTTTCAAAAATTCCCGCGCCGACCTTGAATTGCCCGAAACCATGGAATTATTTTACATTGATATGACCCGTTTCGATATCGACAAGCCGCGCAAACTTCGTAACCGCTTTGAAAAATGGCTGCACATCATGAAATTCGGGGAAATCTATGTTAAACTGAATGCAAAGGTTGATAAAGAACTGGGCGAAGAAGAAGGTATCGAGTCCGTGGTGAAAGAACTAAAAAAGATAAATTCCGATGCGGAAATGCGCCAGCTCATGGAACTGCACGAGCGTACCGAAACCTGCCTGGCTCTGACACGCGGCTATGCTTTTAAAGAAGGCCGCGAGCTTGGCAGAACCGAAGGGCGTGAAGAAGGAAGACAAGAAGGAAGACAAGAAGGAAGACAAGAAGGCCGTCGCGAAGGCGAAGCTTTTCTTTGCCTGAACATGCTCAACCGTGGCATGAGCGTCGCTGAAATCGTCAAGATGACAGGTCTGAGTCAAAACCAGGTGCTTGAGCTTATCAAAATCGCTCAAAAAGACCATAAAGTAAACGAGCCCGCACCTACATAAAAGCTCATTGAATATCTCTCGATTCAGAAGCTGACGCAGAAAAAATCTTCTCACCAGGCCGTCAAGTTCAAAAGAACACAAGAAAGTAGCCCTATCTATTCTTTGTGTCTTTGAAGGGGTTTTGACAAAAAAGGGAAAAGCAATAATGGCGAGGTGAGAGCTTCCTTGATATTTTAACACTTTTTGTGCAGGTAACCAGATTGTTAGGATTCGTAAAATTGTTTCAATTGCGAAAAAATGAAACTTGAGAATATCTCGAAGTAGTTTTCCTGGTTCGCCATTGGTAACGGAACTTTGCAGGAAAAATCTGCTGAGCTTAAAAGAGCGGCCAGCTGTTTGTTTGCCAGATCGGCAATTTCCAGGTTGATACTTTTTTCTGACAAATTACCGGTATTCAACGTAGAAGTCTTTTGCCACAAAACTTCTGCGGCGCTGAAGAACTTGCAGAAATTGAAACCATGGGGCTGATTTTCCTTGCCAGTAAAAATTGTGCTCCATTCATCTGATACAAGATGGTAAAATCTTTCTCGCTTTGATGGCGGGTGACTGACTATTCCAGACAGAGACATTTCATAAAGCGCTTCCTGTACAGATTTCCACGAAAAATAGGAGGCTTCGACAATCTCGCCGATACTTGCTCGATTAGAAATTAATAGCGTCAGCATAATTTCTGCACGCGAGCAGACTCCAAAGAAAGCGCGCAATTGAAGCTGCAGCGTAGAGGTTTTCGTTGTCTGAAAATGGCCGGAGATTTTCCTGTCGATAAAAGGTGATCTTAAAAAGCCGTAATTGCAAAAATCCTCGTCAACCTTTTCTGCAATTGGCAAAGACTTATTGTTTGAAAACAGAAAAACCTTTTCTGGTTGCTCTGTTTTGCTTTGCTTTTGAAATTTCTTTTCTAGGCCCCGCCATTTTGGGGTCCTGTTTTTTGCGTTCAATTTTTTGCAGATTGGTGCAATTAATCTTGATTCGCTAAATTGCTCTTTAGTCAGAATTGTTCTTAGTCGCTGTATATTTACAAATCTTTCATTGGCAAGGAGCCATGACAACATTTCATCGAAGAGTCGTTGATCATATCTGCCCCAGAAACAAGTTGTTAAAATCATTGCTTCGAGATCCAGAACCTTATTGAAAGTTCCGGCACTGTAACCTGCCGCACCAAAATCGGACCATGCAGACCAAAGAAGCTGCAGCATTTTTTCCAGAAATTCATCTCTAAAGTTCTGCAATGATGTCTTCATAACCTAATTCCTTAAGAAGCGATTTGAGCAATTCGGCAAAACCTTGAGAAACATCATGAGTTTTTGCCCATTTTGCTGCCTGAAGCATTTCATCATTATTGGGATGTAGCGCCATCAGGTCGGTGATATGGTAACCACCTTGATCTACCGAAGCATAAAGTTTGAAATATATCTGATCAATGCGACTGATAAAATGTATGACAAGATTCGTGTTGATGACCCACTTGGTAAGTCTATTTTCAAAGCCGGCCGGCAGCCCCATGCGCAATAGGTCCGCAGGGCCGGTGTTGAGCCAGTCCGGTGGCAGATTTGAGTGCCGGGAAATCTTTTCGGCAGTTTTGAGAAGAGGTTCAGGCAATGGGTCTGGGTCTGAAATTCTGCCGTTTTTTATTAATCCTACGATGTCAATGTCTCGGGTAGTGCGCTTTACAAGTTCAAGAGCCAGCAAGGCCGAGCCGCCGCAAACGACAAGCTCAAAACTTTCATCAGTTTCGAGAGCTGTTAGCTCACTGAGTTGTATTAAAACTTCTCTTAAATTTTCGCTGCTTAGGTTTTTATAAATAATATCTACTCACATTCTATTTTATTATAACTTAATAATAGCAGGGGCTTTGATTTTCTCGCAAGCTTTATAAAAGAGAATTTGCAAAAATATTTTCACATTTTTGCGTTTCGCTTGATTTGTTTATGAAGTCAGAAAATTCATAATCCAGATTAGGAGAAAACCATGAAAAAAGTTGTTCGCTCACAGCAACCAGGAAAAATCTATTCGCTGCTCAACGATTTTGCTTTTCGCTGGATATTCGGCCAGCCAAAGCACGCTCAACACACCATTTGTTTGCTCAACGCATTGCTTAATCTTGAAACCGACGACAGAATCGTCAGCCTGAAGTTTTTGAATCCTTTTAATTACAAAGAGTTCAATGAGCAAAAGATGTCCGTTGTAGATACCAGAGTTAAAGATCACCTGGGGCGAACTTATAATATCGAAGTGCAATTGCTGCCCGACCCTGCCTTTGTGCCAAGATCGGTCTATTACCTGGCAAGACTTTATTCAAACCAGCTTGAAAAAGGCAAAGGCTATGAACTGCTCAACAAGGCCACCGGCGTCTCGATTCTGGGTTTCAATCTTTTTAAAAGCTCCAACCAGATCGTCGAAACTTTCAATTTCAAAAATGCCCGCGCCGACCTTGAGTTGCCCGAAACCATGGAATTATTTTACATCGATATGACCCGCTTCGATATCGACAAGCCGCGCAAACTTCGTAATCGCTTTGAAAAATGGCTGCACATCATGAAATTCGGGGAAATCTATGTTAAACTGAATGCTAAGGTTGATAAAGAACTGGGCGAAGAAGAAGGTATCGAGTCAGTGGTGAAAGAACTTAAAAAGATTAATTCCGATGCAGAAATGCGCCAGCTCATGGAGCTGCACGAGCGCACCGAAACCTGCTTGGCTTTGACCCGTGGCTATGCTTTTAAAGAAGGCCGACAGCTCGGTAGAACTGAAGGCCGAGAAGAAGGCATAAAAGAAGGCCGTCGCGAAGGCGAAGCCTTAATCTGTCTGAATATGTTCGAGCGCGGTATGAGCACTGCCAACATTGCCAACGCGACAGGCCTGAACGAAAATCAGGTTCTTGAACTTATAAATATCGCTAAAAAAGATCATAAAGTAAGCGAACCCGCATCCAGATACAAGACTCGCAAACCCCGGAAAAAAACCTGAATTTTTTTGCAAAGCCATACTGATGAAGCGAGAGCTTCCTATTTACTTTTGGTTTTGCATTTTTTGGGGGAATTTGCAGAAAATTTTCTTGTGGCTTCCCGGCAGCCCGAAGGTTTAGGCCTGGCTACTTCTTCTAACAGCTTTAAACCTTGGTTTTTGTATTTTCCAGCAAACTTGTCCGCCGAAATGAAAGAAAAATCATTTTTGATACATTGCCAGATCAGTAAACGGTCGAATGGGTCTTTGTGACCTTCAACCCGATTCAATTGCCAGAATGAAGCGAAAAGTGAACTGTCTGCTTCAGCAACTACAAATCCTGCTTTTTCGGTGGCAGAAACGATTTCTTCTGGATCTGTGTTTTCAAGCTTTAGTCTACCCAGAGAATACTTCAGAGAAATTTCCCAGAAGCTGATTGAGCTGACATACTTGATGCTGGAAGAATTTAAAAGCTCGGTTTTTACCGCTGAACCGATTAAGTTCGGGGCAAACAGCGCCCACAAAAGATAATGAGTGTCGACAAGAAACTTCATTCGCCAAGCATCTCTGAATCTGAAAGCTCAAAGTCATCAGAAATGCTGAAACCAGAATTCTTTGCCAGCAAACCAAGCTTGATGCTGTTTCTTGCCTTATAATCCGAATAGGGAACGAGAACCCCGACGTGCTCATTTTTTCGGCCGACCGAAATCAAAATCTCTTCGCCCCGTCTTAGAAGGTCAAGAACTTCAGAAAATCTGGCTTTCAGCTCGCCAACATGCATCGTTTTCATAATTTAAATATAAGCATCTCGCGCAAACTTGTCAACTTGTCAACTTTTGTGATTTAATAATGCCAGTTTTAAAGATAAAATTCACGGCTGACGACGATTTGCCAGCCGCCGCGTATTTTTTCTTCGGGTTTGTATTTCGGCGCCGGCGGCGGACCAGGTTGAGGGGCCGGGGCTGCCGGCGCTGCCTTAAGCTCTTCATAAGTGGAAACCGGAACCATGAGATTGACAATCACCTGCCAGACCCCTGATTTTTCGGGCTTTTTCATTTTCAACTGCAGGCGATGCAGATCCAGTTCTGCTTTATTAACTGTTTGGTCGTAGTCAGAGTCATTGAAAAAGTTGTAAAACTTTGTACTGTCGAGTTTGCTGCTGCCTTTCAATCTGGTCAGGGAATATTGCCCCGAGTAATCAATGCCGCGATATTTTCTCGATGCGCCAAAGCGAATTGCCGCACCCCGATCAGGGAAAAAACTCAGCGCATAATCAGTCTGATTGGTGCCAAAAAGAAACAGCGGGTTAAGAGTAATCAGGTTTAATGACGTGGCAGCGGTAAAAGAGCAATCTATAAGCGCATATTCCAAAAAATAATCCGTCGATTTGTATGGTGCGCAAACTCCTAGTGCTCTGCTTCTGAGATCAAACTCGCCCCGGTTATCGCCGAACCTGAATTTGACGTCTTTGAAATTGCTGCCACTACCATTGTCATGATGCTGATAATAGCGAAAAAACGGGGAAAAACGAGTTCTGCGAGGCTGCCAGGAGATTTCAAACTCGCGGGTTTCAATTTTGCGGTCAAGATTCATCGCGATATCCAATGCCGTGGTTGTTGCTTTCATTGTGTGTGCCGCTTTTTCCGAGCTCCAGTTAAAATAAGCATTCACTCGGCGATTAGCATAGAAGCCTTTCGCATAGCTGTGAGTTGCGCCATTGTTCAAATACACGGGCGGGTTCTTTCCCAACGCCGCAACCACATCAGGATGCAGATCATACTGGCCTGAAAAAAGGCTTTTGCTGCTACCGCGGCCAATCTCAAGAGTCGCGTTTTTTCGTCTAAAGCGCAGAAAAACTTCTCCGGATTCGGAATCAGAATCAATATCAAAAGACTCTGCCTTGTCAGCAATCTTGTTGACCCATTTTTGCCTTTCAAAAAACTTTTTTCTGACTCCGGCTAGAACGCCAGGAGTAAACTGGGCTGAAATCTCTGTTTTGAAACGATAGCCCGAGAAATCGTTGATGAGCGAATCATCAAGCCAGCGCTTGTAATATTCATCGAAACTGTATTCTAGCTTGAGAGTCGGTTGGTTGCTTACCCAATCAGGTTTTTCTGAAGATATCGGCATTCCTGGCAGCGCAAACTCCTGGAATAGATTGATTGAAAACGCGCTGGAAGAACTGAAAAACAAAGCAAAAATCACCAATGCAGTTCTCTTAGTGTAAAAGCGAATGTTTAAAATCTTGTTGGCAAAAATAGTCATTGGCTGAGGCAAACTTGTAATCTACGATAGTCTTGGTTTTTAGAGGTTCACTATACAACAACTGATTTTACCTCACAACATTTGCTGTTTTCTTGCTTTAATTCTTTTTTTTAAATACCTTTGAACTTGGCGCCTTTTCACATATTGAGCGGTCATTTTCAACATTGAACAGCAAAAAGGCAAAATAAAGAGTTGGCTTAAATCAAGCTCCTGGCAACAATTGAAAAAAATACTTGAAGCCTGGTGAGGTTAAATTTAGAATTACCAGAAATAAATTGTTCGGAGGATCTGACGTGAAAGCTTTTATTGTTGCCTTAACCATCGTTGTTTTGTCTTTTTCGCTGTTAGGTTGTGGTGGCGGAGATTCTGGCTCAAGTAATCCTGTTGCGCCTGCCGAAAGCTCAAGCGCAACTCTGACTTTTAACTTTAAAAGCCCCGAGGGAAACCAGGCGCCGATTAACAGTTTGCGTGCCGTAGCCGACCCTGAAGTGATATTTGAAGTTCATCTGGTGCAGCCCGGCAATACTACAACTCCGGTGGCGCCCCTCAAAAAGACGGTTAAAGTCGAAAATAAACAGGCCGAAGTCACCTTTAGCGGATTGCCACTGAATCCTGCTTTTTGCAAAGTCCAAATTGTCGGTGGAACGAAAGATGGCTATGCAAAATGGCGCGGCGCATTGCAGCTTGCCGCAGGCAATAATTCCGTAAATGTTTCACCCGAAGGCTCCAAAAGCAGAGAAGACCTCATGGCCGGGATACTCGAAGCTCTTACCAATAACACAACAGAGTTTCAGAAGATCGATGCCACAGTTATCAGTAAAATTCAGACTGCGGTCGAAAGCTTGATTGGCACAAATATTACCGACGAAATGGCGATGATGGCCTTTGCCAACCCCAACCCCGCGCCGGTAGAAGTCCCTACCAGCAAAAGCGTAGAGGTTCCACTTGCGCAGCCGGTAGAAAAACTTAAAGTGGCGGTTAAAGAATCGCTCGTGACCGCTCTCGATGGTTTTAGAACTTCGAGCCGAGCCAGTGCCATTGGCAATCCAATTCCTGAAAACACACCTTTCATCGGAAGCAATAACCAGGTCAGCGTCGGCGCCATGCTGCAGTTCCTGCCCAACCTTCTGCCCGGCGGCACCAGCGCCATAGATATGCCATTTGGGGATGATGTTGCTGGTGAGGCCACAGATACTTTGCTGATTGAATACACACCAACTTCAATAAAATTTAAGAAAATCAATCGATCGTTTACCTGGGGAGGAAATTATCCTACCGGTTACACGCTAGCCACTAAAACCATAAAAATTTATACCATCAATGGCATTGATGTTAAAAATTCAGATGCTTATGATACCGACGGAAACCTTCTTGACAATTATATTTCAGGCATCACCAGTGCTGATGGCTGGACCATTGCCCAGGAAGAATACGACCCGGTATCTGAAACCCTTATGAACAGATTTATTGTAACCCAGAAGTCGGGTCTGAATTTTGATGTAAATTACCAATTTACACCTGAAACTGGAGTTTACAAGCAGAAAAAAGTTTATGAATGGGCTCAATATGAGACTTGGATGGTAGTGGACTATTTCGGAAAAGCTCTGCAGAATTCAGATATTTTGTTTTCTTCATCTTTAGAGCTTGATGTGGAGTTTTTTGAGCCTGGAAAAGATCTCAGCAATTTCAAGATTAAAATAGACAATTTGTCCGGCAAATACTCCTATAAGCAGAATTCATTTTTTGGAACGCTTGCAACGGCTTCAATAGACAAAACAACTAACGAAATGAGCGCACTAAATTACCTGCCTTCGGGTTACTTTCTCAGTGAGATTGAGACAAAATTTCCTGTGCCGATAACTGCTGCCGACGTTACCGAGCTGCCGACTTTCGCAAATAACAAGCTGACGATTTCCGCTTCCGGTAACTACATTGCTGAAGGATTCGAGCTTTCAAACCTGAATATCAGCCTGAATAACATTGCCAAAAAAGCAGAGACCCCCGAAGGTCAGATCGCCGATTACAGTTTCTCTGATGCCAATGGCTCATTGGGCCTTAAATATACCGGCAACGAACCGGCCAAATACGGCTATATCTATATGCTTCAGGTTGCCTTTTCCGGATTGAGTTCAAACAGCATTAACAACGGAATCAACGACGGCGCCCAGTTTGTCGTTACCAAAACCAACACCGATAACACCAACAATGTACTGACCTACAAAATCGTTAACGGCAAACCCGTTTTGCAACCGGTCGAACAAACCTTCACTGGAGGCAGCGAAACCGTTAGCACTGACGGCAGCACAACCACCATTCAGGGCAGCGTGACTGTCAGCGGCAACGATTCAACTACCGTCTCCATGGGTTATCAGACCACTAAAACCACTGCCGGCGACATTACCGTTAAAGTTGACATGACGATTGGCTCGACCATTCAAACGATTTATTTTTCCCGAAGCAGTGCTGGTGTCGTTACCGGACGCTTCTACCTGCAGCAAAAAACTGTCGATGACAGCCAGAACCTGCTCGGTGATTTCTCTATCCAGCCT
>CAZQUE010000126.1:0-10078 GCA_964596185.1 uncultured bacterium | reverse complement strand
ACTCTTTTCACATTGAAATTCTCAGTTTTAAGAGTTTCATAGATTGCCTGCATAACCCACTGCATTGCGGTTGTGCCCCCTGTTAAGTTTATAGTTACCGAATCAAACGGCTGACAGATGGTTTTTGCCTCGCCCACCAGGCGCTCAGCTTCGTCAAAACCGGTGAAAACATCTTCCATAATTAATATTTTTTTTTGTTCTTGCGACGATCTGGTTAGTATTTCATTTGCAGAAATCTTAAACTTTTCACTGGTTAAAACGACCGCAGTTGTTGGTTTCAAAATGTGCAAAGCAGAATAAAGCAGGCCTTTTGAGGCGCCAAGAGGTGAGATAAGCACTGATTTCATTTCAGTTGACTGCCTCGTTTATTTTTCTGGTTAAAACGATCAATGATTTGTCTGGTTCTTCCTTACCTATAAGTAGCCCAAGTTTTTTTACCAGCTCAATAAAATTATCAGGGTAATCCTCGATGCTAATGCTGCGAAAACCATGGGCAATTATTGATTTATTTCTCAATTGTTTAAGATTGGATAGCTGGTTGTAAACGTAGAGAAACTCTTTTATAAGGGCTTTAAATTCTTGTGATAGATTCTTTGAGTTAAAAAGAAATTCAAGAGTTTTTTCAGCGGTAAATAAGTTTAAACGTTTGTAGTCAATTTTCTGGCTGAAAAGATGGTTCAAAAGCTCCCGGTCATTTTCTACATATTCTCGAAATGCCGGGTATCCATTTTCATTATCGGTGAAGGGAAATTTCTGCCCGACAATTTTCTCAAGAATCATAAAGGCAAATTCTTCAAGCATGCGAAAAACCCGCCCAGCGACATCAACAAACTCCTGCTGCCGGAATTTGAAGATAATGTTTAAAATCAGCTCAAGGACAAGTTTTTCCCTGGCTTTTTCAGTTTGATCAAGTTGCATCAAAGCAGAAATTTCATTGATCTGACTTTCAAACAATGGCATTAAGGAACCGGAACTGGCAAATTCATTCGATAAAAGCTCCACTGCACCCTTAAAGTCAAAAACGAGGCGCCGGCTCACTGCATGGCACAACAATGCAATTTGTTGAAAGGGCTCGTCGTTTATACCGCTTTCTTCAATACGCATTTGAATTTGCTTGAAATTCCAGTCCTTGGACAGTTTGGCTATAATACTGCTCAATTCAATCTTTTCAAGTTCGGCAGAAACCGGGTCCGGAAAAACGATACCTTTTTCGTTCACCCTTAAAAGATTTAATCCGCTTTTAAAGGCACGATCACTAAGAAGGGTGACGGCAGCGTTTAATGACGGCACACCGCCAGTTGTGCAGAGACAAAGCCTTGAAAACCCCTGATCGCGCCAGTGCAAAAATTTATTCAGAACTGAGTTTTGTAAACTGCGCAGTAAAGTAGACAAAATGGTTGGATTTTCACTAACAGAAATAATTTCAATTTTTTCGGCCGGTTTATCTTTAAAACCTAAAGTTTTGAAATGCTGCAAAAGAAGCTCTTTGATAATTTGCCCAAAGAAAACCGTGTCATTGGCGCGATGGGTTTCATCAATATAGTCAGATGGCTGGTCGGTTACGATCAGGAAAATTCTTGCAATTGGCGATTTCACCGCATTCAGAGCAGGCAGAAGAATTGGCAGGCTGAAACGCTTTGGTTCTTTTTTTACAAGTTCGAGCGCCTTTTCCCCTTGAATCCTGGCCGGTCTCAACTCATTATTATCGAGTTTCACATCTCTGTTACCAATTGTTGCCGCAAATAGAACTTTTTCTGTCATGACATTCACTTTTCTTCAACGAATTCCAATAAAGCCCAGCCAAACGGAACAAGATTTTTGCGACTGGTAGGTTTCTTTTTTGTTGAAGCTAACCAGATGGTTGTTGCGCCGCTATGACTGATTTTGGGCGGCTTTGGGCCTTGTCTGATCTGAATTCTGCGATTGCCGTCCAGGGTGAGAAATTCTGCACCTGAATGGTGTCCGATTCTTACCGGGAAGACTGTTTTAAAAAGTTTGTCGCCGGCGCGCTCCTTTATTTTTTTAGCCAGCTCTGGCATACAGCCAAGTTTCGCTAATAGCTCTTCCTCTTGCAACAGCTTCGCAAAATAATGTTCTTTTGCGGCCTTTGCCAGAGATTCAAGTCTGACATTCTCTGGCTGACGGCTTACTCTGTTTAAACCCGGCGGCTGTTCAAGATTGGCAGAGCCCTTAAAGACACTACCGGGTAGAATAACTTCAAAAGCAACGGTTAAGTTTGAACGGTCGCGATTTTTTTCAGGAGCTTTGCTATGGTTGGTAGCATAAAGTACCATTGTTTTTGCTTCCTGTTCTGGAAATAGATCAGAAATCCTTACAAAACGAAAAGGATCATCACTGAAACTACCGCCCAGGACAGCATTTTCACAAGACCTGACATCGTTTTGGTTGACCACATTCTTTTCTACTGCTTTGTTGCTCATCCAGGCAGTTTTCAGACAGCCCTTCAATGAAGAGCCCGGGATGTAGGCAGTGTTTTTAAAGTCGTTAAAAATGGTTCTTTTTAACTCAAGCTGATTGATAATCTGGTTGCCTCTGGAACCAGAATTTAATACGTCTTCGTAGGTGTTGGCAATATCTGGCGCAACTTTAACTTTTCGACACTCAATGTTGTTGTTGAATTTGTTTCTGAAAAATCTGAACATGCCGACGTAATTCATGTCTAAACAAATTTTTGAAAACTCCTCAACATCCTTTTGTTCAAGATTTTCGAGAAATGTAGATGTATTAAAATGATTCAATACGCCTTTCGAGTCAATAAAGAACTGGGTTGGGTCGTAGCTGTCACCCGAACCAATGTGTATGGTTGTTAAAGTTGTAAGATTGATCTGGTAATTTTTGGTCATTTCATGCCTCCGTTTTGACAGGTATGAAAAGAGAATAGCCCTGATCAACAGTCTCGGGGTATTTGCTCAACTCTCTAATGCTCACACCTATGAAAGGCTTTTCTGGCCAGTAATCTTTGACTGGCTTGAAAATAGCACCTGCCGCAGCTTTTAATACCGGCTGCTTAAATGGATAATCTGAATTAGCGAGATAGTTGCCATGTTTGCCGAATCTAACCATAGTTTCAAAGCAGATTTGCTGGTATATTTGCGGCGCAGGCAGCGACGAACTTAAGGTATAAAGGCTATCTGGATCTTTGCTGCCCAGGGAATTCAAATCAATCTCTTCTACTTTACTGAGAGAAAATCG
Organism: uncultured bacterium; assembly: GCA_964596185.1. Lineage (GTDB taxonomy): Bacteria > Muiribacteriota > Ozemobacteria > Ozemobacterales > Ozemobacteraceae > DYKG01. The sequence continues at coordinate 6,865 of CAZQUE010000126.1, read as the reverse complement.
GCCTTTTCCTGTTGAAGCATCGGCACCGTAGCCTGTCTGACCGATTCTTGAAATCGCGGTTCTAATCGCATCAATCTGGATCTTTTCTGAAATACCTATAAAAAGGGTTAGTCTGAGCTCATTCGGCCAGGAAATGAGCATTTGGGAGAAGGGCGCAAAAGCAGCGTCGGTTCCTGTGGTGCCAGTTAATCGGTCGATGCTGTTATGATACTGAAAATAGTTTATCTCAGGCTTCCATTCGTCTGGCAGGCCGTAACGTTTAATGATTTCATCGACATTCACCGGCGCATTAATATCTAAAGGGTCGAGTTTTTTTAATTCAGAAACAATCACCCATTTGCATCCTTTTCTTCTTTTGCGTTCGGTAAACAACTTCTTCTGTTCATCAAAGGGCATTCTGGAAAAGGCTTTTTCAACGGGTGGTGCGAAAGGCCTTTTAAGAAGGTATTCATTTTTACCATTGTTAAGAAAAGAAATGACCGGGTCAGAAACCACAATAAATGGCCTGGTGTCATAGTCCTCAAGCAGATTCGCAAGATTTCCGGCCAGGCTTTCGTCCTGGGCGAATTGCCAGCAAATCTGCCCGAAAAGGCAATCCCCGGCCAGTTCTGTAGCAAAGTCAGACTCTGGCATAAGGTCAATTGCATAAGTTTTCATAGTAAAACCTTAGTTTTCTACAAGATCTTCAAATCTGATGCGACCATAGCCGCGACTGCCGTAACCGCCAAGTGCATCTTTTTCAAGAAGCTCAAGACCTTTTTTCAATTTTTCAAACAATTTTTGATCTTCATCGCAGAAAATTTTAAACGTCATTTTAAAATCAAATACCGCTCCTGCCGGCACCATTTCAGTTTGCCTAGGTTTGTCAGCAGTGCCGGTTATCCTGTTGATTGAGTTTTCTGATTTTTCTGCTGTAAAAGAATGATAGTTGTCCAGAGCATTTTTTTTCCAATCTGCATTTAAAAAACAATCAGAAAACGAGACTCTTGTCGCGCCGAATTCAATCGCTTTTTCTCTTTTTTCACTGCCACTAAAGCCGAAAATTTTTAAGATTGCTTCAATTTCTTCACGAATATTTTGGTCTTGAGTTGATTGGTATAAGGAATATGTGGCGATTCCACCATCTCTGGATCTAAATTTGAATGATTCCTGTGAAATTCCAGTAGACAGCTCCATTAAAGATCTAACCTTCCCTTTTAGCGATGAACCGGGTATATATGGCTCAAGAGTGTGTGGGTGCTTTATTATTGGGTTATCTATGCCGCCAATGTGAATGTCGGTATTACCACTTCCTATATGAAGATTGCTTTCCAGTATAATTTTCTTATTAACAACTTTTATTTCCATTAATTTATAATTCATTGTCTTTTTCCTCCACCTTGATATGATCTATTGGCATTTTGATTGATGGTTGTCGGAAATTTTTCCAAATATTTGTAATAGCCAATAAAAGATTCAAAAAAGCTTTTAAAAATAGCAATATCGTTTGGCTGTTGAACCTGTCTTAAGCAATTTTGCAAAAATTCGGTGAACTCTTTGGTAACATGGTTTCGACCCTCGGAATATTTTACCTTTGGCAAGAGCATATTTAGAAAAGGGATTTGTTTTTCAAAAGCCTTTTTTTGAATTTCGGGATTTGATGATAAAGTTTTCATTTTCACAGCATGTGTAACGACTTCATCGAAAAACTTCCTAATTTGTGAAGGCATATTTTTCTGTAAGTTCCGACCATTTCTATCTAATCCAGCTTGATAGACTAATTTTGCCCATTTTTCCGCTTCTTCATTAAAAAGATTGGGTTTTAAAATCTGTTCTTCTCTGCTTTGCCAAAATTCAATGCTCATATTTACACCTCATTTTTATTATTTTGTCTGTGCAGGTATATGGTTTTCCATAAAGGAATTTTAAATGTTGAGTCAAATTTCTCTATCCATTCTACTATTTGTTCGAAATTTTCTTTCTGCAAATCTTGGTTGCTTTTTTCTTTGTCCATGCGGGCAAAAGTGTATTTTAGTCTTGATTTCCAAGTCATGTGATGGATAAAGTCGCCAAATTTATTGGCCTTTGCCTTGACTTTTAAGGGGGATTTCTCATAGCGTTTCACAGTTTTTGCCGATGTAATTGATTCGTTAAGTTTGTATAGAATTCTTTTACTAAGGGTTTTGTCTATAAGCCAATCTGAAAGTTTGTTTGAATAATTTTGTAATAGAGGAAAAAATTTCCATTTTACTGCTTCGCCGAAGATGCATATGGCGTCTTTGCCGTCGACAGATTTCGCTTTTTCAAGGGCTTCTTCTGCCGCCTGAGCCATTACCTTGACTGGTTCGCCCGGCTTGTGAACACTTATACCCATTGAAAGAGTAATGTCTGGATTGTCACAGACAAATTCTTTAAACCTTTCACGGATCACGGGAGCAAGATCAAAGATGTCTGACCATGGCCCTATGAGAAAAAGATCGTCACCCCCGGCAAAAACTGTGTAAACATTTTTAAAATTCTGTTTAAGAAATTCTGGAAGATAAACTGCAAAAAAATTGTTGAACTGGCGACTCAATACCGAAACCCTCGTTAGAGTCTGAATTTCTTCGTTTAAGCCGAGACCGAAAATCATTCCAAGATTATCCACGTCAGCCTTCAAGACGCCGAGAGCAGCAATGCCTGAAATGCCTTCACCTGGTATTGTTTCTTTTCTTGCCAAACGTGCCAGCGTTTCGAATGATTTGATCTGACCAGCAACTATTTCTTCATTGTCGTTATCGTTGAGGTATGAATCTTCTTCGTTATAAGTGGGTACATAGCCCTTGATCGGTCTATATGAAAGTTTGCGCCATTCAGGTTCTTCGCCAGCTGGTGTTAGCCGGGCTATTTTAAGCAAGCGTCCTTTTTGTGCCTGTTTTACCGCTTCGCCCATTTTGCCTAAAAAGAGCTGATAACGACCGAATAGTGGTTCCGCCAGTTCTTTTGTAAAAGCGTTTTCGTCATTTTCCCAGATGGCAATTGCGTCAGCTTTCACCAGTCTGGTGCCGATTTCAATCTGGTCGCGGCATATTCCGCATATGGGTTTCCCGCCGTCTTGATCAAAGCTGCAAAGGGCTGGTCGCTGGCCACAAAAAGCACAGATACCAAGGTCTGGTTGGAATTTTTCAAAGAACTGCTTTTGAGTGCCACCAAATTTTGCGAGATCGAATTTTTTAAACTTTTCCTGTTCCATAGCACGGCTAAGCTTGTGCCACATTTGCCGGTATTCAAGAGTTATGTTTTCTTGTGAAACTTCGACCATCGCAAAACTTACCGAGGTCTGACCGTAGTAAGATTCGATCAGCCAGCTGTTCGCAGCATCTCTGATTCGATCAACCGCTTCACGTATTCTTGGTAAATTGGGAGCAATTATGGTTACCTGCCCCGCTGCATTAAAGACTATTGAAGTAGGGGGCAGGCCTGTTTCTGAAAGAATCATATCGCCAACTAGTTCTGATAAAAGTGAGACATAGAAAGATCGGCCGCGTAAAATCTTTGCTGCTGCTTTATTTGTAGCGCCACCACTGGCAAAAATGAACTTTTGAATTCCATTGAAACCTGCCCCTATAAATAGAAGCTTGTTGCTTTCTGTATCAAGCACCTGTTCTATTCTTTGCTGATCGCTTTCAATATGATATGCATACAAAGCTGTTGCAATAGCTGAAGTTATCTTGGAATGGTCGTAAAGTGAAATATCCTGCATTGCAGGGCTAACCGTAGCTGCGGGTATTTGCCCAGCATAGCGCATATAAAGATTATCAAACTGTTCAAACCATAGATCAACATTATCTTTAAATTGCTCAAGGCCCATAAGTTCAGAAATGAACTCGGCAAAGAGTTTCCGATATTCTTCAGCACCCTCTTCGTTATTTGGGGGCAGGATACTCTCTTTTTTTCTGGGGAAGAATCTGTCATCACGTAAATCTTTTAAGGGAATTCGGTGTTGAAATCCTTTCTCTTCTTTCTTTTCAGCCTTAGCTGAGTGCTGAACTGCTTCAATTATTGGCCACAACCTTGCACTCTTGAAATTGGCAATCTCTTCATGGCGATTGTAATGAGTTTCAAAATTTTTAAAGCCCTCTCTATCAAGAGCCGAAGCCATGCGATCAGCGGTTGCGATAATCCATCTTTCAAGGTTGTGCCATTCTTCAACATAGTTGTCATCATCGGGTCGCTTAACAAAATGGTGCCCTGCAGCGAGGTCCCCGATCCATGTGTCGCCACCCCAGTTGGTTTTCTGAAAACAACTGGGCAGAACTTTTTCCAGGTGGTCAATGAATGCGGCAGTATATATGGCATGTTTATGTGTATAAGAATTGGTCTTGCGGTTGAAGGGCTGAAGCCTTTGCCTTTGGTCATCCATAAACTGCGTAGACGGATAGAAAGCCGCAATACCTGAATTCAACTGTTTGCTTTCGGCTCTTTGGGCAAATTTGCCAATGTCGTGAAGAAATGCTGCAAGCGCGATCTTTAAAATTTTATCTCTATCTGTTGCTTTTGTTTCATTCATTTTAAGTTCCTTTCAATATCAAGCAAAGAGCAATTCATTGTTTAAATTCTCGCAGGTCTCTTCAAAACTTATGCGGCCCTGGCCGAAGGTGGTGGCGCGACCGCAGCGGATGATGTGGCCGGCCTGCAGCAGTTCGTAAAAGGGGCGCACCGGGCCTTCGTAGGTGGCCTGACCGATTATGCCGCTGATTGGGATGCGCTGGTTCTGCCGGCTTGAGAATCTTTCCCAGTAGACTGGGGCGGCGTTTATGCCGGTTAACCTTACCTGGCGGGCCAGACGGGCAATTTCGGCGAAATTCCAGCTCAGCTCGTTGCCTTCAGAGGCTTCAAAAGATGAATAACGTCGCATCAGTGAACCTACGATTCTGGCAAAGTCGGGCTCAAGGGTGGGGTGGCCGGTGCGCTTGTCTTTGAAAGCAACCGGCGTAATGAATTTAAGGTTTATGCATGATGGTTGAACTTTTTGTAAATCCGGTTCTGAAATCTGTATCTGGGTTGCCTCAGGAATTTGAAGATGATCGTCACTGCTGCTCCAGACCGATGAGCCGCTGCCGTCTTCAACCACTGAAATCAGATCGCAGGGAATGCGCTGGCGGGTTAATCCCATCAAACCTGCATTGCGGGCGGCAACAATTATGTAAGGCACGGTTTCGATGCCCTGTCCGAAAAGACTAATTCTGAAATTGAACTCGCTGCCGGCAGGTAGTGTCTGCGGCCCTGGAACAGCCGAATCTATAACCATCAGATGCGGCATGTCCTCATGTTTTTCCCTGTTGCTGATATGCGCTCTGGCGGTTTCGTAACATTTGGCATAGGCGCAGCGACTGAACAAATCGCAGTTGCGACAGCCATTGTTACTGGTTTTGCGCTGAACACAGGCTATGCGTAAAAGCTGAAAGCCCAGTGCACCGCGAAAAGTGTTGGCCGGATTAGGGGGAAAACTGATTTCATCGTTTGCTTTAAATCTGAATGAAATTTGCAGATATTTCACGCTATAACCACTCCTTCTCAAAACCCCGATATCTTTTCAAACATTTAAAACTTTTCAAGCAACTTTTTCAACTAAATTCTTAACAAACTTTCAAAATATTTATAAGTTGCAAATCTGCTGTTCATTCAAAAAAAAATATTTTTTTGATTATTCAGGAAAGGTAATGAATGATCAAATTTTCAAAACTTTGTGAGAATTTTGTCTTTTGTCTGACGATAGCAGATGCTGACGCAGGGAAAAAATCTCATCAAGCCCCAGGCTCACAAAGAGCACAAGAAAAGAGCCCGATCTATTCTTTGGGTATTTGAGGCTTTGTGAGAGGCTGGGTCAAAACAGGAGAATTATTGAAGGAGCTTTTACATAGCAGGCCTGTGAGGACAATGAATCAAATTCAGCCTGATTTGCGTTTAATCTTGTATTTAACGTTGGAAATGTTTTTAAAATGCTTATCCTGGGTCCAGATAATTGCATTCCTGGCTCTGGCCGTCGCAAGAATCAGGCTGTCGGCCATCGGCAGTTTCAGTTCAAAACTCAATTTTGCAGCCTCAATCGAGAGATTGCTGTCAATAGCTACTACCTGCCCCTGCTGCATAACCGCGAGTGTTTGCAGTGCGGTATCTTCGCCTTTTGTGGCCAGAACTTTCTTGAAAACTTCATAAATACAGATAACCGGTACTACAAGCTGCTCAGTTTTGAAAAGCGGAAAAGAAAAAAAGTCGGCATCTGGTCCATCTGCCAGAAATTCAAGCCAGCCGCAGGAATCAACCAGGTTCATATTCTATCTGCTTCACGGTCAATACTGGTATCAATGCCTTTGCAGATGCCACGCAATTCTTTAATCGACCTTAGCGGGATCAATTCAATTCTGTCGCCATACTGAATAACCTGAATTCTTTCGCCCGCTTTTATCCCCATGCTTTTTCGCACTTCTTCGGGGATGACAATCTGAAATTTGGGTGAGACCTTAACCGTATTCATTTCTTTTGCCTCCGCAAAATAACCTACGTTTTACGATAGTTCGATCGATCAGAAACGTCAAGTGCTTTTTACAGCCAGTCAGGCAGATCATCATCTTCTTCATCAATGATTTTGCGATTGATCGCTTCGACCTCTGCCGGCAACCTGACAAAATAGTGAGTCGGGTCTTTCAGACGACCCGGAAAACCTAAAACATGCATTCTCTTTTGCGCTTTGCGGCTCATACTGTAAACTCTGACGCTATCGCTGCTGCTGTCCATAAGCGCATAGATCTTCTTCATCATCTGATCAAAGGTCGGGCCGTCAAGAAAGGTCTCAAAAACACTTTTCTGAACCGAAACGGCATAATTTTTCAGCATCTTGTAAAGC
>CAZQUE010000125.1:0-10231 GCA_964596185.1 uncultured bacterium | reverse complement strand
ATGTGTTTCATCGGATATTATTTTCAAAGATCGTTCGCGGTTTTGCCGCGACCCCGCGTGGGGGTGAAATTGATAATAGCAAACATCAATTTCCAAGTCAACTAAAAATAAGATTTTTTTCGCAATAATTTCTGCAGCAATGAAAAACATCAGTTCCTCTGCATGAATAGAGACCCTTGAATCTGTCGTTCTTCACCATACGGCAGCCTTGTAGCTCTTAAAAAACAAGCCTTCTGGTTTTTAGCCAAAATCCATCGCAAATTTTGAGAAATTATGCCGAGTAGCCAAGCAGGAGTTCTCGTGCTATCATTCGAAACAGCGTTTTTCTCACAATACATACTACTGGAGGAATGTTGATGGACAGCCAGGTATCTCTCAGCCCCAATAAACTGGTGCGCTTTCTAAAAAAGCGACCTGAAGAATTCACAAAAAAAGACATCATCCACTTTATCGAAGAAAACGAGATAAAGATGGTCAATTTTCGCTATGTCGGCGGCGATGGAAAGCTGAAAATTCTCAACTTCGTCATCAATGACCGCAAGCATCTCGAAAAGATTTTGACAACTGGTGAAAGAGTAGATGGCTCAAGTCTTTTCAGTTATGTAGACCCAAGCGCAAGCGATCTTTATGTCGTCCCTCGTTATCGAACTGCTTTTGTAAACCCGTTTTCAGAAATTCCCGCACTGGATCTGCTCTGTTCTTATTTTGATAAAAACGGCAAGCCACTGGATATCGCCCCGGAAAACATCCTGAAAAAAGCTCACAGTGCACTTAAAGAAAAAACCGGCATGAGCATGGAAGCTCTGGGAGAACTGGAATTTTACGTTTCTTCAGAGCTCGACAAAATTTGCCCGATTACCCCGCAGAAGGGCTACCATGAATCGCATCCTTTCGCCAAATGGGAACTGCTTAGAACTGAAGCAATGCGCATCATTTCCGAAATTGGCGGCCGAATCAAATACGGCCATTCTGAAGTCGGCAACATCGTTTCAGGCGACTGGGAATATGTTCAACACGAGATAGAATTTTTGCCGGTAGACGTGGAAGAGGCAGCCGACCAGTTGGTCATCGCCAAATGGGTCGTAAGAGAAGTGGCCTACAAGCTTGGACTTGAGGTTAGTTTTGCGCCGAAAATCATTGTTGGCCATGCTGGCAGTGGCCTGCACATACATTTCCGTCTGGTTAAAGACGGCAAAAACATGCTCGTCGATGAAAGCGGTTTCCTTAACGAAACCGCAAAAAAAATGATTGGTGGAGTGCTGGAAATGGCTCCTTCATTAACCGCTTTTGGCAACACCGTTCCCACGTCCTTCCTGCGCCTTGTGCCTCATCAGGAAGCGCCCACCAACATCTGTTGGGGCGACGCCAATCGTTCAGTACTGGTAAGAGTTCCGCTGGGCTGGCGAGGTGTCAGCAACATGATTTATGATGCTAACCCCCAGGAAAAGGAACCCTACAATGATCCAATGAGCAATCAGACGGTTGAACTGCGAAGTGCCGATGGCTCGGCCAACGTCTACCTTCTTCTGGCAGGAATAACCACCGCTGCTTTGCACGGCCTGGAAAATTCTGAATCGCTCAAGCTTGCAGAAAAGCTTTATGTTAGCGTTGACGTTGGCAAGCACCAGGAAGGCCTCAATCTGCCGCAACTTCCAGCATCCTGTTTCGAAGGTGGCGAGAGGCTGCTCGAAGATCGGGCGCTATATGAAAAATACGACATCTTCCCGGCCAAAATCATCGATGGCCTTGCCGAAACCCTTAAAGCATTTGACGATCAGCATCTTAGCGAGAACTTGTTCGGCGATGGCGACAAGCTCAAAAAGCTCGTCGACAAATACCTGCACTGCGGTTAAAGAATAATACTTTCAGCAAAACAAAAAGACTCCGGCATCCTTCTGGGTTTCTGGAGTCTTTTTGTTTAAACCAGCAAGCTGCCTAGCAACCAGTCGATATAGTCGGTACAAAGGTGCCACAGGCAGCCGACCGAAACGGTTCGCCATTTCCAGGATGGAAAAGTGGACAAGGCCAGATAAAAGGATGCGGCCCACCAGGTGTGGAGAGGGTGAAATCCAATGCTGCAGCGGTTTGGGTCATAGATTGGATCTGCAAGCAAATGATCAAGATCGATCAGCATTGTGGCCAGCATTATCAAGCCGGCTTTTTTCCAGTTATCTTTCCATAAACTGCGGGCAATTAAAAAAGGCACCAGCAAGTGAAATGAATAGTGAATGACATGTCTGAAAAAACTAGTGTCCAACGTCATTTAATTGCTCTTTTTTCGAAAATGCCCACAAAACAAGCTTGGATTCTGCCTGGAATCTCAGATGATTAACTGAATTCAGAGCTACAGAAGAAAGGGTTCATGTTTTTTAAAACTATTTGGCACCCTTCTCGATGAGGAAATTTACAATCCGGTCCTTGTTCTCCTGCGCTACCTCCAATGGGGTGATGCCCTTCCTCATTTTGACGTTAAAATCGAGGCCATTTTCCAAAAGATGAGAAAAATAGTCAGACCAGGTGAAGCTGATGGTGTCATTTGCAGCTTTGAGATTAACGTCAGCCCCTTTTTCAACGAGCAGCTTTACCAGGGCATAGTTGCCTGAATCGATGGCATTCATCAGCGGAGTCGTTCCGCCCGGGTCTTTCGTTGGACCATTCACTTTTGCTCCTTTTTCAATAAGCAGGGCAGCCATGGAGGTATCGCCGATAAGTGCGGCCATTTCGAGTGGACAGATGCCTTTTCCCTTATGCATCATGTTAACGTCGGCACCTTGATCGATCAAAAAAGAGACAATGTTTTTATATCTTGACGCAACCGCCGCAAGAAGAGGAGCCCGGTCATTCTTGCTTGGGTCGGGAAGGTTTAGCTGGGCCGGGTCGGCCGTCAGAATTTCTTTAACTTTTCCCAGATCCCCAGCACGAATTGCCTGATGAATAGCAGGAGAATCTGCTGCAAATAATGGCATAAACGCATAGTTGATAAAAAGAACCAACAAAAAAATCTTTTTCATAAACACTCCTGGAATTTCGTGCGGCATTGAATTGTTCAACCTTCTTTATAGCACTTACAAATTCTTTCTTTCAATCTTGATCTTGCCGAACCAAAGTCACTAATGTATATTCTCATGATCAACTCATTTTGTAGAGCCCTCTGTGAATAGTATTCCGCAGATACCACAAGCTTTGGTTTTCATTATTTTGAAATTTTTGTTTGATCAAGGATCTTGCCATGAAGAAATCCATTCTGATTCTATTACCCATTTTGTCAATCGTCTATTGGCATGTGTTCATGCGTTTTGTACCACCGCCCCCACTGGTAATTTCACGCGAAACAACTTATTTTACCGACCTGACGAAGAAAGATGGCAAACTCGTGTTGGTGCCATCAATCAACGCCATGCGTCACCTTTCGGCCAAAGAAAACGGGGCAATCGAAAATTTGCAAATGTTCGGTGTCGAAGCAGTTTTTTCTGATCGTGCCGAGATTCTCGAGTTTTGCAAACTCCTCGGAATCGACGCCAACCTGCTTGCAACGCCTGCGTTCAAAATGCCTTTACCGCCGGCTAATTCTGGTTCTGGCAGCAAAGATTTTGAAGAGACTCTTGAGGAGCTTTCTCGAAAACCATGGCAGGCAGATTCTCACCCTGAGATGACCGCTTTAATTGAAGCCAACAACCAAGCTTTTGTATTGTTGAATTCGATGGCAGAGAAAAAGGGTTATTTTTTGCCTTGTCTTGAGCGTTTTCCTTTATACAATGCGCCCATGCCTATTGGCCTAAGACCAACTCACCCAATGAAATTGCTACTGGTTCGAGGAATGCAACACTTGCATGCTCAAAATCTCAAGCAGGCATGGGTTGATTTCTCCTGTGTCGGCAAAGCAGCTCGAACACTCTTGCAAAGCTCTTCAATTATGGATTGTTTGTTCGGAATTGTCAGCATGTCTTCTGCAGCTCAAGCGATGACGACCCTGCTTGCTCAACCGGATATCGACCGGGAGGTTCTGCTTTTGATGGTAAAAGATCTTGATGAGCTGATGGTCCAGGATGGAGTAAAATTTGCAATCATGAATGAAATGCGATTTTTGCCCCTATCTATGTTTATCGAGAGCGAAGGGTCGATGACCGCTCTTTCAGGGCTTGATAACTCAGCCGCAGAGTATGATCGTTTCGTCGATTTGAATGTTTTTTGCCGCAAGGTAAACGAGCGTGCAGATGAATTTGAAAAAATTCTGTCTACAGAGAAAACCTCTGAAAAAGTAAAAAAGCTGCGGCAATGGAACCAGACCATGATTGAAAAAAGTTCGGAGAGTAGATCAGGTTCGAGCATTTTGCTAAAGATGCTTTGGATAAAATACCTGACACCGGCCACAAAAAAAGTTAGTGCCGTCAGCAATATTATCAGCGATATTCTTTTGCATATTGCCGCCCCAAACTACACTGATATTTTGATTCAGCAATTATCGTTAGCCGAAAAATTCAAACTGCTTAGAATTGCGGCTCTAGTCAGGTTGCGGCATCTGGAAACAGGCAAATACCCGAATTCGCTGGCAGAACTTGGTGAAAATGGCAAGCAACATCTTATTGATTCATTTTCCGACGCAACCCTGCATTTTAGCTCTTACGGCCAGGAAATTGTCATCTATAGTATTGGAACGGATCTAAAAGATGATCATGGTAAGCCCACAAATGAAGACTCATCATCTGGCGACATCGTCATAAAAATCCCAATAAAATGACTTTAAAGCAAATTTTTAAATTTCCTGAGCCTTTATTGAGAGGTACGATTAAAAATCGCTACAAGCGTTTTCTTGCCGACATTGTTCTCGAATCGGGAAGAGCGGTTCAGGCACATATTGCGAATTCTGGCAGCATGAGGACCTGCTGGCAGGAAAATTGTCCGGTTATAGTTTCTGATTTTTCAAACCAGGAAAACCGCAAGCTGAAATACAGCTTGCAGGCAGTTGAAATGCCTGATGGCTGGGTAAGTGTCAATACTGCAAATCCAAATATTGCAGTTAAAAAAGCATTGAAACAAGGGCTGATTAAAAGTTTGCAAGGCTATGACTTTCTTCTTTCCGAAGTGAAAATTTCCCCAAAAAGTAGGATTGACCTGATGCTCTGGTCGGAATAGCTTTCAGAAGCGGCTAATTTTTTCAATGGCAGCAGAAGATCACCAGATGCTGTTTGTGGCCATAAAAGAAATGGCGACTGCAACAACAGTCTGTGCTTCATCGAAGTAAAAAATGTCACTTTGCTGGGAACTGATGGCGTAATAAGTTTTCCAGACGCTGTCACCACCCGAGGGCAAAAACATCTGCTTGAATTGATTGATTTAAAAAAGCAGGGGCACCGTGCGATTATTCTCTTCTTCGTCGGCAGAAACAGCGCCAGATATATGACAACCGCCAAAGATATTGACCCGCAATACGATCGTCTTCTAAAAGAGGCCATTTACGAGCATGGCGTCGAAGCTCTGGCAATAAAAGTAATAACCATGGACAATGGCCTTTATTTTGCCTCTGAAATTGAAATCAGGCTTTAGTCTGGCCGGGAACCGGCACACTCGAAAGAATTGTTAGGCAGAAGTCGCGGCTGACAGTGATTCAGTCATCCTCTATCCAAAGAGCTGCGCGAATCCTTTTTTTTCCCCATCTGCGTAGAATCGGATCCCAACTTGCCCTAAATGGACCTATCTCCAGAAGCCGAGAAATTAACTCATAAGCCAGATCTGATATGGAGAAGGAAGATGTAAAGCCTTTTGGCGGACAAAGACCCTCAACGAAGGGGTATTTTTTTGTTCGGTATTTCCAGGGTCCAATGGAATACTCAACTTCCCTGTCAAATCGATCGTTTTCAACCATCCGTGTTTTCCCAAATTCCTTGCCTAATGGCAATTTGTAGTTGAAGATTCCGGTGAGTGCAAAGGCTCTCAGGATGTTTTTTCCTGCCAACTGTAAAAGGCTCGGATCTAACGGATGCAGTTGCAAAAGAGGTTTGCTCCAGGCCGGTTGTAAAGTTATTGTACTTAGCCAGTTTCTCACGCTAGGCTCGTCAAGATGATCAAGGAGGAACCGAACGACATAGCTTGTTTCCATGTAGTTTATTCTTCTTTGGGGCTCTGGTGATAGGTGGTATGCCCAACTGGCCAACACTGGCATGACTCCTGGATAGCCAGCTCTTCGAGTTGAATGAGCAATGTTCATCATTCTACTTCCAAGCCACTCCTGCTCTTCGTCAAGCTCCCAACCAGTTTTACGTCCCTTTACTTCCTGAAACTCCCTTAACAGCCTTTCTAACAAATTCTTTGCCAGGCTTGGATTCCACTTTGTGAGGCGCCATTCAATACCTTCTACTTTCTCCATTGCTCTTCGCCGACTACTCTGATCTTTTTCCTTTGCTTTTTCCTCAAAAAACCGGATGCGCTCTTTTAGAAGGTTTTCGATCGATGGAGAGACCTCGTATTTTAGCAGGTCGCCACGAAGTGGTACCTTCTTACCTGGAACTCGATTTGGGACCCTTACCCATTGAAGCCCCCCACCAATTAAAAGATCCTCATCGACCTCTTGTGTTAGTTTGTGAGCACTTTCAACCCACTGATCCCAGCTGGAGTCATCGTCCTTTAGAATTTGGTAGTACATTTCTTCACGGGACATTCCACGGAATTTCCTCACAAACTCCTTGAGAAGGCGAAGGTATTCCTCCTTTGTCGGTCGGTTATCATTCATCTTTACCAGCGAGTTAAATCCCACCACGGCTGCCAAAGCGTATGAGGCAAAACTCCGTGCAGACCAGATGCTCCTGTCGCTATGAAAGTCTCGCCCAAAAGTGACGGTTCTTGACAATCGCTCGTCATTTTCGAGACATTCAATGAGGGGATCGATGGCGGATTCACCTTTTGATATTAAAGCCTGGACAACCTTTGATCCATTGGGTGAACACCCACCGGGCTGGCCATCCTGGGTTATTGCCACCTCCTGCAGCCACAGGATGAGGGTTGGAACTTTTGCCTTTTTTATTAACTCTAGCTCTGCTCCCCATCTTTCCCATGGTTTCCCGGTGAAAGATGCCAACCTCGGCATAGGGACGAACGAATTGAAGGTGGTTCTTTCGGCATAGCGTCTTTCTTGATCTTTCAATAGCAATTCAGCGGGATTGGTGAATGCAAAATCGTCCGGTGTTTTATCATCTGGTGGGTAATATCTGTTTCGAAACCGAAGGTTCTCTCGTTTTTGGATTTCTCTACAAGTCTTTGCCAGAGGGACAAGCTTTCTTAGCTCTAGAAGGGCTATTTTGTCATCTCCTCTTATATGAACGCACACCGCCCGGTCGAAGAGATTCCAGGTGACCTCCGTTGTCAGAATCAAAAATGGATTACTGGCAACGTTATTACATCCTTGGAAAATTCCATTCCACAGGAGCAGAGATTCACTTGCAAAACCCGCCCGATAGAGTAGAGCTACCTTCATTAACCTTGGACGAATCGGATCTACCGTTGCCGACTCCGATAAAACTGGCCGAAACTCCTTGATTGCCAGGGTTTGACCGTGAAGTGGATGCCCCTCAAGGTAGCTTATTCTGGAGATTCTCCCATATGGCGATTTGTTGCTTTTAATGGCTTGCCGGGTCACCTCCCTGACATCCGATGCCAGATCAACAACTTGCCCAAGTGAGGCGATTTCATAACGGAGACCGTTCCAGGCTATGCCTTCCCTGGGCATCCCAACTTTCTCGGGCAAAGCCCAACCCCTTGTTTTTTCCCAATATCCAGAGGTCGACCAAACGCTTCCGATTTCAACAGAGAATTCCCGATACTCTGCCCCGGCAGGATCATCAAGGCCATGCTCAAAAAGCCAGTCGATTTTTGGAGCAACGATCTCTTGGAAGACGCTCATTGAGATAGGTTCCCATGCAGGAGTTTTTACCATTTCAGGTTTCATAATGGTTGAGACAGAAGCCAAATGGCAAGAAGAGGAGGCTGTGGAAATCTTGTTCTCGGCTGGGAGGATCTTGTGTCTTGGCTTCTGAATAGGGCTTTCGCTACTTTGTGCTTTGCCGGTAAAAAAAATCGAGAACATCCCTAGAAAGACAATCAACAGGAAAAAGTTAAATAGCCAGATGCACCGATCAAAAGATTTAGCAGACACCTTCATAGATTTCCTCTCAGATTCAGTTGATCAAATCTACACTTCGAACAACTTGCAGACAACGATAAAATTCACCGGCATGACGGGCTCCCAAGATGCCCTGAGTGAAACTGGTGGTTGTTCGGCTCTTACGGGATGATAAAAAACAAATATAGCGCGAATTACAAAAGGGCTTTACATCGCTTGCGAAGTCGCTATCCAATAAGAGCCGATCAAAAGTTAAAATACTAGTTTGATTCTATTCTTTATTCATTTTGACGCTGATAACTTCATGTGGCTCGCCGCATTTGGTGCAATCTTTGTCTACTTGATCTGCAAAGGCATCTCCATATGCTTCTTTTAGGTAGATTAAAACTTCTTTCCTATTGAAGGTTTTGTTACCTTTTGTCACGTAAAAATAGACTCTGCCATGCTCTAGATTAATTGATTTGATGGCTTTTAAAAGAGGTTTTATCTCTTCCTTAATCCGTTTTTCTTTTTCTAATAATGAAGAAATCTCTTTTTTTACTTGAATTAACTCATTTGCTAACTCATTCAGCTTTTCCTCTGACATAACCGTCCTCTATAATAATTTTGAAGGGTGAAAAATGCTTCAGTTTATTTGTAAGCAGACTTTCTAGGTGCAATATCAATTATGAACACAATGATTTGCTCTTGATCTATTTTATAAAATAGCCTGTAATTGCCAATTCTATAACGATAATAGTCTGACAAATCGCCCTTTAATCTTTTTATATTGGGGCCAAAAAAAGGGTTCTTTCTAAGAATAGGATAAACATAATCTGTTACTTTTTTATAAACCTTTGCTAATGACCGGTCTTTAGAGAGAGTTTTTTCAAAGGTATTAGTCTCTGCGATTTTAAAAACTTCAGACAATTTTGTATTTCCCTTCTTTTATTTCTTCTTCAGCTTTCTGAAATGATTTAAGAAGGTCTTTATTGTTAAGAATTTCCTGCATTTCATCGTCCGAGGCGAAGTTTTCATCTGCAAGATATTTTAAAGCAGCATATTCTAGAAAGTTGGAAATCGTTCTTAATTCACCCTTTGCGGCTGATTTAATAAGTTCATAGGTCTGGTCATCAAGTCTGAGAGTTATTGTTTTTGTCATAAACATTCTCCTTTGCTTCAATTGTATTCTATATGTAGCAATAGGTCAAATGATGACCTTTTTTCTTATAATTTTTTTGCATTTCTTGTGACCAGCTAGTAATTAGAAGTGCTTTCTGGCACAATGGCTGCCGGTTCTGTAATATTTATTCGCAGCCATTGTGCTCAGAGCAGAAACTTGGTCAGGCCGATATCGAACTGGCGCAAAAAATGCCAGGTAAATAAGTTCTTTGTTTCCGATTTTCAAAAGCTGGAAATCATTTGGGTTGAAAGTTGCTTTTCACTGTAAAAGATCAAACTTTTACGAGCAGAGTTTTTTGCTCTCAATCTCGGTTGTAGGCAAAAGTCGGTTCGGCTTAAGAAGCAAAAAACTAATTTTAGTTACGAATCAATAGCTGAACTCAATCCGAGGAATTGAATTACAGAAAAAGGTTTCATAACCTCTTTTATTGAGGATAAAAGAATGAAACACAATATGAATGAATTAATTCGAGGGCCAGATGATTTCGTTTGAAAAAGCAAAAGAGCACGATTTGAAACATATCATGCAAATTATTAAGACTAACATGTACCAATTACAGATAGAATTAGGGCTGAAGTGGGAAGATAAAGTGCAGGAAGAGCATTTTAGAAAAAAAGACAACTATTTTATTCGCAGGCAAGATCAGATTATCGGCATGATCTCCTTCAAAATCGGAGATGATGATATTTTTGTTAACACCCTTCAGCTGTTGTCTGAATTTCAAAAGAAAATGAATGGTTTTCTCGTTTACAAAAAGTTAGTTGAGCTTTGTTACAGATTGGATAAGAAATATATACGCTGTTGCGTGTTCGAAAATAATCCAGCCATGCAAATATACAAGAAAATGGGATTTAAAATCATCGGGGAAAAGAATAAAATCTTCAGAATGGAGCTCGAACTGAAGGTTATGCAACCTTTTTTCTGTAATTTAGTTCCTCAGCATTGAGTTCAGCTAT
>CAZQUE010000124.1:0-10327 GCA_964596185.1 uncultured bacterium | reverse complement strand
ATGGTACTGCGGGGGCAGCTCCGTGGGAGAGTCGGTCGCCGCCAGGTCTATAAAACCCCGAAGCCTAAAGCTTCGGGGTTTTTCTATTTCCGCAAACTTTAATTTTTGGCTGCCCCCGATCAAATTTACTGCGGGGTCAGCTCCGATGTGAGGCCTGGCCGCACTCTATCCTGATGCGGCCAGGCATAAGCGCCATCCTGGCGCAAAACTCCATCGGCTCGACCGCTATGCTGTGGCTCGCCGATGTTAGCACATCCTGTGCGTTCGTCTCGCACTTCCCATCCGGGTGTGCTCCACGTGGCGCAGTCCTTTAAAAATTCCGCATTTATAATGGTTTTCGTTACAGCGATAAATAAATTTTCTCTTTCAAAATCTTTTAAAATAAGGTAAAATCATGGTTTAAAGCTTATTATATCGCTATTATAACGGAGTTTTTCATGGAATGGGATGCAGATTGCTGCATAGGTTTTTCTGTTGTTGATGCTCGAAGAGAAGAGCTTTTTGATACTGTTCGAAAATTGCAGCGTCGAATGAACCCAAATAAGGAAACGGTTCATTTTGCTTTGAAAACTGCTGCTCAATACGCATCTCAGGTTTTTCCCATTGAAGAAGAGCTTATGCGTGAGATTTTTTACCCAGCACTAATGAAACACCAGGAACAGCATCAGAATTTTAAAAGGGTGGTTTCTACTTTTCTTGCTGGGCTTAGGAACGATGAAGGCGAAGAGATGGATGAAATAGTTCTATTTTTAAATTCTTGGGTTGAACAGCATTTGCTGAATTCAGATATTGAGTTTGGCCAATATAAGGTTGAAATGAGCAATCAACAGGCACATCATTCTTTGCTGGAGCAGGTTAGAGAGCTCCGGCAGAAGCCCGTTGATAAAATTTTAAAACTTAAGCATTTGTTTAAGGAAAAACTTATTAGTATTGAAGATTTTAAAGAACGTAAGGTAAAGGTTTTTGCCGATTATCTTCGTGAAAGAGGTCTTTCTCAACTCAAGGCTGGGATTGAAGACTTGGAGTATTTTCAAAAAAACGATCATTTGAGTGAAAAGGAAAAAAAGCTTGTTATCATAGAATTCCTTGAAAAGATAGATTTGCAGAAATCTTTGGAAGATCTTAATGATATTGAAGAAAAATTGATTTTGCTTAATTCTTTTTTTGAAATGGAATTAGTGGCGGAAGATGTTTATATTGACATTAAAGACAAAGTTTTGAGCCAGATTTAAAGGTGTAAAATGTTGTGGGATAAAAGTTTTGAAATAGGATGTGAACTTGTAGATAATCAACACCGCGAACTTGTCGCGCTGGTTTCTGGCTTTGAAGGCGTAGTTCATGGTAAAGTTACCGGGCAACAGCTTGCCGAAGTTTTGAAATTCATCGTTAACTATACCAGGCACCATTTTTCCAGTGAAGAAGCTTTCATGGAAAAGATTTCTTACCCGGAACTCGCAAATCATAAGAAGATTCATGATGAACTTATAAATAAGGTTACAAAAATCCTGTTAGATTTGAAATCTGGCAAAAAACCCGAGCCTGAGCTTTTATTGAATTTTCTCATTGATTGGGTTAAAGACCATGTTCTTGAAGAAGATCGCAAAATTGGTGAATTCTATCAAAAAGAAATCTCCCATGGGAATCACTGTGGGCTTGCCGAACAGCACAAAAAAATTATAGGAAAGTTTGATCGACTAAAGGAACTTTTTCATAAAAAATTAATAAATATTGAAGATTTTCGTGAAAAGAAAATTGGAATTTTGGTTGATTTGCTTAAAGAGATCGGACTTAACAGCATCCGACCTTTTTTTTGCGAAATGGACAGATTGATAGCCGAAGATCTTGTTAGTGAGAAAGATAAGCAGCTTGTGGTCGAAAACTTTTTTAAAGATACTTCCCTAAAAGATTCCTTAACGAAAATAAAAGAAATTGAAGGCAAACTCTTTGTTCTACGTTTATTTGAAGATCATGGCCTTGCGGCAGAAGAAGAAATACTTGAAAAGAGAAATCAAATTTTGAACGAACTTTAAGATTCTCTCTGAATAATCCTTGACCCGATCATTTTCTACTGTTAGGTTGGAGTTATGAAAAGCGTACAAGAAACTATCAGGCTTTATGAAGCTGCACTTGCCAAGCAAACCTGGGAAGCTGTCGAAGAGTTTTTTCACCCGAATTGCACCGTTATTTTTGCCGAGGCAAATTATTACGGCAAGAACCAGGTCTCAACTGCCATCAGTAAAACATTTTCATTGATTAAAGATGAAAGCTTTTGTCTTTCTGATATTAATTGGACTATTGTTAGAGAAAATTTTGCCAGTTGTACCTTTAATTTTGAATGGTCGGGAACCATTAATGGGAAAAGGTTTACCAATCCCGGCAGAGGTACTGCAGTCTGGGTTTTAGAAGATAGCCGATGGCAGATTGTAAATGAACATTTTGGGCCAATGCCCAGATAAGGAAATGCTATGCTGGAAAAATTGAAAAATTCCCTTCAGCCTTTATTAAAGAATTGCTA
This sequence comes from uncultured bacterium, assembly GCA_964596185.1. Taxonomy (GTDB): domain Bacteria; phylum Muiribacteriota; class Ozemobacteria; order Ozemobacterales; family Ozemobacteraceae; genus DYKG01. The sequence goes on along the minus strand of CAZQUE010000124.1, from coordinate 7,812 downwards.
TCGAATTACCGCCAAAAAAATGGAATTTGTGGCCGATCTTGCCGAATCAACTCGTTTTGGCGGCCCAGCTTATGCCGAGGAAGTTACACAGACACCGGTCTGCGCTACTTGTAATAATCCTTTAAGCTTTATTTTTCAGTTTAAGGAAAACCCTCTAACCAATCAGGGGGAACTTCTTCAATTTTTTTATTGTTTTGAATGCTCACCATGGGGCGGAAAGAATGAGACTGGGCAATGGTTGATCCGTTCTTTCCCTTCTCCTGAGAAAGACAAGTTCCACCCAGGGGCATCTGAAATCAGTGAGCTCCAACCGTGTATCTGCAAAATTACAGAAGTAAAAATGCTGCCGGACTTCGAAACTCTTGAAGAAAAAGGTCATGAAGCGATCCGGATCTGCGAACAGATTGACAAGGATGATCCATGGGATGTCTATGAAGAAACCTGTGTTGCTATGGGCTGCGAAACCGAGCCTTTTTCAAGTGTCGGTGGTTACCCGATATGGATTCAGGGGCATACGGAAAAGCTTTGTCCGGAGTGCAAAAAGACTATGGAGTTTATTGCTCAAATAGATTCTGAAGCCGAAGCTGACGTCATGTGGGGTGATGCTGGCTGCGTCTATCTTTTCCGCTGCAAAGAGCATCCTCAGCAGTTTGCCATGGAAATGCAATGCTTTTAAGGGACTTCAACGAACCCTTTTGAATTCGTTGTTTTTCCAGCCAAAAACTGCCAATAAAGGCTTTTTCACTTCGCCTTCATCATCAAAGTAATGTATAAAAACCCATGTTTTCCCAGATTTTTTATCCGGGTTAAGGGTGGTTTTTGCGCCGGCGAATCCGGTCGATTCCCAGATTGTTTTGTAGGTTTGCCCTGCTTTTTTTAACAACGAAAATTCCTTGTAACCACCAGAACCACCCAGATCCATTTGAATGAGAATTTCTTTTGCGCCATCGCCATCGATATCCGGTTCAAGAATTCTTTCGATATCCCTTCCTTCAGAGGCAAACAATTCCACTGTCTGACCGTCTTTGCCAACAAGCTCGACACGGTCTGAATGCGCCAGGCTTTCAGGGTCAAAACTTTTTTGCAGGACGATACTCGCGTCAGGACCCTGTGAAATTATTGTTTTTTGGGATTCCGCTGTCAATGAAACTGCTACAAGCAACATCAATATCGGTAAAAGGAATTTTTTCATCTTGTTCTCCATGATCATTTTAACTATGGGCAAAGAGATTTCAGGGGCAAAGTCTATTTCCCAATTCCATGTGCATAGGAATAAAGGCTGCGGGCGTATTCATCAACCGATTTTTTACCTGCCATATATTGCTCGACAAAGCGCCGTTCAGCTGAGGTTAAAGTTATTCCAAGACACATTTTAATTTTAAGGCCGTACATTTTGGGCCCTTTCGAGACTGCACTGCTTGAAAGAAAAGAAGTCCAGTCCTTTTTCAGTTTGGATGAGTAAGGACCCATGTTGTAAGCACAGCCTGCCATGACAAGTTTGTCCAGGCCGGTCTTTCCACCAACTGTCCCCTTGTTGAAAATGGTCTTGAATAATTTTGCTCCGCCCTGGATGTTTTGGGCGGGATCACGCGGGTTCACTCCGAGGCCTTTGGCAGTGTTAGGCATTAACTGCATGAAACCAAGAGCCCCGCAACTGCTGGTAACTATCTGGCCATTTGCTTTCTGGTGAACCCCGCTACTTTCTATGAAGATTATGCTGCGCAGAAAATCTTCGCGGGTGACCTTTTGACCATACATATTGGTAATGTCCGGAAAGTTCCAATCTTTGGCAATGTTTGCACCATTTGCAAACCACTGCGAGAACTGCGGAGAGCGACTTGTAATTTGCCCACTTGAATTTGGACTTCGTGGGGTTGGCGGATTCGTTGATGGTGTATTTCCTGGATTCGTGGGATTGGAATTTGTTGGCGGATTGAAAACAACCCCGGAATTTTTAGACATTTCAAGAAGCTTTTCAGCGATCAACCCCAGGCGCTTCTGGATGCTGGCAACTTTCGCGTAAATAGCGCTTAAGCTGCCATTCTGCATGAATTTTTGCGGGTTTGTCGCTAATTGGCGCAACAGTTCTGCAAAATTTTTCTGTGCTTCTGCAAGTTTTTCAAACGCTTTTCGCAGATCGTCAGCGCTGATAGGGGAAATCTGCGCTGCAGTTTGCAGTCTGACTTCTTCACCGCTTGAGTTTACCGTTACGTCTACTTCATTTTCTGTGAAAGGATTCTGCCCATGAGCTGAGATAGAAAAAAGCACCATTACCAGGAAAATCATGATCGAAAATCGTTTCATAAGACAGCTCCTGTTTTATACTTCATTAATTCTACCCTAAAATTTCAAAAAAGTTTACAAAAAATGATTCTAGCGAAGATCAACGAGTTCATAAATGTTAAATTCACGACTTTTTCCCTTGATAGAGCTTCTTCTAAGAAAGTTTACCCTGGCCTTGCCCTTTAGCTGACGCATTGCCGAACCTGAAAGGATAATGCCAGTGCTACTTTCACCAGCCTCATTCTTCAAGCGTGCCGCAAGATTGACCGTGTCTCCTATAACTGTAAAATCAAGTTTTCCGGTGTAAGAACCGATCCTTCCGCTGATTACCTGCCCAGAAGAAATGCCGATCTTCAATTTCAACCCCGATTCTTCTGCACGTTCTTTTATTTGCAAAGCTGTTGTCGCTGCATTTAAACTGTGATTGATGCCTGATTTTCCGCGGAAAACAAGCATGATAGTATCTTCGACAATCTTATCTACCATTCCTGAATTTCTTTTGCTGATCTGATCGCAGATTGATAGAAAGAGATCCATGCGCTGCATGTTCTTTTCTGAATCATTGATGCTTGTGGCATTTTTCCCAGACTCAAGATTGATTGCTGCAAAAACAATGCTTGCTTCTTGATATTCGCCGCCCGGGTATAGCTCCAGTTCATGAGTTTCTTCTATTTCAGCGAAGGCATCTTCAGAAACAAATTCTTTCAAAGCATTTCTTTGTCTTAGGCCGTTTACCATGGAAGCAAAATTCATGTTCAATTCGTCAAGCTCATCGTTGGTAGATAATTTCAGGTTCCACTCTACGCCGCCGCGGGCAATTTTTTCCGCACATTGCGCCATGTTGTTGATGGGTAAAACGAAAAAGTGGTCGAGTAGTTGGGATGCAAAAAGTAAAACCAATAGTATGAACAGAAAACCAGAATAAAACAGGTTGCTCCATTTAAGGCTTCGCCCTTGTTCTTTTCTTTCGGCAATGGCTATAACTTTGTGCTTGAACCCTTGATTGGTTCTAATAAAAATCATCTTGCCGTCTGACTTTAAAATATCCTGATTACGGTTGTTCTGCAAAAAGTTCGAGAAAATTTGTCGGTGCTGGTTATCATGGCTGCCTTGCCAGAAATCATTGTTTGAAATTTTCTTTAGGGGAAAATAACCATAATAAATTTTATGATTTCCCAGCTCTTCGAAGAAAAGATTTTCTGATTCGGCATTCTTTTCGTAGTAGTCCTTTAAAATCGGGCCAAGCTCATACTTGAAATGTAGAATTCCAAATATTTTTCTGGGTTCTTTCGGATCCGCTACGCGAATAGAAGAAACCCAAAGCGGAACTGCGCCCTGGCTTATCAGATAAAAAGCGCCATATTGCATCATGGTTTCGTTAAAAAAGGTGGCCTTTACCTTTTGCCCGGCGACATCGAAGTAATGTTGAGGCTGGCGATTTTTTCGGCCGTCCTCTTTTTCCCAGCGCAAGAAGTGTTTGGGCATGAACGACCAGATTGGATCTTCGGCATTCATGACGAAAATGCTACGTCTCTCCGGAAAAGGTCTATTGAAAGAATTGTCCTCTGTGATATAGCTTATCTCAGAAACTGGCAGGATTCTGCTGATCTTCAAAGCCATTTTTTGAAAATCGGCTTCGCTGATATTCTGGAATTTTTCCAGTATTTGCGGGTTTTTATTCATGAACATTTCAATTTGTTCGGTTCGTTGCACCAGTCTTTCAAAGTTTTGGGCTATTTTCATTTCAATGTGTTGAATAAGATTCAGCTGGTATAAATAGTCATCGAAACTTTGGTATAGATAGAGGCACAAAGAAAGAGTCCCAACCGGAAAAATCGCGGCAGCGAACATCCCTGCCAGAATTCTTTTTTTAAGACTTCTGGCTAGCTCAATTCCGAAAAAAGCGAATCTGAAAAATGCGGCTGAGAAGATCATTATTATAGTTAAAATTGCAACTCTTATTGCCTTGCGCATTCTCATCGGTTCACTTTGAAGTCTTGAAAAACGAATCCTGTGGCGTATGTATGGAAGCTTTTCCAGGTTTCTTTTGATTTCAGTGCAGCCATTATGCAGGTAGTGACGAATAAAATATTGATTTGCCGGATAAGTTACCGTTATTCCCTGATTGTCATACAGAACTTTACTATTGAATTTTCCCGGATCGGTGGTATTGCCTGAAAAATCTGTTTTTCTCAGAATAACCTGGGTATTATCAACTTCGGACATAGCAAATGATACAATTCTTTCGGACGCAATGTCCTTGCCACGAAACAACAAAATGGCATGAGAAATCATTGAATCTTTGGGCATTTCCAAAATCAGGAAATAGACTTCCCCGCCAAGATAAACGGAAAAATTTTGCAAAACGCTGTTTTTTAAAATAGTGTTTGTAGTAATCAATTTAAACATTTGTTGTAGTTGAAGCCGGTTGCCTTTCACCAATCGTTCATTTTCTCTAATTTTTTCCGGATCTTTCATGGCGAGTTCCAGAAAAATTCTTCGGAAAAGGATTTTTGATGGCATGGTGCAATGCTTTATGTCTTCTCTGAGCGATTTTAATGAAATGATCTTGTCGCTGTCCTTTATTTTGAAAACCGAAAAAACCGGGAGAACCTCGGCATTCTTTCTTATTACTTCTTGCAAACTCGAACTTTCTGGCTTTCTTAATTTTCCGAACTCATTGATTAAAGGCTGTTTTTTACTTTCAAAAAAAGTTTTTACATTCAAAAGATGGTCGAAGCGAAGTATTTTGTGCCTTGCAGAAGCTATTGCCTGAATTTTTTCATATTCCAGATGTTTGGCAGCAAAGTAATCCAGGGCGCCCATTATCAAGAGAGCAGGTAAAATTATGGTAAGAAACCAGAGAAGCAAAAACTCAAAATTGCCAATTCTATGTTGTTGAGTTTCAAATGTTCTCAAGGTTTTCCCTCTTCAATTCGAAAATATCATTATTGAAATTTTCTATTTCAAAACAGTTCCGGCAAATTTGCCATGTCTTTGTACAAATCAAAACTTTACTTTCACTAAGCGCACTGGATGCTTCAATTTTCGGCGCTAAAATAATCGGTTCCCCGGTTACCAGATAGGTTTTTCGGCCCTTATTGCCGATAGTTCCCGAAACAACAGCTCCTGTTGCCAGGCCAATGCCATTCTCTATACAAAAAACCCCCGTATCTTTTCGCAACTTATTGAATTGCTTTAATCTTTCTCGCATCTCTATTGCCGCCCTGGCTGCCCTAATTGCTTGAGATGGCTTATCCTTCGCTGGATAGAAAATTGCTATGATAGCGTCGCCAATAAAACGATCGATTACCCCTTGGTGGTTGTTGATCGCTTTTTCCATTTCGGTGAAATAACTGTTCAACATATCGACAATTTCAAGAGGTGGGTGGGTTTCAGTAATCGTTGTAAAGCCCCGTATGTCTGAAGACAAAACAGTCACTTCAGTGGATTCAATTGCGAAAGATGAATCCAGGGGCTCTTTTTCAATGCTCTTAACCAAATGATCCGAGAGATATCGGCTCATCATCTGGTTTTGCTTAAGAGCTACCGACATCTCATTGAATGCATTGTTAAGTTTCTCGAATTCCGAGACCTTTGCGCGCGAAAGAACAGCTCCGTAACGATTTTGGTTTATTTCGGAGATGCCGCTTTCTAGGTCATCTATTGGCCCGACAAATAATTTGGAAAAGATTCCGCTCAAAATCATCAGAAGAATAATCGAATATCCGGCGGTAAAGGGAAAAAGCAATGAGATGGTGACTTCTATTTCATTAAGCTTCCTGCTTTTTCCAATCGCCACGAAAATTCCCTGGTGACTATCTCGAAAACGCCAGGAAGCGATCGTTATTCCTTCAGGGTTTCGAATGATTTTTGTGCCGCTGGTTCTCTGATGCAAAGCTTTTGTAAAATATGGGATCAGGTCGTTGTCAAATGCTACTTCAGCTGGCCAGCGATAACTGGTAAAGGTTGTGTGTTTTCTTAATCTGGTACCGGATTTAATGTCACTGATATCAGAGCTCTGTTTGAAAAAACTGTTTTCCGATAAGTTCAGGTTGATCAGGTAGTCGTAAAAATTCGGTTCGTTATTGCTGAAACGGGCGTTTAAGAAGGCATATTCACCATTATCACGGCGACAAAAAAGAAAGCTGCCAAGATAGGTGTCGACGGTGTGGGTTATTTCCCTGTGTACCGCGCCTTCTTTGGGGATTATTTCTTCTTCAATTTCGGGAGTAAGAAAATTTTCCAACAGGCCAAGAGTGAGACTTATTTTTACTTCCAGTTCCCTGGCTCTTTTCGCAGTGAATTTTGCCAGACCCTGGTTTATCAGATACTTTGCCAGAAGACCCTCTGGCAATTGAAACTTTTCTTGGCCCTGGGCATTCGTTGTGCCATAGTACCCGTTGGCTTCAAGAAAGTTTATGCTGCTGTTCCACCTTTTGAGATCAGGAAAACATTGCTTCTGATAATTCTTGTCTAAAATTTGCGCAATAGGCAGACTTGTTTGCTCAAAATGCTTTTTAAGTTGCAGGTTTTTTTGTTGCAGACTTATATATTTTTCTGATTCCATTGCCTCGAGCCGGTTCAGGCGCCCTTCTACTTCAGCCAGAATATGACGCTCGACGATTTTGTCGAAGCCGTTGTAAAGATGATAAGAAAGAATTGCCGTGGAAGCGATGGGAAGAAGAAATATCGTGCCAATAACCGCCAAAAGCTTTTTCCTGATTGATAAAGGAAGTTTTAAGCCGAATAGAAAGGCATTGAAGCCTACCATAGTTAAAAACAACAAGCTAAAACCCGAGATTGCGCGAATGATGAAATGAACTCTTTTTTGTTGCAGATAGTCTTCAGGATAGCTTCCTGAAACCTGAAACTGCATCTTTTCAATTTTGGTCGTAAAAGAGTCGCCGTAAAGCTGCTTCCAGAAATTCATGTGCGAAAAGAAGTGGTCGGGAATGAAGCCGGAAAAAACGATTTGTTGTCCAAATTGTTTGAAACCAGCTGAAAAATCGCCGCTGATTTCACTTATGCGGCATTGAATTCCCTGCTGTTCTGTATTGCTTTCAGCAAACCTGATAATTTTAGCCGGATCAACAGAATCGCCGCGAATATAAACATTATAGCCGCCATGAATATCTATTTTACTCATGCAACTCCAGGAATAGCTATATAGGAATTGTCTTGGGAAATAGTCTGTATAGACCTTACATACAAAATCAAAATCCTCTGGAGGGTCAGTGAAGCGGGAAATGTATTTGAAGAATTGAACTCTCCAAAAATCTTCCCGGCGATACAGTTCTTCAAATAATTGATTGGAAGAATTTGAAGAGCTACAATGGCGTTGAAAATTCATGTAATAAATCATCGCCGACTGTCTAAGAAGATTTAGACCAATTGACAAAGCAAGATCTCTTTGGCTTCCTTCGATTTGTTCGCTTAAATCTGGAGCAAACCAGTAATCCATTTTCATGAATTCACGTCCGCAGGAGACGAACAGTAACGGTTGTAAACCCTCATCTTTCAAAACTG
>CAZQUE010000123.1:0-10331 GCA_964596185.1 uncultured bacterium | reverse complement strand
GATTACGCCGAGCCCTGGGATGACGCGGTCACGCTCGTGCTCAACTATGCCAAGATACCATTTGAAAAGTTTTACGATAAAGAAGTTATCACCGGTGAAATAAGCAAGTTCGACTGGATTCACCTGCATCACGAAGATTTCACCGGGCAATTCGGAAAATTTTACAGTTCGTTTCGTTTTGCCGACTGGTATCGCAAGCAGGTTACCCGCGCCCAGCTCGATGCCCAGAAATTTGGTTTCAAAAAAGTCAGCCAGCTCAAACTGGCCGTTGCCCGTGGTATAAAGAAATTCGTGCTCGAAGGCGGCTTTCTCTTTGCCATGTGTTCGGCGGTAGACAGTCTCGATGTCGCTCTTGCAGCCAACGGAACCGACATTATTGCCGCTGAAATCGACGGTGATGGCATCGATCCGCTGGCACAAAGCAAGCTCAATTTCGACGAAACGCTTGCTTTCAAAGATTTCAAACTGATTACCGATCCGATGATTTACGAGTTTTCCGATATCGACGTCTCGAATAATTACCGCGGCGATGCCGGCACGTTCAAGCTTTTCGACTTTGCTGCCAAGGTCGATCCGATTCCGACCATGCTGACCCAGAATCATCGCAACGTCATCGAAGGCTTTTTCGGCCAGACCACAGCCTTTCGCAAGTCGCTGCTCAAGCCATACGTAGTCGTGATGGGCGAAAACAACGACGGCGTTTCGGTTAAATACATCCGTGCCGACTATGGCAAGGGATTTTTCAGCTTCTATGGCGGTCATGATCCGGCTGATGTCAGCCACATCGTCGGCGAAGGGCCGACCAGACTCGATCTGCACAAGAACAACCCCGGCTACCGCCTGATTTTGAATAATATTCTCTTTCCGGCGGCGAAAAAGAAAGAAAGAAAAACCTGAGCCAGGCTGATGATATCTATTTTTCTGCACCTGCTGCTGCTTGGATACGGCACTGTGCACTTTCGCGGCTATCTAGCGGTGGTGCCGTTTCTGGCAATGACTGTCTGGGCAATGCTCACCATTGTCCTGATGTTTCGTACCATTCCTGATATCGTTTCGAGTTATCAGCGGCAGAACCGGGTTCCCTCTTTTCTAACCTTTCAGGAAATCTGGCAATGGAGCCTGGTTGCCTGGATCCTGGCGCTGCAATGTTTTGCCGACCCGCTCGCTTTGCTCGTGCCCGATTGGCTGGAAAAAGCCCCGCAGCTGTTGCCGATGCTGTTGTCGACCTTTCTTTACATCTTTCTGGCCCGACCGCTGCTTTACGAAGTCTATCGCCTGTTCATGCCGATTCTTGATGAAGAACAGACTCCGGCCGACTTTTTTCGTGCGCGCATGACCATGCCGATTCTGTTTTTTCCGCCGCTGCTTTTCTGGACCGCCATCGAGGATCTTGCTTCTTTCGGCTCGGCCGTCGATGAGTTGCAGGATATCCGTCTGCTTATCGCGGCCCCGGTTTTTTTCGTCTTTCTCTACCTTTTGGCACCGCGACTGTTCAATTGGGCATGGCGTGCTGAGCCGATGGCTGATGAAGAGCTGCGCGGCCAGATCATGCAATTGTGTGAACGTGCCGAAACGCCGATTTCAGGGGTGAAAATCTGGGACACCTTCAAAGAGCCTGTTCCCAATGCTGCGGTAGCCGGGCTTTCGCAGCGCTATCGTTTTGTTTACATTACCAGCTATCTGCTGGAACTTTTCAGCCGTAGTCAGGTGCTCAGCGTAGTAGCCCATGAATTGGCGCATCTGCGTCTTGGGCATGTTTTCAGTTACATGGTTTATTCGCTCGATCTGGTTCTGGCTTCGATTGCGGTTAAGCTCGGATTGCTGATCTACGCCCCTGCCTGGGTCGGCGGTTCGGCCGCGCAGGATGCCGTCGAGATGTTGATGTTTCTGGCATTTTTTGCGCTGACTTTTACCGCTTTGGCCCGTGAATGTGAGTATCAGGCCGATGCCTTTTCGGCGTCGCTGACCGGCAGTGAAAGCTTTGCCGGCGGCCTGGAAACCCTGCAGCGCAATGTGTTGCCGCCGCCCAAGTCCATTCCCGCGTGGTTGCTGACTCACCCTGAAATTCAGGACAGGATTGACCGTGTCCGTTCATGGTGTGGTAATATCAATGAGCTGGTCGCCCGCAGTAGAAAAATACGGGTAAAACTGATTCTGGTCGGCTGTCTGTGCATAATCGCCGCTTTTCCGGTCATCAAACCGGTCTGGCAGATTGCGCGACTGGCAGAAACGGTTCAGGCAGAAAACCTGGCTCAAGCTGATGCTGTGCTTGGTTCTCTGCCCGACTGGCTGGTAGATCATCCGCTGGTAGTTCGCGAAGTCGGCAAACTGGCGATGATCAAAGGTCGATGGGATATGGCAATATTGCAGGCGGCTCGCGCAGCCTGGAATCTGAATTTCCGTTATGATTTAGAGGAACTTCATCATGCGACTGCGCCAGAAGTTACTCTTTACTTCAAGTTCATGCAGTTTATGCTGCAGACGCTTGACCTCGGGTGAGTTCATGGCGTATCCCTGTTTAAGTAGTTTTTCGATCATGTCAAGACTGCGCTCAGTAAGTTCAGAATATTTCTGAATCTGGGCCATGACAATTTCTTCATCTTCCGGAGGAGCAATGGAAGAATTTAATGAACGCGTTTCTGTCATCGGCAAGTCTCCTGTCATACTCAAAATATGGCACTTCAGTTATCGGCAGGTTTTTCATTTTGCATTAGTACTGCTGCTTATTGCTTCTGCATCGACTTTGGCGGCACAAGAAGAGAAAGTTACCCGCCTGCAGTTGGTTGCGGCAATTTATGAGCGTATTTACAACCGGCAGGTTAGCGAGCTTGAGGCAATCAATACCGGGTTGCTCGACGCCTATGAAGATGGTCGGTTTCATCTTGAATGGCCCGTATCGCGAGGAATGGCCGCCGAAGCCTTTTATCGCCTGCACGTGCAATCAGGCAACGCGGCCCGCCTGCCCCGCGCATTTGCCGACATCAGCCCTGAATCTTCCTTCAAGAAGGTGCTCGATGTCGTTGGTGGAGCATTTTTGCCGCAAAAACAGGGAAATTTCAACCCCAACCACATGCTGACCAGAAAAGACCTGTTTCGCGGCATTCAGGTGCTTGTTGACAAAGAAGTGGTCAAGCAGGAAGACCGCTACGCCATGGAAATCGAAATCATCAATCGGCCGGTTGCTACCGTTGCTTCGGCTACCCAGAATCTTGAAGAGCTGGCGGCTATCCGCCCGGAACTTGGGTTTGAGCAGCGCAGCTCTGACCCGGAAAAATTCAAGCGCCAGGCTTATAACCGCTTTGACCGCGCCGATCGTCAGGTTGCTGGCGAGCAGATGAACCCGCAGGTCATGGCCAGTGTCGAAGATGCGACTGCCGCCATGGGCGATGTTGAAACGATCATGAAAGATCTTGGCGGTTCGGTGCTTGAAATGACCAACACCTATCCAAGTAACCCCGACGATGAAAGGGTATTGCGCCAGGGACTGGCAAAAATCGAAGGCGTGCTCAAAACCATCGTCGACCGTTTCCAGTATTCAAAATTGCAGCTCAGCACAGTGATGCCGGTAAATCCTGATCAAATCAGGAAATGCGCCGATCTTGACATCAAGTTGAGCGAAACGATTGAACAGGCAGAAGTGTTGCGCCGACGCATCTCTGCCCGGCTTGCCGAACCGGTGAAAGGAAACGAACCATGAAAAAGAATCTTTTGTTGACCCTGGTTTTTGCATTCTTGCTGCTGCCGGTTTGCCCGGGCGCTGCTCAAAACCCGATTGTCAAATATTTCTCGAAACTGCTCGACGAAAGCCGGGCTGAAATGGCAGTTGGCAAGTTGTTACAGGATCAGTTCATCGCCGAATTGAATTCAGATCTAAAAATTGAACTCGATGAAAATCTGACCGGAAGAATTCGCAAGCTGGCAGAAAATACGCCAAGACCTGAAATGCAATACAATGTTTACGTCATTGATAGTGATATTGCCGATGAAATAGTTTTTCCGGGCGGCGGCGTGTTTTTAACTTCGGGCCTGTTGCAGACGGTTGCTGCCGATGAGATTCAGCTTGACTTCATTCTCAGTAGAAATCTGATGCATCTGGTGTTGCGGCACCCGATGAAGCTTTTGAAAAAAGAGGGACTTTATGCCGGGCTTCTCAACCAGACCAAACTGCAACCGGAAAAACGTGATGCAGTAAAAATAAAGGAAATGATTCGCGATTATCTGCGCAATCAGGCAAAAATGGATCATCAGAAGGTCGATCTGCAGGGCATTCTTATGCTTTCTTCACCAGAGAAAGCAAGAAAGTCAGCTATCGATCTGCTTAAAAAATTTACCGGGAAGCTATGGCCAGTCTCGCCGATGGATACAGGAAATCTTCCGGCCCGCATCGAAGCCCTTGAGAAATTGAAGCTGCCGGAATAATATGCTGAAACAATGAGTCTGTTATCCTGATTTATCAGGTCGAAAGGTTCGGGTGAACCATATTGTTGTTGAAAAGGGACATACAAAGCTTGTTGAGCGTTGAACAAATTTTACGGCCACTGAATTGTGCGAGGCTTTTGCCAGGCATGTTCAAAGTGACCTTATAGAAAGAAAATAGATGCGTTCAGAGTTTCTGGCGGGGAACCCGCGTGAGCTGGTGCGACATGCTGATGCCTGGAGCCGAAGGTCGGCTCTTGTTGCCATGCTTGCTGATCTGCAGCCTACCGACCGGGAGCTTTTCGAGGAAATCCTCGCCGGTGAGGATACCACCGCTTCATTGCTCGCTTTTCTCGGTCTGAAAAAGCTTTTGCCGGCGCCGTTACCGATGCGTAAAGCCTGGAAAAGCATTTTTGGCGAATCGGTCGAATTGCTCGTCAGAAGAGCTTGTTCCGGGCCTGTTCAACTGCGGCTTGCGGCCCTCAAAGCCCTTGCTTTTGCGCCGGAACATTTGCATCCCGGGCTGGTTGAGCAGGTGTTGCAGTCTCTCGACGAGCCGGTCAGCTATGAAAATATTGCCGCCGGCCAGACACCAGAACTTGCTCTGATCAATAATTCGCAGCGCTTCTTTTTGCCCGAAGGCTTTGCTTTGCTGCTCGCTTCGTTGCCTGGCGGGCAGGAGCGAGTCAGGCTGTTACAGCGTGAGCTTTATGGTACTGACCCCGCCCGGCTCGTTCCGGTACTGCTTGCACTGCAAATTAGTCCAGTCCCGGAGCTTTCCGATCAGTTGCTGGTTCTGGCGCGATCAGCCGAGCCAAGAGTCGCTCTTGAAGCGGCACGTGCTCTTGCTGCCGGCGGCAGTGCCCGGGTGGTGATGGTTTTACTGTCTTTGCTCAAAGAAGCGGCTGATCCGGCTCGTAAGGCCTGGTTGCTTCCCCTGGTCGCTGCGAGCGGCCGTGAAGAGGTCTGGCCGATCATTAAAACCTATGCAGCCGGCGATGAGCGGATTCTTCAGCTTGCTGCCCTGCAGGCCGCCGAGATTTTTGCCGTTCCTGCAGAAGAAAAGGCGCGACTTTTTAAAAAGGCCATGGCCAGCCCTGATGCTGCCGTTTGCTGCAAAGCTTCGGCCTGTGCCTGGCAGTTTGGGTCGATGCAGGGTTTACACCAGCTCGAAGCCTGCCTTTTTGGTGAGTCGAAGGCGCATCGGCAGCATGCCGCTCATGCGCTGTCGCTGGTTGCTCCGGAAACGGCGGTCATTATGTTGTCGAGCCGTTTTGATGTCGAGCGCAGCGGCGATGTCGTTCGCCAGATGATTTTGAGCATGCGCAAACTTTTGCCGGCTTTGAAGAACAACAGCCGCATTCATGAACTGCTGATGCCCTGGTTTAAGCGTCTGATGCACTCGACCGATGCATTCAAACGTAGCCAGTGCGCAGTTTTGTGCGGAATTCTCGGGCGTGGTGCCGAAGAACTCGTGCTGAAAACTCTTGAAAAAGAGCATCATCCGCACGTTATTGCTTCTCTCCTCGGCGCTTTGGGGCGTATCGGTTCAGATCGTCTGCTCGTCTATTCAAGATTCAACGACCACCCCGACCCAAGGGTTCGCGCCAATATGATCAGCGCGATGCTCTCCTGCGCCAATGGCGCGGTGCCTTATTTCGCCGCAGCGCTCAAAGATCCGGCACCGCGGGTGCGTGCCGCCGCTGCCCGTAATCTGTTTTTGCTCGGGCAGCTGGATATCGTCGCTGAGCTCAATCGTATGTTGCTGGTTCCATCTCCGGTTTCCGTGCTTTCGGGTTGCTATGGTCTGGGTCAGCTTTTGCGTATTCAGCCGCCAACTTTGCAGGCCGATCATCCTTTGCCGCTGGCCGTTTCCCGTCGAGTGAAAGCGAACCGTGAAAAAGAAGCCGGCGGCCCTGATTTGCTTGCTAGTCCGCAACTGGCCGATTTGTTCAAGGAAATGGCCATTGCCGGCGGCAATATGAAAAAGTTGCTCTGGCTGGTCGAAGAAAAGTGTCGTCGTTTTCCGGCTTCACACGGCCTGAGAAGGGTGCATGCAAGCCTGGCCATCAATGATGGTCAGTATGATAAGGCCGCCGCGTTGCTGGCGCAGTGTCTGGCCGAACAGCCGATGATTCTTGCGGATCTTTTCGATGCCTATCGTTTGGCTTTGAAACTCGGCAATCTCGATGCTGCCGACAGCTATGGGCAACAGACCCGCCGACTTTACGCCGAGTTGCTCGATGGTTGCATGCAGTTGTGTCGATCGATCAGGGGCACCGGCGCCGATATGATGCTTGAAAAACTGCATCATTTGCATGAACCCTCGATGAATTTGTACAACGCGATGATTCAGCTCAAAGTTTTGGAAGCTGACCGGGAAACCGTATTGGAACTGTTGGCCGAACTGGTGCTGGCTCGTCCGCTCAATGCAATGGTTGTGAGAAGGCTGGCCGGCATGCTGCCCGAGTCTCATTCAGAACTTCGGGCAGCAATGCAGGTTTACCTGACTTCGCTCGGCTGAGAAACAGCAGGGTTGATTGCCTGCTTCTGCACCTGGGTCAGTCTGGGTTCTTTTTTCATCCTATCACGCTGATTCAGTGCCTGATTGTTGGCTTCGCCGATGATCACGGCAATGACCATGAGCATGAAGATGAAAACAAAGGTCAGATGCTTGTCGCTATCCAATTGCTTTTGTTCCTCCCTGGGTTGTTTTTTTATATTTTCTAAATCCCCGCCCAGCCATCTTAATTATACATTTAATTTTAAATTTGGCAACTGATTTTTCGACTAAAATGTTCGCAATAGCCTTAAAACAAAGGATATTATGGCGTTTGAAATAGTATTTGAAAATTACTTTTGGGCAGAAAATCAGCTATAATAAGATCAGCAAAATAAAAACGGTTGGAAATTTTGCTGATGAAGATAATCAGCTCTCGTTTAAGCGGGTTTAACCATTACAAAGGCAGGCATCGAACTTGGTAAAATTTGTCAGGAACAATCTGCCGGCTTTGATTATTGCCGCTTTTCTCTCTTTCGTGTTCTTTCCTGTTGCTGCCTCGCTCGCCAGATTTTCCGGGAATCTTGAACTGGTCGCCATTTTTTTGGCCCGGTCGCCGTCTTTGCTAGTCAGCTTTGAAGAAGTTGAGCGAAGCAGATTTGAAGCCGATGCGCACAAAGAGTTGCAATTGGCTAAACAAAAGGTGATTGCCGGTCGACTCCAGCTTTGTCTGAGTCCAAGGCTCGACGCTGAAGAATGGAAAAACATGGCCATTCGGACGATTGACGAGCTTTCGCGACTTTTACCCGGAAAGCCGCCCTTACCGCAGATTGAAACGCGTCGGCTGTTCAACGCCAACGGCTGTATGGACAATTTTTTCAGCCTTGCGGTCAATCACCATGGTGACGAACCTTTGCGCACCATGTCCCATGAGTTGACTCATCTTTTTTTGCTTTGGGCGATGATTCCCGGGATGCCGGTCGATTGCCCAAGATGGTTGAACGAAGGCCTGGCTGAACATGTTTCCGGAAGGCTGGCCGGCGATGCCGACGGCTGGGAAAAAAACGCCCTGATTGGAAGCAGGCAATTCATTCCGCTGCATGTCATTTCTCCGGCATTTTCCTGGCCGGATTTTCAGGTGGAATGGCCGGCGCGAACCGCCACAGCTTTGCTTCTTGAAAAGTTCGGTGAAGATGGTTTCAGGCAAATGCCGGTTTGGTCAGAGTATTTGCTGATATTTGTCTTTTTGTTCTTGTTTTTTAAGTTGATTTTTCGGCTTAGAAAGCTGCTTTTGCCGAAATTGAAAATGGCGTGGTCTGGAGACATGCAAATCAACTTGCTTTTTCGTTGGCTGGTCATCGGTGCTACCGGCCTTGTCGGCGCCTGGTTCATTCGCTTTCTTATAATCGCGATGATTCCATATTCCGGCATTGCGGCGTTAACGGCTTTGCAGCGAATAATGCTTGCGGAACTGCTCGTTATTTTCTTGTGGCTTGGGTTAAGCTGGCAGATGAAGCGTTGGGAAAGCGATAAATGCGCGACAGCTGCGCTCTGCACTGATTGGCGATCAAAAAAGAATTTAAAGTTATTATTCTGGCTTTTGTTCATTTCATCGATACCGGTTTTTGCCGCAATAACTGACAATGGCCGACTTGGCTGCGATATTCCCGTCAGTCAGATGATTCTGGGTATTTTTATTCTTTTAGCAGGTGGCTGGGCTTTTTCGCGGGCAATCTGGCGTTGGACTGCAGCATGGATGACAGGTTCCTCGGCCGTCGCTCATCTCGGGCCGGCATTTATTTATGCGCTTTTTCGCGGTGGTCTGGCCCCCGATCCCTGGGCGAGTTTATTCGCCTTGGCTGCCGGTTTCCAAATCTCACGGCTGGTGGCAGCGCAAAAATCGCCGACTGTCGGATTCATTGCTGATATTGCGCTGACATTTCCGGCGTTGATTATGGTGATTGGCTGGTTTCCAGCTGTTGACCCGATTGTTGGCGTCTGGAACATCGATAGCGCGCCGTCAATGTGGTGGCTGGTGCCAACCCTGCTTCTTTTTCTCATGCGAATGCAAAAAGAAGTCGCAAATCAGCCGAATCAGCTTTGATCAGCCTGCATTTTCCTCAAGCATGCCTTCTTTGTGAGCCACGATATAGGTGCAGGTCAGGTCACCGGTAACGTTGTTCATCGTTTCGAACATGTCGAGAATCGGGTTGATGCCCAAAGCGAAAGCGACTATCTGGGAAATCTGCATTTCGCTGAGATTCATCGAGTTCAAAATTATGTATAAAAGCATCAGACTGCCACCCGGAACACCACCGGCGCCGACGGCGGCCAGGACCGTGGTGATGACCAGAATCAGCAGGCCCGAGAACCCAAGCTCGACGCCAAACAAATTGGCGGCAAGAATTGCGAACATTGGCAGATGAATGCAGACGCCATCCATGTTTATCGTCGCCCCAAGCGGCAAAGAAAATTCGGCGAGTTCTTTGCGGATTTTTAAATCGTCTATTGCTGCTTTGAGAGTTACCGGAAGAGTTGCACCCGAACTTCGGGTGACGAACGCCGTGATCATTGCCTCTTGAGCAAATTTGAAGAATTTAAGCGGATTGGTGCGGGTCAGCGCCAGAATCAGTCCTGAATACACCAGAGCGATCATCAGAAGAATGCCGATGATGACGCCAACGGCAATGTTGAAATATGGGCCGGCCAGGTCGGGACCATACTTGGTGAAGTTCACGATGGTAAGGGCGAGAATACCTATAGGCGCGTAATCCATTATCCAGTCGACCATCACGAAGAGAATGCGATTGATTGTTGCCGCGAAATTTACCACCTGTTCGAGTGGACCTTCTTCGCCTTCTTTGCTTTCATCGAGAATTACGCGCAGAGCCAGGCCGGACATGATCGCAAACACGATGATTGCGAGAAAATTGCCGTCGGCAAGAGCTTTGAATGGGTTTTCGAACATGCTCAGAAATGTGTCGGCCAATGAAACGGCAACCGACGAGGTTGGCCTGGCTGCACCTGGCACAGCAACCGGCGCTTCGAGCTGGATTCCCTCTTTGCCGGGATTGATAGCGAGCGCGAAAACCGTTCCAGTAATCGCGGCAAGCAGAGAGGTAATCATATAAAGTGCAATAACCTTCAGTCCGATACTGCCGAATTTCTTCAGCGGCAGGCTTGAAGCACCCTGAAACAGCGAAAAGAAAATCAGCGGCACGACGATCATTTTCAGCATTTTCACAAAGACCATGCCGAAAGGCGATAACCATGCCTCTAGATCAGCCTTTAGCGTAACTCCCTGGCTTGATTCTGCATACCAGCAGGCCAGCCCAATAACTGCGCCGATGATAAAAGCTCCCAACATCCGGTACAGAATCGGAATGCTGCGATAACGACCAATCAAACCTGCCAT
>CAZQUE010000122.1:0-10451 GCA_964596185.1 uncultured bacterium | reverse complement strand
CGCCAAAGCTTCCCAGCTCGACCCGGTCAAGGCTTTGCGTTACGAATAGTCCTGGGCATCGGTCTTTAGCCAGTCGGCTTTTGAAAATGTGCCGAGAATGATATTGACCAGTAATGCATATATCAGCAGGCTGAATATCATGGTTGCCAGCGTCTGCAGCAATTCGGTGCATCTGAAGTTCATCAGAGAGCTGAAAAGAAGAAGAATGCTGAGAGAAAGATTGCTGTAAAAAACGAAATATCTGGTTTTTTCAAGATTGCACTTGAAGATGATGAAACCGACTGAAATCAGGCCAAGCGAATATGCCAGTGCGATCAGATTCAGTGTGGCAGTCATGGTTTTACCTCCTGATATTGAACTTCAGCAAGCTTTATGCCAGATTCGAGAGAGGCTTAAATAGCCGAGTTTAATGTAGTTTTCGGAGAATTTCCCGCCTGGTTGCGGCAATTTTGCCATAAATCATGCCATCCACAAAAAAATGCTTCTGCCGGTTTACTTTTTGTTCTGAAAATGCTACGATGCCCTTCTTGCAATAGCGACTTTGGAGGAGAAAAAGATGAAAAAGGCTTTGATTTTTTCTTTTTGCATGATGTTCGTTCTTTCTACATTCGCAGCAACTTTTGCTCAGGCAGGTAGCTTCAATTCAACCATCAAAACAACAGATATGCCAGACTATCCTGATAACAGTGATGGCTCCGGTCCATACACCGATACAGACAGCGATGATTCCTCCAGCCCAGATTCAACTGATTCCGGCGACTCATGGGACAGTGGTTCCGATGGCTTTGCCGATCCAGACGGCAGTGGGAGCGGTGTTCTTTTTTAATCGTATTTGATAACTGTGGCGCTTTTAGCTTTGGCTAAAGGCGCTTTTGTTTTTATCGTTTCGTTCATTTTCGACATTGATGCGCTGGTTAAAATTAAGTCTGTTGGCTTTTTTCTCAACTTTTCAAACTTTCGATAGCTAAAAATAGTTGCAAATCGATGCTGTTTTTGCTAATATAGCAAGACATCCAGCTCGGGTGGTGAAATTGGCAAACACGCTAGATTCAGGTTCTAGTGCTCGCAAGGGCTTGGGGGTTCAAGTCCCCCCTCGAGCAGTTAAAAACCGCCGTAACCCGGCGGTTTTTTCATTTTTACCCTGTCTTTATGTCGCACATTGCTGCATGGATCGGAAAAAGGATAGTTGACCATGAAATCTGGGGATAAGTCTGCAATTATAATCGGGGGAACTTCAGGAATCGGCAGGGCTTTGGCTGAGCTGCTAATCGATAAAGGTTACAGGGTGGGGCTGACTGGCCGTCGTCAAGAATTGCTAGAGGAATTGCAGCAGAAGCATGGCGAAATGATTCGCTGTCGTAAAATGGATGTCGCTCTGCCTGAAGAAGCAGGCAAAGCCTTGATGATGCTTATCGAAGAAATGAATGGCGTTGACCTGATTGTTATCAGTGCTGGAACCGGTTTCCCAAACCGGGATCTGAATTGGGAGCCGGAGGCTGAAACCATTGCGACAAATGTTACCGGGTTTGCGGCCATGGCGGTTAAATCGATGAATTATTTTTTGCAGCGAGGCCACGGCCATCTGGTAAGCATTTCCTCTATAGCTGCCTTCCGTGGCAGTCATGAGGCACCTTCCTACAATGCTTCAAAAGCTTTCGTCAGTAATTTTGCAGAAGGCTTGCGGGTTAAGGCGGCAAGGAGCGGCAAACCGATTTTCGTGACCGATATATTGCCTGGCTTTGTCGACACACGAATGGCACAGGGTGAAGGGCTTTTCTGGGTTGCTCCACCTGAAAAAGCTGCCAGGCAGATTTTTGCTGCAATCAGGGCCAGGCGACGCCGTGCTTTCGTCACCCGGCGCTGGCGACTTATTGCCATGTTGCTGCAAATCCTGCCGGATTTCATTTATGAAAAAATATAGTTTGCCGTTTCCAATCTCAATTTTATTTGCTAAAATTTAGCAGAGTACGTTAGCTGCCAATTCAATGCAGAGGTTTCGCTTTGAATAATCCGGCAAAATGCCTTTTTTACTGGTTTTGATTGCTTTCTGGGCTGGTTCGCTTTCTCTATTGGCCCAGGAATCCAAAGTCTCCGACATCGGTTTTAAACGTCTTGGGCAGATTATTCACCTCTTTTTTGACCGCTTTGCTGAAGCTGCAACCTATGTTGGCAAAGGCAATTTCAGCGCCAATGTTGCAAAACCGGTTTTCAGCCGTGATTTTCGAAAAATGCAGCTGCGCATGAAGGAATGGATTTCGTTCATAACAAAGCCAGCGTGCCGCACGTTCCGGTAATTGCCGTCGCTAAGGGCACAGTGGCCTATGTGCGCACCGGTTGTCCGCAAAGTTGTATGTTCGCTAAAAACAAGAGCTTGCGTGAAGCTGGGGCTGGGTGGGGTAATCATCTGGTTCTCTATCACGGTAATGGTATTTACACACGTTATGCTCATCTGGCTCCCGGTTCCATCAAAGCAAGAGTCGGTGATCAGATGATTCCGGGCGACGTGGTCGGTGAAATGGGCAACTCAGGGCGAAGCGAAGTGCGTCATTTGCATTTCGAAGTCGGTTATAAGGGCAGCTACTTTGTGGCTGGCAAGCCTAGTCAAAGCTTTGACCTGGTTCAAAAAAGACGAAATCAGACTCGTAACCAGCAAAAAGCTTTTCAACAGCACGCCATTGCAGTTAAGTGCAGCCTCTGCGCCGGCATTTCCTTCTCTGGAGGCCGCAAAAGAGCATATTAAAAGTAAAAGCGGCATTACCGAATTTGTTGAATGTGAACAGGTATTTTATGTTCCCGGAAAAATACCGCGAACCGATGGCGATCCGTATCTGGTATTT
The DNA here is from genome assembly GCA_964596185.1 of uncultured bacterium. Lineage (GTDB taxonomy): Bacteria > Muiribacteriota > Ozemobacteria > Ozemobacterales > Ozemobacteraceae > DYKG01. The sequence continues at coordinate 7,614 of CAZQUE010000122.1, read as the reverse complement.
ATTGGCCGCAAAAAAGCTGTCACATCCGGATCAACGCTTGAGGCGATTCCGGTAAAAGAAGAAACCATCTATTATGAACGAGCCCCTGATGCACCTTCTTTCGCGCCAGGGAGCACTGTGCCCGCAGCTTCCGGCAATGATGTCATCAAGGGCTGGCTCAATCTGGTCAACGGCAAGATGGATTTCTGGGAAGACTCGATGATTAATTATTAGGATTTCTTCAAAGGTTTTGGCCTGTTAAACAATAAGGTTTCTGGCTTATGCTAAAAACCGGCTTGCTATTTTGAGGGTATTATTTTATATTATTAGCAGCTGCATTGTTTAAGGAGGCAAACTTATGCCGGGTCGAGACGGAACAGGACCTTCAACAGTTGGAAGAGGCCTCGGGCGTTATTGCCGCCGCCAGACAGACAGTCGGGCAATGGCGATATTCTCATTTCTCCTGGAAAACTGGCGCCCGATCGCTGGTTTTTTGCTGACGGTAATTTTGCCCTTGCTCAGTCGAAAACTAAGAGTTCCCGATAGAGTTTCTTTTGAAAAAACAGATTTACTGCCTTTTCATGACAAGGATAACTGATGGACGGCAAATTCAAGTATTTATTTGGTCCTGTCCCTTCGCGACGACTTGGCAGGTCGTTGGGTGTTGATCTGACGCCGTTCAAAACCTGTAATTACAACTGCATTTTCTGCCAACTTGGCGTCACTACTTGCCAAACTACAGAAAGAAAGCCTTACGTGCCGATTGAAGAAGTTGAAGAAGAACTGCGCCGATGGTTTGTCATCGATGGCCAGGCTGATCAGATTACTCTTGCCGGTTCAGGCGAGCCAACTTTGCATGCAGAATTTGGAAGGATTATCGATTTTGTCAGGGCTAATTCAAAAATTCCGGTTACCCTTCTGACCAACGGAGCTGCCATGATCAACCCGCAAGTGCGGGCGGCGGCATCGCATGCCGATACGGTGAAGTTGTCTTTAAGCGCCTGGGATGATGAATCTTACCGACTGATCAATCGGCCTTGTTCTGGTATGACTTTCGAGTCGCTTGTTGAAGGTGAAAAAAGATTTCGTCAAGAATTTACCGGACGCTTGCTACTCGAGGTGTTTCTGCTTGAAGGTATAAATGATAACCCCCGGGCAATAAAAAAAATCGCTGAATATGCCGCGCAAATCAGGCCTGATCAGGTTCAGCTCAATACCAGTGTGCGTCCGGCTGCTGAAGAAATGGCACGGCTGGTTTCCCGTGATAGAATGCTTGAGTTTACTGCCTTTTTCGATCCGCCGGCTGAGGTCATTGCCAATTTTAGCAGCAAAGGCCAAGTCGAGGTGCAGATCAATGAAGAGGCAATACTTGACATGATTCGCCGCCGACCATGCACCATGGCGCAGATCGCCGAAGTTTTCGCGATGCACCCAAATCATGCCAGCAAATATCTTGGCAAATTGTTGAGTTCTGGAAAAATCACCGCGATTCGTCGTAACCAGGAAACATTCTATTTTCTGGAAAGTGAAAAAACTGTCGATTAAAAACCCTGTTTGCCGCTGATTCGGTCGAAATCTGGTCGCGCTGTGGCCTATTTGCAGCGCCTGTGTTAAGATAATAGCGGAGATACCAGATGATTGACCCGGAAAGACAATTTGAAGCCATAAAAAAGAGCATATTGGCGATTTATACCTCGCCAACTGAACGCTCTACGCTGGCAAATCTTTCACGTCAGCTTAACGACTGGGATGACCAGAATTTCTCCGGTAAAGAATTCCAGGGGCAGAAACTTTTTGAAGACCTGCAGAGTTTGATTGCTTTTCTGGAGAATCGAGGTTTGTCAGCTCAGGCTGATGAAATTTTCAGGTTGATTCTCTATATTTTTCCCGAAAAATATTTCCCAACGCTGCCATGGCTTAAAGAATCGCAGGATATCGATTTCAGATTGCTTGAAGAGGGGGTGTTCGTGGTCAAGTCCAAGAATTACCCCGATTATATCAAGGAGTCGGTCAGGCTTTTCGATGAGCAGTTCAGAAAGGTAAGCAGAAAGCTTTCGGCATTTGCTCTTGAATTAGATAATTTTCAATTCAAGGAGAATGGCAGTGGCGAAGCCGGCGAACTTTTTCGTAGATTTGCCGATGTCGTCGAGAAGCTCAATGATACAGTTTTGAAGGACATGCCCTGGACGCTTATCAACCAGATGGCCATGAAGATCAACAATGGTCTGAGCTTTTTCCAGGCCGCTTATCTGATGTTGAGAGCATTGAATACGATCAAGACTTCGCGCCCATCGCCGGGTTTGATTGATCTGATGCAGCGTAACGAAAAATTCTTTTTGCGTAATCATTATTGGAAGTGCATTGACGATGCCATGGCCCAACAAGATTACGATAATCTTGTCGAAAGCATCGATCGCTTCCTTCCGATGGCTGATTCCGGGTATGAACGCAGCAATCTATTGCTGATGCGCGATCGCGCTCTGAAGAATATCAGTGCTGTGCCTCGACATCTTCTGACTTTCGTTATTGCTACCATCCTGATTGTGGCAATAATTACGATCGTCATTTATGAGCCATCACCAAGAACCAGTCTTAATCTTGATCAAAGCCGCGAGAAACTGATTTCCGGTTCTAAAAAATCCGCTGCGGAAAAATCAGGAGATTCAGGCTCTGACGTTATTTCTGATGCAGACCTCGAAAGGGCGTTGAGGGTGACCAGCCGAACCGGACTGGAAGAAAAAAAGCCACCCGCCCGGCCGCACCATCGCAAGCTAACCTTGCCGGAAATAAGGCACGCAGTTTTTCAAAAGCTGAGAATTGAATATTTGCAGGAACAAAGCTTGAGTGCTCAGGAAAAATTGCTTTTGCAGGTAATGATCGATGACTACAATGGTCGCTGTGAGTTTTACGAATACAACAACGATGATCGCGAAAAGGTTCACTGGGATGCAAAGATCCACGCTCCAAGAATAATTCAGGATGCTCAGGATATCCTGGCTAACTGGCGCAAGGCCAATGCGCCAATCGATGTCGATAAACTCGTTTCCGAGCAGCTTTTAAGTTTGAGCAATCCTGAGCACGTACGGCTGATTCTCGAACGTTTGCAGAAATATGGATATTTCAAGGAAAAAGAGATTCCCTTGAGTTGGAACGAGTCTGCCAGAAGGGCACTACTTGATTTCAAGGTTTCCAATATGGCAGTCGTTGACAGCGCCTGGGATCGACAGACACAGAAAACTCTTTTCGGAAAATAATCTCATATTGACTAAATTGCTGCCGGGCAGATATCATTAAAAATTAAACAATTTCAAGGAATCTGGGAATGAACCGTCGCTTTTTTGTGCTAATTGCACTTCTATTGCTACTTACCCAGCAAATTTTTGCGCAACAGAATCAAATCGAGATCGTTTCCGGCGACGATCAGTCGCTGCTTGTAAACGTCGCGGCCAAGCCAATATCGCTTCAGGCGAAGGATGCTGAAGGCAAGCCAATTGTCGGTGCCAGAATCGATCTGGTTATTGCGACCCGTCCGGCAAAAGCCAAGAACTTTACGCTATCGCAGCGTGTGTTGAATACTGATGACCGCGGTCAGGCTTCTTTAAACCTGGACCCTTTTCAAGAGCCCGGTAACTACTCGATACTGGCTTTGCTGCATCAAGACCCCAACACTCACACCTATATCAGTTTCAAGGTTAATCATGAGTCCTGGGTGATGTATCTGATTTTTGGTCTCATGGGTGGCCTGGGGATGTTTTTGTTTGGAATGAAGCTCGGTGCCGATGGTCTGCAAATGATCGCCGGTAAAAAGATGAAGAGCATTCTCGGCACATTTACCAACAATAGATATCTTGGCGTCGTGACCGGTATCGTCGTTACCGCCATCACTCAAAGCAGTTCGGCTACAACCGTTATGCTGGTTGGCTTTGTCAATGCTGCATTGATGACCCTGGAACAGACGTTCTCGGTTATTCTTGGGGCCAATATCGGGACTACGATTACGGTTCAACTTATCGCCTTCGACATCTCACACTATGCGCTGTTGATGATTGGTGTCGGCTTTCTGATGAAGTATTCAAAGAACAAGATGGTTCTTTACACTGGTGATATCATTCTCGGCTTTGGCTTCATTTTCTATGGCATGAAGGTCATGAGCTCGGCAATGGCTCCTCTGCGCAGTTTCCCAGCTTTCAAAGAAATGCTGATTTCTTTCAGCAATTACCCGGTCAGTGCAATTATCGGTTCAATGCTATTTACCGCCCTTATTCAAAGCAGCGGCGCAACCATCGGTCTGGTGGTCGTCTTCGCCAGCCAGGGGCTGATTTCATTGCATGCTTCGATTCCGCTGATTCTGGGTGCCCACACCGGAACCTGTATTACAGGCTGGATAGCGGCTATCGGTGCCTCAAACGGTGCTCGCCGCACTGCCATGCTAAACATCCTCTACAACATCATTGGCACCATCGTTTTTCTGCCGTTTCTTTACGATATTCTGCGCTTCAGCGATTTTGTCCACTGGTGCACCGCGCCTTTCTCTGATTCGCCGGCCCGTGAAGTCGCGAATGCGCACATGATTTCGGCAACTTTGAAAATGATTGTCATGTTTCCCTTCTACGATCAGATTATCAGATTCACCAAATGGGTCATTCCTGAAGACAGTGGCGATGAAACGCGTTCTTTGCGCACTAAATATCTCAGCGAAAGCTTGTTGAGCACTCCTGAACTGGCATTGGGAAACGTGGCCCGTGAGATCGTACGCATGGCGGGGCATGTTGAATTCATGATGGAAAAAGTGCCCGAGATGATTTCTTACGGAGACGAAGAGATTATCAACGAGGTCTCCTTTCGAGAAGAAAAGGTCGATGCAGCTCAATATCAGATTACCAGGTATCTTTCACAGCTTTCTGAGAAGACCTTGACTGAAGAGCAGACCGCGATGATGAATAAGTACATGCATATCATCAACGACCTCGAGGGGCTTGCCGACCTGATTCACAAGATAATCATTCCCTTTGCCAGAGCGAAAGCCCGCGAAAGCATCAGGTTTTCCGAAGAGGGTTTCAGAGAATTGCTGTCATGGTTCGACCGGGTGTGCGAAAACTTCATGCTGACCATCAACGCTTTCGCAACCAACAATCGACAGCAGGCTGAGCGTGTTATGCGTAGCGAAAGCGAATTTGACATCCTGGAAAAAAAATTCAGAACCTCGCATATCAGTCGTATTTTTCAACAGAAAATTCAATCTATCGAGACCTCAACTTTGCACCTTGATCTCCTTGGCTGTTTTAAAAGAATCAACAGTCATTCGGTGGACATTGCCAGGGCAATGACTGGTGCCTGGTATAGTCTGAAGACCACTTATTCAGATGAACAGGCGCCTGAAGAAAGTAAACGCAATGAAAATGCAGAGGCATCGCAACCAGTTTCTGAAGCTAACTCAGCTCCAGAAAAGCCCTCTGAAAAAGCAGAAAACTCGGAAGCCAGGCAGGCAAAAGAAGAGCCGAAAAAGGCTGCTGATTCTGAAGCGGTGAAAAGCCCTGAAAACTGGTATTGAAAGGGATCAGGATGAGCGAAAAGGTTTTCAACGGTAAGGCTGAAAAATTACGGTCGCCTCAGCGTCGTGAGCTTTTGCAGGTGAGTCGCGTCGTTGCCTATTGTTTGAGTGGCATAGATCCAAAAAGTGTTCTGGATATCGGCACTGGCACGGGGCTTTTTGCTGAGGCCTTTCTTGAAGCTGGTTTACGCGTAAAAGGTATAGATTGTAATGAAGATTTTGTGAAACTGGCTTCTGAGGCTGTTCCTGGCGCTGAATTCAGATTTGCTCTCGCTGAAAAACTGCCCTTCGATAATGCAAGTTTCGATCTCGTATTCATGGGGCATGTTCTACACGAAAGTAAAGATATTCTCGTTTCGTTGAAAGAGGCACACCGGGTTTTGCGTAAGCGCCTGGCCATCCTTGAATGGCCATATTGTGAACAGGAAAATGGCCCACCCCTGGAGCACCGAATATCAGCTGACCAGGTGCTAATCGCTGCCGGTCAGGCGGGCTTTGCCAATGCTGATATAATCAGCATGAAGGTTATGCAGCTCTACATTCTCGACAAGTAAAAAAAGTTGAAATTTTTTGCCACTCTGCCAGACAGTGATTGACCGTTAGAGGTCGGTGAAATCCCCATTGGTACAATTATTGCCCGTTTTTGCGTTTTTTCGACGCCCTGTGTTATAAAACTGCCAGATAAATTTCCGACACGAGAAGGTGGCAGATGAACAACGCTGATATTGTTAAGGCAATCGATATTCACTATTTTCTTGATAACCTCGAACAGGCCAGCGATATTCAGAACTACTACCGGATCAACCACCTCTCGCCAATGCAGCGTGAAGCGCTGGCTGAAAAAATGGCCGAAACTCTCGTGCAGGAGCTCAGTATAATGGGCTTGCGGATCGATGGCTGAAAAACCTTTGCAAAGATGCCATCTTTTCTGGTATTCGGGAACCGGTAATTCGTATCTTGTCGCTGAAAAAATAGCTGAGACTCTTGCAAAAAATTCAGTTCCCACAACTTTGATTCAGATTAAAAGCGGACTGGTGGCAGATGTGCCCCCTGAGGCTTTGATTGGCTTCGTTTTTCCAATCGCTGCAGGTGGAACTTACCCCTTTATATGGGAATTTTTTGAAAATCTGCCTTCAGGAAAAAACCTTGTATTCATGGTTGATACTCTCGGTGCTTTCAGTGGTGGCATCAAGGGGCCCCTGGCGAAATGTCTCGTCAAAAAAGGTTATAAGCCTTTATTGGCAGCAGAAATTATCATGCCCGAGAATTTTCCGCCTGGTCGAAAATTTTTGCCGGAAGAAAATCAGAAAAGGGTTACTGCCGGCCTTGACCGCATTGAAAGTCTCGTCGGCCAGATTCTGCAAGGAGACTGTCAGTGGCGGGATATTCCTTATTTTTCAACTTTTATGGGTTTGATTTGCCGCTTTAAGGCTCCATGGAGCACCATGCGCAGGATTTTTTCCTTCAAGATCGATCGAGACCGCTGTTCAAAATGTGGGCTATGCCTGAAATTGTGCCCGATTTCCAATATTGTAGCCGATGCCGAAGGCTTTGCGCTCATGAAAAATGGATGTCAGACCTGTATGCGCTGTGTTGCATACTGTCCTGAAGGGGCAATTTTGAGCAAACGCGGTAGCAGAATGGATTATAAAGCAGTTTCTGTTGAAAAGCTGCTCTGTGACCGCAAGGAATTTTAGAAAAAAAATAATTTTTTTCGTAGTGCTAAAATGCTGATCTGACGCGGGTTGTGCTGGTATTTTTGCCGTGATTATTCCGCTAACGTTGATAATTCCTTGCAAAGTATCTTGTGCATGTGCCGATATATCTGTATAATCAACCTTGACCAAAATTTGTAGGAGGGTTTCCGTGAATAAATCAGAACTTGTAAAGGCAATCGCTAAAAAGGCAGAAGTTACCAACGCTAATGCTCAGGCAGTACTCGAAGCTTTTGTTGACGCTGTTAAAGACAGCCTCAAAAAAGGTGACAAAATTCAGCTGATCGGTTTTGGTTCTTTTGCTACCGTTAAGCGCGAAGCACGCAAAGGCGTGAATCCGCAGACCAAAAAAGCCATCAAAATTCCGGC
>CAZQUE010000121.1:0-10855 GCA_964596185.1 uncultured bacterium | reverse complement strand
CATTGTCGCATGCAGATGTTCAACACCGACGGCAGCGAAGCCGAAATGTGCGGCAATGCCATTCGTTGTGTGGCACATATTTATGACCATCTTCATCTGGGCACCAGCCCGATTTTGATCGAAACCGCCGGAGGCATAAAAGAAGTAAGCTATGTCGGCGTCAAAGACGGCGAAGTATTTTACAAGGCACAGATGGGCAAAGCAATTCTCGATCTGGTCTCGACAGGCGAACTGGTTAGTGAAGACAAGCGCAAAGCCCTGGACTGGAACGGCCGGGAATTCAAACCGGTATATGTTAACGTCGGCAATCCGCATGCAGTGATCTTTCTCGACATGCCAATGACCAACGATGAAATGAAATCGGTGGGTGCATGGCTCGAATCTCATGCCAATCATCCGCGGCGCATCAACGTCGAATTCGTCGAAGTTCTTTCACGCAAAGAAGCACGAATCCATATCTGGGAAAGAGGCTGCGGCATGACTCAGGCCTGTGGCACCGGTGCGACTGCCGTAACCGTGGCCGGCATCGAGAAGGGCCTGTTCGACCGGGAAGTCACGATTCACATGCCCGGCGGCGATCTGACCATCGAACAAACCGCCGAAAAGGATCTTTACATGACCGGACCGATCCAGGAAGTTGCCACCGGAACTCTTTCAGGAAGTCTGTTAACCCGTTTCAGCCGAGGATGAAAAGAGCTTTAATTCTCTGTCTTTTTCTTTGCTGCCTGGCCGTCGCCCATGGCGCTGAACGGCCGGCAGTCTTTGCCGGCAGTTTTTACCCTGGCGAGCGGGCAGAAATCACCAGCACATTGAAACGTTTATTTGAACAGACAACGGCTAGCGCGACCGTCGATGCCAGCTGTGACCTGATCGGGCTTGTCGTTCCACATGCGGGCTGGATATATTCGGGAGCGACTGCCGCCGAAGGCTTCAAGGCCCTTTCCGGACAGTCTTTTTCAAGTTGTATTTTTATCGGGGTCGATCACCGAACCGGCCTCGACAGTATTGGTTTATGGCCTGAAGGCCATTTCAGCACTCCCCTCGGCAAAATCGCCGTCGACACCAAGTTAAACAGGCAACTAATCGAAGCCGGCCTGATAGAAAACAAAGCTCAGCATGAGCAGGAACACAGCATTGAAGTGTTATTGCCTTTTTTTCAATATCAATGGCCGAAGGCTTGCGCAGTTTTTGTTTCATGCGGTGGCCGCTATCATAATGGTTTTAAGCTGGGCTCGATATTGCGCAAAATAATTGCCGATTTACCCGGTAAAACCCTGATAATAATTTCTACCGACTGGTCGCATTATCACGATGTCGAAACCGCAAAAAAGCTTGATAACACTGGAATAGAAAGGCTGCTGCAACTCGATGCGACGGGTCTGGTCTCGGCCTGCAGATCCGGTGGAACCGAGTTGTGCGGCCTCAATGGGGTTATCAGCGCCATCGAGCTTTTCAAGGATTCGGAAGCTAAAATTCAGCTATTGGCACGCAGTGACTCTTCGGTGGCAGCCAATGATCGCGAACGCGTCGTCGGTTATGCAGCGGTTTTGCTGCAGACTTGCAAAGAACGCCTGCAAATTAAAGGAAATGAGGTCAAAAAAGAGATGAGTTTTGAGAAAGAAGCCCTGATTGCAGTTAGAAAAACCCTGGAAGCGCATTTAAACAACCAGCCGCTGCCGAAACTTTCTTTTACCGATCCGCGTTTTTCCGAAAAATGCGGAATCTTCGTCACTTTGAAAAAGCACGGCGACCTGCGCGGCTGCATCGGCTACATTGTCGGCTACGAACCTCTTGGACAGGCCATTCCCTCGATGGCCATCGCCGCGGCAACCAAGGATCCGCGCTTCAATCCGGTTACTGCTGCCGAACTGAAAGATCTGCACATCGAAATTTCAGTTCTTTCGCCAATGCAGGACGTGAAAGATATCAACGAAATAAAAATCGGTCGTGATGGTTTGCTGTTGCAGCTGGGCGGGCATTCAGGCCTGCTGCTGCCCCAGGTTCCGGTAGAATGGAACTGGGATCGTGAAGAATTTCTGGAAAATTTATGCTATAAGGCTGGGCTGCCGGTCGGCGCACACTTAAGGCCTGAAGCTCGTCTGCAAAGATTCAGCGCCGATGTTTTCGGTGAGGAATAAGGTTTGACGCTTTTTCTCAAGCTATGTTACACTTAGATAAATAAACTTCGGAATATCCTGTAGATTCGGGATGGGAGTATACTATGAACAGAAGAGGGTTTGCCTACCTGGTAGCAGTTCTGATTTTGGGTCTGCTCGCCTTCATGGGTATGTTTCTCATGCAGAGCAGTTCTGCTGAATACTCTCAGTCTGCAGTTTCAGTCTATCGCACCATGGCCCGGCAATTGGCCGAAGCGGCAGCCGAAGAAGCTTTCGTAATGCTCGAAGAGCGCCTCAAAGACAAATCGGAAAATGGGCCGTTTCAGTTGTTGCTGCATCAGGCGGCTTCATCGCAGATTCCCGCCAATGGCGGCGTCACTGGGTTAAACCCCACCCTGCTGGGTGATTTCAATGACATGAAAGACAAGGTCACTCAGGCTCTTACTTTAAAAGATTATCACATGACCAGAGCTGGGTTTGAAATCGAAAAGATTCTGCCGACAATCAAAGATTGTCGACCGATAGACCAGGGACCTCTGAACAACCCGGATTCGTTTTATCGATCACCTGATCGCGGCGAACCATTCGACAACAATTACTCCCGCGACTGGTATCTGACCTTGCAACTCGAAGTTACCGTCGCCCTGCAAAAGCGCCGCAAACTTAAAATTGATTACACCATCAGCCGTGACATCAAGGTTATCAACCTTGGGCCAATGGCGAGAAATTTCACTCTTTTCAGCATACTGACCCACCGCATTCCCTCAGCCGACCCTGCGAGTCTCCAAAATCTGCTGATTCGCGAGATGAACACTCCGGATACGAACGGTGGCCGACTTGTCCTCTGGAATCAGCCGTTTCAATCGCGAGTATATATGCATGGACCGACAATCATCGCCCTCGAGAATCTCGAGCTGCAAAATGATAGACCTGGCTTCGGAGCCTACAACCTCAACGGCAGCATCGATAATTCCAAGCCCGGCCCCAATATGGCCTATCAGTATTCCGACACCTTTTACGGTTTTTCCTACTATCCGACCATCGGACGCGCCATATTCCCACCAGACAGTGCCGGTCACACTCTCGGCCTTATTTTCGGTTTATCAGAGCCAAAGCCAGATATGAACGACAGTGCCGACCTCGCGGCAAATTACCCTGGATTCGGCGACCACTCTACGGTCAAAGGTGGTCTTTTGCCTCTAAAAGATCCTTCATTCTGGCAAAGACTTGGCACCATCGATGCTAACGGCATTCAAGATCGTTATTATCGCGGCACCAACATCCATCAGAAATTTTTGCCGGCCGGCCCGTTTTGCCGAACTCCCTGGAAATACGTTTCACCGCTATTTGACGGCGACGATCGCTATCTGCCCAATAGCACCGCAGATTATTATGAGTCACACAGAAAGAATTTCCCTGAAGACGACGAATACATCAAAATCGAGCATCGCTGGCTGAAAGACGACCCGGAAATGGCGAAAAGCACTGCCATTCGAGCGGGGCTTTATGAAGTTAAAATCAATAATGTTACTTCAAATATCGATGTAGATCTGATGAACGAACAGGAGTTTTCACTCAGCTACTACAATGACCCCGATCCAAACACTCTTCTTGGCAAATTCGGCGGCTTTTTCTCCAATCTTGGGGCGCGCCTCTGGACACGAATGGTCATGCCTTTCGAAGCTGTTGCAGTTTTGGCGAATCCTTTGATCACACGCATTTTCGGTGAAGGTGAAGATACTTATGTCGATGCTTCGGTCGAGCAGAATTTCGAAAACCTCTTCCCGGAAAACTTCAGATACAACATGAGTTCGATCGCTACCCGCAGAATGCGCGACCAGGAAGACATTCCCCGTGACGAAAACGGCCGCTGGATACTTAACGGCGTTTACTGGCTCGACAGTCTGCAGGTTGACATGCCGGTAACCTATGTGGGCACGGGCACTTTGATGGTTACCAGATTCGACCCGGCCAAGCCGCTGGTTATCAGAGGCAGCATCGTTGCACTGAAAGGTTCTGATAACTGCACACCGCTTGGACACATGAACATCATCTACAATCCACACAGCAACAGTGTCACCAATGTTCATGAGCGCATGATGGCTATCGAAGGCTCGGGAATTACCATCGAAGCCAGCGTTTATTCCTGTTACGGCATAAAAACCATCGGCGGCAATATTTCCAACCCGACCGATGCCAAGATGGATCCGAGTCAAACCCTGACCCAGTGGGTGGCAAACGGCTTCAATTTCGGATCACTGAGCGGAATGACCAACATCATCATGGGCAATTACATCAATTTTTACATGAACAAAGATCAGCAACTTGGTGACCTCTGGGTTGTCCACAACATGAACAGCCGACTTTATTTCAACCAGCCGACTACGAATCAGTATCAGATCGTCCAGGAAGCGATCGATGCGTCGCCGGCCGGCCGAAATGCATACGAAATGATGGTTCACGAATTGTTCATGAGTCCGAAAATTCAGCATGTATCAACTATTGGCGGTTCTGATGACTAGAATTAAGCGAAAAAGTGCCTTCTCAACCCCCGAACTGCTCATTACCCTGGTAATCTTTTCGTTCGGCATACTTCCATTGATAGTGCTGTTTCAAAGCAGTCACAAACAGACGGCCCAGGCGAAAAACCTCATGGTTGCCCACAGCCTTGGCCGCACAATCATCGCTGAAGTCAGGTCTCTAGGCTTCAAAACTCTCGAAAAAGAAATGACCAGCCCCAGACTTGGACTGGTTCACACCAGCCGACAGGTTGAAGGACCCCTGGTCAAAGATGATCCTGATTCAATCACATACCCTGAATATTACAAAAGATTTTCGACCAGTCTCAAGCTCGAACGGGCCAGTACTGCCAACAACAAGAAAATAAGAGTCGAGCTCGACATCGAATGGCAGGAACCAAACCGCAAGTTCAATCTCGGTTTCGGCACAGTAGTGGTAAAATATGATGCAGAAAGCTAATAATAAAGGGTTTACCCTGGTAGAAATGATGGTCACAGTGGTTGTTTTGACCCTGTTACTTGGTTTTGCCTGGAAATTCTATTTCGGTGGCCGGGAAACAATGCGGCACACTGTCAGCCAAAGCCAGGTTCAAAGTGATACGAGAATTTTTCTCGACCAGCTCGAAGTAGAGATGGCTTCCTGCTATTCATTCCAGGAAATTGATTTCGAAAACAAAAAATTCGGTTTTTACGCTTTTTCCTATGCGCGAACCCCGCTTGACGAGGTCTTGTATGACAGCACCGGCAAGCCCAGATCGACCAAATCAGACAGTGATGCAAAGATAAAAGCGGTCAAATATGAGTATTCCTGGGCTGACGGCAAGGTCACCAAAAAGCGAACTCCCGGCTGGCTGCTGTTTTTGCGCCGCCCAATGGAATTCCGCGAAGGAGACCCGGCGCATTTCATTAATGCCTACTCGAAAATGACGAAGGTAGTTCTACGCGACATAGCCGACTTTGAAGTAAAGGGCTACAAGCAGACTCCAGACGAAACCACCGACTCCGGTTTCCGCATCGAGCCGGTAACTCCGGCAAATTCTGCCGACGCATCCTTCATAACGCTGAGACTGCACACTTTCAAAGATCAGGCTCCGAGTCGGCGCGATGAAGAGCTCGATATCGTCACCAAGTTTTACAGTCAGACCAAGCTTGCAGAAGTCGCCAACCCTGACTTCTTCTGCACGACCGACAATCAGGGGAAATTCTAATGGAAAAGAAATGGCCGATAGTTGGAATCACCATTCTGTTGATCTTTCTGGTCTACAATTTCATTTCAAGTGTATTTAAATCTGACCAGAAAAGGTTTTCTCACGACCGCATCTATGTCGACTATTCTGATTATCGCAACAGCGGCAAAACCGCCAAAAGCAGCAGCAGATCAAGCTATTCAAGCAGCACAACCCGACACCCGAATGCCTACAAAGCTGCCCGCGAAGCCAAAAAAATTCAGCGCGAAATGTTTTCGAACGTCATGACCGCCACGATAAGCTCATACAACAACTACATGAACAAAGCTCTAAAGAATGTTCCTTCTGTCGTTGAAAAACTCCCCAAGCCGATCATGACCGCCAATTACGAAAAATTTCTTGAACTCGCCCGTCAGCCGGTTCCGAATTATGAAACCGGAATGTCCTATTTCATGCAGGGTTTCTTCGACAAAGCACTGCAGAAATTCAACGAAGCACTTGAATCGGTCGATCCGCTCGATGTCAAACATCGCATCGATATTTTTGGCATGATCGCCGAGTGTTACCTGCGCCAGAAAAACGACAGCGGGTATGTGCAGTATAAGGTCATGCAGGTTCGCATGAAACGCAAAATGCAGAAACTACTTCAGGACGCCTTTCCCGAAAAGCGGCGCATGGTCGAGAACATGGGCTTCATTACCACCCAGGAAGCCTCCAAGAATCTGCTGAAAATGCGGTCCATGGCCTCACGCAGCGATTCTCCCGATGTCCAGGAGATGCTCAAGCGTGCCGAGCTCGATCTTGAAGTAGCCAGAAAAGTTACTCAGTAAGACTTTTTCCCGCAAAAAGATGGTCTTTCCCATGGGAGCAAGTTTAGCAAATTTGTCGTGCCATGCATTTCAAGACAGGCTTTTAGAAATCACCCGATTCTACCTCTTTCGCAGCACAAACTTGTCGGAGGATAAGATTAAGTAAAAGTGGGCCCAATGAAACACAAAGTTTCGAAAAAAAAGGCTGCCTCGTTTGAGGCAGCCTTTTTTATTTCAGGTTTGCGGTATTATTCTTCGCCACCTTCGAGAAGTACTTTTCTCGACAGATTGACCCGGCCCTGAGAATCAATTTCAATTACCTTGACCTTGATTTCATCGCCGATATTTACCACGTCTTCAACTTTGTTGACGCGGGTATTGTCGAGCTGGCTGATATGAACCATACCTTCGATGCCCGGAAGAATTTCGACGAAAGCGCCGAACTTCATGATGCGCTTAACTTTGCCGAGATAGGCTTTTCCGACTTCTGCATCTTCAGTAACCTGGCGAACCATGAAAATTGCTTTTTCATTGGCTTCGGCATCGGGGCTGATGATGAGCACGCGACCGTCATCATTGGTTTCGATTTGAACTCCGGTTTCTTCAGTGATCTTGCGAATGGTTTTGCCACCCGGGCCGATAAGATTGCGGATTTTTTCGGTATCGATTTCAATGGTAACGATTCTTGGAGCATAGTTGGAAAGCTCGGATCTCGGGGCATTGATGGCTTCAGCCATTTTGCCGAGAATGTGCATGCGGCCTTCACGGGCCTGAGCCAGGGCGGTGCGCATGATCTCAAGAGTTACACCGGTAATCTTGATATCCATCTGCAGAGCGTTAACGCCTCTTTCAGTACCGGCAACCTTGAAATCCATATCGCCGAAGTGATCTTCATCGCCGAGAATATCGCTCAGAACTTTGAAGTTGTCGCCTTCTTTGATCAGACCCATGGCAATACCAGCTACCGGAGCTTTGATCGGCACGCCGGCATCCATCATAGCCATAGAACCGGCACAGACAGAAGCCATCGATGAGCTGCCGTTACTTGAGAGAATTTCACTGACAACGCGAACGGTGTAAGGGAATTCATCAGCAGCAGGCATAACCTGATTCAATGCACGTTCTGCCAGAGCGCCATGACCGATTTCACGACGGCCGGGGCCACGCATCGGTCTTGCTTCACCAACCGAGAATGGCGGGAAGTTATAGTGGAGCAGGAAGCGTTTTTTGAATTCATCATCGAGACCGTCGATAACCTGTGAATCACCGCTGGCGCCCAGGGTTACCACGCCGAGAGACTGGGTCTGACCACGGGTAAACAATGAGGAGCCATGAGTTCTTGGCAGAAAGCCTACTGCAGCTGAAATCGGGCGGATATCGGTCATGGAGCGTCCATCGATGCGGCGGCCTTCTTCAAGAATCATTCGGCGCATTTCGTTGGAAATGGTTTCTTCAAGGATTCTTGCGGCGGCATTTGCTTTGCTGTCTGCTTCTTCGCCGAATTTTTCATCGAGTTTTTCATCGAGACGAATATGCAGCTGGCGGAACTTTTCAGTGCGTTCAGCTTTATCAGCAGTATTGAGCGCATCGCGGATATCAGGCATCAGACCAACTTTTACCAGTTCTTCGACCTGGGGTTCACCGGCTGGTTCCGGAACCTGATATTTTGCTTTGCCTGCTTTGGCGGCCAGTTCTTTCTGTGCGGCACAAAGTTTCTTGATATTATCGTGGGCAAAGGCAAGAGCTTCGAGAAGTTCTTCTTCAGATACTTCTTCAGAGCCTGATTCAACCATGTTGATTGCCTGTTCGGTTCCGGCGACGACCATTTCAATGGTGCTTCTTTCGAGTTCAGCAGGAGAAGGGTTGAGAACGAGTTTGCCGTCAACCTTGCCGACTCTTACTGCGCCGATAGCCTGAAGCAGAGGAATCTCAGAAACCATCAGTGCGCAGCTTGAAGCGTTGATGGCGAGAATATCGACCTGATTGATTTTGTCATAGGAAAGAACATAGTTAATTACCATGACATCGTTGTGGTAATGTTCAGGGAACATTGGTCGCAACGGGCGATCGATCAGACGACTGGTCAGGATTTCCTTGGTAGTCGGTCGACCTTCACGTTTGAAAAAACCACCGGGAATTTTTCCGGCAGAGTAGGTTTTTTCGAAATAATCAACGGTTAAAGGCAAAAAGTCACAACCATCTTTGGCTTCTTTGCTGCAGACTACGGCTGACAGAACGACAGAATCACCACATCTTGCGACGACTGATCCGGCAGCCTGACCAGCCAACAGACCTGTTTCAAAGGTTATGGTCTGATTGTCAAAATCACATGCTGTTATTTGTAAATTATTCTCCATTGCTTCCCCTTAGCGGCGCAGACCGAGTTTTTTGATCAAAGTCAGATATCTTTCGTTATCTTTGCGCTTAAGGTAGGCAAGATGGCGCTTTCTGGCACCGATCATCTTGAGCAGACCACGTCTTGAATGGTGATCTTTCGGATTTGCGGTAAAATGAGTTGAAAGATTGTTGATTCTCTTGGTGAGAATGGCAACTTGAACTTCCGGTGAACCAGTGTCTTTGTCAGACAGCTTGTATTCATCGATAACCTGGTTTTTTACGTCTTTAGTGATAGACATTATAAAAATCTCCTTGCATTATAGTTGTAAAACCAAGAATTGACACATTGGTACAACCCTAGTGATACATACGGGCTGAATTATAGCACAATTTATCAGGAAACAAAAGCCCGTTTTTTTGCGGCACAACAAAGTTTGTCAGTTGACAAAACCATCTAGAATAGGCTATTTTATGCAGGATTGAAGGGAATTGTGCTCTTCAGTCAGGTTGATCGGGCAATTAAACATGGTCGATCCACCGGCCCTCTTTATTTTTATCAGGGGATGATAATGGAAACCGTAGCAATAGAAAAAATGACTTATGGAATCGATTCACTGGCCCATATCGACGGCAAAGTAGTATTTGTACCTTATGCCGCGCCGGGCGACAAAGTAAAAATCAGTATCAGCGAAGAAAAAAGCGATTACCTGCGCGCCGAGCTCGATGAATTACTTGAACCTTCGAGCGACCGGCAGCAACCGCCCTGCCCCAACTTTCCAGAATGCGGTGGCTGTCACTGGCTGCACCTGAATACCGAAGCGCAACTGCGAGAAAAAGAAGATATTCTCAACTTCATTCTCAAGCCGCTGAATCCTAGTCGGGTTTACCCGATGGAACCGCTTCCGGCAAGACATTACCGCAACAAAATGGAATTGAAAGTGGCCTTTGTCGAAGACCGTGTGATTTTGGGAAACTACAAGTTTCGCTCGCATGAAGTCGTTTCGCTTAAAGGCTGCATTGTCCAATCCCGCGCAAATCTTGAAATGCTTGATAAGCTCGAGGTTTTTGCCAACGACCCAGAAAATCGTGAACTGCTTGAAAAGACTGAAACGATTATGGTTCGCAGCCTTTCACCTCAGCAGCATTGTGTTTTTTACCTGAAAGAAGCGCCAGCAGAAAAAGATTTGAATGCTTTGAAAAGTTTTTTTGACGAAAATGAAAGTTTGAGCCGACTCGAAGCCCAGTCGTTCATGGGCAATCATCTGACCCAACTGCGTGAAAAGCCTCTGTTCAATTTCATGAAAAAGAACTGGCGCATTTCTACCGGTTCGTTTTTCCAGAACAACATTGAAGGAGCGGAAGCAATTCTGCACACCCTGATTTCGATCTATCACTCGATGCCTCACAAAGGCAAGCTGATTGATCTTTACTGTGGCTGCGGCACGCAAACATTTCTGCTTGAAAACCTTTTCGACGAAGTTCACGGTGTCGAATGCAACCAGGCTTCATTCCAGGACGCCCTTGCCTTTCAGAAAACCCGCACCAACTCCAAAATCAAGTTTCTCTGCCGCAAAGCTGAAACCATCTTCAACTCACCGATCACCAAGGGTGTCATTGCGGCACTGCACGTGAATCCACCGCGAACCGGTCTTTCTCAGAGGGTTTTGAAAGGCCTTACCGGCATCAAGCCCAAGATAATCACTTATCTGTCCTGTAATCCAACGACTTTTAGAAGAGATGCCAAATATATCCGTTCTCTCGGTTATAATTTAGAAAAGATCTATTCGTTCGATCTCTTCCCTGGAACCTTTCACATGGAGTTACTAAGTCTTTTCGTAAGAGCCTGATATGCATCCAAGCACCGAAGCGAGTCGTCTCAACAAAAT
>CAZQUE010000120.1:0-11935 GCA_964596185.1 uncultured bacterium | reverse complement strand
CCTTCTGAGAGCTGTTGTTGGGATTCGTAACGACCATGGCGAATTTTACCGCTTCATTGTTTACAGGAATGTTAATCGCAATGTTCGCTGCAGGCTGCGACTTGTAGGTATACACATCATTATCATTGGCCAATACAACAGTACCTGGTGCAATAACTGAAGTTGGGTTAAGATCGGTAGAAGCTCCGGTAACGCCACCCCCACCACCACCGCCACAGCCAATTGAGAAGACGGAAAAAGTAATAAGAATGATTACTGATAGAATGTTAAAAACTTTGCTATTTGCCATGTTTAACCAGCCTTAAATTTAAATCTACTGTTAATATGCAATGAAATGACAAATTTTTCCACTGTTTTAACAGTTTTTAATACAAAGAAAACGGGAGCCTACAGATTTTCACCAGGTTCTGCGAAAAAGACTTTCTTCACCGCGAGTGCGCCCGATAGATGATTACCTCGGTATCTTTTCCATGATAGGGCTGAACTCTTCGCTCACAGAAATCAAAACCGGCTTTTTCAAGAACCCGGGCACTTGCCATGTTTTCGCCAGCAACGATACCATAAATTGAATCAAGACCGAACTGCTTAAATGCCCAGTCGACAACCAACCTTACCGCCTCTGATGCATATCCGCTATTCTGCCGACAGCTTTCGATTGCATAACCAATCTCGACGCCGCCTTCAATCGGACTAAGGCCGACATGGCCGATTAATTCATGATTGTCCGAAAGCACAACCGCAAAAACGATCGGTACAGCAGCGGGGTTGGCGGCGGGTCGATACTGCTCCATTAAAAAACTCAAAACCTGCCGTGTTTCTTCAAGATCTTCGTAAACCTGATCCGGGATCCATTTGGCCATACCAGCTTCGCGGCTCATGAAGTAAACTTTTTGATCATCGGTGGCGGAAAATTCTCTAAGGTAAACGCGCTTGCCAATGATTCGTTCATTTTTCAACAAGGTCATTTTATTGTTTCACCAGCTTGATTAACTTTCCAAAGATTCTATCAGAAAAGAAGGTCAAGGCCAATAGCGTGACGTTTTTTCAAAATTCAGCCTGCCTGAAACTGTACTCGCGCCCCGCCAAATAACTTTACAAATCCTGAAACTGTTTGACTTGCATTATTTTTAAAGGTAAAGTTGCAAAGATGCATCAAGAGTCACAAAATCAGCAGCAGGACAAGTTTCGGTTTGCGCTGCAACTGCTTAAGCCCTACCGAAAACTTTTGTTTTACGGCTTCATGTCGCTGCTGATAGTTGATATTGCCGACGTCCTGCCACCGATAATTATCAAAACAGCTATCGATGGCATTGAAAAAGGTGCGGAGCAATCCCAACTTATCTATTGTGGGGTTCTGCTGATCGTCACTGCTCTGATCCAGGGCCTTTTCAGATTTTACTGGCGAAAATTCTTTCTGGGCGCATCACACTTGTCAGTTTATGACTTGCGTAAAATGCTTTTCTCACACCTTCTCAAGCTTCCTTTTCATTATTTCAGCCGAACCCGAACCGGCGACATCATGTCAAGGCTGACCAACGATATCCAGGAAATCCGTTTCATGCTGGGAATCGGCATTCTAATTACCCTGGATGTGTCTTTTTACCTGCTAAGCATCCCTTTTATCATGCTTTACATGTCGGTCGAACTTACGCTGACGACACTCATCCCCCTGATTTTCATTCCAATTCTGGTCTTTTCGGTTTCGCGCGCGATACACAATCGTTCCCGAGACGTTCAGGCCCGTCTGTCTGATCTTTCTTCGCGCTCTGAAGAGAACATTTCCGGCATCCGCATTATCAAAGGTTTTCGCTGCGAGGAAAGTGAAATATCCAGGTTTGACCAGGTCGGCCAGGAATTCGTTCGCGACAAAATAAGGCTCGCCAATATAGATTCAATTTTCCATCCAGGTCTTGATCTGGTAATCGCAGCCAGTATGGTCGTTCTGCTTCTCTATGGCGGAAAAATGGTCATTGCCGGAACCATTTCACTGGGTTCTTTCATTGCCTTCGAAGCTTACCTGCTCAAGCTTAGCTGGCCAATGATGGCCATCGGCTGGATCATCAACCTCTACCAGCGCAGCATGGCCTCACTGGAAAGATGCCTGCAGATACTCAACGAACCAGAAGCTTCCGCTGGCAAAGAAAAAGAAAAAATTGAATTTACAAATTACGATCTCGAGGTTGAAAATCTTCAGTTTTCTTACCCCGAATCACCAACACCGATATTGCAAGGGATTTCCTTCAAACTTGAATCGGGTAAAACTCTTGGTATCACCGGCCCGGTCGGTTGCGGAAAAACCACACTGCTACGCCTGCTTGTCAACATGCATGACCCAGCCGATGGCAGCATCAAAATCGGCGGGTACCCAATATGCGAAATAGATCTTCATCAGCTGAGATCAATGTTTGCTATTGTGCCCCAGGAGACATTTCTTTTTTCAGAAACGATAAGAGAAAACATCCTTTTTGCCCTGAAAAACAAGGAAGACACTGGGCTTGCCGACAAATACGCCAACCAGGCCGGCCTTGCTCCTGACTTGAAAGAGTTTCCCGACGAACTTGAAACAATGCTCGGTGAAAGAGGCGTAAATCTTTCCGGAGGGCAGAAGCAGCGGGTTTCGCTGGCGAGGGCACTTGCCGCCAATCGACCTTTCCTGCTGCTCGACGATTGCACAAGTGCGGTCGACACTGAAACTGAGCAGGCAATTCTTCAGGGTTTACGAAACTCAAAAAAGCCAGGCTCGTGCATAATCGTCTCTCACCGAATGGTCAGCCTGCAGAGCGCTGATTTGATAATATATCTGCAAGATGGTCGAATCGCTGAAATGGGTTCACATCAGCAGTTGCTCGAGCAACGGGGGCTTTATGCAAAAACCTGGGAGCGCCAACGACTGAAAGCTGAACTGGAAAGGGGGTAAAGCATGCACGAAGATTCTTATTTCTCACCGGACGATCTTAAATCACCGCATTGGGACAGCGGCCTGGTTCGCCGAATCCTCCCCTACCTTATGCGCTGGCGCATGCTTTTTCTGGTATCGGTTTTGCTCGTCTTTGCCGGCACGGCTGTCCAGGTATCTCTGCCTCTCTGGCTTGGCAAGGCGGTAGATCATGGGCTAAAACAGGCCAACCACGACAATCTCGTCTGGTATGTCATACTCTATGGCGGTGGGCATCTTTTGTTTTTCATTATTTCGGCTTCGAGAAACTGGCTACTGCAATATACGGGCCAGAAAGTGCTTCACGATTTGCGCAATCATCTTTTTTCCCATTTGCAGAGGTTGCCGATTGGCTTTTTCGACCGCACCCCGACCGGACGGCTGGTTACCAGGGTGACCAATGACGTAGCAACTCTGGCAGAACTGTTCAGCGCCGCTCTAATAAATGTTTCCGGCGAAATTCTCATTCTCTTTGGAATAGGCGCAACCATGCTCAGCCTGCATTTCAAGCTTGGTGCCGCCGCCCTGGCTACCGCCCCGATTCTCTTCGCCGTAGCCTGGTTCCTCAAGGTCAAAATGCGCGAGACTTTCAGGCTGGCCAGAGCCAAACTGGCAATGCTCAATGCGGTGCTTGCCGAAAACATTTCCGGCATGAACGTCATACAGATTTACAATCAGGAAAAAAACCGTGAAGACAAATTCGACTTGATGAATTCAGACTTGAAAGATGCTGAATTGGATTCGGTGTTTTACAATTCGTTTTTCATTCCGGCCGTAACGATTGTTTATGCGATCACCATGGCCGTAGTTATCGTCTACGGCGGCATGCTGGTTGCAGAAAAATCTGTGACCATCGGTTTGCTGGTCAGCTTCATCGCATACGTACAGGCCTTTTTTGAGCCAGTCAAACAAATCAGCGAAAAAGTCTCGGTTTTTCAAAGCTCGATGGCTTCTGCAGAAAGAGTCTTCGCTCTTCTTGACGAAAAGCCTGAGCCAGACCTGGATCAAGGTCTGGAATTCAACGAATTCAAAGTTTCGCTTGAATTTAAAAACTTTAATTTCTCTTACAGCCCGGACAAGCCAGTGATAAAAGATCTGAATTTCACCGTAAAAAAAGGCGAAAGAATTGCTATAGTCGGGCATACTGGCGCAGGAAAAACTACCCTGGCATCTTTACTCAAACGTTTTTATGAATTTTCCGATGGCCAGATTCTTATTGATGGTCAGGATCTGCGAGAATTCTCACGCACTACCCTGCACAAAAAAATTGCCCTGATTCAGCAGGATGTCACCATCTTTTCAGGAACAATAAAAGACAATATCTTTCTCGAAACAGGGACTTTCAATGCAACGAAAATGCATGACATAATCGAGGAACTTAAACTGCAGCCACTGCTGGACAAGCTGGCCAACGGACTCGACACCGAAATCTTTGAGCGCGGGGCAAATCTTTCGGCAGGGCAAAGACAGCTGATTGCTTTCTGTCGGGCCCTGGTAAGCGAGCCCGAGATACTCATACTCGATGAAGCCACTTCCTCGGTAGACACCGAAACAGAAAGTATCATTCAACAGGCGGTTTTAAAGCTAACCAGTCAACGCACCAGCCTGATCATTGCCCATCGCCTCTCAACCATACAGCATTGCGACAGAATTCTCGTAATGCACCATGGCCGCCTGGTCGAACAGGGAACTCATCAACAGCTGCTGGCCGCCAACGGCCATTACCACAAGTTATACCAGCTGCAATTCAGTCAGGGCTGAATCTTTTCCAGTTTTCGGTGTTTTTCTGGGCAAGAATATCGATTGCCTGTTCGGCCGATATATCGACATCGAGATAGATCGAGTAAAAACGGCGGGTCTCTTCAACCATATCTATTCGATAATGCTCGGGATAAAGGCAACTCGCCAGCCACTTTAGACCGAGAATGCGCATAAAACACGGCGGACGGTCGAACCAGTTGAAAGGTGAATTGGGGATTGCAAAAATCCGTGAATTGCGGACCGCGGCGATCTTTTTCCATTCCGGTGCCAAAGCAGCGCTTTCGACGAAGCTTCTGCTCCAGGCAACGATCACATCGGGGTTCCAATCGGCAACCTGCTCGACATTCACCCTCTCAAGTCCCTTATGGGCGGTCATGTGGCCCCTGACGACATTAACGTCACCAACGAGTTTAAGCAAATGAGCATGAAGAGAATCATCAAATTCAGTCAGCAGGCCATCTTCGCCCTCAGCATAGTAAACTTTCGGGCGGGCATTTTCAGGCACCTGGTCGATAACCGCCCGCACTTCTTCAACAGCTTCATTACAATACGCGGCCATTCTGGCAGTGCGATCTTCTTTACCAAGAAGCCGGCCAAGAAATTCGTATGCAGCCGGAAAATCTGGAACGTCACCAAGATTACCGATAATAACGTAGGCGAAGGGGATACCCAGTTCATTCATCGCATCTTCGGACTTTTTGTGAAATGGCTGCTCTTTGTCGGCCCAAACCAGCACCACATCAGGCCTTACCTCAGCAATCGCCTGAATATCGGTTATTTTTTCGATGTATGGCAAATCGTGCAAGTGTGCATGCAAATAGTTTTTATCACAAATCCTCGGTGGAAAAGGCGTCGCTGCGATCATTTCCGGTGCGATCGATGCAAGCATGGTGTAACCATACATTGATGCCGCAAAAACCGAGTTAATTTTCGCCGGCACGACTACTTTTCGGCCGGTCATGTCGACAATCTCACGCACATTCATCGAAGCTTTTTCTGGTTGATGCAATTTTCCCCTCCGGCGACAATTCCTGGGTCAGCACTCCCTCAACAGTGAGAACGCCAAAACCTGGTCCTGTCTGGAAATACTTTAGAATACAATCTTAACACTTCAACAGTTTAACAGTAAAAAGAATGCAAATCCAGGATTTAATGGGAAGAATACCTCGAAAGACTCCAAGCTTTGAACTGCACACGAAAGAATGGCTCAAATTCAAGGCCACACTAAGACCTGACGACATGCGACAATTCATGATTTTTATGTACACCGCATATTGAAATGCGGTAGAATGATTGCAGAAATCGAACACTAAATCTTTTGGTTGTGGAGGTCTGATATGTTTCTTTTTGGCTGCATCTGCGGCTTTATCGTCTGGTTCCTGTTAAAATACCTCTGGGCGGGTATTTTTACCGTAGATCAAAACGAACTGGCGGTAAAAACGGTTTTTGGGAGAGCCCAGCGCATACCCAACAAAACGACCCTTTCGTCATCCATCGCGGTAAACCTTATCGCCGAGGAACGAGAAAGATACAATTATCCGCAGGTTGTGGTAATTCCTCCCGGAGGCCCATACTTCAAATTTCCATGGGAAAAAGTTCATAAGGTCAACGTTGCCACACAAACCATGAATATGGCCTATGATCCGGAAACCCCGACGGCCAACCACAACGGCCAGTTCCTCGACGCAGTAACCAAAGACCAGCTAAACACCGCATTAACCGGACACATTCGCTATAGAGTCTGCGAAAAAAATCTTTACGCCTACCTTTTTGGAGTTAAAGATCCGATCGTTCATGTCATGGCATATTTTATCTCGATTTTGCGCGAACGCATCGCCAATTTTGAAGCTAAAAAAGCCGAAGGAGAACCTGCCACAGCCGGAGTTTCCATCAACGACCTGCGAAAGAATCTCCACGAGATAAATGAACACATGATGCGGGAAAGCACCCAATCAGCCGCCCGCTACGGCATTGTTCTCGACGCCTCACTGATTACCAGCATCGACCCGCCGGATGAAGTCGAAAGTGCTCTGGCGGCGATCAACACGGCTCACAACGAAGTATCTTCTGAAATCAGTCTTGCAGAAGCAGCCGCCGACCAGAAAATCGTTCAATCGAAGCGGGCTTCTATTTTCTGCCCGCCCATCTCGGTTTGAAAGCGCCGATCGTAAACTTTCTTGGCCAGTGCTCCAGGGTTGACACTCGACTCGACCAGGAATATCTGCGTAGTCAGCCGGTTAATTCCGAAGAAGGTGCACCAATGGGCATTGGCATCTGGTATGAAATGATCATTCAGGACCCGGTGGCTTTTCTTTTCAAGAATGCTGATCCACGCACGTCATTGTCAACCAACGTTAGAAGCGCCGCAGTAAGGTGTCTGAGCAACATGAAGCTCGGCGACATGCTTGAAGACCGGCACACCATGAGTCAGAAAGTGCGGGAAGAAGTTTCTACCCAGGCAGCGGAATGGGGCTATAAGTGCGGTTCGGTCTATATCCGCAAGGTTCATTTCCGTGACAAAAAAATGATTATGCAGATCCAGGAAAAGGTCGTTAACCGCCTGCGCCAGGTCACTTCTGCGATAAATCAGGATGGTGCCAACCAGGTAAGCGTTATTACAAGTACTGCCGAGAATCAGGCGGCCGCAGAATTTGCCAAAGCCGCCGCGGTTCGCCCTAAAATCGTCGGTGAGGCACTTAAAGAAATCTCTCAAGACCCTGAAATAGCAGCGGCACTTTTTGAAATTCTCGAAACCCAGAAACTAGCCGAGAGCAATGCCCAGATTACCATGATTCCAACAAACACCGCGATCATGCGGGAATTGCTGGCCATCGACGACGGCTCCGGCAAGGCAACAGAAAGCAGCAGTCGTGAAGAGCAATATCAGCAGATTTTCAACGCAAAAAACACGAAAGAAAAGCATGGAAAGGATAAAAAGTAATGCAGAAGTTTTACCGCATCCGCCTCGAATTAATGGAAGTCTCTCCGATTGTCTGGCGTGAATTCATTGTTCCCGCCGACCTTTCTCTCGACCGGCTGCATGACGTAATTCAGATCGTTATGGGCTGGCAGGATTCACATTTGCATGAATTCAATTTCGGCAAGCAAAGATATGTCGAAACCATCGACGAAGAGTTCGACGATGAAATGACCGAGCTCGAAGCAAGCGAAAGATTGAACAGACATTTGAAAAAAAAGGGCGACAGCTGTCTTTATGTTTATGATTTCGGTGATTCGTGGATGCATCGGCTGACAGTCGTCAATTCCAATTACAAACTCCGCGACGATGACTGGACCATCTGCTGTCTTGGCGGCGACAATGCCTGTCCGCCCGAAGATGTCGGCGGCCCTCCGGGTTATGAAGAATTCTGCAAAATCATTAAAAGCCCCAGAAACAAAGAGCACGCCAACATGGTCGAATGGTCGTCGGGAATTCAGCCCGGCAACAAGAAATTCGACCCGACCTACTTCGACAAAGATATAGTCAACGACATTTTATCCTGTTATCTGCGCTGGTCAAGGCCGAGACAGCTCGACTAACAACTTTCATTTGAAATAAACATGACATAAGTGCTACCCTGTCAGGGCAAACTTCAATTTGTCGTGGCCCGTGCTTTTTTGCACATCATCGCCGAAGCGAAATTTTTTCATGGCCCGACAAGCGCTAATGGGGGGCATTTATGTCATTTTTTGACTATCTAATTTTTGCTGCATACATGATTTGTGTTCTCAGTATCGGCATTTACCATTTTCTCAAAAACAAGGATCGCGAAGATTATTATGTCGGCGGGCGCTCAATCGATCCGAAATATGTAGGCCTGTCAATTGTTGCCACCGACGTTGGCGGAGGCTTTTCGATCGGACTCGGCGGGGTTGGCTTTGCCATGGGGCTCTCGGGAACCTGGCTTCTTTTTACCGGCCTGATTGGTGCCTGGCTCTGCGCAGTAATTATCATACCGCGAATCAAAAAGATCGATTCTGACCAGGCTTTTCTGACTTATCCAGACTTCCTGCGCTACCGATACAACGAATCAGTTGCAGTTGTAGCAGCTTTGATTTCCGGCATCGGCTATCTCGGATTTGCCGGGGCGCAAATGCTGGCTGGAGCAAAGCTTGCTTCGGCAACCATTTTGCAGACGAATCCGTTTGGCATGGAGCCGATCAATTTTGCATTGCTGATAATAGCTCTGGTGACCATTCTTTACACTGTCCTCGGCGGCCTGAAGGCAGTAATCTATACTGATGCTGTACAGTGGCTGGTATTGCTTGGCGGCTTGATCGTAATAACGATACCTGCTGCATTATACGAGCTTGGTGGTTTCTCGGCTCTGAAGGCGTCTCTGCCACCGGAGTTTTTTACTCTGACGAACATAACCTGGGTGCAGTTTTTAAACTGGATGGTGACGATCATTCCGATCTGGCTGGTCGGCATGACGCTTTACCAGCGTATGTATGCCTGCAAAGACGAAGCGGCGGCGAAAAAAGCCTGGTATATCGCCGGCATTTTTGAATACCCGATCATGGCATTTGCCGGAGTTTTTCTCGGCATGTGCGCCCGGGTTGCATTTCCGACGGCCGAAGCTGAAATGGCGCTGCCGATGTTGATTCGCGACGTTCTGCCGGCCGGGGTTGCCGGAGTGGTTATCGCCTCGTATTTTTCAGCAATCATGTCGACGAGCGACAGTTGTATGATGGCGGCATCAGGCAACTTCCTCAATGATATTCTCGAACGTTTCTGGCTGAAGTCGGAAAAGGATCGCGAGTCGGTGAAATATTCGATGCTGATAACCCTGATTGTCGGGGTTCTGGCCGTTCTTCTTGCAGTTCAATTCACGATGGTTCTGGATGCGGTTCTTTATGCATACGCCTTTATGGTTGCCGGACTGTTCGTACCGACCCTCGGCGCCTATTTCTGGGAAAAATCCAGTCCAACCGGAGCGATTGGGGCAATGCTCGGCGGCGGCATCATTACCCTGCTGCTGCAGTTAAAACAGATCAGCCTTCCGGAAAGTGTTGCCGAAATCGGTCTTGATCCGAGTTTTTATGGCCTGGGCACAGCAACTGTTCTTTTCATTGCCGGGTCGCTTTTGTTTCCAGCGAAAGAGGAAAGTTCGGAAAAAAATATGGCGCCTGCCACGGAATAGGCTTTACCGACGAAGGGATACATGCTAATCTTCATTCATAGATCGGCATCGTCCCTGGGAGAATCATGAATAAAACGGTTGAAAGATTTATTGAAAGTTTGAGACAAACGCCACCGGGTGCCGTTTTCAATCCCTGGTGGCAAAAAGACCCTGAGAACGACGACTACAGCAATGCTCCGGAAATCAGGCGGCATCAGCTTGAATGGTATTTGAGCGAAAGGCTTGAGCGCAAGCCGTATATGTTGCTAGGCGAAGCTCTTGGCTATCAGGGCGGGCATTTCACCGGCATTGCCATGACCTCGGAAAGGTTATTACTTGGCCATCTGCGCCGGCGCGGCCTCAAGCCCGAGCACGTCTTCATCGGCCTCGATCCGACTCGCACCAGTCGGGAAACTGTCCGCAAGGATGGCTTCTCTGAACCGACCGCGACCATAGTCTGGACACATCTGCTCGAGCTTGGCATCGACCCGTTCGACTTCGTTATCTGGAATGCTTTTCCCTGGCACCCTTTTAACCCTAAAAAAGGCATGTTGTCCAATCGCACCCCAACCCCGGCTGAGATTAAATCCGGCCTCAAGATCCTTAACAATTTCATTGAGATCATGCGGCCGCGCCGAATCGTTGCGGTAGGAGAAAAGGCTTCAATATTGCTTACCGAGGCCGGGCTCGATCATGCCAAAGTTCGCCACCCTGCCAACGGTGGGGCCGGCAAGTTCCGCGACCAGTTTGCGGCATTGATTTAAGCAGGGTTCAAAAAAACAGTGTCTCTTTATTCCGCATCAATGCATGGTTTTCTAACAACTTTTTAAAGCGCAAAATTGGCAGAAATTGGTTCGCAGAATGAGGAAAGATAGCATTTTTTTTCAGAAACAATTGTTTAATTAAATTTCGCGCATGATACATTTCAAAGATCGTCGGCCGGGCTTCTTATGGTGACTCCGGGTCGATTCATTACGTGGGTGTAAATCATGGTTGTCGAAACATCAGAGTGACCGAGAAGTTCCTGGACGGTTCTAATGTCGTAACCTGCCTCTAGAAGGTGAGTTGCGAAAGAGTGACGAAGAGTGTGTACACTAACCGTTGATGGGAGGCCGCATTTCTTTGCAGCATCTTTGACTGCTTTCTGCAGAGAATTTTCATGAATATGGTGGCGTCCGACCCGATTCGACCTTGGGTCTACGGCAAGCCTTCCTGATGGAAAAACATATTGCCACTCGAACTCTTTTGAGGCAGATGGGTATTTACGGGCCAGGGCATCGGGCAACCAGGCTTCACCATAGCCGTTTTCCAAATCTTTGTGGTGAAGAGCCTCGATTTTCTTCAATTGCTCAAGCAGGTCTTTCCGATATTTTTCAGGCAGTGGAACAACCCTGTCTTTGGCGCCTTTTCCTTCACGGACGGTAATGATATTTCTATCGGTATCGATGTCTTTAACACGCAGGCGCATACATTCCATAAGGCGCATTCCGGTACCGTAAGTCAGTCCGGCCATCAGGGCGTAGATTCCATCGAGATTATTGAGAAGGCTTTTGACCTGATCTTTTCGCAGAACGGTGGGAAGGCGCTGGGATCTTTTCGCTCTGGAGAACTGCAGCTGACCAGAGAAATCGAGCTTGAGAACGGTGGTCACCATGAAGGAAATTGCGTTCAATGCCTGATTTTGCGTGCTTGAGGAAACGTTGCGTTCGACGGCGAGAAACTCAAGAAAATCGGCGACCTGTTGGGGATTAAGCCGGTCGATATCGATTGGGTGGTGGAAGCACAGGAACCTTTTTATCCAGTCGAGGTAGTTTTTTTCGGTTCGGATCGAGTAGTGCATGGTCCTGATAACTTTTCGGGTCTTTTCGATGAGATTTTCATGAATTCTTGCGATTTCTGTTAAATCAACGGGCTTTGCGCCAGGTTTGGTGTTGAAAATTTCTTTCGATTTTTTTTCAGAGAATTCTTCATTCCACTTGAGTGCCCATGAGTATTTCAACACCTGGGTAAAAAGAAGAAAGAGGGAATCTTTCGCCTGTTGAACCTGGTATGGTAGAATTGATTTATCGGATTCAAGATTGTGAAGAAACAGTCTCACATCTTTAAAATCCGCATC
>CAZQUE010000119.1:0-12167 GCA_964596185.1 uncultured bacterium | reverse complement strand
CGACGTTGAACATGCCCTCGATCCCTCTTACGCAAAAAAACTCGGCGTCGACATTGACAATCTGCTTATCGCCCAGCCCAGCAGCGGTGAAGAAGCACTTGAAATCACAGAAATGCTTGTGCGCAGCAATGCCATCGACTGCATCATTCTCGACTCGGTTGCAGCATTGACCAGTAAATCGGAAATCGACGGCGATATGGGCGACGCAACCGTCGGCATGCAGGCCCGCCTGATGTCACAGGCTATGCGCAAACTTACTCCGGTTGTCAGCAAATCCCGGGCAGTATGTATTTTCATCAACCAGATTCGTGAAAAAATCGGCGTAATGTTCGGAAACCCCGAAACCACCCCCGGTGGCCGGGCTCTCAAATTTTTCTCCTCCGTCCGTCTTGATATCCGCAAAAAAGAAACGATCAAGGATGGCGATGAACCGGTCGGCTACGTTGCCGAAGTTAAAGTCGTAAAAAACAAGGTCGCCCCACCCTTCAAGAAAGCCAAATTCGACATCATGTTCGGCACTGGCATTTCAACCGAAGGCGAAGTCCTGGAAGTTGCCGAATCAGCCAACATCATCAATAAATCAGGTGCCTGGTATTCTTACGGCGACGTGCGAATGGGCCAGGGTCGGGAAAATTCGAAACAGTTTCTGCGTGACAATCCCGACGTTTTTGCCGAAATCGTTCTCAAGGTCAAAAAGGCTCTGGGTATGATCGAAAGCAAAGAAGCCGAAACCGTGGTCGAAGAAAAGAAAAAAACCGCAAAAAAATAACCGAGTCGACCTTTGCTTGTTCAAAACCGGGGCTGTCTCAAATAATTGTTTGAGACAGCCCTTTAATTAACAGGGAAAAACTCTGTGAAACAGCCCCGAAAAAACTTTCGCCTGCTTCTGATCTTTGCTCTGCTGGTTATTCTGCCGGTAATAGCCACCAGCTTCGTTACCACAGAAATTCTCGACAGCATGATTGCAATGAATGAGCAGGAAACTCTCGAAAAACTGGCCCGTCGCTCGGAAATAATCGGGGCAAGCGCTCATTCCGATTCTTTTTTCAAACCCATTTTCAATGATTATGTTCGGCGCTATTTCGAATACAAACAGGAAGACCTGAAAAAATTCAACGCCCTTGCCAACGAATTCAACGCAATTGCCGGGGTAAATATCGATGTCTTTGCGTTTGCCGATGACGGCTCGACCATCCTATGTGATTCTTCACCGGCCGATCTGGTTGAGGTCGCCTCATTCCTGAGGGACTTCATCTTTTCAGATCGAACACCGGATCTCTATAACCAGATAAAACCCCAGCTACAGAAAAATTTCGGTCGCGACTTTCACCCAAGAGCTTTAAAAAACAATCGCAACCAGATCGTCCCATTTGCCAGCAACCGCCCCGGAATGCTGTTTTTCTCACGAAAACGTGAAGCCGGAAAAGAAGGAATGCGCGGCATTCTGCTGATTGTCAGAAACCTGCCCAGTCACGATGAGATTCTCGACAAATCGCTGCAAAAGTTTCTTGAGGATGAAATCCGGCTGGCCATTATTCCCCAGCAAAATGCAAGCCGTTTGATTACCAGGGATGATCGACAGGCAGACTTTCTCGAAGTTCTAAAAAAAATGGATCAGCAGAAAGCCGAGGTCATTTTCCACAACAACTTTATCTGGAAAAAAACCGGATTCGCGGATTTTGCCGTGCTGGCCGGAAAAAAGCAGGATGCCAGTTTTTATCAGCTGATTAAAAGCCTTTTGCTGGCCATGGCCGTAATAATTATCGTCGCCGGGGCATTAGTTACCGGAAAAAAACTCCATCAGGCAGCAAAAATCTGGATTTCGATCAGAATCAAGTTGATTGCCGTATTCATTTTTGCCGTTTACCTGCCGCTGTTGGGGCTATTCTTTCTCAGCTTCAAAGGCATGCAGGATCGTCGCGCGGTCCTTGAAAACGATGCCCGCAAAGGAATGCTCGATGTCCTTTATAAGCTCGACTCAGATTTCTCGAAAAAGGAAGAGGAAATCAAGGCGATTTTCGATCGCTTCTTCAACGATCACAGCTGGCAAGGCAAGCTTTCTAATGATTGGTACAAGAATGACAAACTGCTACGGACCCATGCCGGCGTCAGCCTTGAGGGGGAAAATTTCTTCAACTGGCTTGAAATACGCGATTCCAAACTTGAACAACTGCATTGTACCGCCAAAGGCGAGGCCAATGATCGCGTCAAGAACCTGAATCGGGTCATGGCGCAAATTTCACTGGAAAAATTCGTCCCCCAGCTAATTTCAGCCCAGGCCAAGAAAATCCGCCAGTCAGATTTCATTATCCGCAACATTATCGAAAACCCGGTTCTCGGTTTCAGCCATTATTTTGAAGTCCCCGGTCAAATAGTCCCGATGGAGTTCGAAGGTGCTTTCCTTTACTGGTATTGGAATTATTATTCGACCCCGGTTGATGGTGTCGTCTTCTTTTCCGGCAATACCAAAGCCCAATACAATGTCCAGAAGTATCTTGCCAGGGCTCTTGGCAACCGCTTCAGCTTCAACGGTGTGCAGCTGAAAATCATCTCATTTCATCCCGCTGATCAGAAGTGGCTGCCGGAAAGTGCCGACATCGCCAGGCCACTGGAAATACTCACGCGAATCGGTGCGATCAACCAGCGCATAACCGCTTCCAAGCTGGAGATAGAAGGAGATAGTTATCTGGCGACCTGTTTCCCTGGCATAAAAATGCGTGACGTTTTTCTGACCTGCCTTTATCCGGTCAGCGAGATCAATTCCAAAATCGATACCATGCGCAGCCAGATTTTTCTGGGCATGTTTCTGATTCTTATCGTTGCAGTTCTAACCGGGCTACTTCTGACTCGAACATTTCTTCAGCCGGTTGGAGAACTCAACACCGGCCTCAATGCCCTGCGCCAGCGTCAGACCGATTATCGGGTCAATATCAGTAATACAGATGAATTCGGAACGCTGGGCGAAACGTTCAATCAGATGATGGTTGAAGTAAAAGAAATGTTGCTGGCAGAGGCGATTCAGCAGTGTCTGATTCCAACTTCGCCGCCAGAAATTCCTGGTTACGAGCTCATCGTTTACAACCAGATGGCAACCAGTGTCGGCGGCGATTATGCCGATGCCTTCATTCTGCCAGACAACAGGTTTCTTCTGGTTCTTGGCGATGTTACCGGCCATGGCATCAGTTCATCGATTTTAACTGCAATGGTCAAGGCACTGGTTTTCAGGTTCTCAAAAAAAACCGGAAAACTTGAACTTTTGATGAGAGATCTCAGTCACATGATTTTCGAACTTCTCAAGCATCGCAAATTGATGACTTTCTGCGCGGTAATTGTCGATCGGCAAGATGGCAGTTTTCAAATTACCAATGCCGGACATCCCTTCCCGCTGATCTGTGATCTAAACGGCAATTGCCGATGCATCGAGCACAACTCCCTACCCCTGGGAGTTTCAAAAAAACGCAGCAATTACCCGCCAACTGGTGGTGTTCTCGAACTTGGCGACATTCTTCTGCTTTATACAGATGGTATTGCTGAAGCGCCGAACAGGGCAGGCGAAATTTTCGGATTTGACCGGGTCAGGGAACTGGTTTCACAAAATTGCCAAATGTCGGCTCAAGAGCTGAAAGAAAAGCTGCTGCAGGAGTTCTGGACTCATTACACCGAAGAACTGCTAGAGGACGATCTGACTTTCGTCATACTCAAGCGCAATGTCAGCCCCGCTTCAGAACAATGACGGTAAGGTCATCGTCGGGTTCGGCACCGGCAAGAAACTCATCGTATCTTTTTACCAGGGCATCGAGAATTTCGGCGGCTGATAAATCTTTCAAACTCAGCAAATGCTCTTTCAGGCGGTCATAGCCATACATCTCATTGTCCGAATTGGTAACTTCCACCAGGCCATCGGTATAAAAAATGACCGTCTCATTATCATCTATCCCATAATTGGCCAGCTTCAATTTTCGCAAGCGAGGACTGGCGCCGATCGGCAGATGGACTTCCGAGAAATCTTCAAACGAGCCATCGGCAGCAATTTTGATCGGGAAATTATGCCCGGCATTGGCGCAGCTCAGCTCTCCACCGGAAATATCAAGAATGGCGGCAAACAGGGTGATCATTTTGCGGGCTGGAGGAATCTGAAAATAGGTGTGAATGGTCAGATTAAGATCGGCAAAAAGCTCGATAAGCGATTGATTTTCTTTCAAACCCTGGTAAACGATGGCTTTGGCCATAGCCATGACCAATGCTGAGCTTACTCCGTGGCCGGTAACATCGCCAATCAACAAGCAGAAGCGATTTTCATCGAGTTGATGAAGGTCGAAATAGTCGCCACCAACGTCAGAAGCCATACGATTGATAAATTTTATCTGATAGCCGGGCAATTCCGGAAAATCTGCAGGCAATAGCGATTCCTGCACATCCCTTGCCAGCTCCATTTCCTTGAGATCTTCGATCATACTGTTAAAACTTGCAGACAGATCACCAAACTCATCTTTCTGCCCGGTATGAATACGAAAGCTGCCGTCGCGTTTTTTAATGGCGGCAACTCCATCAGTAAGATTTCTAACCGGTTCAAGAAAGATCGAAGAAAGAATGTTACCGGTCAACACGGCCACGAAAAGAAAAACCAGCATGCAGGCCAGAATCAGTAATCTGATCTGATGCAGCTCTTTTTCAATAATCTGCGCCGGGTAAAAGCTGAAAAAACTGTAATCGCCGGCATATTTGCCCTTTTGTCCGGTAACCAGCCACTTTTGCCCTGCCAGAACCATTTCTTCGTCGAGAGGCTTGTCGCTGAACATCAATCTTTCAGCGAATCTCTTCAATGCAGTGCTTTTCAAAGGTCGGCCCGGAAACCATTCACCGCTTGAATTGTGAAGAGCAAGGGTTATAAACGGCTTGTCAGTCCTGGTGCGGTAAATCTCTTGCAAATGCTCGCGAACCATTTTTTTGAGAAGCACTGAAACGGTCTGAACCACAAAAACATAGAGTTTTTCGGCACGGGTATTCTCTATAATCTGCCAGAATATCAACAGAGGCACCGGACCGAACTCGAGCGGATGGATTTCGCCGGGACGGTCAAGCAGAAAAAACATACCGCCTTCAGGAGCCTTAACCACCATGCCAACGATTGGATCGACACCGTCACCCAGCCTGGTACCAAGCGCAGTATCGATACAGAAGCGACTGAATGCCTCCGAAAGATCTTTCATCCCTTCAAAAAACAGTTCATTGGCTTCGGCGAAACGGATTTTTGCACGGGTATCCCTGATTTCAACCGTAACCATTTCATTCACTTCAATTTTCGGTTTGAGCAGACTGCGAATCTTTTCTTTGTCGTCGCTGGCAAATACCGGCAAAATTGCTTTCAGATGCGGTTCGTTGGCTGCTCCGACCCGGCTGAAAGATTCATCGAGTCTGAAAAGCATCTGTCGGCCATTGTTGGCAACCTCTGCCCGCATAGTCTGTTCACGGTCAAAATGGTATTGGTATCCCAGAAAGAGAAAGCCCATTATCGGCATCAATACGGCAATGAAAAACAGACTGACCAGCTTGATTCTGATAGATATTCGCAGCTGATGCTGTAATCGACCGGCAATCAATCCCGCACCGATCAGAAAAAGGATGATTCCAAAAACCAGCAGCCAATGCATTCGCTGATAAAATCCTGAAGAGAAGCGCTCAGCAACGGCTACCCAGCCCTGAGCAAGCCTTTTGCCAACCCAGATCTCATCGTTTTCATAATGATAGGGTTGGTTCATCAATGCCAGGCGCGTCATTACCTTGGCCGCAACCGGATCTCCAACCTGATTTTGCCCGAAATGCAGATTTTCACCCTCTGAAAAATTAGCAAATGCCTTGAAAAATTCAGCGCTTTTTCTCTTTCGCTGTGATTCAATCCGGTATTCAGGACTTGGCAACTGCCAGAATATCAGCAGTATTCCATTGCCATTTTCGTCGGAATTCCAATAAATCCGACCTTCTTGATGTTTAACGATTATCGGTAGCAAAGCGTCACGTTTTTCAAGAAGTTGAGCCGCCTTGAACTCACCGCCAAGCATTGATTTTACCGGCTTGCGTATCTTTTTGTATAATTCACTCTGATCGGTTGGATTTGCTTTGATCAGTTCCCAAAGCCGGGTTGCAACATAGCGTGAACGCACTCTGACTTCTCGCGGAGTCAGCAACTGATTTTCCCGGGAGAAAAGATAAAGGTCGAATTCAACTGGCAGAAAGGCCTTTAGTCGACGGTCAAAATCCAGCACCTGATTTTCGTCATTGCTTTGTTTCAGGCTCAGCCATGCGCCGCGGGCAACTCTGAGCAGAAAAGTCTCGTTATCGACATCACAGGCAAACTGAGTTAACCTGGTTTCAAGCTTTAGCCGTGCCTGGTCGAATGAGCGCTGCTTTTCAAGATTGATGGCATTGACCCCTAAAATGGCCGCAATAATCGCGGGAAGAAAAATGAACAGCGCAAATGAAGCCGAAAAATTCAAAATTCGATCTTTGCTTCGCCAGCTTTCCATCTTGCCACTCTATCCTGAGTCGTGTATCATGCAATCTCCTGTTAAGATTATTACTTTCCACGCAAAAGGACAAGCCAAAGCAGATGCGATTTGTAAAAAAACTGTATAACTGGGTCTTATCATGGGCAGAAAGCAGGCATGCCCTGCCGGCTCTTTTTCTGCTAGCCTTCGCCGAAAGCAGCTTTTTTCCGATTCCACCTGATGTTTTGTTGATAGCCATGGCACTGGCGACTCCAGATCGCTCGATGTGGTATTCAACAATCTGCACCGCCGGGTCGGTCGCCGGAGCAATCGGCGGCTACATCATCGGTTATGCTTTCTGGCAAGCCGTTGGCACATATTTCTTTCTTTACGTGCCCGGCTTCACCGAAGAACTATTCAACAAGGTCTGTCTGTCCTATGAAGAAAATTCGGTATTCATAATTTTTACCGCAGCATTCACGCCAATCCCCTACAAGGTTTTTACCATTACTGCCGGGGTTTCCAAAATCTCGATCGCGCCATTCATTCTTGCATCGATCGTCGGCCGCGGCGCACGCTTTTTCCTGCTCGGGCTGATTTTCAAGAAATTTGGCAAAACCGCCAGAGAATACATCGAGAAGTATTTCAATCTGCTGACCATCCTGGTGGTGATCATTTATTTCCTGGCCTTTTATCTCATTCCGCACATTTTCAAATGATCATTGGGGTTGCAGCCAGATCTGACGGTAGCGAATGAACGGCTGGCCCATCGGGCCAAGGTTGATTTCCCTTACCTGCGGTTGATACAACAGGTGCGTGGTATAGAAATAAAGAAAAACCCATGGTGCCTGCTCGATAATCAATTTTTCAGCCTGGCGATATAGGCTGACCCGGCGGCTGATTTCGGTTTCAAAGCGAGCCTGATCCAGCAATTGATCGAGTTCCGGGCTGGCCAGACCGGTAAAATTGTAGCCGCTGCCAATGTTGGAAGAATGGAAAAGGGTATATAGGAAGCTGTCCGGATCAGGATAATCTACGGTCCAGCCCATCCTGAAAAAACCAGCCTGTCCTGCTTCTATCGACTTAAGATGTTCACCGAAGCCAAGCTCTTTGATTCGGCATTTGATGCCGATATCTGAAAGATTGGCGAGAATGAAATCTCCGATTCTCGTGTGAATTATGTCTTTATTGTATTGCAATTCAATCTCAGGAAAGCCTTTTCCATCAGGGTACCCGGCCTGAGCCAGAAGTGCCCGGGCCTTATCCGGGTCAAAGCTGTAACCGCGCAGATTTGGGTCATAGCCGGTAATTCCCGGGGGAAGAACCCCAAAAGCGGTTTTGGCGCGATTGTTTAAAACCAGTTCAATGATAGGATCACGGTCAATGGCATAATTAATCGCCTGCCTGACCAGAACATTGTCAAACGGAGGAATTTTCAGATTCATGCCAAGATAATTTGTGCCCCAGCGACTAGTTTCAAGCAGGTATCTCGAAAGCTGCGCATCCTGTTTAACGTTTTTATATTCGGAATCTGGGACATCGACGTGCATCAAATGGCCTTCACGAAATAGCCTGTATCTTTCAGTCTCATCGGGAACCACGATAAATTCAATTTTGTCAAGGCGGGGACGACCGCGAAAGTATTCTTCGTTAGCCAGAAGAACAAGGGTTTCCCCCTCTCTGCCGCCCCAGGCAAATGGACCACAGCCAACCGGCAGGTTTTTCAGATCTACCCCGGCTCCTTCACAATCTTCATGGGACACTATAAAGGCATTACACATGCCCAGAAGTGAAACAAAAGGCGCAAAAGGCTTTTCAAGCTCAAAAGAAACGCTGAAAGTTGCAACGGCTTTAACGCCGACCAGTTCGGGTGCCTTTCCCGCGGCATAATCCGCCGCTCCTTTGATTACATGAAAAAAAGACCCCTGAGAATCTTCACCCGGCTTAAGCAAGCGCTTGAAACTGTAAACCACATCTGCAGCAGTCATAAGTCTGCCACCATTGCGAGTTGGTTTACCGCCACAATGGCGATGAAATTTCACGTCTTCTCTCAGTTTAAATGTATAAAGAAGTTTATCAGTGCTTATTTGCCAACTTTCGGCAAGCGAAGGCACCGGTTGTGCGTCATCATTGAATTCGATGAGGCCATCGAAAATCTGGCGACAAACCTCGTGGGAGTTTGAATCTTTAACCAGGGCCGGGTCGAGAGTTATATATGAATCGGCAAAAGCACGTCGGTAGGTTCCGCCATTTACTGGCACTTCGACCGGGGTTGAAGTCGGCTTTTGCGTTGGAGCTTCTCCACTGCAGGCGGTAAGAAAGATGGAAATGGCCCAGAGCAATATCAGGCTGGCTTTTGTGCTGGTCATTGGTTTCCTCTCGAAATTAAATCAGTTAATGATATCACTGTTACCAGCATTTTCCCAGTTATCAACGGCAAAATTATCAAGGGTAAGGCAGGCAATGGACAAAAACAGTCGCACGAATTACAATCGATAATTGATTTGCCAAACCAATAAGGCATTGATTGAAGGAGTAAACCGATGAAAAAAAACAGCCGCACAAGCTATTTTCTGGCCGCTGTCATGCTTTTGCTAACTATAGGGCTATTGGCCCAGTCAGACAACCTTTTCAACGAAGGAAAAGCTCTTTTCAAGCAGAAAAAATGGGCTGAAGCCTGCAGCAAGTTCGAAGCAATCACCAAAAATTCTTCAGACACAGACGAAGTCTGGTATGCCATCGGCCTTTGCAAAATAAAGCTCGATGACGGGAATGGTGCCAGGAAAGCTTTGAGTCGCATCAGCGATAAACGCATGGATCTTAAACAAAAACTGGCAAAATACCTGAAGGCCACCGCCAGCAAAAGATTGTCGAAAATTCCGATACCACCACCGCCAAAGAACGGCTCTATCAAAAAAAAGCCCTCGAAAAGGCCTGAAACCAGGCAATTGCCCGATGATCCGATCTGCAAGGCGAACAGAAAAGTGGTCGCCGGGGCGATCACCATGTATTCAATGGATAATGAGGTAAAAGGGCAACTGCCGGCAGACATTTTCGAGCTGCTCCAAACCCAGCATTTGTTGCAGAAACCGCCTGAATGTCCAAATGAAGGAATTTTCAGCATATTTCAAAAGGGCAGTGACGTCAGGGTTGAATGTTCGCTGCATGGCAGCGATGATGAGAGCTGCATCAGTCTTTACAAGACGGAAATCAGCATGCAGGAGGAAGTCAAAGTCGCCGAAAAGGCTGGAATCAAGCCGATAGTCAAGGTCGTTGAAGGCTCACTGCGCGACATACCCTTGTCTGAATTACAGGAACTGGCGGAAGGCGGCTCAGTCAAAGCCCAGATCGAGCTTGCCCAGAGATATCACGGCGGGCGACGTGGCGCAAAAAAAGATGAGCAGCAGGCTCAGACTTGGCTGGAAAAAGCGGCCAGCCAGGGCGATTCCGAGGGAATGGCCGAGCTCGGTTTCTTTTTATGGTCGAAAGACAAGGACCAGGCCAGAACCTGGCTGGAAAAGGCGGCTCTTGAGAACAACAAAGCCTCGCATTTTCTTGGCAATCAGCATAATATTGAGTATCTCAGCAACCCATCCCTGAAGAATGAAAAGGAAGAAGCCCGCAAGTGGTATGCACTTGGCGCAGAGCGCAACCATCCGCCAAGCATGTTCAAATTATTCAAAATCGACTACCCATATTCTTCCACATGGAAAATTGAAGAGATAGATCCGCTCAAGCAGGCTGCCATGGCAGGGTATCCCGAAGCGATGAAGAAATATGCCGAGGTCATTGGATATATAGCCGGGATGCAGCAAAACGATGATCTTATGGCAGAAAGCCTTGCATGGCACAGGTTGTATATCAAATTTGAAAAGAGCAGCTATGAAAAGGAAAATGCCGAAAAATTCCTGAAAACCATAGAGCTGGGCGCGAGCGAAGAAGCAAAAGCAGCCGGAGAGGAACTGGCAGCAGAGCTGGGGTCGCAAATCAGCGAATATAATGAAGATTGATGACGAAGATCGACATTTGATCAGGGGGAATTAAGCTCACAACAGCTTTTTGCACAGCCACAGTCATCAAAAAGCTTTATCAATGCAGCATTCGCCCTGTGGATTATTTTGCCGCGATCGAAGGCCTGCCGATATTTCCGGACTTGATTTTAAATGAAAGAAGTGCTAGAATTAGCGCTCAATAAGCTTTGGCGAAAAATAAAAGCAGATTAACAAAAGCCGCTTTTAAAGCGGATTTTGTTATTTAATTAAGAACAGGAGAAAGTTAGTAAAATGACAAATGAAAACGTTATTGAACGTGTCAGAGATTTTGTCGAACAAACTTTCTCAGCAGAATATGAAATCTATGACGTCAGTTACCGGCCGGTCAACCGGCAGATGTTGCTTGAGGTGTTCATCGACAGCCCCGAGGGCATTGCGGTAAAGGATTGTGAGAAGGTTTCGCGGGCTTTGAGTGACTATCTGGATGAAGCGGATTTCATTCACTGCAATTATACCCTTGAAGTTTCTTCACCTGGAGTTGAACGGGTTTTCAAGCGTCAGGTCGATTTTGAGCGGCATGTCGGCAAGCTGGTCAAATGGACTCTGGTTCAGCCCCCTGACAACAGGA
This sequence comes from uncultured bacterium, assembly GCA_964596185.1. Taxonomy (GTDB): domain Bacteria; phylum Muiribacteriota; class Ozemobacteria; order Ozemobacterales; family Ozemobacteraceae; genus DYKG01. The sequence goes on along the minus strand of CAZQUE010000119.1, from coordinate 1,062 downwards.
AAGAAGTCTTCAGAGCGAGATTGCAGGAGTATAATCCGGAAAGAATTGTGGTTCGATCAGAAAAAGGGCTTCGAGAGTTCCCTTTATCAGTGGTGAAGGAAGCACGCGCGGTGTTGGAATTCCCACCCAGGATGAAACGGGGATGACGGGGGAGGTAAGAAAGAAAAATGGCTAAGACAAGTTTAATCGAAGCATTGAAAGAAGTTATAGGCGAAAAGAACCTTCCGATGTCGGTTCTGGTTCAGGCTATTGAAGAGGCGCTGGTTGTTGCGTATCGCAAGAACTTCGACTCCGATGAAGACGTCGTGGTAAAGCTCGATGAAGAAACCGGTGACTTCAAAGTTATTTCGCGCCGCACCGTCATGGCCGGAGACGACCTTGACGACCCCGACAAACAATACACTCTCGAAGAAGCCCAGGAAATTGACCCCGAAGCAGAGCCAGGTGATATTGTCGAAGAAGACGTTACACCACCGACATTTGGGCGCATCGCCGCCCAGACAGCCCGTCAGGTTGTCAGCCAAAAGCTCAAGGAAGCTGAAAGAAACATCATCTTCGAAGAGTATCACAGTCGCGTCGGTCAGGTTCTGACCGGCAAAGTCCAGCGGGTGGAACGCGGTCACGTTTATGTAGAATTCGCAAACACCGAAGCGGTATTACCGCCTCGTGAACAGATTCCCGGCGAAATCTTCAGAACCAATGACCGAATCAAATGTTATGTTTCCGAAGTGAAACCGACGACCAAAGGCCCGCAAATCATCCTGTCGAGAAGTTCGGCCAAGTTTGTCGAAATTCTTTTTGAACAGGCTGTGCCAGAGATTTCCGACAAGATCGTCGAAATCAAATCTTCAGCCCGGGAAGCCGGTTTGAGGGTAAAAATTTCCGTTGCCACTTCCGACAATCGCGTTGATCCGGTCGGAGCCTGCGTTGGCCTCAAAGGCAGCAGAATCAAGGGAATCGTTGATGAATTGAATGGCGAAAAGATCGATATCGTCAGATACAGTGACGACCCGGTTGAATATGTCACAAACGCTTTAAGTCCAGCCAAGATTCAATCGGTAA
>CAZQUE010000118.1:0-12241 GCA_964596185.1 uncultured bacterium | reverse complement strand
CTCCTCCGGCAGATGTTCCTTCAGATGACGCAGGCCAGGGCGATGACGCTCCTCCGGCAGATGTTCCTTCAGATGACGCAGGCCAGGGCGATGACGCTCCTCCGGCAGATGTTCCTTCAGATGACGCAGGCCAGGGCGATGACGCTCCTCCGGCAGATGTTCCTTCTGATGATGCAGGCCAGGGCGATGACGCTCCTCCGGCAGACGTTCCTTCTGATGATGCAGGCCAGGGCGATGACGCTCCTCCGGCAGACGTTCCTTCAGATCCAGTTCTTCCAGAAGAACCTTCTGATGACGCTGACCAGGCCGGTCAGTCTGGACAGTCCGGTCAGTCGGGCCAGAGTGGTCAGTCTGAACAATCCGAGCAGTCTTCTCAGAGCGGTGAAGCTTCACAGGCTCCCAAATATGAAGAACAGCTCAATGGCAGAACTCTCGGCATGCTTATGAATGACCTGATCAAAGATTCCGCTGAAATCACCAAATTCAAGCAGGAATCAAATGCAAATCCTGGAATGAATTTCTCGGTAGAAGTTCAGAACAATGTTAACAGCACCTTCGAATCACGCGAAAAGAATGCTCAGACCCTGCTTCAGGTTCTTACCCATGATCTTGATCAGAACAATGGTAAGTCTGGCGAATTCTTCAGATTCTTCACTCACAAAATGGATTCTCTGGATGCTGACACCAGAAAGCTTCTGACTGATATCGTCGATCAGGTTAAAGAAAATGTTCAGCACAACTTGAACAATACCGATAATGGCAATGCTGAAAAAGCTTATAAAGCCAGAATGAAAGAACTCAGTAATTACTGATAGTTACGATTCGAAAGAGCTGCGCCTGAGCGCAGCTCTTTTTTTATGCCTGAATCCGCAAAAAAAGGTTGCGAAGTTGTTCTGGCGATTCTAAACTGTCTGACAGGAGATATTCAGATGAAAACGATTGTCAGCCGGCTATTCTTAACTTTATCAATAATTCTGGTAATTGTTGTTGCTTTCTATCTGTTCAGTTCAAATGAAGCTGGGCGCTATCATCTGGTATTGACCGGGGTAAGTAAAGGTCGAATTCACGCCTATCGTGCCAAATTTGAACCCTACCGCGGCAAAAGAATGGGAGGAGCAGCCGGAATGGCTACGCTTCTCAAAGAGACGGTTGCTTCTTTCAGTGGCGATCCTTTCAACGTCGTATCGATCGGCAGTGAAATTTCCGGTACCGCTGACGCTTATTTTACCCGTGGTTCTGCTATTGTTGCTGCATTGAACGGTCTTGGCATCGAGCTGATGCTGATTGGCAACATTGAATTTACTTTTGGCCAGGAGCGCCTTCGTGAGCTGAAAAAGGAGGCTGATTTTACCTTTTTGAGTTCAAATATCAGTGAAAGCGGCACTGGTCAGGTGCCCGATTATATAAGTCCCGAAATCATTCTCTATCCGGGTTCGGGTTTGCGAATCGGTGTTGTTGGCCTAACTCCACCCTCAACCCCCGATTTGACTGCAAAGGGTAATGTTGCTGGTCTTGAGTTTGCCCTTCCTGGTGAGGGGCTCGCACAGCGCATTACAGCCCTTCGTAAGGCCGGAGTTGATCTGGTTGTTCTCTTAACTCTTTATGATCGCAACCGGATCAGTTACGAAGAATGGAAAGCTATTGCCCAGGCTCGACCGGATGTCTGTGTTCTGCTTGATTATGAGATTGAGGAGCCGCCGCCTTTTATGAAAGATGGGGTGGTCATCAAGACGGTTAGCGGTTATAACCAGAGCAAGGAAATAGACGTGCTCGACCTTGAATTATCAGGCCATCCGGCCAAAATAACCGCTTTCTCGGGTCGCCGCCTGGCTGTAAATCATGCTGAGATCGATCCCGACGAAAAGATGGTTCAGGTTGTTGAGGCCGCAACCCGCAAGGTGAAAATGATAAAGCGAGAGGTTATCGCCGAATTTGCCGAGGATTATCAGCGTGAATACTCACACGAATGCCCGATTGGCAACATGATTGCCGATGCCATGAAACAGGAAACCGGCAGCGAAATAGCCATTCAGAATTCTGGAGGTATTCAAAGCGATATAAATTCCGGTGAGTTTACTTTTGGTGATCTGTTCAACGTTTTGCCTTTCGATAACCAGGTTGTTACCATCGAACTTACCGGCAGTGACCTGCTTGAGCTTTTTACCCAGTCGGCAAGCAAACGCCGCGGCATTCTCCAGGTTTCGGGTGCAACTTACTCTTTTGCCAATCGTGGCGCCGATGATTACGAGTTGAAGGAATTGCTTATTGATGGCAAGCCGGTTGAGCCTGGCAGATTCTACTTTGTCAGCACCAACAGCTTCCTTCAGGACGGTGGTGACAATTTTCTTGCCTTCAGAAACGGCAGAAACCTCAAATATGGGCGTCAGCAGCGTGATGTCATCAACGATTACCTGAAAAAGCTCGGTCGCGAAGGGCCCATTAAATTAATCGTCGAAGGCAGAATCAAGGCTGAATAATGAAAATTATGCAGCTAATGCCGCGATTAGATTGTATTTTGTCTACTCAGGTGGTAAAATCACAACATTATGTTTGACATATCCTGGCTCAATCAAACCGGCAGCAACGTTAGCAAAGAAGCCCTGATCCGCGAAAATGAAGTTCTGAAAAAACAGATTCAGGAACTTTTAACCCTCGATGAAACGGGTTTTTTCATTGAACTCGATTCCCTGCTCAAAGCCATTCTCAAAAAGGCTTTGGTGCTTTGCAAGGCCGAGTCTTCATTCTTTAGCCTGGCCGGCAAGGATCCATCTGAACTGGATGTGCGAATCAGCAATCTAATTCTCGAAGAGAAGATTGATAAGATTAGGCGTCAGTTCAAGGTAGAATACCCTCGCTGGCAGGAATCGGAAACCCCGATCGTTACAATCGATGATTTTATTCTGTTGCCTCTGGTTCGTCGTCATAAGATGCTTGGCGTGATCGGCCTGAAGCTTACTCCAGATGCTCCGGAAAATATCTGTGAAATTTTGCCGATTCTTGCTTCTCAGGCAGCGGCTTCCCTTGAGAGCGCAATCCTTTATGAGCGTATGTTCAAAAGATTGCTGGTGTTGAGTAACGTTTTTATCCTCGGCAAGGAAATCGTAACCAATATTGATTTGCAAACTCTGGTCGACAAGTTTTTGTCGATTGCCAGAGACGGAACCGACAGTGAGATTGCCTGTATTTTCCTGGTTCGTGAGAATGACGAAATGCCTTATTTTGCTCAGGTTCAGGCGGGTGATGGTATTGCTGCCTTTTCTCCAGACAGTGATGGCGGTTTTACCCCTCTGATTAGAGCTGTTCGAAAAGACGAGAAGCATCAGCTCATAACTGAGCTTGAAGGAAACGAATTTGCTGCGACTGAGGCGGGCAAGGTTTCTGGCATGAGTATTCGCGACACCATCTGTTTGCCGCTTAAGCCCCGTGATAAATTTCTTGGAGTTATTCAGGTTGCCAACAAGAAGGGTAACGCCGGATATCGCCCGGAAGATCTCGATTTGCTCAAGATTCTTGGCAGTCAGATCGCTTTCGTCATTCAGAATGCAGATCTGTTCCATAATCTTCAGCGCGCCTACATCGATACTCTCTCAGCCTTGACCAGCGCGATCGATGCCAAAGATAGCTATACCCGCGGGCATTCCGAAAGAGTGACTGATCTTTCAATGCGACTGGCCATTGAATTGGGCGTTGAGCGCAGCGAGGTCGAAAAAATCAAGCTTGGTGGCCTGTTGCATGACATTGGAAAAATCGGCATTCCAGAAGGAATTCTCAACAAGCCTGGCCGTCTCAACGACGAAGAATTCAATGTGATCAAATCACATCCGGAACTGGGTGTCAGAATTTTAGGCAAAGTAGAATTTCTACTCGGCGTAGTCCCAATAATCAAATACCATCATGAAAGATACGATGGGAAAGGTTATCCAGAAGGGCTGAAAGGCGAAGATATTCCGCTCTTGGCCAGAATCGTCAGCGTTGTCGATACCTATGACGCAATGACCACCGACCGACCCTACCGTAAAGCTATGTCTGTCGAAGAAGCTTTGAAAGAAATTCATCATTGCAGCGGCACCCAGTTTGACCCGGGCATTGCCGCAGTATTTATCCGCATGATTCGCAGAGAAACAGAATAAAATGGCCTTTATGCGAGAAACCCGTTTTTTTGAGCGTTTGCTGGTAGCGACTATAGTCGTTGCATTTACCAGCTTTGCCTATTATTTTTCCGTTGCCGACCTTGAAGAACTCGAAACGCGTTATAACAATAACCGTATTGTTCTGGTCAAGCTGCTGTCCCGCGAATTGATCGATCTTATCGATCGCCGCCTCGATCTGACCCCACGACTGCAGAACCTTCTCGCCGAAGAAGCAGTCGCTTACGCGGTAATACAACAGGCTGATGGCGCGGTTCTGGCTCGGGCTGAGAGTGGTTCAATGCCTCTGGGGATTCTCGAAAGCATTGAAGAGGCAGCATTGAAAGCCCCGCATTTGCAGCTGTTGCCTTTCCGGGACACTTCGAGAACAGTTTCGCTTATAGAGGCGGCAATGCCTCTCGTAACCGGCAATGGTCGGAAAATTGTAGTTCGCATTGGCTTCTACCGAGACGCGGAAGAAGAGCGAAAAAGACAGATTCGCTTCAGAAACACTTTGGTATTTTCTCTGTTGATGCTGGCTATGGCAGCATACTGGTTCGTTCGCAAGCACCATGCTTCAAGCCTGCAGCACACTTTGCTCGGTGGTGCAGCCCTGATAATTCTTTTGCTCTTTCTCGGCACCAGAATGACGGTTCAGGGCTGGTATGACCGGCATTGGCGGGAATCTTACGTTCGCCATTGTCTGTATCTGGCCAAGATGTTTTCTCCTTCAGCGGTGCGTTTTCTTGAAACTGGCGAAGAAAAAGACCTGAAAGATACTTATGAACTTGTTTCTTTTGAAGATGATTTTGCTTCATTGGCAGTGATCAAAGATGATCAGGTGGTTTTCCATTCCGACCCGACGCAGGTTGGTGTTTCTGCCGCTGAAGACAAGAATTACATCAACAGCTTGAACTATGATCAGCCAAGAATTCTTAAGAGAATCGACCAGGATCTTTATGAAGCTTTTATTCCACTGATGAAAGGGCGACACCGACTGGGTACGCTCAAGGCTACTCTACGCAACAGCAGTGGTTATGAGGCATTGGGCTTTTTGCGTGATCGCATAGCTCTGCTTTTTCTGGTTTCTCTGGTTTTGCTGCTATTCTTTCTTCACCTTCTTTCTCGGCGTATTTCCAAAGAAATTTCCTGGTTCATCAAAGCTATGGAAAAGGTTACCGCCGGCGATTTGCGCCAGAACATCTATATCGAACGAAACGATGAGTTTGGGCAGATGGCACATACCTTCAACTTCATGATCATGAGCATGAAAGAGCGTGACATGATTGGGCGCGGTCTGCAGCAATATGTCAGCAGAAGTATTGTTGAAAGAACTTTGAAAGCTTTGTCCGGCCATGAAAAGAACGGTGAAAGGCTTTTTGCCGTGTCGATGTTTGTCTATTTCAGCGGCATAGATGAGGCTATTGCCAAAGTCGAAGGTGCGAGAATCTTTTCTGCGGTCCAGGAATGCCATGGTCTGGTTCGCAAGGTTTGCCAGCCTTCACAAAACACCAATATTCAGCTGTTTCCTTCGGGAATTCTGGTTCTCTTCACTTATGCCAATAAGCACGAAGCTTTGCTCAAGTCTCTCAACAGTGCAAGGCTTGCCGCAAGAGATCTGGGCCGACGTCCGGACCTGCCGTTCTCGCCAAAAATAACCATGCATGCGATGGAAATGATTCGCGGCCATATCAGTGACGAGAATATCAGCCTGATCGGCGATGGTTTTGCTGATTTCAGAACATTGAGCAAGGTTCAGGACAGTGATGAAATAATTGCCAGCCGTGAAGTAAACGTTCTTTTGAAAGATGTCATCAATTTTGAGGAGCTTGAAGTTCTTTCCGGAGACCAGGGGCGTTTCAATGCCTTTGTATTAAGAAACTTCAAAGAAAATCAGGAATTGATCGACAGTTTTGCCTCGGCCACTACCTGGACGAGAATCATGATTTTAAGAATTCTTAAAGCCTCGGCCGAACTGGAAAATGCTGAGATTCTTTTTGAATGGTTCAAAGATGAAGATGCTGAAGTTCGTTACCAGGTTCTCGATGCGCTTGAAAAGCTACGACCGGAAAAACTTTGTGAATTTGTCGTGCAGGTGATTGGGGAAGAAAAGGATCCGAGAGTTTTGTCACGGGCAATAGGGCTTTTGGGTTGTATCGGTGGCGAAGAGCATATTTCCATTCTCACTGAAAAACTTCGGGCCGGCGATCGCCGGGTCAAGGCCAATGCTGTTGAGGCTCTCGAGGCCATAGGTGGAAAGCGGGTTTATGAGTTTCTCAACCTGCTTGTCGACGAGCAGGACAACCGGGTTAAGGCCAATATTCTCATCGCTCTTGGCAAATATGGCGATTTGAAGGTTTTTGAACTGTTGTCGCGAATGATAAAAGACAATGACAGTGCGATGCGGGCCTCAGCTGCCTACGCTCTCGGAAAACTCGGCATGGCTCAGGGAGTCGAACCATTGATCAATGCACTTTCTGACAAGGATCCGATGGTTCGGCGACAGGTTGTGGCATCGTTGACTTCTCTTAAAGCTGATCTTGATATTGATGTTTAACTCAGGTAGATTAAATATAGATTTGAACTGTAGACAGGAAAGGAGGCTGGCATGACTTTTCAGGAAGCATATGAAAAAGGTAATGAGGCGTTGAAGCTCAATCAGCTCAGCGAAGCCAGAAAATTCTTTGAAGAGGCATTGGTGCTCAAGCCCAATGATATCTACACCATGAACAAACTGGCCATGGTTCTTAAGGAGATGGGGCTTTTCCAGGAAGCCATGAATGTCCTCGAGGACACCCTAAAGATAAAAAAGGAAGATTTGTACACCAATTATCTTCTCGGGAATACCTATCTTGAAGCCGGTGATGTCGACAAGGCAATTGCAACCCTTGAAAAAACGGTAAAGCAGAATCCAAAAGATCGCTATGCTCGAAACTCTCTCGCTCTTGCTTACCGCATGAAGGGCGACTATGGAATGTGCGTCGACATTCTTAAAACTGCTCTGGAAGTGAACCCTGCCGATCTGTATAACAAATTGAGCCTGGCTACGGTTAAATTTGAGCTTGGCGAAGGCACCGAAGCCGGCAATCTTGCTGAAGAAATTCTTAAAAAAGATTCGCAGAATCTTTCTGCAATGGTATTGCTTGGGCGCATTGCCATCGAAGCCGGTGATTTTCCTGCCGCTCAGGGACATTTCAACAGGGCTCTGGCCATCGATGCCAACAATTCCGAAGCGCATTATTATATTGGCCGCATCTGTCTCGAGACCTCTTCAATGGAAGAGGCGAATCTGCACTTCACCGCTGCTTTGAAGTCCGATTCAGAAAAACTGTCTATTTCTAAAAACCTTGGCATGATTTTCATGGACAAAGGAATGTATAAGGAAGCCGAAGAACAGTTTGTTACCGCAATTACCATCGATGGCCAGGATGAATTTACCTTGAGTAACATGGGTAAGTTGCTGGTAATTCAGGGCCGCTACGATGAAGGAATCGAATACCTGAAAATGGCTATAGAAGTTCAACCCGATTACGCCTTTGCTTACTACAACCTTGGCAAGGCCTATCAGGAAAAACGTGACTATCCCAATGCCATCTACAATCTGATGTTTGCTCTGAATTATGAGCCTGATGACGTATATGCCGTAAACGTTCTTGGTCGCATGTTTCTCGATGTCGGTCTCAATGACCGGGCACTGCGCACTTTCGACCAGGTATTGCAGGAATTCGATCCTTACGATAAATTTGCTCTGTTTGGTAAGGCCGAAGCCCTCGAGGCGATGGGTTCCTATGCTGACGCTGCGATTCTGTTGCAGAATGCGCGCAAGCACTTTGCCGGTGACGCAGCTATGGTTGAGAAAATTGACGGTCGTTTGAAAAAAATCAGAAAGTAGGGTTTGAAATTGCTTAAAAGATTCAATATCTCAGTCCCGACCAGCTTTGAAGAACAATTGCTTGGTCTGGCCGAAAGATTTGGCGTTAACGTTTTTGCAAGCCCGGTGATTCGCGATACCGGAAAAGGTGAAACCGACTTCGAATATACAGGCGAAACGATTGTTTCATTCATAGTTTCTTCTGTTGAGCAGAATCCACAGCAGATTCAGTCAGAGCTTTCGGCCTGGCTCAAAGATAATTCCCTTTCCGAAAGCATTGAAATTCAAGAATACAGCGACAATCAGGATTGGATGGCCGGTTTTCGCGAGCATTTTCAACCAATACTGGTCGGAAATTCTATTGTTATAAGACCCCCATGGGCCGAAAAATTGAGCGAAGAAGCTAATGCAACCACCTTGCTTATCGACCCTGGTATGGCATTCGGCACCGGTACCCATGAGACGACAAGACTTTGTCTTGAGCTTCTCGAAAAGAAATCGGTCGCCGGGCAGTATTTTCTCGATCTCGGTGCCGGCAGCGGCATACTTTCTTTCTACCTGATGAAGCAGGAGGCAAATGCTGGAGTTGCCATAGAAATAGAAGGCGCGGCAGTTGAAAATATGCGCAAAAATGCAGCCTTGAACGGCATTTCCGATCGATTGAAAATGATTTGTGCCGACCTGGGAAAATACCAGCCAGAGTGGCCGGCTGACGGCATTGTTGCCAATATTACCTCACCGGTAATTCTTGAATTTTTGCCGGTTTTTTCACCATGGGTTAAAAAGGGCGGCTGGGGTGTATTTTCCGGAGTAAATTCAACCAATGCGCCAGCAGTTAAAAAAGCTTTTGCTGAAAATGGCTGGGCCGATCTTGAAGAGATTGTTGAAGGTGACTGGCACGGTTTTGCCCTGATAAAAAGCTGAAGCTTTAAAAGACAAAAAAAAAGCCCCGAACTTGCGTTCGGGGTTTTTTTCTAACGGCTACTTGGAATTACTCTGTCTAAGGAGAGTGATGTAGCGGTTATAAGCTTCACGGTAATCAGTCAGAGCTTTCTGAGTGTCTGAGCGAAGCAGATTTGATCTGAGCTCTTCATCGGGATTTTCAGAACCACCGATGTTGGTGACCATGTTGATATACTTGTTGTAGGCCTTGATGTATTCAGCATGAGCATTTTTGAGAGCTGAAGAAGCATTTGCGGCGGGAGCGGGTTCAACAGTGCCTTCAGTAACCGGAGCTGCTGCTTCACCACTTACGGGTATTTCAGATACAACCGGGTTTGAAGATGTCTGTGGAATCTCGTTCGCTATTGGTGCGCCGACATCTGGACTGACAACTATTTCATTGTTAGGAGCAACAACTGGACCAGCTGCGGGCAGATTGCTGCCATTGCTGATAGTCTGACGATCGCGTTTGTATTTCTTATACAGGAGATAACCGACAACTGCTGCACCAACCAGGCAAAGAGCCGGGATGAACAGAGGACTGCCGATGATGCCGCCGATGAAACCGGCGATACCTGAGAATACGCTACCGATCGCTCCGCCAATTGCGCCTAACGCGCCTGTAACAAAGCCACCTGCTGCGCTGAGTCCGCCCCAGATTGTAGCACCGATTCCGGCCAATCCGGCTCCGGCTCCGGCTACAGCTGCTGTTGCGCCACCAGCAATTCCGGCAACACTTCCTGATGCAAATCCGATGGCACTGGCAATGTAGGGGGCGCCGAGAATGGCTCCGCCAACTGCAGCTACACCGGCAATCGCTGATTTAACAGGATTGTTCTTAACCGCGTCTTTGATCTTGGTGAACAGACCCGCATGGGCACTGGTACCAACTGCTGTTATCAGCATGACAACGGCCAAGGTTGTCGCCAGCATTCTTAGGAAACTGCGTTTCAACCTCATAATTTTCCTCCTTCAAGGATCTGGAAACAATTTTTTCCTTACTCGATCCTTTCCTCCTTTCGAGACGAAATGTAATTAAGGGTAGGTAGGTAATTTCGATACCGGGTAAGTATCGGGTTTATAAAAGAAGCCCCGCTTCGGGTAAAAGCGGAGCTCCAGTTTCTATTGTAAGAAAGATATACTTAAAAGTTTTTCTAGCGCTCTATAACTGGATTCCGTTTTTATTTTCAAAGAACCGTCTTTACATCTTGTTTTTGATTATAAGAATGGAACCCAAATGCGTCAAGGTACCGACAATTATTTTGTCAAACCCATCTTGAGGCTAAGATTCATGCGGGTTTCGATCTTTTCTTTTTTGCCGCCGCCAAGATCGTTTTCCATGATCATAACCATGTTAGAGGTAACTTCGTTCTGAACCATGATGCCTTTGTCATAGGCGAACCAGATCATACCGTTAGCTTTAACATCAAGATTGATGCTTCCAGATGAACCCTGTGAGCTGGTTACTTCTGATTTCAGTTTTACGGTATCCATGCCGGAAATCTTTTCAAAACCCATGACTGTGTATTTCACGTTCATGGGAATCGGGAGCTGAGGATTGGGCTTGATTGAAGAAGTCCAGGAATCGCCAACGCCAACCGGTTTTTTCGGGAATTTGATCTGCATCTGCTGCATGCTGCCCTGCTGATCCATACCGCTGGTAGAAATGATTTCACCATCTTTAGCCATTTTCACATTGATGATCTGGCCAGTATTGGGCAGCTGAGTCGGAGTGTTGTTAACGGTAATGGTACCGTCAAGAATGGTTGTAGCCATGTCAATGTTTCCGTCTTTATCAACGCCGGTAACTTTTTGCTCAATGGTCATGGCTGTTTCGAGATTTGTTCTCTGGGCTCTCTTGTAAGCAGTAACGATAGTGTTGCCGCGAATGTTCATTTTGTACTTTGCAGTGGTGCCGGGGGCAGGTTTATACTCCAGAAGCACCTTTTCGGCGGCTGTAGCTGAAAAAGCTACTGAAACAAGAAGAAGAACGCTCAGAAAAATCGAAATTCGTTTTAACATCGTACCCAAGTCTCCTTTCGCGAATCCATGAAGGGTATCTTCAAGACTAAATTCATCAAGGCAATTCCATAGTAGCATGGAGAAGGACCTATCTGCCATGACATTAGCATAGGCGTAAAATGCTGTCAAGTTTTCAAATCTTGTCAAATGAAAAAATATCGGGTTTGTTGTCTTGCTTTGTAATACTTTGCCCGTGATTTCGTCTGTTGAAGCTGATGCCAGGTATTTTTTCAAGAAAGTTGAAGTTTAAATAATCCTTTGTGGCCGTTTCATGATATAATACAGGGAATATGCCACAGCAAAGGAATTTACCTCTGAGTCAGCGAAAAGAACTGGACCATAACTATTTTGAAGAGGTTTACTTCGAAAAAAGAGTTTGGGTGCCTTCTGCCAAAATTTCTAATTATCTGATGATGTTTTCTCGGCTTTATATCGGTGAAAACGATGATCTTGGCAAGGCATCATTTCGCGACATCATTATAACTCTTTCCGAAAGTGAACTGGTTCCCAGAACCCTCGTTTTTTGGAATAATTCAGTAAAAGCCTGTACTGAAGGCAGTCCCCTGGTTCCCGCCATCCATAAAATCGAACGCCTCGGCGTCAGAATTCTCGTGGCCGGACATGCTCTGGATCTCCTACGCCTGAAAGGCGATCTGCGGGTTGGCAAGCTGGCTAACCACTTCGACCTGCTCGATGCCATCAACCAGGTGCAGAAAGTGGTAACTTTCTAAAAATAAATTTTTAATATTGGTTGACACAACAAGGGGTACGTGGTAATATACCCCTTGTCACATGACAAGGGCGGTTAGCTCAGTTGGAAGAGCTCCTGGTTTACACCCAGGTGGTCGGCGGTTCGAGCCCGTCACCGCCCACCGAAACTAGGACCGGTAGTTCAGTCGGTTCAGAACGCCGGCCTGTCACGCCGGAGGCCGCGGGTTCGAGTCCCGTCCGGTCCGTTCTAGTTTTTTAAGGCCAGGTAGCTCAGTCGGTAGAGCAACGGACTGAAAATCCGTGTGTCGTTGGTTCGATTCCGACCCTGGCCATTTGTTTTGTCTGGCGGCATAGCCAAGTGGTAAGGCGATGGTCTGCAAAACCATTATTCATCGGTTCGAATCCGATTGCCGCCTCTGTTGAAGGCTCCGCCAATTTGAGTCTTCTCCGACGGCATTGTGATTCATCGCAGTGCTTTAACATACTACCAATGGACCGGTAGTTCAGTCGGTTCAGAACGCCGGCCTGTCACGCCGGAGGCCGCGGGTTCGAGTCCCGTCCGGTCCGC
>CAZQUE010000117.1:0-12252 GCA_964596185.1 uncultured bacterium | reverse complement strand
AGAAAAATGGCAGAACCTTTGTTTGCGGCAGGCTTGAAACCCCATCGCTCGTCGAGTTACGGCAACGAATAACAGATTTGCAGCTAAAGCCGAAAAAGACAACCATTTCTCAAATAGTTGGCGATGTCCAGAGGCTTCACGCTGACCCGCAAAATGCCAATGCCGTTTTTCAGGTAGCATCACAATTCAATCTTCTCGAAATGGTCGGCCCGACTGTGACCCCGGAACAGGGAATCGGCATATATCAATTCGACCATACTCAGGGCCCGGCATGTGCGATTGCTGCCGGCGCGGGCACCATTTTCCGCAACTATTTTGCCCCGGTCAATGGCAAGGTTGGCCAAACCCGCGACAATCAGATCGACTGCGCTGCTGATCTTGGCAAGCAACTCGGCAACGCCGACGGCCGACTCTGGAAAATGCAAAACGGCTACCTTCTTCCTTCAGAGGCCGGCTTGGAAAAGATCGATGAAACCCTGCGCTCATTAGACGAAGTCGGGTTAGACAAATTACGTTGCCTGCTGAGAGTTGGTATTCAGTGGAACACAGAAGTGACCATAAGCCAGAATGGGCACCTTGTAACCCAGGTCTATGGCTCTGCAGTTCCCGTTGATTACTCGGATCTGAGCCCCAGATTATGGGAAAGATTTGCCCGACTTATTCTCGAAGCCTCTTACGAAGCGGCTTTCTGTGCGGCCATCTTGAACTCTCAGCAAACCGGCTGCAAAAAGCTTTTTCTTACCATGCTTGGCGGGGGCGCTTTTGGTAATGACCCTGAATGGATACTTGCGGCAATAAAGCGTTCGCTGCAACTCTATTCCCACCACGACCTCGAAGTAGCCATAGTCAGCTATGGTCGAGCCAGTTCTGAAATTCAAACCTTTGTCGAGGAGTTTTGAACAGGCTTTGTTGAGCCTAGAAAAAGTTGAACCATGACAGCACAGGAAAAAGCAAAGAAAGCATCGATTCATAGCCTGGTTGAACGTTTTTTTCAGGGTGACACCCGCGCAGAATTACAGTTAAAAAAACGAATTGCAGCCATAGTTCGCCGTTACCCGCCGGCAGACTACTGTTTAGAAGGCAAATGGAGCGACGAGAACATTGAACAGATATGCAGCAGCGTCTGGGAAAAGATGATTGAAAGAGGCATACCCCTTTTCTGGTATCGTTCCGGTGCAGACGAAAAACGCATTAAATTGAGTTTCAAGAATCTGGTTTTCAATGAAATAATGAAAACAGCCACCCCAGAGCAGCGCCACTTTATCAACACCGTTGTTAATACTTATAGAAGAAACAAAAAATTATTCACCAAAAAGAGGGTCGCCGGTCAACTACTTATGGGGATGACGGTCTGGAAGAAACAGAACCGGCCGGTTTCAACACAAACTCGCGAGCAACTTTTACAACTTTGGCGGGAAAATATAAACTGGCCGAATATGGCTCGGGTAAAAGTAAGGCCACCAGACAGCTGTCGATTGTTCAAAGAAATGCTTGAACTTGTCATGGAATGGGTTCTTGATTCCCATTTTTACAACAATTACCGAAAGCTAATCAATTTTCCCAGGCCAGGCATGGGCATAAAACTGGAAGAAGACGATCACGAAAGTTTGAACCTCGATCTTTTCCTGAAACCATCTGATCGCGACCGTCTAGACATCGATGGATTTGATAAATCTTCAAAATTGATCGCAGAAAACAAAACTCTCTGGCAAAAGAGAATTTCAGAGGTTTTTTCTTCATTCCGCGATGACGAGCGCCAGTTTTTATATTATCTGTGTCATTATGGTATGAGAGCAACCCATGCCGCTGCCAGGGTTGGCCGCTCCCCTTCTTTTGGAACCACAACAATGAACAGACTTCAAAAATTTTTCAGTGATTTCAGGGAAACACTTGATCCAGAAGAATTACCGGCAATGAGCAGATATCTCGCCGAGAATCTCAAATCGCTGCTTGAAGGGAAGATAGAATGAAAGTCAGACCCGGTAGTATAGTTCCGATTAATTTTGAGTTCTGGCCGGAAAAATCAAATCATCTGGTCATGGCGATGGTATTGAGCTGTGAAGATCAATGGTTCAATCTCTGCCCGATACATTGTGAGCCAGAATTAGCTGGTTTCAACGATCTCGTGATTATGCCAAAAGACAGTTCATTAAATATGTTCATGGTAGTCATGGGAAAACTTGCGGCAGGCTTTCCAGCTGCAGCGATCAGCCCCGAGGTCTTCGCCAAAACTCAATCACCCCGTATTCAGTCACTTAATATGTCTGAAGCCGAGTGCGACCAACTGCGCAAAAATACTTATTCGGCTATGGCAGCAACCTCACCAGACACCAGTTACATGGTTAATAGAGGCAATTTTATCACCCCCGGCAGCAAGACAGCCCGTAAAATAGTCAAATTCACCAATGACTGGATAAGCTTCAACAAAGCATCCTGGAACCACGAATTTTCAAGCCGCCATATTTCCAGAGAGATTGATTTAAATGGCATAATCGATGAACTGTCACTGCCCTTAGAGGCTCTGACCAAAGAAATGACACCCCCTAAAACAACAAAACCTGCTAAAAGAACCGGAGTCATAGGCTCCTCTTCCGCTATGAGAAGCTCGTCTGAAATAGAACCATCTTCAGGCACCAAAAGAGGAGAATGTGCCGGCAAAATTGGCCGACTCTTCCCCGGACTTAACCTTGAGCCAGAAACCTTCACCCTTGAAACCCTGCGCAAAAAGCTCTCCGAGCTTATTACCGGCACCAGACTTGACACCCCAACCGCCCGCAAACTTCTTCAAGGGCCCATTAGCGACCTGGTAAAGCTGCTATTAAAACTTTTCCCCCGCTAAACTCCCAAAGGAAGAAACATCAAAGTTTAAAGAAGCCATTAAAAACACCCTTTTGGGCACAAAAAGAACAAGAGTCATGTTATTGCGTCATCATGGTCTTTATCTCTTAAAAAAAAAAATACTCAATTCATTTGAAGTTTTACAAAAATTTTTTCCGTTTTTCTGGAACTATGTTTTTAGAAGGCTAAAAGAAATCGAGGTCGGCTATGTTAATGATAATGACGAGGATTATGACTCTGATCGGAAAAATATTAGCATTTTTCGACCGGCATTTCAGCGACATAAGTCGCAACCCTCATAAATACTGGACCAGTAGCCCGCTTGGTCAGCAACGCATCAGAGAACGTGAAGCTGCGAAAAAACAGTATGAATAAGATTGTATTGCGGATTTGATGATGGTAAATTTTCAAGAAACAGAGGGATACCAATGAACAAAGAAATAGTTGATGCCAAACTTGGTTGTGTGATTGGAGCACTGGTCGGGGATGCTGCCGGTGCTTATCTTGAATTCATTGGCTATAAGCCGAGTCCTGAAGAAGTTGAAAAAGCAATGACAATGCCAGGCGGCGGAATCTGGGAACTTGCGCCAGGGCAAATTACCGATGACGGTGAGCTTACGCTCTGCCTGGCCCAGGCACTTCGAGAAGGCGAAAAATTCGATCGCGAAAACATTGCCTCCTGGTACAACAAATGGTATGCCTCCCGTCCCTTTGATATTGGCAACACCACCAGCGCTTCAATTGGATGTCCACAAAGACTGAGCAGCGAAGAATTTGCCAACTACAGCGGCTATGCTGATGCGATGACGCAAAGCGCTAAGAAGAACTGCATGAATTCAAAAGCTAACGGCAGTCTAATGAGAGCTACACCTCTTGCAGCATGGGCCTGGAACAGAACCGATGCAGAAATAGCATTGTTCGCCAAACTTGATTCAAGCCTCTCGCACCCGAATGACAGCTGCTGGCAGGCGGTGGCCGCTTATTGCATAGCCATTGCCGAACTGATTGTCACGAAAGATCGAAATAAAGCATGGATCAGGGCAAATAACTGGATAAAAAACAACGCCAACGAAGAACTCAACGATTGGGCAAGCTTAATTGAAAACAATCAGCACGTGCCTGGGCACCCTATGGCCGGGTTTGTTAAAATTGCCTTTGTTCATGCTTTTCAGAACCTGCTCAAAGATAATGACTACTACACCGCAATCAAATCAGTGCTTGAAATCGGCGGCGATTCCGACACCAACGCCTGCATCGTCGGCGGCCTGATCGGTGCGGCAGTTGGTTTTGAAAACATACCTGAAAATATGCGCAACGCAGTTTTGACCTGTGACACCAGCAAAGGTGCCCACCCTCGCCCCGATTTTCTTCACCCGGCAAATCTGTTTTTGTTAAATAGCGATACCGACAATGGGGATCAAAAAGATCTCTCTGATTATAAATTAGAGCTTTTGAAAGAGGTTCAACTTTTACCAGTTCTAAGCAAAAGCGACACAGTTTCCCTCTGTAAAAGGCTTGAATGGGGAGATTGTGAGGCAGCAAGGCTTTTGATTGAAGGCAACAAAAGCCTCGTTCTTGAATTTGCTCTGGCTTTGTCAGAAGATGAAGATACGTTGGGGCAATCTTTAATTACCGGTCAGCAAGCGTTGGAAGATTTTGTTACCAACTACAAATTCTCAAAAGATAAAGACTTCGACAAAGAAGTCGGAATTATTATAGCCGAAGCCATTCTTTTCAATGAGATACCTCAGAAAAACAAAAATACTGAAGCCTACCAACCAAATTCGACAAAAAAATCAGATTTAGAGAAACTAGAAGAGGAGCTCTTTCGAGTAAAAGGATTCTGCCAAAATTGCCAGGTTAAAGTTGAATCCAATCGCAAATATTGCCCCGATTGCCAGAGAAAATCAAACAATCGTTTATCAGCAGAAAGCCACAAAAAAAGACGAAAAGCAATGAAAGAACAGGGAATTTGCTTTAAGTGCGGTGAAAAGAAAGTTTTACCAGAAGACATTCCTACTTATCTTCAAGCAATTAATCCGGAAATTGCAAATATAATAGACCCAGATAAGCTCAAAAAATCGCCAAAATGCTGCAAGTGCTATATTGAAAACGAAGCATTGAAATTAGCTAAAAAGTTTGAAAAAGTTGTCGCAGAAGGAATAAAAAGCCCAGAAGAAATCAAAGCCGAGAAGCAAAAAAGAATTGCACGGCAACGCCAGAGCAATAAAGATCGCCGCCACAAAATTCTCGCCGAAAACCCGGAACTTTGCAGTCATTGTCTTATTAGACCAAAATCCGAAGGCAAAAGATACTGTGAAACCTGTCTCGAAAAGGCCAATGCAAAAGCTCAGGCAAGAATTGACGAGAGACGAGCCAATGGTCTTTGCGTTTTTTGCGGCAAAGATTCGCAAGGGAATCAATTATGCGAATCCTGTGCCAAAAAACAAAAAAAACATTCCGCAACCTGGTCTAAAAAAGAACGCAAGGATAGAGAAGCAAAGGGCTTGTGCGTGCGCTGTGGCAAAGTGCCCCCAGAACCCGGCAGAAAAGGCTGCCAAAGGTGTAATGCAATTGCCGCGCAAAAGAACCGCGAATCAAGAATGCGCCGTCAGTATAGTTGAGAAAAAACCGCTGGCAAATCAGGCCGGCATGTAATTTATTGGAAAACCATTTTGATCCGCATTAACCAGGTAAAAAGATCTTTTCTCGCTATTCCAAACTAAAAATGCTTCATTACCAGCAGGCTTTACCTGCTTTAAAGAGCCACTTTCAATAACAGCTTCATTTTCAATTGGGTAACCAATCGAAGACATCTCAATCATTGGAACAATTTGCTTTTTATGCAATTGATAGAATTCACAATCGCTATTATTAAAACATTCCTGAACTGCTTTAGGCAATCGCAACTTAAGCGTTTCTGCAAGTTTTGATGAATCAGAGTATAAAGAAAAAGAATAATTTTCTTCAAAATGTTCCTTGTCAACAATATAGAAATCGGGTCGACCATCATTTGTCATTTGCAAAATAATCATACTGCCCAGATTTTTTTTGAAGTAATCTTTGTTATATTCAACATTGTCAATCTTTCCAAGGCTCTTACTGATAGCCTCAGGTATCATAGGCAACCTGATCTTCAGCCCAAGAGCAATCTTTTTCCGATAAAATTCCATGCGTGGCTTTAAGATTTGAATTCTCTTTCTTAGATTTTTCAACTTCTGTACATAGTTCCCCGGCCGCCTGATCTTTTGCAAAAGCACTGATTTTTGGGCTTCAGAAAAGCTTTCAAAAGAAAAAGAGATAAAATCTTTTACAAGCGTTTCTTTTGCATCTTTTGGCAATTCATTCCAGGGAACCAATAACGGATGAATCTTTTTCACCAGATCCTTTTCAGGCCCTTTCTTCCAGCCAGCCAACAATCTTTCAGCAAAAAAGCGGTTTTGCTCCATTTCTGCAAGCATTGTGATTTCTTCATTTGTTAAGCTGGAGCCTGGCAAAAACTTCCTGGCACCATTTTGCCAGCGAAGCAAATTTAAAGCCCGAATTTTTATTGCGAAGTGGTCAGCTGCCTGCCGGTTAGAATCTTTGAAATCTTCTGAAAGCTTCTCCCAAGCACAGGCAGTATCAGGATTAGTTTTCAAGTGAGCCTCATTGATTGCTTTGGCAAAGAGATCAAGATGCTCACGAACAACATTTTCTACGCTGCAGCCCTCTTTTATCATGCGAAAAACTGATATTGAAGAAAAGGAATCTTGTTTTTGCCTGAAAGCATGTGAACTCGATTCTATCAGATCCCCCAGAGCTGATCTTGCCAGTTGTATTATTGGCACAATCATACAACAACTATCCGAAAGACCTTGCTGAATCCTTAATGCAAACTTAATCGATTTTTCAGGGCAAGCATGGCAAACAAAAACTGTACTGAATGGAATATCTTTTATCACGGACTCTTCAAGACTCTTAAAGGTCATACAGGCAAAATCTTCCTGAAAAAACAAAACATCCGCAATTTCTGGGTAACGAGGGTATTCGGCCAACAATTTTTTCTCAACTTCAAACGCATTTTGATCTAAAATCGAGATTCTTGCTTTTTTCCCACCTGAAAAATGGGCCCCTTTCAAGCATTGCAAGAACAGGCTTTCGGCCATCTCATTCCAACCTGAAATCAGAATATGAAATGTCCTATTCAAACTACAATCAGAAATTTTATCTGGGGAAAACCTTGTAAAAGCTATTCTCGCAGCATTTTCATAGACATTGAACAAATTGAACTTTATGCCCTTGTAGCAAGAGGAAAAAAAACCGATATTCTTACAAAGTTTTAATATCTGCAAATTTTTCAGATGAACAAAACAGTCGATCGACTTCCCACTTTTATCCTTGTTTCCCCCACAAATCCTTTTGGCTGCAATAGATATTTGAAGATTCAAATCGTCGTTATCCTCAACCAGAAAAAGGAACTTTGAAGAATGGGTTTGACAACGCATCAGCATTTCAGTAGGTTCTGCTGAGTTCGATTGATAAAAGAACTCCCCGCCAAAAAGAATGCTTCCCGTGCTCTCAGGTTGAGCACCAACCATGACCACTGCGTCACCTCTCTTCAAAAAATCATTGGCTAAACTAATCCCCAATTCGGTATCACCATAAATAATAATATGATTTTTAAGTTTAAAAAATTTCATTCTGGTCTGAACCAGAATTAGGTAAATCCCTCTGGTTGCCGCATAAAAAACTGCGCCGATAGCCAACCAGCGAGAAACTTCCAGAGTCCAGTGAATTGGTTCATTTTGTGCACCGGTATTGGTGGTTAAAAGCAACACCGATCTATATAGGGCTTCAAAAAACCCCAGGCTTTCGCCATTAGATATGAATTGAATTCTAAAGCCGATATAGCCGAAGAGAACTGATAAAGCACCTGCTACAAAAACCAGTTCCCATTCCCAAATCAGGAACCAGTTTTTCAAGCGATTCGATTTGCGACCCGATTTCATATTTTACCTCTCAGAATTTCTCTGAATTTTATCATAAACCCGGCCATTAATTTTCATCAATTGACTTTGGCATATCTTACTGTTAAAAAGAAGACATAGAAGAAATTCAGGAACCTATGCTCACAATCGTTTATAAACAACCTTTGCCGAAAAATTCCAGTGCGGAATCAAAAAATCCGGTCTTGAAACATTTTGTTGGCAATACTTTTTTAACGAAAAGATTAGAACAGGTTTTTTTTGATTTTGACGTAGTACTTTCATTCAGGCCAATCAATAAATCAACATTCAAATTGTTTTTTAGAATAGTTTTTTTTCCCGCGCTGAATTTTAACTATTCTGTCTACACCAAAGATTATGACGAAAAAATTGAACTAAAAGAACAAACAAAACTTATTGACTCACTCTTTTCAGAATTGAATGAGTTTTTTGATGATTTCCATGAAGACATTTTGGAATACTGCAACAAAGTCAATGAAATCTTCAAAGAAAATTCTATCTTTGACATTGTAAAAATAGCTATTGCTCAAGACAATACAAAATCTAGAGAAAGCTGTGAAAGTGCTGTTTTTGAAGAATCAAAACTGTGGCAAGGGTCAGATGCGTACACCCCCAACATGGAGTATTTGGTAGATTTAATGAATGTCTATAATAATTGCCACACGCCAAGTCGGATTCGTGAAAATTTTCTTGCCAATCTGGGAAACGCGCTTGCAAAAAGACCATACCACCCCGAAAGAGCAAATTTCTTCATTGTTCCCATAATGGACCCTCGCGACGCATTGGAGCTAATCTCTTCAGATAAAAATTCCGGCATCTACTGGTCGGCCAACACGCGCACCAAAAGAGGCGATGTCGTTCTTCTCTATTTTGGGAAAAAAGCGGACAGAAAATTCTGCGAAGATTGCCAGGATAATGAATGGCGATCTTTTTTTGATAATATCCATGGGTCTGTTTTTGGAACAGCAAGAATTTTGACCGACATTTTTGATGATAAAAAGCGCGGCTATGGTGGAAAGTGGGTATTTTTCAGCGATATTTTCATTTACGACCGCCCAATTAACATTTTTGAATTGAGCGATGAATTCGGTAACCAAGTTTCTGAGCCCATTACGAAAGCCGGCTTCTTCAAGCCCAAATTTCTTCCTGAGGGCATACCATTCCTTGATGCTTTTCGCAAGGCTGATGCCGGCAGATCGACCCATTTCAAAGTTTCGCGACCCGACGTGCCGAGATTTCCTGGCCATGATACAAGCGACGACAGCTGGGCGAACTGTTTTCGTGAAATAGAAGAGCACAGATTTATAAGTGAAGAAGCGGTTGAAGCATATTTTGTTACGCCATTTCTTAAAAGAGTTTTGCCGGAAGGCTACACTATCAACACTAATTTTTCTTTCTTCAAACCAGAAAAAGAATTACAGGATTTTGCACCTTTTTTACCAGTTTTTTCAAGACTTCGCATTGATTCGAACCTTGAAAATTTAGCTCTTAAAGACAATGAGGATCGCGCGCTGTTTTGCTCGCCATTTAAAACAATTATTTTATTCAGCGAAAACAATGTTGTAAAAGTTTCTTTCCCAGGTAGATATCGAAGAATTGAGATTCTGTTCAGAAGAAAAAGCATGACCGGCAAAACAATTGCTGCATTTAGAAATTGGCTTTTAGACTACTTTTTCAAGCCAGATCAAATCACTAAAACACTGGGCACCGAAAATGCTTAATTCAAAAACTTTTAGAGTATTCATCAGTTCCACCTTTTCAGACTTCCTCCATGAAAGAACAAGGCTACAGGAGAACGTTTTTCCACGCCTGGAAAAGTTTTGCCTTGATCATGGCTACAAATTTCAACCGATTGATCTGCGTTGGGGCATAACCGACCAGATGGGTGAAGCCCATGAAACAATGAACATTTGCCTTGAAGAGATTCGCAGATGCCAAAAAGTAACTCCGCAACCAAATTTCATTATTCTTCTCGGAGACAGATATGGCTGGAGACCAATACCAGCTGAAATTCCAGCTAAAGAATTCCAGCTATTCTTCTCTTGCGCGAACAACAGAATTCGCAATTTGCTCCAAAACTGGTATTGGCTTGACGAAAACGCACAACCCGAAGTTTACATTTTACAAGCAAAGATTAATGAAACTTCATCAAGCACCGATTGGGCAATTACCGAACAGGAACTGCGCTTTTTCTTCAGTCAGGCTGCCAAAGAGCTGCCAATTGCAGACAATGAACAAATCAAATACTTTGCTTCAGCAACTGAGCAGGAAATCTGGCTTGGCGCGTTGAATAATAACAGCTTTAGCAACAATGCTTTTGCCTTTCTGAGGCACATAGATAATTTGCCACCAGATTGCGCAAAATTTAGAGACATTAAACAAGATTCTATTATCTCGCCGGATATTGAGGCATTTTCAAGGATAGCCGAGCTTAAGCAAAGATTGAAATCATGTTTACCTGCTGAAAGATTATTTGAATATCACACATCAGTTGTTTCAACTCAAACGGAAAATAGAACAGAATATGATATTGCCCAAAGCCATCTGGACAAGTTTTCCGAAGACTTTTTTATTGGTTTAAAAACCGCTTTTCTCAAAGAGATCGAAGCTGCTGAAGCAAAGACGGTATTTCTCGATAATGATTCAGCCACACAAGAAGTTTTCCTCGCCGAAAAGGTTAAAGATTTCATTGCAAGAAAAGATATTGTTGATAAAGTTTTAGAATATGCCGGAACCGGTGAAAATCAACCCCTGGCCCTAAACGGCAATCCAGGCTGTGGCAAAACAGCTCTTATAGCAAAATGCGCGTCTGAAGCCAGACAAAAATTTCCTGATTTTGATATTCGCTACCTTTTTGTGGGCTTAACCGCAAATTCTTCGTCGCTTATAAGTATGCTTTCAACCCTGGGTTGCGATTTAAATGAATATCTCGAAGAAGGTGTTAAAAACCAAAGCCGATTGAGAAAAACATTCTACGATATGCTTTGCGCCGCGACAGAAGAAAGGCCCATTGTGGTTTTCATTGATGCCCTTGATCAGATTGCCGGGGAAGACGAGATAAAAGAGCTTTCCTGGTTGCCTTTTGAATTGCCAGACCATGCACGGATAATCGTCTCAACAATTGTTTCTGACAAAACTTGTTCATCTTTGAATGAAAAACTTGAACAAAATCAGATTCTTTCGATCCCTTCTTTGCCTCCTCAAGACGCCAAATTTCTCATTAGCAGCTGGCTGAAAGACTCCAGGCGAACAATATCAGAAACCCAGATGAATAAAATCTTCGAAATTCATTCTGATCATGGTCTGCCTTTATATTTGAAAATGATTTATGAAAGAGCGAAAAAGTGGCGATCCTATCAGGTTGATCTGGAAACCCCGGAAAAATCAGTTGAAGGCGCAATTAAACAATTCCTGAATAGAGCTTGCTCAAGATTCGGTGAGATTCTGGTAAGAACTTGCCTTGGCTATCTGGTGTGCTCAAAAAATGGCTTAAGCGAAGACGAGATTCTAGAACTTCTATTTCTTGACCAGGATTTCCGCAACTGGTTTGACAAGATCATTTTCTACCAGTTGCCTCCCAGTTCAAAAAAGATTCCGATTACGGTTTGGTCGGGCCTGTATTTTGAGTTGGAACCTTTTCTTGTTGAAAAAATAGTTGACGATGTCACCGTTATTGGCTTTTTTCATCGATTATTTTATAAAGCAATTCAGAAAAATTTCCTCGATGAATCAAGTGCAAAGGTCTATCACCAGAGATTGGCAAGCTATTTTGCTCTTTCAAAGGATACGAATCAGAATACAAAAACGCGCAACTCTCTTAGAACGCTTTCAGAATTGCCTTACCAACAGACCCTGGGCGAATGTTACGGGGATCTACCAGATTCGCTTGGAAACTTTGCCTTCCTTGAAGAAAAACTAAAATACCAGCCATTTTCAGTTCTTGAAGACTTTGCAAGGCTGAAAAAGATAAGTATAAAAAATTCTTTGGTAGATCAAAAATCTCTTTTTAAACAGATGCTTGAATTGTCTGATTTTATCAACAGACATTTTCACTTCGTTCGAGATTACCCGCAACTTTTAACTCAGTTTGCCGTTAACCAACCCGACGATTCCCCAGTTGCCCAGGCATGTAAGGCCCAACAGAATCGGCTTTTTATGAAAAAGGCGCTCAATTATGTTAATCGCCCTCAGGCAAAATCTGTCTGCTTAAAAACCTTTGCTTCACCAGATATTGATTCAGCAGCCTTGATTTCTATGGCCCTGTCTTCAGACAGGAAAAGGATCATTTGCTGTTTTTCTGAAAAGCTAAAAATGGAATATCCTGAGGGTATCTTTTCAGGTTACGAAGAACAATGGCATCACTCGAATAAGAATTCAACCTGCTTCAATATTGATTTTGAAACCGGTCGATTAATCGACAGCGAGC
>CAZQUE010000116.1:10796-12280 GCA_964596185.1 uncultured bacterium | reverse complement strand
TCTGCCAACGGATTACGAGATTGAATGGCTCGACGACGAGCAGAAATGGAAGCTTGAGCGCTTAAGAATTAAATATGGCCTGCCGCGCAAATAGCTCGATCGTACGCCCGCTTTTCAAATCAAGCCAAATCAAATTTTGATTTAACTAAACATCGGCTTTTTTTGCGTTCTTTTTCAGGCCACTTCTTTTAAGCCGCCATTTAGCAGGTGCTTCGCGCCGGTAACCATCGAAAAGCAAGCCACCATGATCGCGCAAAATCTCTTCAGCAAGGCTGATGACTGTATAGGTCATTTCACTTGAATAAAGAAGCTTGAAAGCTTCTGAAAAGCGATAGGCAAACTCCGGAGCAACTCTTTTCAATACCCGGGGAATGCTCTTGCCCTTGGCTGACCAATGTCCCCGACTCCGCAGGTAAAAATCTGCCAACTCCTGATAAAGCTTGCCAGCTGTAGCAATTGTTTCGTCAAAACTGCGGGGCGTGCGCAAATCATCGCACAAATCGCTGATGAAATAGCGACGATCATCTATTTCTTTTTGAGACAGGGGTTTCGGGCCCATTAATAGTAAATTGTGGGCTTGGGTTTTGATCCGGTCGGCCATTCCGCCATGATTTTTAAGAATAAGCCCCTGGTTGATCATAAATGGCAAAGATGGAACGCCGCTGGCAGCGTCAACCTTTTCAAAAAACCAGCGCAGAGTTTCGGGATCATGAACGAAAGCCTCGATTTTTCGCCCTTCAAAAACGAAAGATTCGCGAAAAGCGTGGTCAAGGTGGCGATAAACGATCACCAGGTCATAATCCGAGTCCGGGGTACTTTCACCGGTAATGATCGACCCACAAAGAAAGCAGGCCTCGGCATCAGCATACCGGGCTTCGACCAGGCGCTGGCCACGCTTAACTATTTCCGGAAAATTATCTGAACCAAAAAACATACTAATCTGGACTATCCTCGTCGATGAACTCTGAATAAAGCTTTTTGCTGCAATCAGGGCAGATGCCATGAGAGAATGTAGCCTCTGAATTTCTGGAAATGTATCTCTCAAGAATGTCCCACTGGCCATCATCATTACGAATCTTTTTGCAGCTTGCACAAATCGGCAACAGCCCCTGCAAAATCTTCAAACTATCATTTGCCCTGCCAAGATCATTTTCCAAACGAATGCTGTTAAGGCCGACCAGGCAGACCATAGTCAGACTCTGGAAAAGAAAAGTGATAACCAGGTGAACCTGACTGACCAATTCGTTGGAAAAAATGCTAACAAAACCCTTGCTTAAAAAAAGAACCAGACCGCGAAAGAAAAATTCAATGCCAAGCGACAGGTTTATCAATCCATAAATCTTGAGGAAAAGTTTAACCGGCACCGTTGTCGCAACAAAGCATAGATGAGAGATTTTAACCTGAACAATTAGAACAAAAGCTGCGACAATCAAAGTTCGAACGCCAATGCTATCAGTGTAAAATTGAAAAAACGCGGTCAATGA
>CAZQUE010000116.1:0-10696 GCA_964596185.1 uncultured bacterium | reverse complement strand
AATGGTTTTTACATCGAACATAATTTTTTTATATCACAAATTTCTAAGATAGTAGAACAATGAAATATCGCGACACTTCATTTGAATGGCTTCATTTCAGGTAGACGAAACTCATAGTCTTTAAGCATGCCAAGGGCAACGCCAGAAAGTCCGATCAGACCGATAAGGTTTGGAAAAGCCATCAAACCATTGGCAATATCGGAAAGGTTCCAGATCAATTCCAGCGGGAAAGCCGCGCCAACCGGGATCAGCAAGACATAAACGATGCGGTAGACAAAAACTGCCCGGCGAGCTCTTTGCGGATTTGCATCGAACAGATAGCGAACCGAACGGTCGCCATAATAACTCCAGCCAATGATGGTCGAAAAAGCAAAAAAGATCAGCCCAAAGCTAACGACGTGATGCCCCCAACTGACATTGGCTTTGAACGCAGCTGCAGTCAACTCGGCTCCTTTCAAGCCAGTGAAATATTCAGCCATTGTCGGTTCGAAGTAACCGCTGGTAATAATAACCAGAGCGGTCATCGTGCAAACAACGATCGTATCGATAAAAGGCCCGAGCATGGCAACCAGGCCTTCGCGAACCGGCTCTGCAGTTTTTGCAGGAGCATGGGCGATTGGCGCTGAACCCAGCCCGGCTTCATTTGAGAACAAACCGCGGGCGATTCCCCAGCGCATGGCCTGCGCCACCGAGAAACCGAGCACGCCGCCGACAGCTTCCCGCATGCCCAGAGCCGATGAAAAAATCAGCTTGAGAGCGGGCAAAATCTGGTCGCGCTGCACAAAAAGGATATAGAGTGAGCTTAAAATATAGCCAAGAGCCATGAAAGGCACAATTTTGTCGGAAAAACGGGCAATTCTTTTGATGCCGCCGAGAATGACCACTCCGGCACCAAGAGCGATGACCACCCCGATGAGGAACCGCACCCAGTCGAAGCTGTCAACACTGCTTGCTGCCACGAGACCGGCATCGACCAGATAAGTATGCAAAGGGCCGGCTACCGAGTTTGCCTGCACCATGTTCCCGATGCCAAATGATGCGGTAAAAGCAAAAATGGCGAAGAGAAAGCCAAGCCATGGCTTTTGCAGTCCATCGCGAAGATAATACATCGGCCCGCCGGTAACCTCACCATCAGAGTCGATATTGCGGTATTTTTGCGAAAGCAGGCACGAGGTAAACTTGGTGCACATACCGATAAATGCGGTTACCCACATCCAGAAAACCGCGCCGGGACCTCCGCTTGCCAGGGCGGTAGCGACTCCGGCAATGTTACCGGTGCCGATAGTCGCAGCAAGAGCGGTAGCCAAAGCTTGAAAATGCGTAATTTCGCCATGATCTTCCGGGTCGTCCCATTTGCCGGTAATCAGAGACCAGGCGTGGTGAAACAACCTGACCTGAACCAGCTTCATGCGGACCGATAAAAAAATGCCGGTGCCGATAAGCATGAACATCAGAAAACTGCCCCAGACATACGCATCTATTGTAGCGACCAGATTGGCGAAATCGTTCAATTTGACCTCCAAAACTTCTATCCTAAAAAAATGAGCTTTTTCAGGTTATCGGTACCTGCAGAAACAAAATTTACCTGAAGACGTTTCATGCTACAATTACCTAAAGCACGTTTTTCGGAGAGTAGCTATGAAAAAACTACTGGTAACCCTGATTCTATTTTGCTCTTTATCTGTTATTGCGTTTGCCGACACCTGGCAGGTGTTTACCAGCAGCAACGGGCTGAACGATAACAACGTCAACTGTTTCGCTGCAATGAAAACTTACATGGCAGTTGGAACCAATTGTGGAGCGAACATTTACAATGGTGAAACCGCCAGTTGGTATACCTTGAAGCTCCCCGATCAAGTAGCTTCGCATCCAATTAAAGATATTGCCTTCGACAAAAATGGTCATCTCTGGGTTGCATCAGCCAGGGGTCTGGTTCATATTCAGGGCAAAGAGCTTAATCTTTACGGCGTCGAAGATGGATTACCGACTGTCGATGTCGATAAAATTCAGATCAGGGAAAGTAAAATCTATGTCGGCTGCTTCGGCGGTTATATCTGCTCTGCGGTTGTGCCCCTCAATGGTCGCTCGGCCTTTACTCCGGTAAATTATCGCCGGGAAGAAGTCGACACCAGCTTCAAAATGCGTTCGGTCGGAATTTCCGGTTTAGGAATCCTCAACCCGGCTAAGGGATGGTATAGCACTCAGGGTGAAGGCCTGATCGAGCAGATCGGCCCCAACGCTTACCCGATCAATGGTGTCGATGGCATGCCAGAAAGCTGGGTCAACGATTTCTGGGTCTTTCAGGGGCCATCGCGAAACACCCATATCATATCGATAACTCCAGAGCACATAAGCCTGGTAAGAAATAATCAGACACTACAGGAAGTTCGCCTGCCAGCGGAAGATGTATGGCTGAATTGCATCATTGCCGTCAAAGAACCTCCCGAAGTTTATACCTGCATCGAATTGCCAGATATGAATGACGAGGAAAAAAGCTTTTTCAAGTTTCTCGACAAGCGCAGTTTGTTCATCGGCACCCGAAGTCATGGGTTATGGCGCTATCAAAAAGGGCATTGGACAAATATAAACAGTCTCGACAACAATCTTCCTTCAAATTGTATCAACCGCCTCTACCTTATGGGTCGAACTCTGGTGATCTGTACTACAGGTGGTTTGGTGCTTATTTCACTTGATTCTAATCAATACGATGAATTCAAAAATCAGGGCATTGGCAATATTTACGCCAAAACCATCTTTCCATTTCCCGAGCTTTTTCAATACATGATCCCGTTCAGACAAATCTGCAAAGGCACCAGTTTCTGGTTCTCCCACATGCATGGTCTATCTAGATGGCGCTCCAGAACCCAACCCAGAATAAGGGAACGCGACGTAAACACCGACCTTAGCTCCCGCCTGGAAGTTCTAAAGGATGAAACGGAAGAAAAATTGAATTTTCACGACGACCCTGAAGGCCTGGAATCCCTTCCGGAGCCGGACATCGACGTTGAAGAGATCTTTTCCCCAGCTTTATCCGGGTTCTGGCAGTTATTCAGCAAGCAATACATCGTTGATGATCAGACTTCGGACACAAGCATCAACAATCTCGAGTTGCAGGAAAACTTTCTTTTCGACATATATTCTGAAAACATCACCTCAATGACCGTTGACCCATCAACAGATTTTCTCTGGGTCATTTTCGACAAGAAGCATCTGTATCGCTTGCGAATGGTTAAGGGGATCGTGGAAAAGAACGGTAAAAAAATGAAGAAAGAGAAGCCAGAATGGCTTAACATGGCAAAATATCATCCATGGGCCGGTGGACAGCAACTGAATGTCGTGTGGTTCAACGACAGCAAGCTTTACATCGGAAGCGAGGAAGACGGTTTCTACATTTTAAAGAATCCGCAATCGACAGATATGGAAAACGCCCCCTATGAGTGGGCCCACTATGGAATCTACGAAAGACTGGTCAGCAGTGATTGCATTGGCTTTGCCCGCTGGAACTCAACCCTTGGCGATAATCTGGTCATACTGCATAAAAAAAGCATCTCTCTATGGGATGGTGAAGATTTTACCCAGCTTGGCACGGGCGCAGAGAGAGAATACACATGTATCGACGCAGGCAGCGACGGAAACTTGTGGATAGGTTCATGGGGCGGCCTTTTCCGATTCACGCCACAGGCACTAATGAGAAGTTACACATCCACCGACGCCTGGTTCGAATCTAACTACATTACGGCTGTTGCCGCTTTGCCTCCAAAAACTCATCGAGATACAGGAGTCTGGGTTGCCTGCGACAAGGAAGCATCGTTCACGAGTTTGAGCGACAACTTCAACGGCTCAGACCAACCCCCGAACGTTTATACCATGCCTGACGGCAAGAAAGTGGTCAAAGAACTCGACATAGACGGTTCATCATTTCACTTTTTCGATGGCCGCACCTGGGAAAAATGGAAAATGGCAGGCATAAAATACATCTACGTAGACGGAGATTTTGTCTGGACCACTTCCAACATCAGAGTTCGACGCCTGCTTGCGCCAAGATGAATACCGTTGGACATTTGTCCGGTCAGCCTTTATAATTGCGCATAAATTCAAGGGGATGTTGCTCAAATGAAAAACGAACTTGCCTGGAAAACCTCGGAAAACCAGGATTTTCCGATGAAGCTTGTCGAACGTGGTCTCGATTTTTCCGGTAAGACGGCGCTGATTTTTTATTTTTCGGGTGTCGTCGCCGTTTTGTCGATGCTCTGGGTCATGGCCCTATCGGTAAAACTTATCTATATGGCCCAGCAAGACCCTAACATTCCCGAATACTACAAAACGGTAGCCATAGTCTGCATTGCTATCAGTGCCGCGAGTTTGTACAGCTTTTACAAGATTTACATGGATCGTCGGGCCTATTCCAAAGAAATCGAGATCGCCGACGGCACCGTAACCTTTTGCGAAAAGACAAGAAAAGGCAAAACCGAGTGGCAGGAAAAGGTTCGCAAATATCAGGGGGTTTTTCTACGCCATTATAACTATCGGGGCGTCGATTCATGGTACATTGCCTTGGTGCATACCGACTCTTCAAGAAGCTTTCCGGTTTTTGCACCCGACTACGATTCGCGCCTGGCCGGCGAAGATGAAAAAAGAAAAATCCTTGCGCAGTACGGTAGCAAATTTGGTTTGATGACCACATTTGAAAAACCTGAAAAAAAAGAAGAAGAGGCATCTTAAATGGCGAATCAACCGCAAATGATCAATATTGGAAAACGAAGCTGGAAGCCCGGAACTTTGCTTTCGCCGGTTCCGGCCGTTATGGTTACCTGCCAGAGCGAAGGCCATCGGCCGAACATAATCACGATTGCCTGGGCCGGCACCATCTGTTCTGAGCCACCGATGCTCTCCATTTCCGTGCGGCCAGAACGACACTCATACGGACTGATAAAAGCTTCCGGCGATTTCGTGGTCAACATTCCAGATCGGCGCATTGCCCGAGAAACCGATCTTTGCGGAGTTATCAGCGGCAAAGACCACGACAAGTTTCACGAAACCGGTCTGACCAAAGGCAAGGCAGAAACAGTTCTGTCACCAATTATCATGGAATGCCCAATCAACATTGAATGCAAAGTCGATCGAGAAATAGAGTTGGGTTCACATTCGATGTTTCTGGCGAAGATAACCTCAATCCAGGTTTCTGAGCATCTGATCGACTCGCATGGTCGCCTGGAATCAGACAAAGCAGCCTTAATCGGCTTCGCTCATGGTCATTATTACCAGCTCGGCAAAAAACTCGGCCATTTTGGCTTCAGCGTTAAAAAAAGTTGAACATTCCTCTGCTGATAATCGGAGCAGGGCCGGCCGGTTTGATGGCGGCAATTTCTGCGGCAGACCAGGGCATCAAAAGCGTCGTTCTTGAGGCCATGCCAAAGCCTGCGCTGAAATTGGGGATTTCGGGAAAAGGTCGTGGCAATCTTACCAACACCGCCCAATACTCTGAATTCTTGAAGCATTTCAATCAAAAGGGTCGCTTTCTCAAATTCTGCTTCAAAAATTTCTTCAATCAGGAACTCCTCGATTTTTTTCATCATGAAGGCCTGAAAACTAATGCAGAGCGAGGCGGACGGATTTTTACCGCCTCTGGTAAAGCAACCGATGCCGCGAAAAGTTTAGTGAATGCCGCCAGCAAAAGAGGAGTTAAAATTCTTGTTGGTCAACGTGTAGTCAAGATTGCCAGAGATGAATCCGGCTTTAAGGCTATCACTCAGGTCGGTAGAAATTTCAGTTGCCAGGTATTGTTGCTTGCAACCGGCGGCAAATCATATCCATTAACAGGATCATGCGGCGATGGCTACGGCTTTGGCACGGCAATGGGGCACAAGGTTACGCAACTTTTCCCTTCTCTGGTAGCGCTGAAACCAGAGAAAAATCTTCCCGGCAATCTCAACGGTCTGCTTTTGAAAAATATTGAACTTCAACTTCGTGCCGATGGCCGCAAGATTGCTGCCGAATTCGGAGAAATGCAATTTATCGATGGTTACCTCGGGGGCGCAACGGCGATAACCCTGTCGAGAACAGCGGTGCCTTTGTTGCATGATAAAAAGCAAGTTCGTCTATGCATCGACCTCAAGCCTGCTCTTTCTCACGAAAAGCTCGATCAGCGGCTTTTGCGTGATCTGAAACAATTGCAGACGCGACCTGTCAAAGAAATGCTTGCCGGGTTGCTGCCGGCCCCCATGGTCGAGTTTTGCGCCGAAGAACTTGGCATTTCAACAAAAAGTTTATGCCGTGAATTCAGCGCAGTCGATAGACGCAAATTGCGAAACTGGCTCAAAGAGCTTTGCTTTGACATAGTTGAGGCAGGGCCGTGGTCACAGGCGATCGTTACCGCCGGAGGGATTGATACCGGGGAGATAAATCCGCAGAGCATGGAGTCGCGACTAGTTGAAAATTTGTTTTTCGCCGGGGAGTTGATCGATATCGATGCAGACACGGGCGGCTATAATCTTCAGGCCGCCTTCTCAACTGGATGGCTGGCCGGAAGAAGTGCGGCGATGAAACTTCTTGCTGCAAATTCCTGAATGGCTTAATTTGAAAAATTGATTTAAATCTTGCTAATAACCGTATGCAGGGAAGGTGTTGTTAAATGAAAGTAATTGTAAAACAGGTTGAAGTGCCGCTGGAGTATAACGACAACGATATTCGCCAAGGCATTGCCAAAAAACTTCGCTGTCAACCTGAAGAAATCAAAACCTTTGAAATATTCCGCCGTTCTCTGGACGCACGCCCAAGGCGCCCCACCCCTGTCTTTATTCTTCACCTCGAGGCAATCCTGCCGGACAATTTAAAAAAGAATGTAATGCGCAACCATGATGCAGAAATTGTTTCTTCAGAAAGCGCTGCAAACAATTCGCTGCCTGAATTTCAAGTGCCTGAAAATCGCCCGGTTGTGGTTGGTGCCGGACCTGCCGGCCTGATGGCGGCATATCATCTGGCAATGATGGGCCTTAAGCCCCTGATTATCGAGCGCGGAACCAGAGCCGAAGATCGTCAGCAGATCGTTGACGAATTCTGGCGCAATGGAAAATTCAATCCGGAAAACAATGTTCTTTTCGGCGAAGGCGGAGCGGGACTTTTTTCGGATGGCAAACTCACTGCACGCAGCAAAGATCGCCCGCGCATCAGACTCTTTTTTGAAACCCTTCTGGCGTGCGGGGCGCCGAAAGATATCATGATCGATTCTGAGCCACACATTGGTAGTGACAAGCTGTTTGAAATCGTTCCAGAACTGCGGCGGCAGATTGAAGCCAAAGGCGGCGAATTTCGTTTCAACCTGAGACTTGAACACATCCTCTGCGATGGCAACCAGCTGAATTCTGTCGTTGCCAGCGGCGAAAAATTCAAAACCGCCCATCTGATT
This sequence comes from uncultured bacterium, assembly GCA_964596185.1. Lineage (GTDB taxonomy): Bacteria > Muiribacteriota > Ozemobacteria > Ozemobacterales > Ozemobacteraceae > DYKG01. The sequence goes on along the minus strand of CAZQUE010000116.1, from coordinate 3,291 downwards.
CTGGCAACCGGACACAGTGCCCGGGATGTTTACCAGCTTCTGGCGGAAGCAAACGTCGCTTTGGAAAGCAAGCCATTTGCGGTTGGCATCCGACTCGAGCTACCCCAGCAACAGATTGACCGCGCCCAGTATGGTGAGTTTGCCGGGCATCCAAAACTTGGCGCAGCAAGCTTCAAACTTACCCGCAAACCTGAAGCTCAGGCGCGCGCCTGTTACAGTTTCTGCATGTGCCCGGGCGGTCTGGTGATTAGCTGTGCCAGCGAAAACGGAATGTTAACTACCAACGGCATGAGCTACGCCGCCCGCAGCGGTCCCTGGGGCAATGCCGCCTTCATCGTTCCGGTTATGCCAGAAGACTATCTTGGCGAAAATCCAGACGATGCTCTTGCAGGAATCAGCTTTCAAAAGAAGATCGAAGCCGCGGCATTCAATGCCGGCGGCGGCAATTTTGCCGTTCCCGCTGCCAGACTCGAAGATTTTCTCGCCGACCGGGTCTCGGCCGATCTGCCGACAAATCGCTCCTGTAAGCTGGCCCGGCCGGCCAATTTCGCTGAAATACTTCCCGATTTCGTTCTCGCCACTCTTAAATCGGCAATTCCAGCGATGCTAAACGAATTAAACGGTGTCAATCAGAAGGACGCGATCGTTTACGCTGCAGAAACGCGCAGCTCAAGTCCAATCAGAATTGTTCGCGACGAGACAGGCCAGTCATCGAGCCATCGCGGCATTTTTCCGGCCGGAGAAGGTGCGGGATATGCAGGTGGCATTGTAAGCTCAGCGGTAGACGGCTTGAAGGCTGCCGAGCAGCTGATTGAATCTTTGTCGGCAAAAAATTAATTGAATTCGACCCGCTGGCGTAGCCAGGTTTTGCGGCGGTAAATCCAGGTGGCCATCAGCACTGCCGAAAGGTTGCTGAAAATCATTGGCCACCAAAGCGCAGTGTACGGGGTATCGGCAAGAACCGTCGCCGATTTTTCAATAAATTGGCCGATATGGCCGGTAAAGCCGTAGTTGCAAAAGTAACCTGAAAGAATGTAGGCCATCGGCAGCCTTATCAACCAAAGCCTGAGTATGTCGGCAACCATGACCGGACGGGTATGACCGCTGCCGTTGAAGACGCCCCAGTAGACGAAAAGAAAGCCAAAAAACCAGACGGCAATCGAGTTTATTTTAAGCATTTGATTGGCATAACCGATTACTTCGCCGTCATTAACGAAGACTGCGGTCAAGCGGTCGCCAAAATTGTAAAGAATCAATGAACCGCAGGTCATTATTGCAATAACCATAGCCAAGGCGATATGAAAGCTTTTGATCGCCCGCTCAGGCTTGCCTGCGCCAAGATTCTGACCAATTATTCCCGAAAGCGCGTTACTGATGCCCATTGGCGGCATCATAAAAAAATTAACGAAGCGAGTGCCAATCGAATTGGCGGTGATAATCGCAGTTCCGAATGAATTTACCAGCCCCTGCATGACCACGAAGCCCAGGGAAGTGGTAGTTTGTGCCAGTGACGCAGGAATGGCGATTTTCAAAATGCTTTTGATTTTTCCCAGGTCGGGCTTGCAGTCTGAAAGAGCCGGAACATAATTGCGATAATATCTGAACATGCAAAAAGTAGCCATTATTACCGTGCCCACGCGGGCAATCAACGTGGCGACCCCGGCTCCCCTGACCCCCATTGCAGGAAACCCCAGCCAGCCATAAATCATGATCGGATCGAGAACGATATTTATCAGCACCGAAATGATATTGATAACCATAGGAGCGACAGAATCGCCAACCGCGACTGCAAAGCTTTGAAAAATGAAAAAAATGAACATCATGATAATGCCAAAAATTATCAGTTGAATATAGATATTGGCATCGGCCAGGATTTCAGCCGGGGTCTGCAAAGCCTGCAGCAACGGCATAACTGAAGTCAGAGCTATGGCTGCCAGAAAAGAAAGAAAAACCAGATTCATCACCCAGGTCTGTCCAAGAATCTGGCGAATCTTGTCAAGCTCACCCCGCCCTTTGTATCTTGAAACCAGAGCAGTTGTCGCCACCGCCAACCCCTGCCCTAAAGAAGCGAGTAGAAAAATTATCGGAAAAGCCAGCCCTGATACGGCAACCGCCTGGGTCGCTCCAGCTTCGAGTTGTCCGAGAAAAAATGTGTCGGTCAGGTTATAGACTACCTGAATGAAATTTGAAAGCATGATTGGAACTGCCATGAAAACAAGGTTCCAGAACAGGCTGCCGGAGGTGAGGTCGCGCCCCTGCTTCATCATTTGTCTTTCCCTGTTATGCTTTAATTTCTGGCTTTAAAATATCATTCAGCAACGGGTCAATTGTCAATTTTTAATTTAAACGCTTGGAAACTGGGGATCTTGCGGAAACAAAAAAGGCGTTAATTGCCCAGGGCAATTAATCCGCCTCTTTGCTTTAATCAATCAGCAGAATTCAGTCGTTCGGCACAGCACCATACTGGTTGTCGCCGCCGCTTTCCTGCAACATGAATATCAACAGTATCAACCAGCCAATGATCGGAATAAATGCCAGCAGAAACATCCAACCCGATTTGCCGGTGTCATGCAAACGACGAATACCGACTGCAAGACTGGGAACGAAAATAGCCAGTGAAAAAAGCATACTTAAGATGCCAATAACCCCGACCTGGCGGGCGAGAAAATTCAGAACGATTGTAATTGCCATGTTGATCAAGACAAAAGTCCAATATTCGCGACGACTGGCCCGATCATTGAAGTTGGCAAAATTGCTCCAAGGCTTCATATAGACTTCCATACAAAAAGACCCCTTTCGATTAGTTCATAGAACCTTATCGGAATAAAATTGAGATAATATTAGTTTTCCGGGAAAAAAAGGGCCCCTGGACTGAAAGCCAGGGGCAAAGTGAGAGGATCTTTTGAGAGGATACGTGAAGTCGCGCGGGGACGCGACTAAGCGTAAATACAAAGGCTCAATTACAAGAAAAAAGGGTAACAATGCATTAGCGAAACTCGCTACGAAAATGCTGCAACTGCTATAACTTAAAGTTTAGCGACCCGTAATTGAACCCATTGTTATCAAAGAACGACACTTTTCTATAAGCAAGGGTTGTGCCAACTTTAGAAAGTCTTTATTAATGGGCATTTAGTTAGTTTTGCTCTGCTGTGAAAAACGTGCGTTTTTTTTACATGTGCGATTTTCGCACACACATTAGCAATAAAGTAACAATTTTTTTACACTTTTCCCATTTGGCGAATTGCTATTTTTAATTAAAGAATTAACGCGCATCTATTGCAAAAGTAAAGG
>CAZQUE010000115.1:0-12363 GCA_964596185.1 uncultured bacterium | reverse complement strand
CCGAAAAATGTGCCTTCAAACGCCGCGCAACCATTCCTGGCGTTCATGGCGCAGACAGAATGCGCAAAAAACAGACTGGTTATGAAATCCAGCTGCGCGCAAAACAAAAAGTAAGAAGAACTTACGGAATTCTGGAATCACAGTTCCGCAAGTATTATGACATCGCTAACCGCAAAGAAGGTAATACAGGGATTAACCTTCTGCACCAGTTAGAAACAAGACTCGATAACGTCGTATTCCGCATGGGTTTTGGAATTTCCCGCGCACAGGCCCGCATGTGGGTAACTCAGGGACATTTCGAAGTTAACAACCGCAAATGCAATATTCCAAGTTATCAGCTCAGACCCGGCGATGAAGTTCGACTCCTCGAAAACAGTAAAGTTCGCAAAACTGTAAAGGATATCATTGAAATTTCTTCAAGCCGCGACGAAACTCCCTGGCTGGAAGTTGACAAAGAAAACCTCAAAGGTAAATTTGTTACTCTGCCAGAAAGATCTCAGCTTGATCCGAAGATTCAGGAACACCTGATCGTTGAGTTCTACTCTCGCTAACCTTTTAAGGAGGCTTTGTAGCGTGATTGAAATTAATCGACCCAAAATAAAATATTCTGAAGGTGAAGACGAAAACCACGGCATCATAACCCTCGAGCCACTCGAAAGAGGTTATGGACAAACTCTCGGCAATGCATTCCGCAGAGTGCTGTTGGCCTCTCTTCCCGGTTCCTCTGTTTGCGGAGTAAAAATAGACGGCGTTCTGCATGAATTCTGCAGTATTCCCGGTGTTGTTGAAGACGTTACCGCCATTATTCTCAATCTCAAGAAACTGGTAGTAAATCTGGAAACTGAAGAACCTCTTACCGTGCGCCTTGAAGTTAAAGGCCCGGCCGATGTAACTGCAGCCGATATCCAGAGTCATTCCGACCTGCAGATTATCGATGAAGATGTACATATCGCTCAGGTTACTGGCGATATTACTCTCGGCATGGACATTACTTTCCGCCGCGGACGTGGCTACGTGCTCGCTGAAGATCAACAGGATCTTCATCAGGCAATCGGCACCATTCTCGTCGACTCACAGTTTTCTCCGGTTACCAAAGTTCAATACAACGTAGAGGACGCCCGCGTCGGTCAGGATATCAACTTTGATAAGCTGAACCTGCATGTTTGGACAAATGGCAGTATGCAACCAGCCGAAGCTGTTGAGCTTTCCGCCAAATTTCTGCGTGCACACGTTGATCTGTTCCAGGCCCTCGAAGAAGAAATCGTCGACAACCAGGCTGGCAAACCGACTCACAAAGAAGAGCTGGTTATGGTTTCTGCTCAGAAACAGGAAGCACCTCAGAAGGGTCATCTCGATATTCTCATCAAAGACCTTGAATTCTCAGTTCGTTCCAGAAACTGCCTTAAGAAAGCCGGCATCCAGACCCTGGGTGAACTGGTCAACAAGAAAGTGTCTGAACTGCTTGAAATCAAGAACTTTGGTAAGAAATCATTGAAGGAAGTTCGGGAAAAACTGGGTCAGTTCAATCTCAGTCTTCCTGATGACGACGATACCGCCGGAGGTAATGAAGAATGAGACATCTCAAAATTGGACGCAAATTTGGAAGAGAATCACACCAGAGAAAAGCTCTGTTCCGCTCTCTGTGCACTTCTCTCGTAAAATACGAAAAAATCGAAACCACTCTGCACAAAGCAAAAGATTTGCGCAGAGAAATTGAAAAGGCTATCACCATTGCCAAAAAACTTCATGGCATCAAAGGTGAAACCGAGCAGCACACCAGAGCTCTCAAAGCCTCAAAAAGAACCCTTCTTGAAGGTTTCTTCCATGGCTGTGGCGACAAAGAAATCCTCGGTCGCGACAATATCAAAAAATATCTGTCGAATCTGACCAAGGAAAATCGTGAAGCTGCTGAAAAATTCATGGCTGATCCTGAAAAGAATGAAAAGCCTTCTTTCATCGTTGATTATATCCCCGCCACCTGCACTAGAACAGTAAAAGGTAACGACGGCAAAGAAGTTAAGCGTGAAAGAAAAAACGCTCAGAAAATTCTGCGCGTGGAAGGCACTATTACCAAGCTTATCAACCGCATCGCCCCCCGCTTTGACGGTGTAACTGGCGGATATACCCGCATTTACAAGCTTGGCAATCGTCGTGGCGACAACGCCGAAATGGCAATCATCGAATTCACTAAATAATCAGGTGATTCAATGATTCTGTTTGACCGGGTTTCTTTCCGGTACAAAGAGGACCAGGAAACCTCCTTCAACATTGAGGAGGTTTCCTTTTCTTTAGCTCAAAACAAAATTTATGGTTTCGTTGGCGGCAATGGCAGCGGTAAATCGACCTTCGCTCAACTTATTGCCGGACTTCTCAAACCATGCTCCGGAAAAGTCCAGGTCTGCGGGGTTGATACCTCGGATGATGATGCCCAGATCCATCGCAAGGTTGGTATCATTTTTCAGAATCCAGACAATCAAATCGTTGGAACAACCGTTGAGGAAGACATTGCTTTCGGGTTAGAGAATCTCGCAGTCCCCGGAAACGAAATACCAGACAGAATTCTGGCAGTAGCTGCCGAATTGGGTCTTGAAAAATTCCTTTCAAAACCTGTTCATCACCTGTCCGGTGGACAAAAACAACTTTTGTGCATCGCTGCGGTTTTAGTTATGGAACCTGATTGGTTGATTTTTGACGAACCGACATCTCACCTTGACCCTTGGGCAAGAAGAGAGTTTTATCATACTGTTGCTAATCTAGTTAAGAAGCGTCAACCCGGCATAATCATCATCTCTCAAATCCCAGATGACTTCGCTGTTTTTGAAGAAGTTAAAGTTTTTTCTCAAGGTCAAATTGTTTTCTCCGGCAGCACTGAAGAGCTAAAAAGAAACAAGGATCTTTGCGATTTATACCCGATACCGCAACAATGGTTGCTTGAAGATTATCTTGAAAAGATGGTTCAAAAAGATGATTGAAACACTTGAATTGAATAATCTCATCCTCAGCTATGGCTTACAGAAGGTTTGTGAGCCAATTAACTGCAAATTTGTTCGAGGCCGGGTCAATTTGGTCGTTGGTCGCGCCGGATCAGGCAAAAGCACATTACTAAAAACTATTGCCGGATTTCATCAAGATTTCCAAGGGGAAATTAAAGCCGATGAACTCGCTTTTAACCCTGAAGGCAATATTGCGCTGGCCTTTCAAAATCCTGAAAATTTATTTTTCAATCCCTCGGTAAGAGAAGAGGTTTGCTTTGCTCTTCAACAAGCCGGCACCATCCATAATGTCGAAGAAAAAGGTCGCAACTGGCTTGAAAGATGGGGACTGACCCCGGAAAACTTCTGGCATAAACACCCGATCGAACTTTCCGGCGGGGAAAAAAGAAAAGTTGCTCTTGCTGCATGCACTGTCTTGCTGCCCGACATAATTCTTCTCGATGAACCGTTGGCCGGGCTTGATTTTTCAGGTCAAAACAGCCTTGCCAATATTATAAAAGAAATATCAACCGAACATATAGTAATTGTCGTAACCCATGATCCGGAAAATCTTTTTGAACTTGCCGGTTCAGTTCTCTTTATCAATGAAAATACAGTAAAATCTTATTTGCCAGCAGAGTTTGTTGCACAGGCCCTTAAAGAACCCAATTTTTATCCTTTGCCCGATTGGTATATTGAGAATGTTAGTAAGATTCGTTCATCATCAGTATTGCCGATTTTTAAAGCTGAATCCGTAGCCCGATTCATGAAAGGTGGTGCCAGGAATGATGATTACATATTCCCCGGATAACAGCTTCTTATATTGCTTAAATCCTTTTTTAAAAGGATTTTTTACGATGCTGACGATTATCATTTTTTCGGCACTCGCGGCTAACATCTGGCATTTAACGATAAGTCTAGCCCTGTTGCTTTTTTTTGCCGTTGCCGGGAAAGTCCCGCTTTTAAGCGTTTTAGGCTCAGTAAAGAAAATCTGGTTTTTGCTTTTGATCGTTGCTTTGATTCAAGGTTTTTCGCGAGGGGACTTCTGCTTTATTTTGGCAATTGAAGCCGTTTTTCGCATTATCGGCGTTTTCATTGCCGCAGGAGTATTCGTTACTATTTCCTCGCAATCGGAACTGATGTATTTCTGGGAGCAATCATTTCGTCCTTTTCAGTTGGTCGGCCTACCGGCACGAGAGCTGGCTCTGGTCATGGTTATTGCGGTACGCTTTTTGCCAGTCATTCTCGGAGAAATAGACCGAATCAGAGTAGCACAAATGGCTAGAGGAGCAAAATTTTCCCATGGATTTGGCTTGAAGGCAATTAAATCCCTGATGCCATTATTGGTTCCCACTCTTTCTCTGGCAATAATCAGGGCAGGGGACCTTGCTCTGGCAATGGAAGCCCGGGGCTATTGCGTTTCAAGGGAGCGAACCCGCTTCAGACAATTTCGCATCGGCTTTTTTGATATTCTTGGGATTCTATCGTTTTCTGGCAGTTTAGCCTACTTCTTCTTCAATCGATGATACAATTGCCCCATTTTCTGCTTCCAGGCTGCTTTCACAAATTTTTAGGCGCTTTTCACATTCCAGCATCAGCTTCTGGGAATCTTTAAGAAAATCTTCAAGTGAAATTTTAATTGATTCCAGGTTCTCAGTATTGATTGCGATACTTAGATCGGCCAGACTTCTTGTCGAAGCAATTCTTTTTATTCCTTTTGAAACGAGGAGATAACCTGGCAAGGTGGAGCCGGCAATTATCATTGCTGCGTGCAAAAAAAAGTCTGAAGGCAACCACATGCCCGCTAACCATTGAGAAAAAATTCTGAACAAAGCCTGCAAAGCGATAATCATTGGCAGCAGGTTTCCCAGAAACAAATAAAAGGCGATTAACCTGTTGTTGCTAATTTCACCAGCCGAATCGGCTAAATTTTTTCGGATTTGCTGAGAAAGTTCAATTTCGTAGGCGATATTTTCCTGTCTTGAATGTTTTGCAGGCAAATCAAGATCTATCAAAATCCTTTCTTCATCTTTACGACAATCATTGAAATTTCCGGTTTCTTTAATGCCAAAGGCGATTCTTGAACTGATCTCATTTATGGAAACCACCGGATTAAGCTTACTGAAAGCCCAGAACCATGGAAAAAGAAAAAAGGTTCGCCCCTGAATCAGGTGCTGATAAACCTGTTGATTTCGAACCTGATCAGCCAGCTCATCGACAGATCTGCTTTTTAATACTTCTCCAGGAATATTGGCCAGGCGATCTCTTAGAAGATCGATTTGATTTTGTAGTTTCAGGTAAAGGTTGCGAATATTCTTAAAAGAGTCGTTTTCATGCATTACATGTAAAATCTGCCTGATTGAGGCTGTTTCTCTGATCAGGCAATTTTGTTGCAAACTTCGCTTTGAAAAAATCGCATCTTTGAAACGGGAAAATTCAAATGAATTTTCATCTCTCGCGGAAAAAAGAAAGACATGTTTGTCGTTTGTTTTGAAGCCAAGAGTGGTAATTTTTTCCAAAAAATCTTTTTTTAGACTGCTTAAGTCGTTTTCGCCAAAGGTATCGGTCTTATTCATCACAAAAAACCAACGTTTGCGTGAAGCCCAATTCAGAATGGTTTGTTGAATATCGAAATTTGAACGCTTATCAGGGGTGGTCACATAAACCAGAAAATCAGAGTCCTGAATGATTCGTTGTGTTAAAAGTGCATTTTGACGATGAATGCTGTCTAGATCGGGGGTGTCAATTAAGACAACGCCTTCCATTATTCCAGGCACGAACACCGTTTCATCTTTAAAGCTCAGAAATGGCCGATCACTTTCACAAGCAGCAACATGCAGCTTCTGTGTAAAGCCTCTAATTGCATCTGATGATGGGCTTGCATCTTCTTTTTGACAGATTTTTGAAAAGATCAAAGACTTTCCGGTGCCCGTTCCACCAATTAGACTAATTACCAAAGGCCTGCCAATACCTTGGTCTTTAGTATATTCAATGGCCTGAGTCAGACTTTGCTGGAAATCGAGAAAATTCAAGTTCTCGGCAAAAGGGGCAGATTTTTCCCGCACAATTTCACAGAGTTTCAGTATTGAATCAAGATTTTTGTTTTTCATACCTGCGGCTTATCTCCTCGAGTTTTTTGCAGGCAATTCGACATTCATTAATTCGCCTGTCATCTAAACCGGAAAATTCATCAAGCATTGGGCTGGCAAATAGCGGTAATGCAAGATTGTCATTCAAATGTTTGATATATGATTTTTCGCGCAGTTCTTTCCATAGCTTGTGAGCTTCAAGAATCTCCTTGCCAAGGCCCATATTGTTGAAAAGAGAAAGCAGTAAACCACCTGCGGCAGAACCGCCACCTATCGCGGCCACCAGGCCAAGAGTGCCGATTCCACCGTCGATAAAAACATCCGCAACAAAAAGGCCTGCCCCGAGAAAAATGATAATATCGTTGATAACGTTGATCCAGATCCAGCGATTTTTGTTATTGGCAATCCAAATCTGCAGCTTGGCTCTAACGAACAATTCCCATTCATCATCAACGGGCGGCAGTTTTTTCTCTAACAAAATCTCAATATGCTTGCGGCAGTTTTCTGCCGTTAAAGTTTTCGAATCAAAGTTATCGCGCCATTTTTCAACGAGCTTTTCGACCTGATGTGCAAGTCTTTCGCGTTCCAGTTTGTTTCTTTCAGAAATTTCACCCTGGAAATCATCTTTCTTCAGATTGGAAATTCGGGTTTTTATCGATTTGACGACTTCTTTGATGCCAGAACCAATCATTGCCAGGGGGCGAACGATTCGTTGCAGCAGGTTCGGCCGGTTTTCCTCAAGAAGACTTCTAATCATCGCCAAAATATGAAAAACTGGAAACTCCTCGCCGACAATTTTTTGCGCCGCTTTGCTCAAATGCCGGCTTAGCTTTTTCAGTTGAGCTTCAAGCTCTTTGCGGCGGGTTTCGGCAAAGTCACAAAATTTTGAACTGGCCGAAATCCCAAGGGCAATAGATTGAAGATGGTGTGAAAGAATAATCTGTAGGCCCTTCTGATCAAAAAGAAAGTCGGCAAAGTTTAAATGCGTGTTTGCAAAAGGTCGAAAGATTGACAGGGTGACCTCGGATTTGCGCTCTGCGAAATAAAAGTTTGCACTCTTTAAATAATTATGCAAAGTATTGCTGCAAGATCTTTCTTCCGCAAAATCAGGATCCCTTCCGGCAAATTCCAGTAAGTCTTCTCTCACTGCTATCGCACTTTCTAAAGGCGCTTCCGCATCAATCTTGGTTAAAAGGTAGGTAAGGCTGCCTGAAAAACGACAGCATTTTTTCAAAAATTCGTATGCTTTTTGATCCTTGTAGGATTCGGTAAAAACTGTGTAAATAATTGAATCAGCCCGCTCGATCATCTGTTCTGCCTTGTTCCAGTTTGTGGTTTCAGTCGTATTGAAATCAGGTATGTCGACCAGGCAGAGCCAGAAATTAGAATCAGGTTGCGGATAAGATGCTTTGAACAATTGGGAAACTGGAACGTTACGGTTACGCAGGTCACCCGGATTGGTCAACTCAACCATATTGAAACCTGGGAAAATGGCTTCTGCATCAAAACAATCATAAATTTCCTGGGGGATGGCAACGGTTGAAGCGAAGGTCATCGGGCGAACAGCGCCCCCGGCAGGCGTTTTCAATCCTGTCAGCAGATTGAAAATAGTGCTTTTCCCCGAGCCACTTGGACCGACAAAAGCACAGATTATTACCGGCTTGTTATTTATTTCCAGATGACGATGGGGCAGTTTGTTTAGCTGAAGAAAGGCTGATTTTGCATCGGCATCGAATAGCGCATTTTGGTCCTGAAATTTTATCAGGCGAGGAATCTCAGAAAGCAGCAGGCTAATATGTCGATGCATTTCTGAAAAAAGACCGTTGATGGAATTTTCTCTGTTTGTTTGCATAGTTGATTGAGTTTATATTATATTTCAATTATGGCTACAAATAAAACAGTTTCCTGACTTTGACAGTTGTTGCAATAAAAAACGCTCAGAACTCTTTCTCAATCGGGAGTTTTGAGCGTTGTCTGTACTCTGGAAAGTGAGTAATGTGAATCTAGTTTTTAGTTTTTTTGAGAATTTTTTTCATACCAGCCTTTGTTACGATTTCCGTATCTGTTCTAAATCCGAATAGATCGTGGATTGCATCTGTCATATTGGATCGAGTATAGAGTGGCACATAACCCTCACCTTGCATGTCAAGAAAGTCCATATCTCTTAGGGTTCTGACTATCGATGCTCCACATACATCTTGGCATGGCAACTCATCTTTTAACCTATGTTCCAGAATGCGGTAAATCAGCAAAGATATAAAACAGGTCATAAAATGAGCCTGGATCCGATCATCGCGACTCAGAAAAACCGGCCTAGCACGGAATTCATGCTTCAGTATTCGAAACGACTGTTCTATTTCCCAGCGCCTTTTGTTGATTTTTAGAATTTCAGTTGGCTCCGCTTCAAGATTTGTGCAGACTGCGTAGAATCCATCAAACTTTTCTTCTCTGGCTATTGCATCAGCGTTGAGAACAAAAACCTCTTTGTCGGCGACTTCACCATCATTTGTGCAATGCAGAGAAGTGACAAAGCGTTCCGGGTCATTGGCTCGCTTCTTTTTCAGCAACGAAGGATTTTTCAGTTTACTTTCAGCTCTTATCAACTGTTTTTCTCGAACTCTCCTCATGTAGGCCTTGTATTTGGGGGAATATGTCACAACCAATTGCTCTTCGAGCTCATTTTCCTTGATTTGACGACTTTTAAAATAAATGTTTTGATTCTCAGCAGAATCATCAATGGTTTCAAGGTTGATAATCTCATTGGTGCCAGCTTTTTGCCAACCCTTTGGATCCAATGCCCAGTTTCTCAGGTATGCCTTTATGGTCTTGAGTGACTGAGTTACAACATAAGCTCGTTCACCACAGGCATTAAACATGCGATTCTTTTGCGAAGCAAGTCCGGCATCAGTGCAGACTATGAATCTGGAAAGGCCAAAATCCCTTATGATATTGCTTTCGATTGGAATCAAGCTCTTTTGCTCATTATCATTTCCAGGATTGATGCAAAAAGCCAGCGGAATTCCATCGCCATCCATAAAAAGGCCCATCTGAACTATAGGATTGGGACGATGTTCTTTGCTGACCCCATATTGTTTGATACCGCTTGCCTGTTCAAGCTCAAAGAAATAGTTTGTGCAATCAAAGTAAAGAATGCTGGTATTGCGCCTAATAATCTTGCAGCTCTCTTTGTAGAGCTCGCTCTGAATAAAGTTGCTTTCTTTTGCCAGGATTTCTAGCGACCTATAAACATGCTGCAATGAAGATTTTGGTTTTTCAATAAACTGTTCAGATGCTTCTAAAGCAGATTTTTTGGAAGAAGGATACAAGATTCTTGTGTAAACAAGCAAAGACAGAACTTCGTTTAGATCAAAATCGAATTTATAACGCTTGCTAATGTTTTTGCAAATTCTATCAAGAGCGAGTTCATAATAAATGGACTGAAGAAATAGGTATCCACCATTGTGTCGAATCTTATTCCCTTTGGAAATGCGTTTGGCGCTGGAAAATTTGGCAATGACTTCAGTTCTGTCAGAGACTTCCGCGTTGTTAAGCCTAGAAACCTCTTCCTGCGCCCATTCGTAAGGGTCGCGCCCATTGAGTTTTTCCTCCAAATCTCTTAGTGTGCCGAGTTTTTTTACTATCTTGGAGGTTCTTTTTCCCCCAACAGTAATGGACTTAATTACGTAAAAGGACGTTGCGTTAGCTGATTTAATAACGGAAAGTCTCATGCTTGCGCGCCTCCGATATAGATAACTAGATTATACCACACTTTACGCACATTACGCAATAAAAACAAAGAAAATTTGACAAAAAAAATAGCGCAAATGCGCTTGCAATAATAACCGGAAGAAACTTAAGGGCTTAGGGAACTGTCAAACTTCCGGATGCATTTCTGAAAAAAGACCGTTGATGGAATTTTCTCTGTTTGTTTGCATAGTTGATTGAGTTTATATTATATTTCAATTATGGCTACAAATAAAACAGTTTTACCCACAAAGAAGGATTAAATGAGAATGGAAAAAAGACTACTTCTAATCGAAGACGATAATCTTGTCGCCAGCATGCTTTCAACAATGCTTAGCAAGTCGGGGTTTGTTTGTGATCATGCTGAAGATGAGGCGCAGGCGATACGTTTGTTTCGAAATTCTCAAATTACTGACAGACCTTACGATCTGGTTGTAGTTGATCTGGTTTTGGGTGAAAACACCAAAGGCGGTATGGTGGTCATGAAGGAAATACGTGAACAACAACCTGGCATTACCGCCATTCTTTGCAGCGGCTTCACCATCAGCCCGATAGTTGAAAATTTTCGGGATTTTGGTTTTGATTTTTGCTTGAATAAACCATTTTCCTGGAATCGGCTCAAAACAATTCTCACCGAATTGCCCGTAGGAAGCGAAACCGCATAAAAAAAAGCGCCTTTTAGCCATGCTAAAGGCAAAAAGGACGCTTTTTTCTCGAGATGCCTAACTCTTTTTGGTAATTACTGTAAATCTGGCGACTTCGCTCGTTTTGCTGACGAACGATATCATGCAATTCTTCTTTACTGAATCTTGTGAATTCACCATTTTCGATTAGAACTTCACCGTGAACGATTGAAAGATCAACCTTGTCCACTGCACAAAATACCAATGCAGCAAGCGGGTCGGTTGAACTGCCGGCCTGACGAAGACTATCGAGCCTGAATCCGATTAAATCAGCTTCATAATCTTTTTTCAGCAGACCAATGTCATCACGACCGAGCACCTTGGCACCGCCGAGGGTTCCAATTTTCAATGCTTCCTTGGCAGTAATGCAGTTGGCGGTTTTCTGCACCCTTTGCAATAGCATACAGTTGCGAACTTCCAGCATCATGTTCGAACAATCGTTACTCGCGCTGCCATCTACGGCCAGGCTTACTGGCACGTTAGCCTTGAGCATTTCAACAATTGGCGCTATTCCTGAAGCCAGACGCATATTGCTGGTGGGACAGTGAGCCACGCCACCCTGAGCTTTCCCCATTACTTCAATTTCTTCCTGGTTGAAATGTACGCAGTGTGCATAGAAAGAGTTTTCATCCATCCAGCCCAGGTCTTCCATCAATTTAACCGGGCGAACACCGAACTCTTTAATGCAGAAATTTTCTTCATCTTTGGTTTCTGCGAGATGAGTATGTGTTTTGAGTCCTCTTTTTGTGGCATATTTTTTGGCCTCAATCATTAGCTCCCTGGTAACAGAGAACGGAGAACAAGGTGCGACGATGATTCTGGTCATGCCGCCTTTTTCAAACTGGTGAACCTTACTGACCAGCTCTTCTGTTTCCTTCATGATGACATCCTCTGTCTGAACAACAGAATCCGGGGGCAGTCCGCCATCTTTCTTCGACCTTGACATGCTGCCGCGGCAGAGGTGAAAGCGCATGCCCGTTTTTTTCGCGGCTTCAACCTGGTGGTAATAAAGATTTGAAGCACCGGTTGGCACCATATAAGAATGGTCTACCGCGGTGGTGCAACCACTCATAAGCAATTCGAGGGTGGCAACCGTTGTCGCAAGATGAAAATCTTTTTCAGTAATTGTTGCCCAGAGAGGATAAAGGTTGACCAGCCAGGTAAAAAGCTTGGCATCCTGAACGCATGGGAAGTTTCTCGTAAGTGTCTGATAAAAATGATGGTGGGTATTGACCAGGCCAGGCATTATCAGAAGTTCACTTGCATCTATGTTCCTACAATCCTGTGCCATTGGTGCCAATTCATCTTCACTGCCTACTGCAGCAATCTCACTTCCTTTAACCAATAAAGATACATTTTCTAAAACTTCTGAATCACCGCCGCCCCAGAAGTATCTTGCATTCTTCAAAAAGAGGTTCATGTTCACTCCTTGTGTGTATTGTTAATGAGGGTATTTTACAACAATATCCAGACTAATTCCAGCATTTGCCTAATCTATTCAATTATGATAAACTGCGCCCATACACCTAATTATCAGGAGAACCGGTATAATGAAGAAGTTTTTCAAGGGTTTGGCTCTTGCCGCAGTGGGAATTTCCCTCATTTTTTCTTCGGCTTTTGCTGCTGACAGCAAAATTCCAACCAGCATGGTAACTATCGGCGAAGGCGATGACCTGCTCGATTCAGAAGTTGAATTGAACGTGGGTGATATTGCCCCTGAATTTTCTCTGCCCAATCTTTCAACAGATAAAATGGAAAGCTTGAAAGATTATCTGGGCAAGCCGATTGTTCTGTTCTTCATTCAAAGTGCCTGCTACTCCTGCCTCCAGGAAGCAAAGGCTCTCCAGGAACTTAAAGAGAAATTCAATGACCGTG
>CAZQUE010000114.1:0-12406 GCA_964596185.1 uncultured bacterium | reverse complement strand
GTGGGGCTTCGCAAACCATGTTCCGAGAAAAAAAAGAATCAACCCCTGGAAAAAATCGAAAAAGAAGCGGTGAATAAACCGAAGGCCCGGCCTGAAAAGAAAGTTGTCGCACGCAATAAGGCCCTTTCTTCCAATGCAAAAAAAATACCGCCGAAGCCTCAGCCGAAAATCGTAAAGCAAAAAAGCTTTCAACCTCTCCCGCCGCCTGCGAAGGAAACAGTTCCGAGTGAAACTTTTCCAATTTCTGCTTCTAATAATCAGGAAGAGGCTGAAACCCGGCAAATCGGGCCTCCTGAAAATTCCATCTCTGAAATTAGCGTAGACCAGAAAATTCAGTACCTGCATAAATTACGTAATATTCTTCAGAAAAACCTCAGCTACCCAAACGCTGCCCGTCGCCGAAATATCAGCGGCACAATTCAGCTTTCTTTTCAAATAAGCCGTGCCGGAAAAGTTTTCAACGTAGAAGTCCGCAATCGTGCCAACAACATTTTAATAAAAGCTGCCAGGAAACTCTTGCATGAAACCAGATTACCTGTGCCACCAGAAAACTGGCCGGAAAATTCAGTTATTGAAATTCCGCTGAAATACTCGCTGCGATAATTTTTTTACAATCGCTTTTTGAACCATTTAGCTGCTCCTATTACAGAAAATCCCTGTTTGATAGAAATAACTCATATTAAATTTACATAAAATTTGTTACAATACGGAAATGACCAGCAGACCTAATTTCAACTTGAAGCAACTTGTAAAATCCGACTTATTCTGGGTAATTCTTGCCTTGTGTGTTTTACTTGCCGGAATGGATTTTTATTCCCTTGGTCGCAATGGTCAGCTGTCGATTGAGTTGAGATCTATGGTCTGCATGCTGATTCTGGCTCTAAGCGCCCTGCTGATCGGCGAAAACTTCATCGTATGGGAAATCATGATTCTTTTTCCAAATACGGTTGCCGTTTTTCTTTTTTCCATAAAATTTGGCAGCTTTAAGCATTTCTTCTGGGCGCTGGCTACAGAATTCATTTTGGTTCTTATGATGTCTCTCTTTCAATGGCGACTTCATCAATCATTCATGCCGGATCAAGCATTCGTGAAAATGAAAAATGATTACAAGGATTTGAAAGAAAATGGACTCGCAAGAATCCTTAACTTCAGCCTTCTTGGCTGTTTGCGTGATCGCAGCAAAATTATTTCTCAGGCTTATCATGTGCTTGAAGTCATATTTAAAGCCGATTATTCAATGATTTTCATGGCTGATTATGAAAAAAACCAGCTCGTTCCTCTTCCGAGGAAGGGCGAGATTGTCTCGAAAAAAATCAGCCCAATAATGGTTAATCCTGATTTCTGGCAAAAAGCGGCATATGATCCTGAAAAGGGCGTTATGAGCGTAATCAGCGGGAACAACCGACTGCCTTCCCTGCGCGAAGTAATTCCCCAGGCGAACCTCGATGCTTTGGCGGTCATGCCGGTAAGTGCAAACAACAAGGTCGTCGGTCTCATGGCAATTATAAGACAAAAACCAGAAAATCGTCCTTTCCTTGATCCTGCACTGTTTGCAACTTTTGGTTATGTTCTGGGCTCATCACTCGAGAACTGCTCAATGCATGAATATCGCAAGAAAATGCTCGATTCAGCTGAGAAACAATCGGAAACAATTAGAAATGCTTTCGGTAAATATGTTTCTGACTCGGTCGTTGAACAATTGATGAATAACCGTGAAATTGCCACTCTCGGCGGCAAAAAAATGAAGGTTTCAATTTTAATGGCAGATTTACGTGGATTCACCTCTCTTTCTACAAAAATGCCTATTGAAAAACTCGTTCAAATACTCAATACCTGGTTTGACAAGGCCACAAACCTGATTCTAAAAAGCTTCGGAACAATAGACAAATACATGGGCGATTGCATTATGGTCATATTCGGTGCACCGATTCAGAAGCCGGACGACGTTTTACGCTGCGTTTACACAGCCTTTCGCCTGATGGAAAAGTTCAAGGAATTCAGGGAAATAATCGAATTGCCGCCTGGCCATGAGCTGGGACTTGGCGTTTCAATCAGTACTGGTCAGGCCATTGTCGGCAATTTTGGTTCTTCAAATCGCATGGAGTACACTGCGATTGGCGAGACGGTAAATCTGGCTTCACGCCTGGAAAAGTTGGCTGGACCTGGCGAGATTGTTGTGGACGCAGTAACCTTCAGCGAACTACCGCAAGAAAAATTCAGATACGATTATCGACAGAATGTTGAGATAAAGGGCCTGGCGAACCAGACCGTCTATCGTCTCCATGAAGTGCTTAGAAATCCTGCTGGTTAAGGTAAAAATAGGCCAGGTTCAGATACATTGCAAATAGGCACCATAGAAGATATGGCAGCAAAAGGAAGGCTGAAACTTTCCGAATTCTGTAAAATGCCTGCTGACACTTGATTATCGCCAAAATAAGCGCAAAAAGCACCAATGCTGCGATGCCCATTCGGTGCGCTCCGAAAAAAACCGGTGTCCATAGACCATTCAGCCCCAACTGCAGGAAAAATATTCTTTTTGCTGAGCCCTTTTCTGTAGAATCTGGTTCTTTTTCGATCTGCCATAGAGCCATACCCATGAGGCAATAGAGCAGCGTCCACACAGGTCCAAAAACCCAGCCAGGCGGATTCAATGGCGGCTTATTCAAGCCGAGATACCAGTTCCCCGGCTTGAAAAACACGCCTGATAGCGATGGGATGAAACAAATAAAGATGGATTTAAATAATGAAATCATAACTCAACGGCCATAAAGAAATTTCATGAAAGAGATTTCAAAAAACTATTCAACCATTTTATTCTCAAGAAATTTTCCTGATATATCTGGAAAATCACTGAAAATTCCATCGATTCCGATTTGATTGAACAAAACCTGGAGAAGAAATTCCGGCGAAAGTTCGTGAATCGTAGCATCTTTTCTGAATGTGTAGGGGTGAACCAGCAAGTTTTTGGCATGGGCTTCGGTTACCAGATTTGAAAACTCCAATTCCCCTTCGGCATTTTTTCCTGTGATGATCTGGCCTATCCAGGGACCTATTCCGCTTGCATAGGTGGCAACGTCTTCAAGGTTCATTTCCCCTTCCATCAATTGAATCAATGGAAGTTCTGACTTGAGTTCATTCTTGATTCTTTTCAATTCCTGGGCATCGAAACATTGTAAAAAGCACCGGCTGTCTGCGGAAGAATAGCCGTAATCGGCCAAAATCTTCAGGACGATTTTGCTTATATCCATGCCATTTTCCCGATGCCAGGCAGGCTCTTTAATTTCCGGATAAATTCCCACATTCTTCCCGGTTGATTTATTGAGTCCCTGAATCATTTCCAATTCTTCGGCGAGCGTAGATACTCTGAAAATGGATTTTCCAATGGGAAATCGCTTTTCAAAAACCGCCTTGCCGGTTTTTAAATCTATTCTTTCATTTACATTCAAGGTTTTGATTTCGGCAAGAGTCAGATCGGCAGCGTAAAAACGGCCATCAGCTCTTTTTCTGTCGGGAAATTTAATCGCCACATCGCTGATGGTATCGAGATGAATGTCATGAACGACGATTGGGACCAGATCCTTGCTTAGAACAATATCCTGCTCAATATAATCAGCATTTTGGGCAAATGCCATGGCCTTTGCCTGAAGTGTGTGCTCGGGAAGGTAGCCGCTGGCTCCTCGATGTGCTATATTGATGCCTCTTTTTGCCTGGGCGTTCAATGCCGGCTGCCATAAAAAATTAACTGCAAATATCAATGCTATAAATTTATACCACATTATTTTCCCCTCCAAATTTTTTTACATAATACCATTGAAAAGAAAAAAACCGATTCAATATATGAATATATCTTAAAATTCCACTTTTTTTTATTTTTGACAACGAGTACAATCTAACAAAACCAATTGGAGATTACGATGAATAAAAATTTGACTCGATCCGGCCGCACCTTTTACTGTAATGACGAAGAAGAAGATGAACCCAGAGAAGATAAAGATGAAAAATCTTCTGACATAAGTGAGGTCGTAGAACAAAAGCTACTTGAAAATCGCCAGATCTTCCTATGGGGGGCGGTTGAAGATGACACTGCCAAAGAAATCGTCGCCAAGTTGCTTTATCTCGAAGCGGTGAAACCCGGCGAAGAAATTACCTTTTTTATCAATAGCCCCGGTGGTGTCATCTCTTCAGGCATGGCTATAATAGATGCCATGCACATGATCACTTCACCAGTGGCTACCGTTTGCATGGGTCTGGCCGCCTCAATGGGATCGCTGATTCTTTCCGCTGGGGCAAAAAATAAGCGCTATATTTTTCCAAATGGCAAAGTGATGATACACCAGCCCAGCGTGGAATTCCTTTATGGACAGGCGACTGACCTTGAAATCCAGGCTAAAGAAATTATTAAGACCCGTGAAACTGTAGCCACAATGCTTGCCAAAAACTGCCACAAATCCAAAGACAAAGTTTTGAAAGATCTTGACAGAGATTATTGGATGACAGCCGAGGAATCAATTAACTATGGCATTGTTGATGCTGTCTACAAAATGAAAAAATGAATGATTTAAATACCATTTTAAAGAATAGCAATTTTGCAGTCACGGTTTGCGACCTTGATTGCAAGATCGTTTTCATGAATGAAAAGGCTCAAAATGTTTTCAAAAAGTATGGTAATCTCATCGGAAAAAGTTTGCGCGATTGCCATTCTGAGGCTTCGAGAACAAAAATTGATGAATTGCTGAAAACCGGCTCGGAAAACACCTATTCTATCGAAAAGAATGGAATTAAAAAGATCATTCACCAGACCCCATGGTTCAACGACGGCAAGATTGCCGGCCTTATTGAATTATCAATTGAAATACCTTTTGATATGCCGCATTTTGTCAGAAGCTGATTCTTTCAAAGACAAAAGCTATTTTCGTTTAAAAATTGATCGCCACCCGGTCGGAGGTTGTAAGGCCGGGTAGTGTTTTCTTTTGGTGATTTCAACCGATTCGGTTACATAGTAAGCATCCGGCTCGATTTTGCGCACATCTTTCATGATCTTTGGCACATCTTTCTTTTTACAGACAATTTCAAGCTCAACTACACTTCTTTCATTGTCAATGCCTCTGAATTCTATGACCTGATGCCCCTTACTTCTCAAATTCTGCATGATTTCATTTGCCGAATCGAAAGAAATAATTCTCAGGAGAGTGTTGCCGAAGGAAATCTGTTTCTCTAAAATTATTCCGACAACATTGCCGCTCGCATAGCCCAAAGCATAAAAAACCCCTATAATTGGCTTTCCTTCCATTTTACTCAGAACTGTTGAAATTACCACCAGCCAGATGCTCACCTCAAGAAAGCCCAGAACGAAAGCGGTCTTGATCCGGCTGTTGACAATGCTGATAATTCTTATTGTCCCGATTGAAACGTCGATTATTCTTGCAAAAAAGATCAGTAAACCCGTAAGAATCGTTGTAGAGTCAAATATCATGTTTGTTCCTTTGCGGCATAATTTATCCCATTCTTCCGAACTTTGCCAGCAAAATTGTGGCGACTCTAAACGTTGGCAAATTCTCAAGATTGCAGTATATTGAAAAGACAAAAATATATGCAAGAAATCATCGCCAAATTCGAACGGATTGCCTGCGATCTGCTAGATGAAAAAGGGCCGGCTAATTGTCGCAAGAGCTGGGTTCAGTGTGTGAAGCAGGCAAAGCAGCTTAACCCTGCCCGGGATTACGTCGGGAAAATGTCTCCTGAAGCGCTGACGATACTATGTTACGCTAAAACCGAGGAGTTTTCCAAAGAACGGGCCGAAAATCTTCAGAAAATTTTTTCCAGCCACCTGCGCAATTTTCCTGAAAACAGATTCATCGATGCCCTGAAGCTATATCCGTTCAAAGATCTTGAAAAAACTCTTTTACCCTTTGTTTATGACAAAGGAAACATTGGTCGGGTGGCCTGCTACCTGGCCGCAAATTTGAAAGTGTTCGCAAGCCCCGAGGCTTGCGAGTACTTTCTGAAGTCTCGCAACTGGAGCAATTCAGAGCTGATGAACCTTGCTCACCTTGTGCGAAAGAATGAAGTTTTTAAGCTCATCGAAAAGCTAGAGCAGCAATCTGAGATCGTAAAAAGCGGCATCACGAAAGAAACTTTTGATGAGTTCAGATATATCTTGTTGAACATTGACAATTATGAACCGGTTTTTCCTGACCTTTTACCGGAAACTGCCCTGGAAAAAACAACGGCAGATAATGCAAAAACAACTCCGGTTCCTGAACAGGAGCAACCAAAAGCTCAGTTTAATAAGCCTTCTAGCCCCGGCAATCAAATAAAAGATTTTATCCAGCTGCTTCAAAAAAGATTGGCAGCCTTGCCACCATTGACGAAGTCAATTTCGGCATTGGTTCTTTCTATTTTCCTCATTTTTTTCGTGTTTTATTTTTCCCCTCAGTCAGAAAACGATCATTTCCAGATCCCCCCACGTGAAAAAAAGAGCCCGGAATTTTGGGTTGATGCGACTACCCAGTCTGTAATCAGCAAGCAGTATCTGCAAGCAGACAAAGATTACCGCATGGGCGAACTCTACCTGACCAGAGACAGATTCGCCGATGCAATCATATTATTTAAAGACGCATTGGCACAAGATCCAGACCACCACATGGCCAGGCTGAGACTCGGCTATAGTCTCATGTCTACCGGACAATATTCCGAGGCTTTTTCACAGTTGGAAATCCTTCTCGACCTCGAACCCAATATAAAATTGGCCAATTTTTATCTTGCCAAACTTGCATTGATCGAAAAGAACTTTGCCGCCGCCAGGAAATACTACCACCAAGAATTTAAGCTAAACAAAGATCTTTCTATCGGCCTTGAGTATGCTGGCTTTCTTCAGGAACAGGGTGAAAAAAAAGAATCTGAAATGATTCTTGATGAACTACGCAAAAATTTCCCAGACCGAACTTTGATTGTGTCCCGACCTCAAGCTGCCAACGGGGTCGAACCATGAAAAAAGGTCTTTCATTAACTGAAATTTTGATTGCCATGAGTATCGCTATCACTATTCTTGTGCCAGTAATAGGAATGTTCTCAAGTGCAGGCAGGACTGTTCAAAAAAGCATAGTTTTCAGCTTCTCTACCGGGCTGGCAAGAAGAATTTCCCAACACCTGATGGTTGTTCCATTCGATGAAATTCAGGAAGTACCCCTCCCTGGCATTTCTCTTTGCAACTCTCCTGAAGACCCTTATTTCAACCCACTTTTGAACTTTTCAAGCAGCAAAACCGGGCAGAAAAGCATAAATCAGACTGATTTGCCGGAATTTTTTAAATTTTTAGCTCTTTACGATTTTCGATATGCTCTTTCGGTAAGCAACGTGAGCTTTGGGGACGGCGATGAGATTAAAAGCGTTGCCATCATAATCACCTGGCGAGAAAATGGAAAGGATATGCTATATCAGACGCATGTTTATATCCCTTCAATCTAAAAGAAAAAGAAACCTTTCAGGCTTTACTCTGGTAGAACTGATTGTCGGACTTTGCATTTTTTCGCTGATTGGCGGAATTGTCGGCCATTGGTTTTTTATGCAGCGCGCTTATCAGCAAAAAATCCTTGAAAAAAGTGACGCCCAGCAAAGAATTCGCCGGTCATCCTGGAAAATGATCCAGGAATTGCGAACCGCAAGAACTATTCTATCACCTAGAATAAATTCTGATAGATCCATACGTAGTGATGACAAAATCTTTTTCAAGAATTTTTCTGGTGACATAGTTTGCTTTTACTTTGTACCAAAGGAAAACCTCATCCGACGTTGTCTTATTCCAAACGGTCCTGGTAGCCCTGTTGTCGATAAGAACCCCGTCGGGGAAGGCTTCACTCAGGTTGCTTTTACTGCCCAGGATATCGGCAATCGTCTTGTTGGCATTTACCTGGAAGGCAATGGGGCTTTTGGTCTAGAATCTGTTTATCTTATGAATGAATAGGTAGCCTGAGTAACTTTAAATCCAAAAAAATGTTAGAATTAAGTATGAAAGGCAAAAACGAAAACTTGAGTAATAGCCAATTTTCGCTGACGCATTCCAAAAAAGGTGTCGCCATTATAATGGTAATCGGATTGGTTACCCTGGTAATCCCTTTGGTGTTCATGCTTAGTCAAATTGGCTCCTCTGATGTAAAACTTGCCAAAAAGTTTCATGAAAACCTTAGAGCCGAATCGGTGGCTTTTTCAGGTGCTAATGCAGGATTTTCAAGACTCAAGGGCAACCTGCGCGGTTACCAGGATTTGCAAAATCAGATGATCGGAATTGAAAAATATGACCTGAATTTGCGGCCCACGGGTGAAGGATTCTTCAAGCAGAACCTTTATTATTTGTTAACAAATTGTAAAATTGGCCAACATAATTACACAATTATGGCCGAAGCCGAGCAATTTCACCCGGAACCGGACCCACCGGTTCTGGTTATTACTCACGATTACTGGAATACTGTCGAGCCATATGAAATCAATATCATGGCCGATGTGCTCAGTATGCAAAACTATCGTGGCCTTGAATTGTTGAGGCTTGATGAAACTCGAGATTATGAAAAGAGCCTGACCTCAACAGAATATGAAAAAGAAATGAATGCCAAAAAAGCTTTGTTGCCTGCAGAAATTGAGGCAAGCTGGCCAAAAGTGGTTGATCACCTGGTTTCGGATAAGTTATAGGTTACAATTTTTTTTAAGGAGAGAGGTTTATGAAAAAATTGGCTTTGTTTTTAATTTGTGTTTTTCTTACTGGAGGTGCATTTGCTCAAACCCCTCCCCCCATTCAACCCCCAGGAAACAAGCAGGTCACCGTAGTTCAATCAACTGCGATAACCAATGTTCCCGAAATTGAACAGTATACAGATATTGATGTTGACAGCATCAATTTGCGAAATGCTCTTGAACTGGAACAGGCCGCAATGGAATACGTTCTCGCTTACGAAGCTTACATAGAGGCTAGAAAATCAAAAAATCCAGAGACTAAATCCAAAATAGTCAGTCTAATGAAAAATTACCGACAATCTTATGCAAGATTTCTGAATATGCTCAGACAGGATAATCTGTACCATCCTCAAAAACCTAAAAATCCCGCCGGATGGTATAATAAAAAATCCAAAAAGGCACGCGGCCATGAAAGAGACTGGAAAAAGACTGACGCCAAAGAAATAAGAAAACTGGTCAAAGAAATGGTTAAAAATGGAGCCAGCCCTGAAGAAATCAAGGAATTTATTAAAGAAAGTTTGCCTCAACAGCCGTTGTCTTCGGATCCATGCTCAGTGAGCGCCTCATCTGCGACAAGCAGCCCCGCTCCTTCCAGACCTCCTATTTTCAATTCTTCACAGTTGCCCCGAAGAAGAATCTTCCCCCCCCCCAGATGACGATTAAAATAGAAGTTTGCAAGGTCTGACGACAATTTAAATGAAATATAATAGTTACCAAGGAAAATTCGGACGAATACCAACTGTAAATCTTTTGGTATTCGTTTTTTTTCTTGGTATTCTGTTCGTATTTTCAGGTCTTTTCGGCCGACTCGACAATTGGCTGACCGACACCTGGTTCAACTTGCGAATTGAAAGAAATCAAAACAAAAGCTCAGCTTCATCAGACTCTTTTCTTTTTCCAAATGATCAGGAGGGAAATGAAATTGTTCTGGTCATTATAGATGACACTTCAATTTTGAGTATTCCAGGTCTTTTTAAGGGGGACCGCTCAGTTTTTGCAAGAGCTCTTATGAATCTTAAGCCCGCCGGTGCCAAAGTAATCGGTCTCGATGTGTTTTTTCCTTCTCCGGAAATGGAAAATCCTGAACCAGATCTTGAGCTGGTCGACGCAGTTAAAGAACTTGGAAATGTCGTTGTTAAAGCTTATCGCCGCGACAATCGTCGCATGACACCACCATTCCCTTTGCTTGCCAGAAATACCGTTTACGCCCCAACCTTTTTTTCTGCTTCTGGCGATGATTCAATTAGAAAGGTCTCTTTGTTTTTTGAATCAGAGTCTGACCAGCTAACACCATCCTTTCAACTGGAAATTTTAAAAAAGTATTGGGATCTTCCAGCCGATGCAATCGAAATAGATGAAAAGAAAGTTGCAATAAAAGGCCAAAATAAAACTTGGGCCTATCCTCTAACCGATCATGAATTTTTACAAATCAATTATGATCGCTCTCTTTACTCATTTAAAACCCTATCTTTTGCAGATGTTTACCAAAATATCGTTGATTTAAATCTTTTCCGGGACAAAATTGTCATAATTGGCTTTGGAAATTCAATGACCGAGGAAAAATACTATACTCCAATTGCTGATAAAGTTTATTCTCCCTTTTTGCATGGCCTGGCATTGATGAATTTGATCGGGCAAAAGGGACTTAAAGTGGTTCCAGCCCACAACAGTTTCCTGATTGCAATTTTAGTTTTAATATTCATTCATTTTGTTTTGTTCCCAATACTTTCAGCACCCTGGGTGATAGGTTTAAGCATATCGGCCATTATTTCTGGCCTAATGGTATCCTTGTCCCTGCTAACAGTTTATCGAGTTCAAATGGGCTTTAGTGCTGTTTTCTTTGTAATTATAGCTTCTATGGTTTACTCGATCGTAAATCGATATTATCGGGAATTTTCCGAGAAATTAAGAATTAAACATGCATTTCAACATTATGTTACTGCCTCGGTGGTTAATGAAATCTTGAAAAACCCTGAGAAATTAAATCTTCATGGTGAAGAAAAGAACCTGACAATATTCTTTTCGGATATCGAGGGTTTCACATCACTTTCCGAGGGCATGTCACCCCTTGATGTTGTAAGTTTGCTCAATGAATATCTTTCGGAAATGACCGAAATTATTTTTAAATTTGAAGGACTCCTCGATAAATACGAAGGAGACGCAATAATGGCGGTGTTTGGCGCGCCCGTAAATCAGAAGGATCATGCAATCAGAGCCTGTCGCTGTGCCTTGGAAAACCAAAAAGCTCTGGCAAAACTTCGCGAAAAATGGAAAAAAGAAGGAAAGCCTGAGTTAAGAGCCAGAATCGGGATAAACACAGGCATTGTTGTTGTTGGGAATATGGGTTCAAGAATGCGTTTCGATTATACGGTAATTGGCGACAATGTCAATTTGGCTGCTCGTCTGGAAACAGCCAACAAAATAATGGATACCGAGATTCTGGTCAGCGAAGGAACAGCTCTGCTGGCACAGGAGGAAATAGTTTGTCGCTGTCTGGGCAAACTTAAAGTTGCAGGAAAAACTACTCAAGTAAATGTCTATGAGGTCCTGGCAGATAGAATCTCCAGTGATTCAAAGGAATTAGCCAAAGCCCAGGCCCTAAAAAAGGCGTATGACACGGCTTATAATGAGTTTTCAAATCAGAATTTTTCTATAGCCGAAGGTATTCTTTCTCTTCATCTAAAGGATTTCCCTGATGATCAACCCGCCAAAAATCTTCTTGCAAAAACTAAAGGGTTTCTAATAGTCCCCCCCCCACCGAACTGGGAAGACATCATTACCCAGGACGCCAAATAGTTGTGAAAAGCGTTTTTTACCTTTGTTGTCTGGCTGTGTTCGTTTTTGTTTTCCTGATTATTATCCCGGGATATAAGTCTGCCTCAATTCAGGCAGCTAAGTCCGAGTGCCAGCACAATCAAAACCAAATCGCCGGAAAAATTGAATTGGCAATTCTAGAAGGAAAACCTGAAACTGAAATTTTTTCTCCGGATGGAAGCTTAATGCTGGATTTACCGCTTCGTGATGGCAAGCCAGTTGCCTGCAAGTATGGCGGGAAATATATGATTTCCCCTGCTCCGAAAAGAATCGTTTTCTGCACATTTCATGGGGATCTGGAAAATAGAATTCCCGGGCAGTTGGATCCGGGCTATAATTCTTTTTATTGGCTTAAGCTCTGGATAACCGGAATTCTAAAATAAATATATCGTTTTCAAACACAAAGTTGAAAAAGACCGGAATGTAGTGGCGCAAGATTTTGCGCCACTACGTTTTTATCGAGGGAAATAGAAAAACCCAGATTAGCTAAAATGAAAACAGCCCCAAGCTTTAGACTTGGAGCTGTTTATAGACCTGGCGGCGACCGAGTTTTGCGCCAGGGATGGCGCTTATGACCGGCGCGACAGGAGGTCAAGCGCCGGGCCTCCCACGTGGAAGGGAGGTCGCCTAAGTAAGATACGAAACCAACTAAAATGAAAACAGCCCCAAGCTTTAGACTTGGAGCTGTTTATAGACCTGGCGGCGACCGAGTTTTGCGCCAGGGATGGCGCTTATGACCGGCGCGACAGGAGGTCAAGCGCCGGGCCTCCCACGTGGAAGGGAGGTCGCCTAAGTAAGATACGAAACCAACTAAAATGAAAACAGCCCCAAGCTTTAGACTTGGAGCTGTTTATAGACCTGGCGG